>NZ_CM127843.1:0-7500 GCF_052805735.1 Bacillus sp. N6
TTGGAAAATATCTCTGATTTATGGAATAGTGCCTTAAAAGAATTAGAAAAAAAGGTAAGCAAGCCTAGTTATGAAACATGGTTAAAATCAACAACGGCTCATAACTTGAAGAAAGACGTATTAACGATTACAGCTCCAAATGAATTTGCTCGTGACTGGCTAGAATCTCATTACTCAGAACTTATTTCGGAAACACTATACGATTTAACAGGGGCAAAATTAGCAATTCGCTTTATTATTCCCCAAAGTCAATCGGAAGAGGACATTGATCTTCCTCCAGTTAAGCGGAATCCAGCACAAGATGATTCAGCTCATTTACCACAGAGCATGTTAAATCCAAAATATACATTTGATACATTTGTTATCGGCTCTGGTAACCGTTTTGCCCATGCAGCTTCATTAGCTGTAGCCGAGGCGCCAGCTAAAGCGTATAATCCACTCTTTATTTATGGGGGAGTTGGGCTTGGAAAGACGCATTTAATGCACGCAATTGGTCATTATGTAATTGAACATAATCCAAATGCAAAAGTTGTATATTTATCATCAGAAAAATTCACGAATGAATTTATTAACTCTATTCGTGATAATAAAGCTGTTGATTTTCGTAATAAATATCGCAACGTAGATGTTTTATTGATAGATGATATTCAATTTCTTGCTGGAAAAGAACAAACTCAAGAAGAGTTTTTCCATACATTTAATGCATTACACGAAGAAAGTAAACAAATTGTAATTTCTAGTGATCGACCACCAAAAGAAATTCCAACTTTAGAAGATCGTCTTCGTTCTCGCTTTGAATGGGGACTTATTACAGATATTACGCCGCCAGATTTAGAGACACGAATTGCAATTTTACGCAAAAAGGCAAAAGCTGAAGGGCTTGATATACCAAATGAAGTTATGCTTTATATCGCAAATCAAATTGATTCAAATATTCGTGAATTAGAAGGTGCACTTATCCGAGTTGTAGCTTATTCATCTTTAATTAATAAAGATATTAATGCTGATTTAGCAGCTGAAGCACTTAAAGATATTATTCCAAATTCTAAGCCGAAAATTATCTCTATTTATGATATTCAAAAAGCTGTCGGAGACGTTTATCAAGTAAAATTAGAAGATTTTAAAGCGAAAAAACGCACAAAATCAGTTGCGTTTCCTCGCCAAATTGCAATGTATTTATCACGCGAACTTACGGATTCCTCTTTACCAAAAATAGGTGAAGAATTTGGTGGACGTGATCATACAACAGTTATCCATGCCCATGAAAAAATTTCTAAACTACTAAAAACCGATACGCAATTACAAAAGCAAGTTGAAGAAATTAATGGTATTTTAAAGTAGTAGCTGAATAGTGTGAATAACTTACCTTGTTTTACGCACAGTCTATCCACATGTAGATAGACTGTTTTTACATCCTTCAAAGGGGTTATCCACATATCCACAAGCCCTATTACTATTACTACTATTTTTTATCTTTATTAATTAAATAAAATCTTATACTTACCGGAGGTTTTTCTTTATGCGTTTTACAATACAAAAAGACTATCTTGTAAGAGGTGTACAAGATGTAATGAAGGCAGTTTCTTCTCGTACAACAATCCCTATCCTTACGGGAATTAAAGTTGTAGCTACTGAAGAAGGGGTTACATTAACAGGAAGCGATGCTGATATTTCTATTGAATCGTTTATTCCAGTCGAAGAAAATGGAAAAGAAATCGTGGAAATAGCTCAATCAGGAAGCATTGTTTTACAAGCAAAATATTTTAGTGAGATTGTAAAAAAACTACCTAAAGATACTGTCGAAATTTCTGTGGAAAATCATTTTATGACAAAAATAAAATCTGGAAAATCAGAATTTAACTTAAATGGTTTAGATTCTGCAGAATATCCGTTATTACCACAGATTGAAGAACATCATGTATTTAAGATACCAACAGATTTACTTAAGCATATGATCAGACAAACTGTATTTGCAGTTTCTACTTCTGAAACAAGACCAATCTTGACAGGTGTAAACTGGAAGGTATATAACAGCGAGTTAACTTGTATTGCAACAGATAGTCATAGACTAGCACTTCGAAAAGCGAAAATCGAAGGACATAATATTGCAGATGAATTTCAAGCTAATGTTGTTATCCCAGGTAAGAGCTTAAATGAATTAAGTAAGATTCTAGATGAGTCTGAAGAAATGGTGGATATCGTTATTACGGAGTATCAAGTATTATTCCGTACAAAACATTTATTATTCTTCTCAAGATTGTTAGAAGGAAATTATCCAGATACAACACGTTTAATTCCAGCAGAGAGTAAAACGGATATTTTTGTGAATACAAAAGAATTCCTACAAGCAATTGATCGTGCTTCACTATTAGCGAGAGATGGGCGCAATAACGTTGTCAAATTATCAACTTTAGAGCAAGAAATGCTAGAGATTTCTTCGAATTCACCAGAAATCGGAAAAGTTGTCGAAGAAGTACAATGTGAAAAAGTAGATGGAGAAGAGTTAAAAATATCTTTTAGTGCAAAATATATGATGGATGCATTGAAAGCCTTGGATAGTACAGAGATTAAAGTTAGTTTTACTGGGGCGATGAGACCGTTCTTAATTCGTACAGTAAATGATGATTCAATTATTCAATTAATTTTACCAGTTCGTACTTACTAGGTAAGGAATAAGGGTTGCTAGTTTAAAGATGCTAGTGGCCCTTATTTGATTTTTGGGTATTACTTTCCTAATGTTAGTTTATTTAGTACAATGAAAGAATGAACACTTTCAGAAAGTGAGCGATTTTATGAAACATATTAAAATTTCAACAGAGTATATTACACTAGGACAATTTTTAAAGTTAGCTGATGTAATTGATACAGGTGGCGCTGTAAAATGGTTTTTACAAGAATATGAAGTGTACGTGAACAACGAACTTGAAAATAGAAGAGGTCGCAAACTATATGCGAATGATGTTATTGAAATTCCAGGAAGCGGAACTTTCCAAGTTCAGGCATAAAGGGGGAGCCCTTTGTTTATTTCAGAAATACAATTAAAAAACTATCGCAATTATGAAAAATTAGAGCTTTCCTTTGAAGATAAGGTAAATGTAATTATCGGCGAAAATGCACAAGGGAAAACAAACTTGATGGAAGCTATTTATGTTTTAGCGATGGCGAAATCTCATAGAACCTCTAATGATCGCGAACTTATCCGCTGGGATGAAGAGTTTGGTCAAATAAAAGGGAAATTACAAAAAAGAAACAGTTCTTTGTCTTTGGAATTAAATATTTCGAAAAAAGGTAAAAAGGCAAAATTAAATCAACTTGAACAACAAAAGTTAAGTCAATATATTGGCGTGATGAACGTTGTCATGTTTGCCCCAGAAGATTTAAATCTTGTAAAAGGAAGCCCTCAAGTAAGAAGACGCTTTTTAGATATGGAATTAGGACAAATAGCTCCTGTATATTTGTATGAATTAAGTCAATATCAAAAGGTGCTCACGCAACGAAATCACTTGTTGAAAAAAATGCAAGGGAATAGTAAGAATGAGGAAACGATGTTGGATGTATTTACCCTTCAATTAATTGAGCATGGTGCAAAAATACTGCAAAAACGTTTTGAATTTTTGCATTTGCTACAGGAATGGGCAGCTCCAATTCATCGCGGTATAAGCCGTGGATTAGAAGAGTTAGAAATTGTCTATAAACCAAGTGTAGATGTATCAGAATCAATGGATTTGTCGAAAATAAAAGAAGTATACTATGAAAGTTTTCAATCTGTGAAACAACGTGAAATTTTCCGTGGTACGACTTTAATTGGTCCTCATCGTGATGATTTACAATTCTTCGTTAATAGTAAAAATGTTCAAGTCTTTGGTTCGCAAGGACAACAACGAACGACCGCACTATCCCTAAAATTAGCTGAAATTGAATTAATTTATTCAGAGGTTAAAGAATATCCAATCCTTTTACTGGATGATGTTTTATCAGAATTAGACGATTATCGTCAATCACATCTGTTAAATACAATTCAAGGAAAGGTGCAAACATTTGTTACAACGACGAGTGTCGACGGAATTGAACACGAAACATTAAAAGATGCGAAAACAATTCATGTAACGAACGGCACGGTAGATTGTGAAATAGATAGGGCATAAACCCCTGTTTAAATGGAAAAGTAGGTGATCTTTGTGTCAATGGAACAAAAACAAATGCAAGAAAATGCATATGATGAAAGTCAGATACAGGTACTTGAAGGACTAGAGGCAGTTCGGAAACGTCCGGGTATGTACATTGGATCTACGAGTGGGAAGGGACTTCACCACCTTGTATGGGAGATTGTCGATAATAGTATCGATGAAGCGTTAGCAGGATATTGCGATGAAATTAACGTTAGTATCGAAGAAGATAATAGTATTCTTGTAACGGATAATGGACGTGGTATTCCAGTTGGTATACAAGAAAAAATGGGACGCCCTGCAGTAGAGGTTATTATGACTGTCCTCCACGCTGGTGGTAAATTTGGCGGTGGCGGTTATAAAGTTTCTGGTGGTTTGCACGGTGTTGGTGCATCTGTTGTAAATGCCTTATCAACAGAATTAGAAGTATTTGTACATCGTGATGGTAAAATCCATTACCAAAAATACGAAAGAGGTATTCCGGTTGCAGATTTAAAAGTCATCGGTGATACAGATAAGACTGGAACAATAACTCGCTTTAAACCGGATCCAGAAATTTTTAAAGAGACGACAGAATATGAATTCGATACGCTAGCGACTCGTATGCGTGAGTTGGCGTTTTTAAATCGTAATATTAAATTAACAATTGAAGATAAACGTGAACATAAGCAAAAGAAAGAGTTCCACTATGAAGGTGGAATTAAATCATATGTTGAACATTTAAATCGTTCAAAACAACCAATTCATGAAGAGCCTGTATATGTAGAAGGTTCAAAAGATGGTATTCAAGTTGAAGTTGCGCTTCAATATAACGAAGGATATACAAATCATATTTACTCATTTACAAATAATATTCATACGTATGAAGGTGGTACACATGAGGTAGGATTTAAAACTGCCTTAACACGTGTGATTAACGATTATGGTCGTAAAAATAACATTTTAAAAGATGCGGATAGTAATTTGACTGGTGAAGATGTTCGTGAAGGTTTAACAGCAATCGTGTCAATTAAACATCCAAATCCACAATTTGAAGGGCAAACGAAGACGAAACTTGGAAATAGTGAAGCGAGAACGATTACGGAGTCAGTATTCTCTGAGGCTTTTGAAAAATTCTTACTGGAAAATCCCAATGTTGCACGTAAGGTTGTAGATAAAGGGACGATGGCAGCACGTGCGCGTGTAGCAGCTAAAAAGGCTCGTGAGCTAACTCGCCGAAAGAGTGCTTTAGAAGTTTCAAGTTTACCAGGGAAATTGGCAGATTGTTCTTCTAAAGATCCAGCAATTAGTGAAATTTATATCGTAGAGGGTGACTCTGCGGGTGGATCTGCAAAACAAGGACGCGATCGTCATTTTCAAGCAATTTTACCGCTGAAGGGTAAAATTATTAATGTTGAAAAGGCACGCTTAGATAAGATTTTATCAAATGATGAAGTTCGTACAATTATTACGGCGATTGGTACAAATATTGGTGGGGACTTCGATATCGAAAAAGCACGCTATCATAAAGTTATTATTATGACCGATGCTGATGTTGATGGTGCGCATATTCGTACCCTATTATTAACGTTCTTCTATCGTTATATGCGTCAAATAATTGAGTGTGGATATATATATATCGCACAGCCACCTTTGTTTAAAGTGCAACAAGGTAAAAAAATTCAATATGCTTATAATGATAAAGAACTTGAAAAAATATTAGCTGAGTTACCAGCCCAGCCGAAACCAGGAATTCAACGTTATAAAGGTCTTGGAGAGATGAATCCAACTCAGCTATGGGAGACGACAATGGATCCAGAAGTACGTTCGTTACTTCAAGTTTCCCTTCAAGATGCAATAGAAGCAGATGAAACATTTGAAATTTTAATGGGTGATAAAGTGGAACCGCGTCGTAACTTTATCCAAGAGAATGCAAAATACGTGAAAAACCTTGATATTTAAATGAGTAATGACAGGAATCTAAGTATTCCTGTCTTCTACATATAAATCAATGTATGTGTAACGGAAATGTAAGAGGAGGTGCTCGTTGATGTCAGACAATCAACAACAAGCACGAATTCGAGAAATTAATATTAGTCATGAAATGCGTACCTCATTTTTAGATTACGCAATGAGTGTTATCGTATCTCGTGCATTACCAGATGTTCGTGATGGATTAAAACCTGTGCATCGTAGGGTTTTATATGCGATGAATGATTTAGGAATTACAGCTGATAAAGCGTATAAGAAATCAGCACGTATTGTCGGTGAAGTAATCGGTAAGTATCACCCTCATGGAGATTCAGCCGTTTATGAAACAATGGTACGTATGGCGCAAGATTTCAGTCAACGTTATATGCTTGTAGATGGGCATGGTAACTTCGGTTCTGTAGATGGAGATTCAGCAGCGGCAATGCGTTATACAGAGGCAAGAATGTCTAAGATTTCTATGGAATTAATACGTGATATTTCAAAAAATACAATTGATTACCAAGATAACTACGATGGTTCGGAAAGAGAGCCGATTGTATTACCAGCGCGTTTCCCTAATTTATTAGTAAACGGTACGACAGGTATTGCAGTTGGTATGGCAACAAATATTCCGCCGCATCAACTTGGCGAAGTAATTGATGGTGTTTTGGCATTAAGCCATAATCCAGATATCACTATCGCGGAATTAATGGAATATATTCCTGGTCCAGACTTCCCGACGGCAGGTTTAATTTTAGGAAGAAGTGGCATCCGTAGAGCTTATGAAACAGGACGAGGTTCTATTATGCTTCGTGCCAAAGTTGAAATTGAAGAGAAATCAAATGGTAAACAATCTATTATCGTAACGGAACTACCTTATCAAGTTAATAAGGCACGATTAATTGAAAAAATCGCAGAATTAGTTCGCGATAAGAAAATTGAAGGTATTACAGATTTACGTGATGAATCAGACCGAAATGGTATGCGTATTGTCATGGAAGTACGTCGTGACGCTAATGCAAACGTACTATTAAACAATCTATATAAACATACAGCACTTCAAACAAGTTTCGGTATTAATATGTTGTCTCTTGTAAATGGAGAGCCTCAAGTACTAAACTTAAAACAAAACTTATATCATTATTTGGAGCACCAGAAGGTAGTAATCCGTAGACGTACTGCTTATGAATTAGAAAAAGCAGAGGCACGTGCCCATATTTTAGAAGGATTACGAATTGCTTTAGATCATCTTGATGAAGTTATTACGTTAATTCGTAGTTCAAAAACGGCTGATATTGCAAAGCAAGGCTTAATGGAACGTTTCGGTTTAAGTGAGAAACAAGCGCAAGCGATTTTAGATATGCGTCTGCAACGCTTAACTGGA
>NZ_CM127843.1:12500-27500 GCF_052805735.1 Bacillus sp. N6
GGTAGGCGAGGAGAGAATCCTAAGGTGTGCGAGAGAACTCTGGTTAAGGAACTCGGCAAAATGACCCCGTAACTTCGGGAGAAGGGGTGCTTTCTTAACGGAAAGCCGCAGTGAATAGGCCCAAGCGACTGTTTAGCAAAAACACAGCTCTCTGCGAAGCCGTAAGGCGAAGTATAGGGGGTGACACCTGCCCGGTGCTGGAAGGTTAAGGAGAGGGGTTAGCGTAAGCGAAGCTCTGAACTGAAGCCCCAGTAAACGGCGGCCGTAACTATAACGGTCCTAAGGTAGCGAAATTCCTTGTCGGGTAAGTTCCGACCCGCACGAAAGGTGTAACGATTTGGGCACTGTCTCAACCAGAGACTCGGTGAAATTATAGTACCTGTGAAGATGCAGGTTACCCGCGACAGGACGGAAAGACCCCGTGGAGCTTTACTGTAGCCTGATATTGAATTTTGGTACAGTTTGTACAGGATAGGCGGGAGCCATTGAAACCGGAGCGCTAGCTTCGGTGGAGGCGCTGGTGGGATACCGCCCTGACTGTATTGAAATTCTAACCTACGGGTCTTATCGACCCGGGAGACAGTGTCAGGTGGGCAGTTTGACTGGGGCGGTCGCCTCCTAAAGTGTAACGGAGGCGCCCAAAGGTTCCCTCAGAATGGTTGGAAATCATTCGTAGAGTGCAAAGGCATAAGGGAGCTTGACTGCGAGACCTACAAGTCGAGCAGGGACGAAAGTCGGGCTTAGTGATCCGGTGGTTCCGCATGGAAGGGCCATCGCTCAACGGATAAAAGCTACCCCGGGGATAACAGGCTTATCTCCCCCAAGAGTCCACATCGACGGGGAGGTTTGGCACCTCGATGTCGGCTCATCGCATCCTGGGGCTGTAGTCGGTCCCAAGGGTTGGGCTGTTCGCCCATTAAAGCGGTACGCGAGCTGGGTTCAGAACGTCGTGAGACAGTTCGGTCCCTATCCGTCGTGGGCGTAGGAAATTTGAGAGGAGCTGTCCTTAGTACGAGAGGACCGGGATGGACGCACCGCTGGTGTACCAGTTGTTCTGCCAAGGGCATAGCTGGGTAGCTATGTGCGGAAGGGATAAGTGCTGAAAGCATCTAAGCATGAAGCCCCCCTCAAGATGAGATTTCCCATAGCGTAAGCTAGTAAGATCCCTGAAAGATGATCAGGTTGATAGGTTCGAGGTGGAAGCATGGTGACATGTGGAGCTGACGAATACTAATAGATCGAGGACTTAACCATATAATATGTAGCAAATGTTATCTAGTTTTGAAGGAATATGCCTTCATAGTTTGGTGATGATGGCAGAGAGGTCACACCCGTTCCCATACCGAACACGGAAGTTAAGCTCTCTAGCGCCGATGGTAGTTGGGACCTTGTCCCTGTGAGAGTAGGACGTCGCCAAGCAACTAAAAACACAAGTCTTTTGACTTGTGTTTTTTTTATTTCCCATGAAATAGGTTAGGTTCTGTTAGTAAAAATGATGAAATATAGTAAGGGATTTTTTGAGCAGAAATATTAAGAAATTGATAAATAAATGGATAATCTTCAGAGCCATAGCTTCCAAGTAAGTCATACCACCAATCTGTTTCATATCTAGAAATCATGCTTAAATTATAGAGCAATAAATAATGAACGAGGAGTTCAGGTAATACTGGTTTAGGATTTCTAGGATCAGTTGTAAGTGGTAAATAATAAGTATTAGTAAGGTATTCATAGTATAAAGGAGTACTGTACATAGGATTCCATGATTGAATTGGCGCCGTAAAAAGTAAATTCGATTCATTAGTTTTCTCAGGTACATGTTGCATTGATAAATGCTTACAAGATGTTTCAATGTAGCGAGAAAATCTCTCTTTAGTCATATGTAATCGATCTAGTAGGTCTCCTGAAAAGGACAGCTCATTTTTAATTGTTGAATCGATTTTATATAAAGTTGATCCTTTTTGACTATAGCGGAACAAATTTTGTAATTCTGGAATATTTCCCATTAGTTCTAACATGTTAAATTTTTCTGCTTCTAAGTGTTTCATGTGAAACAGTTGTTCTGCAACATGAGTAAACAATCCGTTTTTTTGTACCTTCACCTCATCTTCTAAAAATTGATACCCTTGTTTTTTTCGTTTGCGAGTTGTAACGCCATGAGCTAAAACAGTAGTGGATTCAGGATAGTTAGGATCAATGGTTAGTAGACATGCTTTAAAAAGTTGGCTAATTCCATAAAATAACAACATTGGTTGAATGGAAAATGGAGCTGTCTTATATAATTCATAATAATTTTTCCCGTGTTCTAAGTAATAAATAAAGGGATAACAATTTTCAAAACTTTTTTTTTCGGCATCCTGAATAGAGGATTTTTCATAACAACGGGCAAGATAACGTTGTACGTTTTGAGATGAAAAAAAGAAACTTAACTGCTGCCAAGTGCAAGATGTTTGATGCATATATTACGCTCCTTTTATTGTCTAAAAATTCTAACATATATATACGTCCTTGACAGTATTTTAACCAATTGATAAGCTACTAATAATAATTTCTGGTATCATAGGGGGAACAATTATGTGGGAATCTAAATTTGTTAAAGAAGGTTTGACTTTTGATGATGTATTACTTGTACCAGCTAGGTCAGATATATTACCAAGAGAAGTAAGTGTTAAAACAGTTTTATCTGAAAGCTTACAGCTAAACATCCCGTTAATTAGTGCAGGAATGGATACAGTAACAGAAGCTGACATGGCTATTGCAATGGCTCGCCAAGGTGGTTTAGGAATTATTCATAAGAATATGTCTATTGAGCAACAAGCAGAGCAAGTTGATAAAGTAAAGCGCTCTGAAAGCGGCGTTATTTCAGATCCTTTCTTCTTAACTCCAGAACATCAAGTATATGATGCAGAACATCTTATGGGAAAATATCGTATCTCAGGTGTACCGGTTGTAAATAATTTAGATGAGCGAAAATTAGTTGGTATTATTACAAACCGTGATATGCGCTTCATCCAAGACTACTCAATCAAAATTTCTGACGTAATGACAAAAGAACAATTAATTACAGCTCCAGTTGGTACTACACTGGAAGAAGCTGAAAAGATCCTACAAAAGTATAAAATTGAAAAACTCCCTCTTGTTGATAATAACGGTGTATTACAAGGGCTGATTACAATAAAAGATATTGAAAAAGTAATTGAATTCCCAAACTCTGCTAAAGATAAGCAAGGACGCTTATTAGTTGGAGCGGCAGTTGGTGTAACAGCTGATGCTATGCTTCGTATCGATGCATTAGTAAAAGCTAGTGTAGATGCAATTGTACTTGATACAGCTCATGGGCATTCTAAAGGCGTTATTGATAAGGTAAAAGAAGTTCGTGCTAAATATCCATCATTAAATATTATCGCTGGAAATGTTGCTACAGCTGAAGCAACGAAAGCATTAATTGAAGCTGGTGCAAACGTAGTTAAAGTTGGTATTGGACCAGGTTCTATTTGTACAACACGTGTTGTAGCTGGTGTTGGTGTACCACAATTAACAGCAGTTTATGATTGTGCAACCGAAGCTCGTAAACACGGTATTCCAGTTATTGCTGATGGCGGTGTTAAGTACTCTGGTGATATGGTTAAAGCTTTAGCAGCAGGAGCACATGTTGTTATGCTAGGTAGTATGTTTGCTGGTGTTGCCGAAAGTCCTGGAGAAACTGAAATTTACCAAGGTCGTCAATTTAAAGTGTATCGTGGTATGGGTTCTGTCGGTGCGATGGAAAAAGGAAGTAAAGATCGTTACTTCCAAGAAGGAAATAAAAAACTTGTTCCAGAAGGTATTGAAGGACGAGTACCATATAAAGGACCTTTAGCAGATACGGTTCACCAATTAGTTGGTGGCTTACGTGCAGGTATGGGATATTGCGGAGCACAGGATTTAGAATTCTTACGCGAAAATGCACAATTCATTCGTATGTCAGGTGCAGGCTTACGTGAAAGTCATCCTCATCACGTACAAATTACAAAAGAGGCTCCAAACTACTCATTATAATGTCTTATATACAAATAGACAGAGATTTGATATCTCTGTCTATTTTTTTTTGATTATGTTAGAATAACGGTTATGTGAGTACATAGATATTGGGGGTAGCAAAAGTGAAAGGTATGTTTTGCAAAAGATTCATTGCTTTGGTAACAGTGCTTACACTAGCTTGTAGCATTTTTATGCCATATAGCAATGCATCAGCTGAAACAGGAGCCGCTTTAAACATTGAAGCAGGCGCGGCAATTTTAGTAGAAGCGAATTCTGGGAAAATTTTATATCAAAAGAATGCAGATGAATTATTATCCATTGCTAGTATGACAAAGATGATGAGTGAATATTTAGTTCACGAAGCAGTGGATAAAGGAAAACTTAAGTGGGACCAGAAAATTAAGGTTTCTGAATATGCATATAAGGTTTCACAAGATGCTTCATTATCAAATGTTGCATTAGAAAATGGTGGCTCTTATACAGTAAAAGAGTTATATGAGGCAATGGCAATCTTTTCTGCAAATGGTGCAACAATTGCATTAGCAGAAGCAATTGCAGGTAAAGAAGTAGATTTCGTAAAAATGATGAATGATAAATCGAAAGAACTAGGGTTGAAAAATTATAAATTTGTCAATTCTACAGGTTTAACGAATAAAGATTTAAAGGGAATGCACCCTGAAGGAACAACAGCAGATGAAGAAAATAAAATGTCTGCAAAGGATGTTGCAACTTTAGCACAACATTTAATTAAAGATTATCCAAAAGTGTTAGATACAGCAAAAATTCCTAAAAAAGAATTCCGTCCAGAAAAAGAGAAGTTTGCAATGTCAAACTGGAACTGGATGTTAAAGGGCTTAGTTAAAGAATATGATGGCGTAGATGGTCTGAAAACAGGCTCAACTCCAGAAGCAGGAGATTGCTTCACTGGTACGGTTGAAAGAAACGGTATGCGTTTTATTTCTGTAGTTATTAAAACAAGTTCTCATACAGCACGTTTTGATGAAACAAAGAAGCTATATGATTATGGATTTGCTAACTTTGAAGTGAAACAAATGTATAAAAAAGGTTCTTCAGTAAAAGGACAAGAAACAGTAAGAGTAGAAAATGCGAAAGATAAAGATGTAGCAGTTCAAACGAAACAAGCTATTTCACTTCCAGTGCCAAAAGGAAGTAAAGATGTTTATAAAACAGAATTAAAAGAATCAAGTAAGGGACAAGAAGCACCTATTAAAAAGGGAGCTGCGCTTGGTCAAATGGTAATTACGCCAAAAGATACAAACGACCCTGGATTTTTAACTGGTAAGTCGTTGCAAGTGGATCTTGTAACAACATCTGAAGTAGAAGAAGCAAACTGGTTTACTCGTGCTATGCGCGGAATTGGTTCATTCTTTAGTGGTATGTGGAATAGTGCTGTTGATACAGTAAAAGGTTGGTTTTAGAAGCTCCTCATGGTAGGGGCTTTTTTTTTATTCCTATTTTTCATACCGACTTTATGAAAAAGTAGTAGACAAGCATCTGATAGTTAGTGGTAGAATGTAAGAGTATTCTTAATTTTCGCCTTTAACGGGGGAAAGCAATTCACCTAGGGGGGTTTTTGTACATGACAAATGTAACAGGGACAGAGCGTGTAAAACGTGGAATGGCAGAAATGCAAAAAGGCGGCGTTATTATGGACGTAATTAACGCTGAACAAGCAAAAATTGCAGAAGAGGCAGGCGCAGTTGCCGTTATGGCATTAGAGCGTGTACCAGCAGACATTCGTGCAGCAGGTGGCGTTTCTCGTATGGCAGACCCAACAATCGTTGAAGAAGTTATGGGTGCAGTGTCAATTCCGGTTATGGCAAAATGCCGTATCGGTCACCTTGTAGAAGCACGTGTATTAGAATCATTAGGGGTAGACTATATCGATGAGAGTGAAGTATTAACTCCTGCTGATGAAGTATACCATTTAAATAAACGTGATTACACAGTTCCATTTGTATGTGGTTGCCGTGATATCGGAGAAGCTGCACGTCGTATTGCAGAAGGTGCATCTATGCTTCGTACAAAAGGTGAACCAGGAACAGGAAACATTGTAGAGGCAGTGCGTCATATGCGCCAAGTCAATGCAGAAATCCGTCAAGTTGCGAGTCTACGTGAAGATGAGTTAATGACATATGCAAAAAATACTGGTGCTCCTTACGAAGTATTACTTGAAATTAAACGTCTTGGTCGCTTACCAGTTGTAAACTTTGCGGCAGGTGGTATAGCAACGCCAGCAGATGCTGCATTAATGATGCAACTTGGTGCTGATGGGGTATTTGTTGGATCTGGTATCTTCAAATCAGAAAACCCAGAGAGATTTGCACGTGCAATTGTTGAAGCAACGACTCATTATGAAGATTACGAACTAATTGCAAGTCTTTCTAAAGGATTAGGTAATGCAATGAAGGGTATCGAAATTTCAACGTTATTACCAGAACAACGCAT
Source organism: Bacillus sp. N6 (assembly GCF_052805735.1). Taxonomy (NCBI): domain Bacteria; kingdom Bacillati; phylum Bacillota; class Bacilli; order Caryophanales; family Bacillaceae; genus Bacillus; species Bacillus sp. N6. The sequence goes on from NZ_CM127843.1 coordinate 18,987, forward strand.
GCAAGAGCGTGGATGGTAATTAAAGGAGAACTTTAAAATGGTGAAAATCGGTGTACTAGGTCTTCAAGGTGCAGTTCGTGAACATGTAAAATCAGTTGAAGCAAGTGGTGCAGAAGCTGTTGTTGTAAAGCGTATAGAGCAACTTGAAGAGATTGATGGTCTTATTTTACCAGGCGGTGAAAGTACAACAATGCGCCGTCTTATTGATAAGTACGCTTTCATGGAACCACTTCGCACATTTGCAAAGTCTGGTAAACCAATGTTTGGTACATGTGCAGGGATGATTCTTCTTGCGAAAACACTTATTGGCTATGAAGAAGCACATATTGGTGCTATGGATATTACAGTTGAGCGCAATGCGTTCGGACGCCAAAAGGATAGTTTTGAAGCTGCGCTTTCAATTGAAGGCGTGGGTGAAGACTTCGTTGGTGTATTTATCCGTGCGCCGTATGTTGTAGAAGTAGCTGATAATGTTGAAGTGCTTTCTAAGCATGGTGACCGAATGGTAGCGGTAAGACAAGATCAGTTTTTAGCTGCTTCATTCCATCCAGAATTAACAGATGATCATCGTGTAACAGCATACTTTGTTGAAATGGTAAAAGAAGCGAAAATGAAAAAAGTTGTATAAGTAACTTGCAACTTGTATAAGATTATAGTAAATTGATGGTAACAATTTTATAAAATAAGCGTGTTGATAGGAAATAGTAACAAATGTTGTTTCTTATAGAGAGTCGATGGTTGGTGGAAATCGATAGAAACAGTTTGTGAATCCATCCTGGAATGGAATGTGGAACATCTTTTGGATTAGTAAGCATTCCCGGTGAAGAGCCGTTATTTCTACTTGAGAGGAAAGCGGTAATGCTTTCAACTAGGGTGGCAACGCGGGTTAACTCCCGTCCCTTTATATAGGGACGGGAGTTTTTTGTGTTTTATAAAATAAAAGGAGGAGTATATAATGCTTGATATTAAATTTTTACGTACAAACTTTGAAGAAGTAAAAGCGAAATTACAGCATAGAGGTGAAGATCTAACTGATTTCGGACGTTTTGAAGAACTTGATACGAGAAGAAGAGAACTACTTGTTCAGACAGAAGAATTAAAAAGTAAACGTAATGAAGTGTCTCAACAAATCTCTGTATTAAAGCGCGAAAAGAAAGATGCAGAAGCTCTAATTTTAGAAATGCGTGAGGTTGGAGAAAAAGTAAAGGATTTTGATAACGAACTTCGCACAGTTGAAGAAGACTTAGAAAGATTAATGTTATCTATTCCAAATATCCCTCATGAGTCTGCTCCAGTCGGTGAAACAGAGGATGATAATGTAGTAGCGCGTACTTGGGGAGAAGTAAAAGAATTTACTTTTGAACCAAAACCACATTGGGATCTTGCTACTGATTTAGGAATTTTAGATTTTGAACGCGCTGGGAAAGTAACAGGAAGCCGCTTCGTATTTTACAAAGGTGCTGGTGCAAGATTAGAGCGTGCTTTAATTAGCTTTATGCTTGATCTTCATACTGATGAGCATGGATATGAAGAAGTATTACCTCCATATATGGTAAACCGTGCAAGTATGACAGGAACAGGACAACTTCCAAAGTTTGAAGAAGATGCATTCCGTATTGAAAGTGAAGATTATTTCTTAATTCCAACAGCTGAAGTACCTGTAACGAATATGCATCGTGATGAGATTTTAAATAAAGAGCAATTGCCTATAAGATATGCTGCATTTAGCTCTTGCTTCCGCTCTGAAGCAGGTTCAGCTGGTCGCGATACACGCGGTTTAATTCGCCAGCATCAGTTCAATAAAGTAGAGCTTGTGAAGTTCGTAAAACCAGAAGATTCTTATGAAGAGTTAGAAAAATTAACAAATGATGCAGAACGCGTGTTACAATTATTAGAGTTGCCATATCGCGTTATGAGCATGTGCACAGGCGATTTAGGATTTACAGCAGCGAAGAAATACGATATTGAAGTATGGATTCCAAGCTATGGCACATATCGTGAAATTTCTTCTTGTAGTAATTTTGAAGCTTTCCAAGCGAGACGTGCAAATATCCGTTTCCGCCGTGAGCCAAATGGAAAACCAGAACATGTCCATACATTAAATGGATCTGGTCTTGCAATTGGACGTACGGTTGCAGCTATTTTAGAGAACTACCAACAAGAAGATGGTACAATTATAATTCCAGAAGTTCTTCGCCCTTATATGGGAGGAAAAACAGTTATTAAGTAAATTTAAACATTCATCGGTATGAGTGATTGGTAATTATGAGCGTTGTCAGTACTGTAATGTAGGAAGGGGAAAGTAAAATTTTCCTTTCCTCATAATTTATTTTAGTAGGGTTGACTAACTGTTTTTCTTTTGATATTATATTTGATGTCAATATGGAGGTATACCCAAGTCTGGCTGAAGGGATCGGTCTTGAAAACCGACAGGCGGCGAGAGTCGCGCGGGGGTTCGAATCCCTCTACCTCCTCCAGATATAATTGACAACAGCGCATATAAGTGGAGATTGGAGAACTCGTTACCAACACGTAACGAGTTTTTATTTTAAAACCAATCATAAAGTATGGTGTAAGGTAATTTTGTCCTTATTACACACTCATATTCCGATGATTATCTTCATAGATATGAAAGGAGTCAACATGGATCTTATTATACAAACGTTTCCTTTAGATGGAAAAACTTTATATTATGTACAATGTCCTGTCTGTAAGAACAATAGAATTTTAAACAGTGGTGCAAACGTATCACGCATTATTAGTGATGATACATTCCGTAAACTTTGTGGTTGTACTTGTGATGTAAAACCAGCTACGAATAAAGTAGAGGTGCCAAAACAAGTTAAAAAAGCAGCTGTAAAGAAAGAAGCGGCTCCAAAACGTACAGGTAAAGTATTAACGGCAGTAATTAATGGGAAAGAAATGACTGTTAAAGAGATTGCTGAAGCATACGATATTAGTACAAGTACTGTTCGTCAGCGTATTAACGCAGGAAAACCTGAGAGTGAAATTATTGCTCCAACAAAGAAGAAGTAATTTAATAGGAAAACCCGTGCATATGCACGGGTTTTTTATTTTACAAGTTTACGTGTTTGTTTTAAAAAATGGCCAATTTTTTTAATGATTGGTTCGATTGAATCCCCATCTTTTAAAATATCGTACTCATTAATATTTAAGCGTAATACAGGGCATGAATTAAAGTTGTTAATCCAGTTTTCATAACGTCCGTGCATTTCTTTCCAGTACTCAATTGGCGTTTGCTGTTCCATTGGGCGTCCGCGTTCTTGAATACGATCGACAATATCATCGAAAGAACCTTCTAAGTAAATTAATAAGTCTGGATGAGGGAAGTAAGGAGTCATGACCATAGCGTCAAATAACCCTTTGTATGTTTCATAATCAGTTTCCGTCATCGTACCTTTTTCATGATGCATCTTTGCGAAAATTCCAGTGTCTTCGTAAATAGAACGATCTTGAACAAAACCGCCACCGTATTCAAAAATTCTTTTTTGTTCCTTAAATCGTTCTGCTAAAAAGTACACTTGTAGGTGGAAGCTCCAGCGAGTGAAGTCCGCATAGAACTTGTCCAAGTATGGATTGGAATCTACTTTTTCAAATGATGTGCGATAACCTAAAGCATTAGCTAATGCAGTTGTCATAGTTGATTTACCCACACCTACCGTTCCGGCGATAGTGATTACTGCGTCATTGGGTATATCATATTTTTGCCTTAAATTCATTATTATTTCGACTCCTTTCAGAGAGTATTTTGAAGGGCAGATAGGATGACGTTTAAATCATCAGGATTTTTTACAAAATCCATATCGTCTCCATTAAATTTCAATACTGGTATTTCCGGATGATCTTTTTTAAAAGCATCCATTGCTGTTTCATAATCTTTTGTGAGCTGTAGTAAGTAATTTGGATCCATGTTTTTTTCAAATTCTCTTCCGCGCATGGCGATTCGTTTTTGCAATGTTTCTAGGCTAGCTGTTAAATAAACAATGACGTTTGGCACAGGCATATCTTGTGTAAGGATACGATAAATTTGCATGTACTTGTCATATTGAGAGTCTTTTAATGTGCGGGATGCAAAAATTAAATTTTTAAAGATATGGTAATCCGCTACTACTGGTTTCCTTTGATTCAAATACTTTATGTTAATATCTTCTAATTGTTTGTATCTATTACAAAGAAAGAACATCTCTGTTTGAAAACTCCATTCGTCGATGTCTTCATAGAACTTTCCTAAAAAGGGATTTTCATCAACAATCTCTTTTAGTAAGTGGAGTTGCATGTGAGTTGAAATTTCCTTCGCAAGTGAAGTTTTTCCAACACCAATTGGTCCTTCAACCGTGATAAATGGTACTCCGGTCACGCTGTTTCCTCCTTTCAATCAGTGATTTACCGTGACTACTAAAAACACAAAACAGAATTATTGTAGCACAAGAGGGAAGCGAGCGGGTTAATTTGATATAAAAAGTTAGAAAATAGATATATGTATTAATTAAATTTTATTTTGGATGACGATGTTATATTTGCTTTCAATGTAGTTTCCATTATTTTTAAAGCATGTATATTATCTTGGTCGTTGTTAGAGGCGATACAATCCTGTGGTACATACAATGTATAATTTCTCATATGGGCATCATTAGCTGTAAATAGGATACATATATTTCCGGCAACTCCTGTTAATATTAGATTTTCTATTTTTAAATAACCTAGTAATGAATTTAAAGGTGTTTCATAAAAAGCGGAATAATGTGGTTTAATAAAAATGTAATCATCAGAACTTGGAGCAATCTTATGGATTATATTTTCGCTATATTTATTTGTGCAATGAGTAATAAGTTGGTCGATATCAGATCTCCAAAGTTGATAATGGTCATTAACGTAAATTATAGGATAGCCGAAGGATTTCATTTTTTTCTTTAATTGTAAAATAGGGTTTGTGATAGTCTCACATTTTTGAGCTAGAATGGGTCCGTGGGAAAATTGAAAGTCATTAATCATATCGATAATGAGCAAGGCGGTATTTTTCATATGTAATCCCCTCTCTTTTTTCTTTTAGGGTGGATTGAATATGTAAAAGTTATCCCCTGTGTAGTAAATGGAAATAAGTGTACTTTATTTGTAATGAAAGGACTATGTTATGGAACAAGATCAAGATATTTATTTTATGCAATTAGCGATAGAAGAAGCCAAAAAGGCAGAGGAAATACAGGAAGTGCCAATTGGAGCAGTTATAGTGTTAGATGGTGAGGTAATTAGTGTTGCCCATAATTTAAGGGAAACTGAGCAAAGATCAATAGCTCATGCTGAGTTGCTAGCAATAGATGAGGCGTGTAAAAAATTAGGGACATGGCGTTTAGAAGATGCAACATTGTATGTAACATTAGAACCTTGTCCAATGTGTGCGGGTGGAATTGTTTTATCACGAGTGAAGCGAGTTGTATATGGTGCAAGTGATCCGAAGGGCGGGTGTGCAGGGACATTAATGAATCTTTTAACAGATGAACGCTTCAATCATCAATGTGAAGTAGTATCTGGTGTATTAGAGGAAGAATGCGGTACGTTGTTAACAAACTTTTTTAGAGAGCTTCGTAAAAAAAGAAAAGCGATAAAAAAATTAGAGAAAAATACTGGGAACTAACGTATTTGCATTTTATAAAGAAACAAGTTATACTGATAATGCCTTTAATGAAGGCAACCGAATATTGGTTTTAACTTTGCCGTGCTAAGCGGGGAGGTAGCGGTGCCCTATACTCGCAATCCGCTCTAGCGAGGCCGAATCCCCTCTCGAGGTTATGTTGCTGTAAGGTCTGCCTTAAGTAAGTGGTGTTGACGTTTGGGTCCTGCGCAACGGGACCCCGTGAACCTTGTCAGGTCCGGAAGGAAGCAGCAATAAGCGGGTCTTCTCGTGTGCCGCAGGAGTGCCTGAACCGAGCTAACTGCTTGAGTAACGCTTATGGTACGTAATCGACGGAGGGTGCACGGCAGTTATATATGTATACAAAACTCACCTTAATACAAAGGTGAGTTTTTTGTATAGAAAATAACTTTTGGAATCTATAAACAGAATGGGTTATAATAAATGAGATAATAACCTTTGAGGGAGGCCGTATTTTCGTGTCATACCAAGCGTTATACCGAACATGGAGACCGCAAAAGTTCGAAGATGTAGTCGGTCAAAAGCACGTGACAAAAACGTTGCAAAATGCCCTTCTTCAAGAGAAAGTTTCACATGCTTATTTATTTTCTGGTCCTAGGGGAACAGGAAAAACGACAATTGCAAAAGTATTTGCAAAAGCAATTAACTGTGAACATGCTCCGGTAGCTGAACCTTGTAATGAATGTCCTTCTTGTTTAGGAATTACACAAGGATCCATTTCAGATGTATTAGAAATTGATGCGGCTTCAAATAACGGTGTAGATGAAATTCGAGATATTAGAGATAAAGTAAAATATGCTCCAAGTGCTGTAGAATATAAAGTATACATTATTGATGAAGTTCACATGCTTTCTATGGGTGCATTCAATGCGCTTTTAAAAACCTTAGAAGAGCCGCCAGGACATGTTATCTTTATTTTGGCGACAACAGAACCTCATAAGATCCCGCCTACAATTATTTCGCGTTGTCAGCGTTTTGAATTCCGAAAAATATCAGTGAATGATATTGTTGAGAGATTATCAACGGTTGTGACAAACGAAGGTACGCAAGTGGAAGATGAAGCATTACAAATTGTTGCCCGTGCTGCTGAAGGTGGTATGCGTGACGCGCTTAGTCTTATTGATCAGGCTATATCTTATAGTGATGAGATTGTTACGACAGAAGATGTATTGGCCGTAACAGGATCTGTTTCTCAGCAATACTTAGGCAATTTAGTAGAATGCATACGTGAAAATGATGTATCAAGAGCATTACAGATCATAGATGAAATGATGAGTAAAGGGAAGGATCCAGTTCGTTTTATGGAGGATTTCATTTACTATTATCGTGATATGCTTTTATATCAAACTTCACCGCAACTAGAACATATGTTGGAACGAGTAATTGTAGATGATCAATTCCGTAAGTTGAGTGAAGAAATGCAACCGGAAGTGATCTATGAAATTATTCATACCCTTAGTAAGGGACAACAGGAAATGAAGTGGACAAATCATCCGCGTATTTTCTTAGAAGTTGTTATGGTGCAATTGTGTCAACAGTTTATGATGCAAGCAAACGGTACTGATCGTTTGCAAGCAATTATGAACAGGATGCAGCAATTGGAGAAAGAGTTAGAGCAAGTCAAAAAGAACGGTGTGCCAGCTGGTGTACAACAGGAAGTAAGAGAGACACGTGCAACACCAAAACCCGTACGAACAGGAAGTATGAAGATTCCTGTCGGGCGTGTAAATGAAGTATTAAAACAAGCGAAGCGTCAAGATTTAGAACAATTAAAAGCTGTATGGGGTGAGTTGTTAGGAAGACTCAAATCATATAACAAAGTAGCGTTTGCTGTTCTACTAGAAAATAGCGAACCAGTGGCAGCTTCAGATGACACTTACGTTTTAGCATTTCAATATGAGATTCACTGTAAGATGGCGAGCGAAAATCGAGAAGCTATGGATACAGTAGAACAAGCTTTATTTGAATTGCTAAGTAAAAGGTTAAATATGATTGCCATTCCAAAAAGTGAATGGGGTAAAATCCGTGAAGACTTTTTACAACGTGAAGGTGGAGAGTCTGAAGAAAGCCCGGAGAAAAAGGAAGACCCTCTTATAGAAGAGGCAGTGAAATTAGTAGGACAAGAACTCATTGAAATAAAAGAGTAATAATAATTAGGAGGAATTAATTATGATGCGTGGCGGAATGGGAAATATGAATAACATGATGAAACAAATGCAAAAGATGCAAAAAGACATGGCGAAAGCACAAGAAGAGCTTGGTGAAAAAACAGTTGAAGGTACAGCTGGCGGCGGAATGATTACAGTTATTGCAAATGGTCACAAGCAAATTCTTGAAGTGAAGATTAAAGAAGAGGTTGTAGATCCAGAGGATATCGAAATGTTACAAGACTTAGTGTTAGCTGCAACAAATGATGCACTTAAAAAGGCTGATGAGCTATCAAACTCTACGATGGGTAAATTTACAAAAGGCTTAAACTTACCAGGTGGAATGTTCTAGGAGGATATTGATACATGCATTATCCAGAACCAATATCAAAACTAATCGATAGTTTTATGAAGTTGCCAGGTATCGGACCGAAAACAGCGGTTCGATTGGCATTTTTCGTATTAGATATGAAAGAAGATGATGTGTTAGGTTTTGCGAAAGCACTTGTAAATGCGAAGCGAGATTTAGCGTATTGTTCTGTATGTGGACATATTACTGATCGTGATCCTTGTTATATTTGTAATGATTCGCATCGAGATCAATCAGTTGTTTGTGTCGTGCAAGAACCGAAAGATGTAATCGCGATGGAAAAAATGAAAGAGTATCAAGGTGTATATCATGTGTTACGTGGTGCG
>NZ_CM127843.1:32500-80000 GCF_052805735.1 Bacillus sp. N6
CGGCGGCCGTAACTATAACGGTCCTAAGGTAGCGAAATTCCTTGTCGGGTAAGTTCCGACCCGCACGAAAGGTGTAACGATTTGGGCACTGTCTCAACCAGAGACTCGGTGAAATTATAGTACCTGTGAAGATGCAGGTTACCCGCGACAGGACGGAAAGACCCCGTGGAGCTTTACTGTAGCCTGATATTGAATTTTGGTACAGTTTGTACAGGATAGGCGGGAGCCATTGAAACCGGAGCGCTAGCTTCGGTGGAGGCGCTGGTGGGATACCGCCCTGACTGTATTGAAATTCTAACCTACGGGTCTTATCGACCCGGGAGACAGTGTCAGGTGGGCAGTTTGACTGGGGCGGTCGCCTCCTAAAGTGTAACGGAGGCGCCCAAAGGTTCCCTCAGAATGGTTGGAAATCATTCGTAGAGTGCAAAGGCATAAGGGAGCTTGACTGCGAGACCTACAAGTCGAGCAGGGACGAAAGTCGGGCTTAGTGATCCGGTGGTTCCGCATGGAAGGGCCATCGCTCAACGGATAAAAGCTACCCCGGGGATAACAGGCTTATCTCCCCCAAGAGTCCACATCGACGGGGAGGTTTGGCACCTCGATGTCGGCTCATCGCATCCTGGGGCTGTAGTCGGTCCCAAGGGTTGGGCTGTTCGCCCATTAAAGCGGTACGCGAGCTGGGTTCAGAACGTCGTGAGACAGTTCGGTCCCTATCCGTCGTGGGCGTAGGAAATTTGAGAGGAGCTGTCCTTAGTACGAGAGGACCGGGATGGACGCACCGCTGGTGTACCAGTTGTTCTGCCAAGGGCATAGCTGGGTAGCTATGTGCGGAAGGGATAAGTGCTGAAAGCATCTAAGCATGAAGCCCCCCTCAAGATGAGATTTCCCATAGCGTAAGCTAGTAAGATCCCTGAAAGATGATCAGGTTGATAGGTTCGAGGTGGAAGCATGGTGACATGTGGAGCTGACGAATACTAATAGATCGAGGACTTAACCATATAATATGTAGCAATGTTATCTAGTTTTGAAGGAATATGCCTTCATAGTTTGGTGATGATGGCAGAGAGGTCACACCCGTTCCCATACCGAACACGGAAGTTAAGCTCTCTAGCGCCGATGGTAGTTGGGACCTTGTCCCTGTGAGAGTAGGACGTCGCCAAGCAACTAAAAACACAAGTCTTTTGACTTGTGTTTTTTTGTATTGTTAAAAAGAATGGGAAAGAAGTAATGGTAATACAAACACGTTGCCCAAGAGTTAATCATATTATATAAGAGATGGGTGTATATTTTTCTGGAAATTGTTAAGGATTAGAAGTATAAAATAGGTTCACTTAAATAGGGAGGGAAGGTTATGAAATTACAAAGTGAAGTTTGTATTGTTTGTGAGACAAAAAGAAAAGAAGGTATATATGTTTATAATAATTTAATATGTTATGAATGTGAAAAGGATATGGTGAATACAGAGACAGATGATCCGAAATATATACATTATTTAAAGCAACTTCGAAAATTAGAAGTATCATATTTTTAAATAGGCATATGCCTATTATTTTTTTTGTTCTGTATAATAGATGGAGAATGAATAATAAGGAAGAGATGTAGATGAATCAAAATCATATGCCTTTATATGAGGCGTTAATCGAGTTTAAAGAAAGAGGGCCGTTATCCTTTCATGTCCCAGGTCATAAGAATGGTTTAAACTTCCCTCAGAAGGCAATAAGAGAGTTTAAAGATATTCTATCTATTGATGTAACTGAGTTAGCAGGACTAGATGATTTGCATAGTCCGTTTGAATGTATAGATGAGGCACAACAATTATTGGCTGAAGTGTATGATACAAAGAGAAGTTATTTTTTAATTAATGGTTCAACAGTCGGGAACTTAGCGATGATTTTGTCTTGTTGTGGGGAACATGATATTGTTCTTGTACAAAGAAATTGTCATAAATCAATTATTAATGGTTTAAAACTAGCGGGAGCAAATCCCATTTTTTTAGATCCATGGATTGATGAAACTTATAACGTACCAGTGGGAGTTCGTAATGAAATTATTAAGAAAGCAATTGGAAAATATCCAAATGCGAAAGCACTCATTCTAACGCATCCTAATTATTATGGTATGGGCATGGATTTAGAGGCAAGCATCGCTTTTGCACATGCACATGAAATCCCTGTTTTGATAGATGAGGCACATGGGGCACATCTTTGTTTAGGAGAACCATTCCCGAAATCAGCGTTAACATATGGTGCAGATATTGTAGTGCATTCTGCACATAAGACATTACCCGCAATGACAATGGGTTCCTATTTACATATAAATAGTTACTTAGTAGACGAAGAGAAGGTTACTACTTATTTAAGTATGCTACAATCTAGTAGTCCATCGTATCCAATTATGGCTTCCTTGGATATAGCACGCTTTACAATGGCGCGTATAAAAGAAGAAGGTCATGGTGAAATTGTTGAGTTTTTACGGAGATTTAAGGAACGGTTACGTTCTATTCCCCAAATCGCCATTTTAGAATATCCGTTGCAAGACGAGTTAAAGGTTACCGTACAAACTCGTTGTCAGTTATCAGGGTACGAATTACAGTCCGTATTTGAAAAGGTCGGTATATATACAGAGATGGCTGATCCGTACAATGTCCTATTTATTTTACCCCTGCAAGCAAATGAGGGGTATATGAAGGTTATAGAGATGATCCGAGTAGCATTGCAACATTATGACGTGAAAGACAAGAGGGAATCTATTCGTTATACTTATAAAGGTGAATTCTCTCCGTTGCCGTATACGTATAAACAACTAGAAAGATATGGAACAAGGATAGTATCTATAGAAGAGGCTGTTGGAATGATAGCGGCGGAAATGGTGATTCCGTATCCACCTGGGATTCCATTGGTTATGTATGGAGAGAGAATTACTTCAGAGCATAAAGAGCAAATTATGTATTTAGAGAGAGCAGGAGCTCGTTTTCAAGGTAATACGAAATATATGAAAGTGTATGATATAGAAAGTAGGTTTTAGGATGAAGGGATTATTTGTAACAATTGAAGGCCCAGAAGGTTCAGGTAAAACAACGTTAATTAAAAGCTTATTGCCATATTTTGAACAAAAAGCACAAAAGGTAATGGCGACAAGGGAACCAGGTGGTATTGCAATTTCTGAGGACATTAGGACGATTTTACATAAACAAGAATATACGATGATGGAAGCACGTACAGAAGCGCTTCTTTATGCTGCTGCGCGCAGACAACATTTAGTAGAAAAAGTTATGCCAGCACTTAATGAGAACTATCTCGTGTTATGTGATCGTTTTATAGATAGTTCTTTAGCATATCAAGGCTATGCAAGAGGATTGGGTATGGATAAGGTATTTGAAATAAATCGTTTCGCAACAGAGGACTGTATGCCTAGTTTAACAATTTATCTAGACATTGAGCCTGAGGTTGGCTTGGCTCGGATTGAAAAAGATGCAGGACGTGAAGTAAATCGACTAGATATGGAAGATATCTCTTTCCATAAACGCGTGCGCGAAGGGTATTTACAAGTTGTAGAACGTTTCTCGGAGCGTATTGTATTGGTAAATGCTGATCAGCCGATGGAAAAACTTATAGAAGAAGTTGTTCAGATTATAGAAGATAAATTGTTATAATAGAAGGAAAGAATGAAATAAGTGAGGTATGCATTATGATGAAGACGTGGGAGCAGCTTTCTGCTATACAACCCATCGGTGTAAAAATGTTGATGAATAGCATTGCAAAAGAGCGTATATCCCACGCTTACTTGTTAGAGGGAGGGAAAGGTACGGGAAAGTTTGCGACAGCAATTCAAATGGCAAAGAGTTTCCTCTGTTCTCAGCGGAATGGAGTAGAGCCCTGTCATGTATGCACAAATTGTAAGCGAATTGATTCAGGTAACCACCCTAACTTACATATTGTAAAACCAGACGGATTATCTATTAAGAAGCAGCAAATTCATGATTTACAAGAAGAGTTTTCAAAAACAGGATTAGAGGCAAATAAAAAATTATATATTATTGAGCACGCAGATCGTATGACGGCAAATGCGGCAAATACACTTTTGAAATTTTTAGAAGAACCAAGTAGTGATACAACCGCTATTTTACTTACTGAACAAAGTCATCAAATTTTAAATACGATTTTATCTCGTTGCCAAGTTGTTACGTTTAGACCGTTACCTACAGAATCTTTAATTAGAAGATTACAGGAAGAAGGTATTACAGCATCTTTATCGACACTTGCTGCTCAACTCACAAATAGTTTTGATGAAGCTTTAGCTTTATGTAGTGATGAATGGTTTGCACAAGCACGAGCTTTAGTGATAAAATTATGTGAAGCGCTCGAAAAAGATAAAACCTCTATTTTTTTTGTACAAGAAAAATGGGGAAAACACTTTGGAGAGAAAGAACAATTACAGCAAGGGTTAGATATGTTACTCCTTATTTATAAGGATTTACTATATGTTCAACTTGGAGAAGAAGATCGTCTTGTTTTTCATGAGCAGAAAGAGATGTTTGAATCGTTTTCCTATGCTCAGAAGCGCATTGTATCAGCTCTCTTTAATATATTAGAGGCAAAAAATAGAATCAACGCTAATGTAAATGCGCAGCTTGTGTTCGAACAGTTAGTGTTGCGGTTGCAGGAGGGATGACCGTTTTGTATGATGTAGTAGGTGTTCGCTTTAAGAAGGCCGGAAAGGTATATTACTTTGATCCAAATCAGTTCGATATCTCTGAAAATGAGTTTGTTATTGTAGAAACGGTAAGAGGTATTGAATACGGAAAAGTAGTTATTACCAAAAAGCAAGTTGATGAAAACGACGTTGTATTACCGCTAAAAAAGGTTATTCGTATTGCAAATGAAAATGATCGTACCATTGTTGAAGAGAACAAACATGCTGCAAAAGAAGCATATCAAGTCTGTCAGCAAAAGGTAGTAGAGCATAATCTTGATATGAAACTTGTAGATGTAGAGTATACATTCGATCGTAATAAGATTATTTTCTATTTTACTGCGGATGGTCGGATTGATTTCCGCGAACTAGTGAAGGACTTAGCGGCAATTTTTAGAACAAGAATTGAACTAAGACAAATTGGTGTTCGTGATGAAGCGAAGATGCTAGGTGGTATTGGTCCATGTGGTCGTATGCTTTGTTGTTCTACTTTTTTAGGAGATTTTGAACCTGTATCCATTAAAATGGCAAAGGATCAAAATTTATCATTAAATCCTGCAAAAATCTCTGGTTTATGTGGTCGCTTAATGTGTTGCTTAAAATATGAGAATGATGAATATGAGGCAGCAAAGGAACAACTTCCTGATTTAGATCAACGTATACAAACCCCGCATGGTACTGGCCGTGTGATCGGATTAAATATTTTAGAAAGATTAATTCAAGTGGAACTAGTAGACAAGGAACGGATAGTAGAATATACGTTAGATGAGTTAGTGAATAAAGGGGTCGTTTCGAGTCAAACCACAGATTAATGAGGTGGGTGCTTGTGGAGAAAAAAGATATTTTTGAATCGGTTTCTAGTATGGAAGAGCAAATTGGACATTTATACAAACAGTTGGGAGAGTTAAAACAGCATCTTGCAGAGTTGTTGGAAGAAAACCAGCATATAAAAATGGAAAATAACAATTTGCGACACCGTTTTGAAGAAGTGCAGAATAAAGAAAAACAAAAAACTCAAAAGCGTAAAGAAGTGAAGCCGAAAACAGATATTGGTGAAGGCTATGACAATTTAGCGAGACTGTATCAAGAAGGTTTTCATATTTGCAATCTACATTATGGAAGTGTACGTAAAGAGGGAGATTGTTTGTTCTGTCTGTCATTCTTAAATAAAAAGTGAAATTACCTTTCCAATTATAATTGGAAAGGTAATTTTTTATACATGAAATAGGGTAGGTTAAGGGTAAGAAAAGGAGCAGTATATGAATTTATATGAAGATGAACGTTTAGATTACTTATTAGCGCAAGACATGAAGATTATACAAAGCCCATCAGTATTTAATTTTTCTTTAGATGCTGTTTTACTGGCAGATTTTGCATGGGTACCAATTCAAAAGGGGAATTTACTTGATTTGTGTACAGGTAACGCAGTTGTCCCCCTTCTATTAAGTACAAGAACAAAAGGAAAGATTACTGGTGTGGAAATTCAAGAACGCTTATATGATATGGGAGTAAGAAGTGTTCAATATAATGGGCTGGAAGAAAGAATTCACCTCATACATGGAGATTTGAAAGATATGCCAGAGAAACTCGGACGTCATCAATATGATGTTGTTACATGTAATCCACCATATTTTCAAACACCTCAAACTTCAGAGAAAAATATGAATGAACATTTAGCGATAGCTCGTCATGAAATTATGTGTACATTAGAAGATGTTGTATCTGCAAGTAGTCAGTTAGTAAAACAAGGTGGGAAAGTGGCGTTTGTACATCGTCCAGGGCGATTACTCGACATTGTCACATTAATGCGTAAATATAAAATTGAACCAAAGCGTGTGCGATTTGTTTATCCTAAGGTTGGAAAAGAAGCAAATACATTGTTAATTGAAGGAATTAAGGATGGAAATGCAGATTTAAAAATTTTACCACCTCTCGTTGTATATGAGAACAATAACGAATATACAAAGGAGATACGTTCAATTTTATATGGAGAAGAATAAGCATTTTTTTTATGTGGTAGAGTGCTCTGATGGAAGTTATTATGCTGGATATACAAACCATATAGAAAAACGAATACAGACTCATAATAGCGGCAAAGGAGCTAAGTATACACGCGTCAGGCTTCCTGTCGTTTTAAAATATGTAGAGACCCATGATGATAAGCGTACAGCTATGCAAGCGGAGTATTACTTTAAGCAATTAACGAGAAAACAAAAAGAGGCATATATGCAAAAAGGAGAACGCTATGTGGCAACAAAAAAGCTTTCAACAAAATGAAAAGGGAGTTTTATATTTAGTACCAACTCCTATTGGAAATTTAGAAGATATGACATTTCGTGCAATCCGAATTTTAAAAGAAGTTGATTTAATTGCTGCTGAAGATACGAGACAAACGAAAAAACTTTGTAATTATTTTGAAATTGAAACACCTGTCACGAGTTATCATGAGCATAATAAAGAAGTAAGTGGAAAGAGAATATTAGAGAAGTTAGAGGATGGAAAGAATGTAGCACTTGTTAGTGACGCTGGTATGCCGTGTATTTCTGATCCGGGTTACGATATTGTTGTTGAGGCAGTAGCTGAGCAATATCATGTAATTCCGCTTCCTGGAGCAAATGCAGCCCTTACAGCATTAATTGCATCCGGTCTTGAAACAAAGCAGTTTTATTTCTATGGTTTCTTGCAGAGAAACAAAAAGGAACGGAAGATGGAGTTAGAAAAGCTTCGTTATGTACAAACTACAATGATGTTTTATGAAGCGCCTCATCGTTTAGATGATACTTTAATTTCGATGCAGGAAGTGTTGGGAAATAGAGAGATTGTATTGTGTCGAGAGTTAACGAAAAAATTTGAGGAATTTATTCGAGGGACAATTCAAGAAGCAATTGAGTGGACGAAGCAAAATGAAGTACGTGGTGAGTTTTGTATTTTAGTAGCTGGTTCAACAGAAGAACCTGCTCCAGAAGAACAATGGTGGGAATCTCTTTCAGTATATGATCATATTGAACACTATATAAATGAAAAAGGTATGAATTCAAAAGAAGCGATTAAAACAGTCGCTAAAGATCGAGATTTGTCGAAAAGAGATGTATATCAAATCTATCATGTCGATAAAAAATAAGCTTCTCATAATTGAGAAGCTTATTTTGCTGTTTCGATATAATCTTGAAGTTCGTTTAAGATTTGCTCAGCGCCTTCTTTGCTTAAGATGATTTTACCTTCAGCTAAAGAAAGGTTACCGTCAGATACTTCACCAGTTACTTGGCAAGTCATGTTTGGTTTATATTTCTTTAAGATGATTTTTTCGTCATCAACATAGATTTCAAGAGCGTCCTTTTCTGCAATACCTAAAGTACGGCGTAATTCGATTGGAATTACTACACGACCTAATTCATCAACTTTACGAACAATACCAGTAGATTTCATAATTTTTTTCCTCCTAAATAAATAGTTTATAAGTTTCGAGTCTATTTTTAGATTCGTCATTTTTCGACAAAATACCCTATGGACATATGATACCAATCATTTACATTTCCGTCAATTCTTAAATTCTATATTTTTTAAAAAGATTTATAGATTTCTTATTTCTTATATATAATAGATTGAGAGGAAATTCCACAATTATTTACAATATTTTCAGAAAAAAATAACAAATTTCAAGTGGAGATTGTATATTTTTTTGAAATATGAGCAATAGATGATAAAGATATCGAGCATTAAGACCCAGAATTCAAAATTAGGTTGGCTTAAAGAAGATAAGTGAGATTCGGGCTGCTCGTAAAAGCCCGATTGATGTGGGCTAATAATCAGTGGGGATGAAGAAAAACCCCACTGATTAAAGTTTCACTTTATATATGAGTTTTTGATATACTGTTTATAAATACATATGAGGTTATTCGGGAGGTCCAAAACAATGACAGAGGAAAATAAGTCCTTTTATATTACTACCCCAATTTATTATCCAAGTGGAAAATTACACATTGGACATGCTTATACGACAGTAGCAGGAGATGCGATGGCACGATATAAGCGTATGCAAGGATATAATGTGCATTATTTAACAGGAACTGATGAGCATGGACAGAAGATCCAAAAGAAAGCAGAAGAGTTAAATATTACGCCACAGGCATATGTTGATAATATTGTTGCAGGAATTAAAGAGCTTTGGGAGAAGATGGATATTTCTTATGATGATTTTATTCGTACAACTGAAGATCGTCATAAAGATGTTGTCGAAAAAATCTTTAAGCAATTAGTAGATCAAGGTGACATTTATCTTGATGAATATGAAGGTTGGTATTCTGTACAAGATGAGACGTTCTATACAGAGCATCAATTAGTAGATCCAATTATGGAAGGTGACAAAGTAGTTGGAGGGAAAAGCCCAGATAGTGGTCATGATGTAGAACTTGTTCGTGAAGAATCTTATTTCTTTAGAATGGGTAAATATGTCGACAGACTATTAAAGTTCTATGAAGATAATCCACATTTCATTCAGCCGGAGTCTCGTAAAAATGAAATGATTAATAATTTTATTAAACCAGGATTAGAAGATTTAGCAGTTTCTCGTACTTCATTTGACTGGGGAGTTCGTGTTCCTGGTAACCCAAAACACGTTATTTACGTATGGGTTGACGCATTATCTAACTATATTACGGCGTTAGGTTATGGAACAGCAAATGAAGAGAAATATAAAAAATTCTGGCCTGCAGATGTGCATTTAGTTGGGAAAGAAATCGTTCGTTTCCATACAATTTATTGGCCGATAATTTTAATGGCATTAGATTTACCTCTTCCAAAGAAAGTCTTTGCTCATGGCTGGATTTTAATGAAGGATGGAAAGATGAGTAAGTCAAAAGGAAACGTAGTAGATCCAGTTACATTAATCGATCGTTATGGATTGGATGCATTACGTTATTACTTACTTCGTGAAGTTCCATTTGGATCTGATGGCGTATTTACACCAGAAGGATTTGTGGAGCGTATTAATTACGACTTAGCAAATGACTTAGGTAATTTATTAAATCGTACAGTAGCTATGATTGATAAGTACTTTAACGGAGAAATCCCTGCATTTAAAGCAAATGTAACAGAATTTGATGAAACGTTAGTAGCGTTTGCACAAGATACTTTGAAAAAAGTAGAAGAAGCAATGGAGAATATGGAGTTCTCTGTAGCGTTAGGATCTATTTGGCAATTGGTTAGTCGTACGAATAAATATATTGATGAAACACAACCATGGGTATTAGCAAAAGATGAGAATGATCGTGAAAAGTTAGCTTCCGTAATGGCTCATTTAGCAGAAGTACTTCGTCAAACAGGTATTATGCTTATGCCATTCTTAACAGTAGCACCAAGCAAGATGTTTGCTCAGCTTGGCCTTACTGATGAGGCTCATAAATCTTGGGAAAGTCTATCTACAATTGGCTGTATTCCAGCTGGAACAAAAGTAGAAAAAGGAAACCCGATTTTCCCTCGTTTAGAAATAGAAGTGGAAGTAGAGTACATTAAAGAACAAATGAAAAGCTCTGCCCCTAAAGTAGAAGAGAAAAAAGAAGAAGAGCCGAAGGCAGAAGAAATTACAATTGATGATTTCTTTAAAGTAGAATTACGCGTAGCTGAAGTACTATCTGCTGAACCTGTGAAAAAAGCAGACAAGTTGTTAAAAATTCAACTAGACTTAGGCACAGAAAAGCGTCAAGTTGTTTCTGGAATTGCAAAATTCTATTCGCCAGAAGACCTAAAAGGTAAAAAGGTTATTTGTGTAACAAACTTAAAACCTGTAAAATTACGCGGTGAATTATCGCAAGGTATGATTTTAGCGGGTGAAGAGAATGGCGTATTGTCATTAGCATCAATTGACCAAAATCTACCAAATGGTACAAAAATCAAGTAATTAAGACAAGAAAAGAGATGTTTCACGTGTAACATGTGTGAAACGTCTTTTTTCTTTTTACATTCTCTATTTTTGCATTAAGATTGTAGTATTGTTATCGTTAAGTTATTAAAGAACTTATTTTTGTAGAATAAACTGGATTTCAATATAAAAGGAGTTATGTATTATGTTGTTTGATACACATTCGCATTTGAATGCAGAGCAATTTGAAGAAGATTTGCAAGAAGTTATTGCCCGAATGAAAGAAGCGGGAGTTACTTATACAGTTGTTGTTGGTTTTGATGAAGTAACGATAAAAAAGGCGATGGAATTAGCTGAAGCTTATGATTTTATTTACGCTGCGGTTGGATGGCATCCAGTTGATGCAATTGACATGACAGAAGAACATTTAGCTTGGTTAGAAGAACTTGCTTCTCATCCTAAAGTCGTTGCACTTGGAGAAATGGGTTTAGATTATCATTGGGATAAGTCTCCAAAAGAAATACAGAAAGATGTATTTCGTAAACAAATTGCATTAGCGAAAAAAGTGAAATTGCCGATTATTATACATAATCGCGATGCAACTCAAGATATTGTTGATATTCTAGAAGAAGAGAATGCAGCTGAAGTAGGAGGCATTATGCATTGTTTTAGCGGCAGCGTAGAAGTAGCAGAGCGATGTGTTGATATGAACTTTCTAATTTCGTTAGGCGGACCAGTTACATTTAAAAACGCTAAAAAGCCGAAAGAGGTTGCTACGGAGATTCCATTAGAGAAATTGTTAATAGAGACGGATTGTCCATATCTAACGCCGCATCCATTTCGAGGGAAACGAAATGAACCGAGTTATGTAAAACTCGTAGCAGAAGAAATTGCGAATTTAAAAGGTGTTTCTTATGAGGAAGTAGCAGAAATGACAACCAAAAATGCAAAAGCTTTATTTGGTGTTGAATAAAAAGAATGGGGAAACCTGTTCTTTTTTATTTTGAAAAAACACTAGTAGAAGTGATGAAGAAAATAAATGTGAATGATGAAGTGTTACAATAAGGACAGAGAACAAAGATTTTTCTATTCTATTTTTTAAAATATAAGAATGAGGAAAATAATAATGGAAAAGTCGTCATTTTTTTGTTTTACTAAGTAGAGACGAAACGAGTGTGGAGGCAAGTATGAAAATAAAAGAGATTATCGTTGTAGAAGGTAAAGATGATACAGTTGCGATTAAGCGTGCTGTTGATGCGGATACAATTGAAACGAACGGTTCAGCAATCGGTGATCATGTTATTGAGCAAGTTAAATTAGCGCAG
The DNA here is from genome assembly GCF_052805735.1 of Bacillus sp. N6. Lineage (NCBI taxonomy): Bacteria > Bacillati > Bacillota > Bacilli > Caryophanales > Bacillaceae > Bacillus > Bacillus sp. N6. Next base: position 44,375 of record NZ_CM127843.1, read on the forward strand.
CAAAAAAGGGGCGTTATTATTTTCACAGATCCAGATTATCCTGGAGAGCGTATTCGAAAAATTATTTCTGACAAGGTTCCCGGCTGTAAGCATGCCTTTTTACCGAAGGAAGAAGCGCTTGCTAAAAGGAAAAAGGGAGTTGGGATCGAACATGCTTCTAATGAGTCGATTCGCCGTGCTCTAGAGAATATACATGAAGAAATGGAAGCTTATACAAGTGAAATTAGTTGGAGTGATTTAGTCGATGCAGGCTTAGTGGGCGGAGAAATGGCAAAGAGCCGCAGAGAAAGAATGGGTAAGCTATTAAAGATTGGTTATACAAATGCAAAACAGTTACATAAACGATTACAGATGTTTCAAGTTTCAAAGGAATCATTTGGAGAAGCTTATAAGCAAGTAATACAGGAGGAAAAAAAATGAAGGATATCGCAACGCCAAATCGTACAAAAGACATTGTTGAAAAGTATGGATTTTCATTCAAAAAAAGTTTAGGACAAAACTTTTTAATTGATACAAATGTATTAAATCGTATTGTCGATCATGCAGAAATTGGTTCAGAAAGTGGTGCAATTGAAATTGGACCAGGTATCGGTGCATTAACAGAGCAATTAGCGAAGCGTGCTAAAAAAGTAGTGGCTTTTGAAATTGATCAAAGACTATTACCAATTTTAGATGAGACGTTAGCACCATATGGTAACGTTACAGTTATTAATAAAGACGTACTAAAAGCGGATGTACATGAAGTATTTAATGAGCAATTTGAAGAAGGGCAAGATGTAATGGTAGTAGCTAATTTGCCATACTATATTACAACGCCAATTTTATTTAAATTGCTTGAAGAAAAGTTACCAGTTCGTGGATTTGTTGTTATGATGCAAAAAGAAGTTGGAGATCGTTTAGCTGCTAAACCTGGAACGAAAGAGTATGGTTCTTTATCGATTGCTATTCAGTATTATACAGAAGTTGAAACAGTTATGACTGTACCACGTACAGTGTTTGTACCACAGCCAAATGTTGATTCTGCAATTATTCGCCTTCTAAAGCGTCCGAAACCGGTTGTAGAGGTGACAGATGAAACATTCTTCTTTGAAGTAGTACGAGCAAGTTTCGCACAGCGCCGTAAAACTTTGATGAATAATTTATCAAATAATTTAAATGGTTTCCCGAAAGATAAGGAATTATTGGATCGAATTTTAACAGAAGTAGGAATTGATCCAAAGCGAAGAGGCGAAACGCTATCTATTGAAGAGTTTGCAACATTAAGTAATGCATTGGTTCTTCATAAATTATCATAAGAATATGAAAGGGACAGTTCAACTTGAACTGTCCCTTTTGTCACCTTTCTCCCTCTAAATTCATATTTTAAAAACAGGTAAGATGGCCTAATGAGTTTGGAGGTAGGAGAATGGCTTTACATGTTGGAGAATTAGTGGAACGATATTCTCATAAGAGGGATATTCTTTTTCGTATTATAGAAATAAAAGGCGAGATAGCTATATTGTTTGGAGAGGAAATTAGACTGGTGGCGGATGCGCCACTTGAAGATTTAATTAGTATAGATCAACGAGAACATAAAAAAAGGGTGAAGCGTGAGAAAGAAACAATGGAGCGCACGTATCGTTTGTTTCAACAAGATTATGTGTTAATGAAACAAAGGCATGAACATACTTCAACTGGTGGATACACAAGTGAGGTGAATTATTTTCAAATGCCGGGACGTGTATTGCATATAGATGGAGACCCTTTATATTTGCGCAAGTGCTTAGACTTATATAACAAAATTGGCGTTCCTGTACAAGGTATTCATTGTAAAGAAACGGAGATGCATGAAAAAGTAGTAGACTTAATAGATCACTTTCGCCCAGACATTCTCGTTATTACGGGGCATGATGCATATACAAAATCGAAAGGAGTGAAGGGAGATTTAGCGGCATATAGGCATTCAAGGCATTTTGTACAGGCTGTTCGAGAAGTGCGAAAAAAATATCCATCATTGGATCAACTTGTTATTTTTGCTGGGGCATGTCAATCGCACTTTGAGGCACTAATTCGTGCAGGCGCCAATTTCGCTAGTTCACCATCTAGAATTAATATTCATGCACTAGATCCTGTATATGTAGTTGGTAAAATTAGTTTTACTTCATTTATGGAGAGAGTCAATGTATGGGATGTCGTACGTAATACAATTACTGGTGAAAAGGGACTAGGTGGAATTGAAACGAGAGGGATTTTACGAACGGGATTACCTTTTCAACATTACGAAGAGTAAGCAGGGTACATATGTATCTTGCTTTTTTGTATGGAAGGATTTAAATGAATTTGGATAAAAAGAGACAAGAACGTACAGACTACGTAATGATACTTTTACAATATAGTATTTCTTCTATCTATTCAAACGCAAGATGATATTAGCTGTGAATCGCGGTTAATAATTAGGATAGATATATCGTGTTTTAAGTGTTCAATCTAAATTACAGCGAGGTGTAGCGAAGTATATGTCAAAACGTTTAGATGAAATTAAAAGCGAATTAGATCACCATCTTGGACAGCGACTTATGTTAAAAGCAAATAGTGGAAGAAGAAAAACTGTGGAGCAATCAGGTGTACTAGCAGAAACATACCGTTCTGTTTTTGTTGTACAATTGGATCAACAAGAAGATGCGTTGCAACGTGTATCTTATAGTTATGCAGATGTTTTAACAGAGACAGTAGAGTTAACATTTTATGGAGAACCTCATAATGAGGTCATTTTATAATCCGTATATCATTACATATATTCCCATAAATGAAAAGCTATATTATTTTGCATACTAACTATACCGTAGCAAAATAAGGAGGGACTCTGCATTGAGTAGACGAAGAGGTGTCATGTCAAACCAATTTAAAGAAGAGCTAGCAAAAGAGCTTGGCTTTTATGATGTTGTTCAGAAAGAAGGATGGGGCGGAATTCGTGCGAAAGATGCTGGTAACATGGTGAAACGTGCTATAGAAATTGCAGAACAGCAATTAATGAAACGAAACCAGTAGTTGTAAGATACTTTCTATGCTACGGTAGCCGAGGAGACATTCCTCGGCTTTTTGTACTCTAAAAGGTGCCATCATTTTACATAAGTAGTTTCATTCTGAATGCTTTTCGTTATAATTAGGGAAGTGTCATCGTCTTACTATAAATTTATGGTAAAATAAACGATAAAAGATTGAGTACATAGAGTGGGTGAATAGATTGAAGCTACTAGTGAAAGCACCAGCAAAGATTAATCTGTCGTTAGATGTACTGGGAAAAAGACAAGACGGATATCATGAAGTGAAAATGATTATGACAACCATTGATTTAGCAGATCGTCTAGAACTAACGGAATTAGCAGAAGACCGTATTGAAATTTTATCCCATAATCGGTATGTCCCAGACGACCAACGAAATTTAGCTTATCAGGCAGCGAAATTATTAAAAGAGAAGTTTAATGTAAAAAAAGGTGTATCTATTACTATTGAAAAAACGATTCCAGTAGCAGCTGGATTAGCAGGTGGAAGTAGTGATGCAGCAGCGACATTACGTGGTCTTAATAAATTATGGAATTTAGGGCTTACAATTGATGAGTTAGCAGAGCTTGGCGCAGAAATTGGATCAGATGTATCTTTCTGTGTATATGGCGGCACAGCAATTGCCACTGGAAGAGGAGAGAAAATTGAGCATATAAAGACTCCGCCTTCTTGTTGGGTTATTTTAGCGAAACCACATATAGGTGTATCTACTGCTGATGTGTATGGAAATTTAAAGTTAAATCGAGTTACACATCCAAATGTAGATAAAATGGTTGATGTCATAAATTCTGGAGATTATAAAGGGATTTGTGATACTGTTGGTAACGTTTTAGAAGATGTAACATTTGGAATGCATCCTGAAGTTGCACGTATTAAATCACAGATGAAGCGATTCGGAGCGGATGCTGTATTGATGAGTGGAAGTGGTCCAACTGTATTTGGACTTGTACACCATGATTCTCGAATGCATCGCATTTATAACGGATTAAAAGGATTTTGTGAACAGGTCTATGCGGTACGTTTATTAGGAGAGCGAGAAACGCTTGAATAAAGACGTATAATACGTTATGATTTGTTTAGAATATTCGTGATTTGAGGTGAGAGTATGAAAATTAGAAGAAGTACAAGATTAGTCGATATGACTTATTACTTGCTACAAAACCCTCGTCAGCTAGTATCTCTCACTTTTTTTGCTGAAAGGTATCAATCGGCTAAGTCTTCCATTAGTGAGGATTTAGTTATTATTAAGCAAACGTTTGAACAACAAGGGGTCGGCACATTGCAAACGATACCAGGAGCAGCAGGAGGAGTGAAATATATACCGTATATAAGTGAAGAAGAGGCAGATCTAATTATTGATGAGCTTTGTGGCTTATTTGAAAATCCAGATCGTATTTTGCCTGGCGGTTACTTATACATGACAGATTTATTAAGTAATCCTCGCCATATTAATGGCGCAGGTCGTTTGTTTGCTTCTGTTTTTGCTAGGCAATCAATTGATGCGGTTATGACAGTGGCAACGAAAGGGATTCCACTTGCTTATGCAGTGGCAAATTACTTAGATGTACCAGTTGTAATTGCAAGGAAAGATAATAAGGTAACAGAAGGTCCGACTGTTAGTATTAACTATGTGTCGGGTTCTTCTAAACGAATTCAAACAATGACGTTAGCAAAACGCAGCCTTCCAGAAGGATCCAATGTTTTAATTATTGATGACTTCATGAAAGCTGGCGGAACGATTCAAGGTATGATGAGTATGTTAGAAGAGTTCAAGGCTAATGTTGTTGGTATTGGTGTATTAGTAGAATCCACAGATATTGAAGAACGACTAATTAATAATTTTGTATCATTAATTCGTCTATCGGAAGTTGATGTGAAAGAAAAAACGATTCAAGTGGAAAAAGGGAATTATTCTCTTGCACCATTTGATGAAGGGCTTGTAGAGGCTGAATAAAAGGTAGAGCAGATAGCTCTATCTTTTTTTATTTTATTTATAGATTATAAAATAGATGGACAAACTGCCTTTCGTACACTATTTTTAAAGAGTAAAATAAATAATAAAAGGGTGAAAAGTATGAAAGTTGTTCAAACAAGCAAGGCACCACAAGCGATTGGACCTTACTCACAAGGGATTATTGTAAATAATATGTTTTATAGCTCAGGACAAATTCCATTAACGGAGAATGGGGAGCTTGTAACAGGAGATGTAACAGTACAAACAGAACAAGTATTTCAAAATTTACAAGCGGTATTAGAGGAAGCGGGTGCTTCATTTGATACAGTCGTAAAAACAACAGTATTTTTAAAGGACATGGATGATTTTAATGCTGTGAATGAAGTATATAGCTCTTATTTCTCTACTCATAAACCAGCTCGATCTTGTGTGCAAGTAGCAAAATTACCGAAAGATGTTTCCGTTGAAATTGAAGTAATCGCCCTAGTTAAGTAACCTTTTGTAAGCGATAACCTCCACTAATCTCTATATTCAACTACATTAAAAATTTTTATCTTAAAAATTTTTAAAAAATTAAAGGGAAAATAGAAAATTTGTGGAATTTATACAAATATATCGCTTATTTAGAAAAGGGTGGTGAACACAAGATGGAAGTGACTGACGTAAGATTACGCCGCGTAAACACAGAAGGCCGCATGAGAGCAATTGCCTCTATTACTTTGGACCATGAATTTGTTGTTCATGATATTCGTGTAATTGATGGTAATAATGGATTATTTGTAGCAATGCCAAGTAAACGTACTCCAGATGGAGAGTTCCGTGACATTGCACATCCGATTAATTCTGGTACACGCTCTAAAATTCAAGATGCGGTTTTAACAGAGTATCATCGTTTAGGCGAGTTAGAAGAGGTTGAGTTTGAAGAAGCAGGTGCTTCGTAAAATTCGAATGAAAAGGGCTTTGACGAAAAGCCTTATAATTTTGTAGCAAACTCCTGTAAGCATTTACAGGAGTTTGTTTTTTTTGCTTTATATTTGAAAATTTCATAATTCATTAACATAAAAAGAAGAAACTACTAATTTTTTCAAAATCATTTTAAATAGTATAGCTTATTTCTTAAAAAAGATACTAAAGAGTAAAACATCTTATAAGAATTATGGTAAAATTTAATAGTTAAAATGTGTTTCTTGAAATATATGATGATTTAGGATAATATCTTTAATGGATAAATAGGTTGCGATGGAGGGTCTATATGTCAAACAGATTTGCAGTGATTCTAGCTGCAGGTAAAGGCACACGTATGAAGTCTAAGCTATACAAAGTGCTGCATCCTGTATGTGGAAAACCTATGGTACAACACGTAGTCGATCAAGTATCTCAATTAGGATTGCAGAAACTTGTAACGGTTGTTGGGCATGGTGCTGAAATGGTACAAGAACAGCTAGGAAACGTAAGTGAGTTTGCATTACAAGCAGAACAACTTGGTACAGCACATGCTGTAGATCAAGCTGCAAGTGTACTTGCAAATGAAGAAGGAACAACTTTAGTTATTTGTGGGGATACGCCGCTAATAACTGCTGAAACGATGGAAGCATTACTTCAGCAACATAAAGAAGCAGGAGCAATGGCGACGGTGCTAACAGCGTACATAGAAGAACCTGCTGGATATGGCCGTATTGTTCGTAATGAGAATGGTCATGTTGAAAAGATTGTTGAGCATAAAGATGCAAATGAGAAAGAATTAGCTATTAAAGAAATCAATACAGGTACGTATTGTTTTGATAATAAGGCTTTATTTGCTTCACTTTCTAAAGTTTCAAATGATAACGTACAAGGTGAATATTACCTTCCAGATGTTATTGAGATTTTAAAAAATGAAGGTCATATCGTATCAGCTTATCAAACAGAGCAGTTCGATGAAACGTTAGGTGTTAACGACAGAGTCGCTCTATCGCAAGCGGAAATTATTATGAAAAACCGTATCAACCGAAAGAACATGGTAAATGGTGTCACAATTATTGATCCAAGTAACACTTATATTTCTGCTGATGCAATTATCGGTAGTGATACAGTTCTTCATCCAGGAACAATTATTGAGGGGAACACTGTAATTGGTTCTGATTGTGAAATTGGACCGCATACAGTAATTCGTGATAGTGAAATTGGAGATCGTACGACAATTCGTCAATCTACTGTACATGATAGTAAACTTGGTACAGAAGTATCGATTGGTCCATTTGCACACATTCGCCCAGATTCAGTTATTGGAGACGAAGTACGCGTTGGAAACTTCGTGGAAATCAAAAAAACTGTCTTTGGTAATAGAAGTAAAGCTTCACACTTGAGTTATATCGGGGATGCACAAGTTGGAGAAGACGTGAATCTTGGTTGTGGTTCAATTACGGTGAACTATGACGGTAAGAATAAATTCAAAACTGTGATTGGTAATGGGGTATTTATTGGATGTAATTCAAACCTTGTTGCTCCAGTAACAGTTGAAGATGGTGCTTATGTGGCAGCAGGCTCTACAATTACAGAGAATGTTCCATCAAAAGCATTATCGGTAGCACGTGCACGTCAAGTTAACAAAGAAGACTATGTTGATCAATTGCTGAATAAGAAAAAATCATAATGTGGAGGGTTAATCTAGATGTCGACTCAATATCTAAATTCTAATTTGAAAGTATTCTCTTTAAACTCTAATAAGGAACTTGCTGAGCAGATTGCAAAGCATATTGGAGTAGGACTAGGAAAATGTTCTGTTGATCGTTTTAGTGATGGAGAAGTTCAAATTAACATTGAAGAAAGTATCCGTGGTTGCGATGTATTCATTATTCAATCTACAAGCTTCCCAGTAAACGAACATATCATGGAATTACTTATTATGATCGATGCATTAAAACGTGCATCTGCGAAAACAATTAATATTGTTATTCCTTATTATGGTTATGCGCGTCAAGACCGTAAAGCGCGTTCTCGTGAACCAATTACATCGAAACTTGTAGCAAACTTGCTTGAAACAGCAGGTGCAACTCGTGTAATCACTCTAGATTTACATGCTCCACAAATTCAAGGGTTCTTTGATATCCCAATCGACCACTTAATGGGTGTACCGATTCTTTCTGATTACTTTGAAACAAAAGGTCTTAAAGATATCGTAATCGTGTCTCCTGATCATGGTGGTGTAACTCGTGCAAGAAAAATGGCAGATCGTCTAAAAGCGCCAATCGCTATTATTGATAAGCGTCGTCCTCGCCCGAACGTATCAGAGGTAATGAACATTATCGGTAATATTGAAGGAAAAACAGCGATTTTAATTGATGACATCATTGATACAGCTGGTACAATTACATTAGCAGCAAACGCTCTTGTTGAGAACGGTGCTTCTGAAGTATATGCTTGCTGTACACACCCAGTATTATCTGGCCCAGCAATTGAGCGTATTCAAAATTCAAATATTAAAGAGTTAGTTGTAACGAACTCTATCGTATTACCAGAAGAGAAGAAAATCGACAAAGTACATGAACTTTCAGTTGCTCCATTAATTGGAGAAGCAATCATTCGTGTATACGAAGAAGAATCTGTGAGTGTATTATTCAATTAATTGGATAGAATGAGACGTAACCAATTTTGGTTACGTCTTTTCGTATCGAAAAAAGAAAGTAGTGGTACAAGAATGAAATTGATAGTAGGACTTGGGAACCCAGGTAGAGAATATGAATTAACAAGGCATAATATTGGATTTATGGCCATTGATGAACTTGCGAAGCGTTGGAACATTTCTTTGAATGAACAAAAATTTAAAGGTGTATTTGGTGCAGGGTTTGTTAATGGAGAAAAGGTAATCTTATTAAAGCCGCTAACATATATGAATTTATCTGGGGAAAGTATTCGTCCACTCATGGATTATTATAAAATTGATGTTGAGGACTTCGTTGTTATGTACGACGATTTAGACATTCCTGTAGGTAAATTGCGTCTTCGCATGAAAGGTAGTGCTGGTGGACATAATGGTGTAAAGTCAACGATTTCGCACCTAGGAACACAAGAATTTCAACGTATCCGTATGGGAATCGATCGCCCGAAAAATGGAATGAAGGTAGTCGATTATGTATTAGGACGCTTTACATCTGAAGAGATTCCGGATGTTAACCATTCTATTGAAAAAGCAGCGGATGCATGTGAAGAGTGGCTAAATAAGCCTTTTCTCCAAATCATGAATACTTTCAATAGTTAAAAATGAGATTGGGAATATTTCTCTTTTGTTTTACCCATACTAGTAGTAATTGAATTTTTAGGAGGCTAGTATGGAAGGGTATTATTATTGCAGACACTGCGGAGGTAATGTAGGCTCCATTAACGCAGAAAAAGTATATAGCGACGTTTTATTTCAACTAACAGAGCAAGAAGTAGTAGAGATGATTCATTTTCATGAGAATGGAAATATATATATAAAAACAATTTGTGAATCGTGTCAAGAAACGCTCGCATCTTATCCTGAGTATTATGAGTATGAAAAATTTCTGCAATAAAATGTTGTCGCTTTGGCATGTCCAAAGCATTTTTCTGTTTTCCTTTTCCAAAATATTTGCATAAAATAGAATGACTTGCTCTTTATGTTGAGAGGAGTTTTAAAAATGATAGGTTTATTAGAGCAATTTTATAAAAATGAAGAGATACAATCGGTTATTAATGGATTAGAAGATGGGTTAAAAGAACAACTTATATCAGGGATGGCAACGTCTTCTCGTTCATTATTAATGGCGGCTTTATATAAAAAAACAAAAAAATCACAATTAATCGTTACACATAACTTATACCAAGCACAAAAAGTACATGAAGATTTAGTGGCGTTACTTGGTGAAAAAGATGTGTGGCTATATCCAGTGAATGAACTGATAGCATCGGAAATTGGGGTTGCAAGTCCAGAATTGAAGGCGCAACGTATAGAAGTGTTAAATCGCTTGGCTGCGGGAGAGAATGGAATCATTGTAGCGCCAGTGGCAGGATTGCGTAGATTTTTACCAATAAAAGAATTGTGGAAGCAAAAGCAAGTTGAAATCAATCTAGGGCAAGAGATTGATTTAGATGCGCTCTTGCATACTTTACATCATATTGGCTATGAACGTAAGTCGATGGTAGAAGCTCCAGGGGAGTTCAGTTTACGCGGGGGAATATTAGATATTTATCCTTTAACTGAAGAACTACCATTTCGTATTGAATTTTTTGATACAGAAGTCGATTCTATTCGATTATTTGATGTGGATGAACAGCGTTCTCAAGGTAAAAAAGAAAGCGTTAGGTTTGGTCCGGCAACAGAGTTTTTATTTTCACAGGAAGAATTAAAATCAGGAATTCAGCATCTTGAAGAAGGTTTGACTAAGACGATGCAAAAACTTTCTGATGATAAACTAAAGACTACAGTGCTTGAGACGGTAAGTCATGAAATTGAGATGTTGAAAAACGGGCAAAGTATAGAACAGATGTTTAAATACTTATCTATTTTCTATAAAGAACCTGCTAGTCTGATAGATTATTTACCAGAAGATGGTGTTGTAATTTTAGATGAGATTTCCCGTATTCAAGAAACAGCATCACATCTTGAAACAGAAGAGGCGGAATGGTATATATCACTTCTTGGTGAAGGAACAATTATTCAAGATTTATCTTTCTCTCACGCATTTGAGGGGTTTCTTCATCATAAAAAAAGAAGTTTTGTATATTTAACGTTATTCTTGCGTCATATCGCACACACACATCCGCAAAATATTGTAAATGTAACATGTAAAACAATGCAAGATTTCCATGGACAGATGAATTTGTTAAAAACAGAAATTGATAGATGGAATGAAGGGCATTTTACGACTGTTGTACTTGGAACAGATGATGAACGTGTGAAGAAATTACAACATATTTTAAGTGATTATGATATTGAGGCAGATATTGTAGAAGGCACAGATATCTTATTGCCTGGAAGGCTACAAATTGCTGTAGGTGATTTACATGCAGGGTTTGAAATGCCGATGCAAAAGCTTGTTGTCATTACTGAAAAGGAGCTTTTTCATAAGAAAGTTAAAAAATCACAACGTAAACAAAAGTTATCGAATGCTGAACGTATTAAAAGTTATTCGGAATTAAAAGTTGGAGATTATGTAGTTCACGTAAATCATGGTATAGGTAAATTTTTAGGTATTGAGACATTAGAGATTAATGGTGTTCATAAAGATTATTTAAATATTAAATATCAAGGTAATGATAAGTTATACGTTCCAATTGAACAAATTGATCAAGTCCAAAAATATGTAGGGTCTGAAGGTAAGGATCCGAAAGTTTACAAATTAGGCGGAAATGATTGGAAAAAGGTTAAAACGAAAGTTGAAAAATCTGTACAAGACATTGCGGATGACCTAATTAAACTATATGCTGAGCGCGAAGCTTCAAAAGGCTATGCATATACGCCAGATACGGCAGAACAACAAGAGTTCGAATCATCTTTCCCATATCAAGAGACAGAGGATCAGTTACGTTCTATTGACGAGATTAAAAAAGATATGGAACGCGGACGCCCGATGGATAGGCTCCTTTGTGGTGATGTAGGGTATGGAAAGACGGAAGTGGCTATTCGTGCGGCATTTAAAGCAATTATGGATGAAAAACAAGTTGCGATTTTAGTACCGACAACGATTCTTGCGCAGCAACACTATGAAACAATTCGAGAGCGTTTTCAAGATTATCCAATCAATATAGGATTATTAAGTAGATTCCGTACGAGAAAGCAACAAAATGAAACGATTAAGGGCTTAAAGGATGGCACAATAGATATTGTAATCGGAACACATCGTATTTTATCTAAAGATGTCACTTATAAAGATTTAGGGCTTCTTATTATTGATGAAGAACAAAGATTTGGTGTGACGCATAAAGAAAAAATTAAACAATTGAAGGCGAATGTTGACGTATTAACATTAACGGCAACTCCGATTCCGCGGACGCTTCATATGTCTATGCTTGGTGTGCGCGACTTATCTGTTATTGAGACACCGCCAGAAAATCGTTTCCCAGTCCAAACGTATGTAGTAGAGTATAATCCAGCATTAATGCGAGAGGCGATAGAGCGAGAGCTTGCAAGAGGCGGTCAAATTTACTTCCTATATAACCGTGTAGAGGATATTGAAAGAAAAGCAGATGAAATTTCGATGTTAGTTCCAGATGCTCGCGTAACGTACGCACATGGGAAAATGAACGAAAGTGAATTAGAGTCTGTTATGCTATCATTTTTAGAAGGACAGCATGATGTTCTTGTAAGTACAACAATTATTGAGACGGGTGTAGATATTCCGAACGTAAATACGTTAATTGTATTTGATGCAGATCGTATGGGGTTATCACAGTTGTACCAGCTTCGTGGGCGTGTTGGACGTTCTAATCGTGTTGCATATGCATACTTTGCCTATAAACGTGACAAAGTGCTGTCAGAAGTTGCAGAGAAGCGTCTGCAAGCAATTAAAGAGTTCACAGAACTTGGATCTGGTTTCAAAATTGCGATGAGAGATTTATCTATTCGTGGAGCAGGTAATTTGTTAGGAGCAGAACAGCATGGGTTTATTGATTCTGTCGGATTTGATCTGTATTCTCAAATGTTAAAAGATGCAATTGAACAGCGAAGAGGAACAGATGGGGCTGAAAATACAGTTAATGTTGAAATTGACTTAGAGGTAGATGCATACTTACCAGATGCTTATATTTCAGATAGTAAGCAAAAAATTATGATGTATAAACAATTTAGAGGTGTTTCTGCAATTGAGGATATTGAAGAATTGCAGGAAGAAATGATCGATAGATTCGGTGATTACCCACAAGAAGTTGGTTATTTATTACAAATTGCAAATATTAAAGTGTTGGCAATGAAAGAACAAATTGAGTTAATTAAGCAGAATAAATTTGAAGTAACATTCCTGTTTTCTGAACAAGCAAGTCAAAATATTGATGGTGGAAAATTATTCATGCTCGGAAATAGTTTTGGGCGTATGATCGGTCTAGGAATGGAAGGATCACAATTGAAAATTGTTATGAAAACAAATGGCTTAGAGACATCGAAGTGGTTAACAATTGCTGAAAATTTATTAAAAGGCTTACCAGATGTGAAAAAAGAAGTAATAAATGCCTAAAATAAGATAAAAAAATACAATTCGACGTGCATAGAAGAACTAATGTGTAAAATACTATGTCTAACAGTTGGTGATTTTTACATGAACAGGTAAATTCACCACTTTGATCATCAGTAGAAAGTGAGGCAGCATTAGAATGAAAGCAACTGGAATCGTACGTCGAATTGATGATTTAGGCAGGGTAGTAATCCCAAAGGAAATTCGTAGAACTTTACGTATTCGAGAAGGAGACCCACTAGAAATATTTGTTGATCGCGATGGAGAAGTAATTTTAAAGAAGTATTCTCCAATTAGTGAACTAGGTGATTTTGCAAAGGAATATGCTGAGGCTTTATATGACAGCTTAGGACATAATGTGCTTGTCTGTGACCGAGATTCTATCATCGCAGTATCAGGCGTATCGAAAAAAGAATACTTAAATAAAAGTGTTGGCGATCTAATCGAAAAAACGATGGAAGAAAGAAAGTCTGTTATTATGACGGACGAAAGTGATATTTCCATTATCGATGGTGTAACAGAAAAGGTTCATTCTTATACAGTTGGACCGATTGTTGCAAACGGAGACCCAATTGGAGCCGTCATTATTTTTTCAAAAGAAGCTATTATAAGCGAAATCGAGCATAAAGCGGTTAATACTGCTGCCAGTTTCTTAGCGAAACAAATGGAACAGTAAGGGTATATTGGTTTTAGAAGTAGCAATCTTTCCTAATTATGATCTTTCTTTTTGAGAAATCAATTATTTGGAGATATATGTATATTGAATGAAGGTAGCGCTTTGCTACCTTTTTTCGTTGAATATTTTTAACGTGTAGGGACCTAGTATTACCCGTGGTGGTAAGGGAGTTTGTACTTTTCTTTATGATATAATACGAGAGGTGAGAATAGAAAAAGGAGTTTTCTTGTATGGAAGCGAAGAAGTATCAAGCCTTTTGGCGTGGGGCTATTATATTAACGATTGCAAGTTTTGTTACAAAAGTATTAAGCGCTTTTTACCGTATTCCATATCAAAATATAGCAGGGGATATTGGTTTTTATATTTACCAACAAATTTACCCGTTTTATGGATTTTGTTTAATTTTAGCTACTTATGGATTTCCTGTTATCATTTCAAAAATGGTTGCAGAACGACTAGAGTGGGGAAAACAGAGAGAAGCAGAAGAAATTATTTGTGTATCTTTTTGGTTTTTATTAGGAATTGGTTTTATAGGTTTCTTTACATTGTTTTTTGGGGCCGAAACAATCGCGATAGCTATGGGCGATATGCACTTAGATAAGTTGCTACGTGTTATTTCATTTTCGTTCTTATTGATGCCGTTTTTGTCTGTAGCAAGAGGGTATTTTCAAGGGTTCAATAATATGATGCCAACGGCTGTTTCGCAAGTAATAGAACAAACAATTCGAGTTTCTATTATTGTATTTTTATCGCTATTCCTAATTGCTCACGGATTTGATTTATATACAGTTGGTGCAGGGGCTATGTTAGGCTCAATTGCGGGTGGACTTATTGGGATTATTGTACTTATGTTGTATATGCGTCGAGATTTTCGTTCCATATTTTTTAAACGTGTAGCGAGAATTAAGGGTAAAAGGAAGATAATTAAAATCCTTTTTTGGCAGGGGTTAGCGATTTGTGTTAGTAATTTAGTGCTTATTTTTATACAGATGGCTGATTCAATGTCCTTGTACACTTTACTTATTGGTGCGGGAGAACAGGCTGAAAGTGCAAAAGTATTAAAGGGTGTTTATGATAGAAGTATTCCGCTAATGCAATTAGGTACTGTTGTGACAACTTCTTTCTCGTTATCACTTATTCCAATTATTACAGCGGCGAAGGAAAGAGGAGATCTTTCCTTTATTCAAGAAAAGGTAAAGTTAGCAATGAAAATAACATTTGTTATTGGATTTGCAGCAGCTATTGGACTAACTTGTATTATTCAACCTACGAATATTATGTTGTTTGAAAATAGTGATGGATCAGATGTTTTATCTATTTTATCTTTATCTATTTTATTTAGTTCATTGTCAATTACGACGGCTTCTATTTTACAAGGGTTGGGACAAACATTTAAGCCAGCATTATTTGTTGTATTTGGAGGTTGCTTAAAGTTAGCGTTAAATTATATATTCATGCCTTATTTTGGTGTGAAAGGGGCAGCCTTAGCGACTTTATGTGCGTTAATCATAATTTCTGGACTAAATAGTTTGTTGCTTATGAGAGCTGTATCAGGGTCACTTATCAATAAGCGAAATATGTTAGGTGTAGTAATTAGTGGTATCTGTATGGGATTTGTATTAATGATGTTCACGCGTGTGTTGCAGATGTCTGGATTAGTAATTGATACGGAACATAGAGCGAGCGCGACGCTTGAAGCGTTGTTAGGTGTAGCCATCGGCGGATTGACATATATGTTTTTTATTTTAAAATTACGTGTATTTACAAAAAAAGAATTAGGAACTGTTATGAAACAAGAGAAAAAAGAAGGTTCATTGAAGAAGAGTGGATAGAGGTGACAGGTTGTGAGTGGAATCATTACTGTTTTAGGTTTAGGTGCTGGTGAATTAGATCAGCTAACGATGGGTGTATATCGAAAAATAAAAGAAGCAGACCATCTGTTTGTTAGAACGAAGGAACATCCGGTTATAGAAGAATTGGAGAAAGAAGGCATACAATATACGGCTTTTGATGCTGTATATGAAGCACATGATACGTTTGAAATTGTATATGAAACAATTGCGAATAAATTGCTAGAACAAGCTGAAGGTACAGAAATTATCTATGCGGTTCCGGGGCATCCACTTGTAGCAGAAAGAACAGTTCAGCTATTGTTGGAAAAAGGAGACGTTTCAAATGTTGAAGTGCGAATTGAGGGTGGACAAAGTTTCCTTGATCCTATGTTTGCAAGCCTAAAAATTGACCCGATTGAAGGATTTCAATTACTTGATGCTACATCATTTGAAAGAGGGCAATTAGAATTACGTCAACATTTAATCTTTTGCCAAGTATATGATGCATTCGTTGCATCTGATGTGAAATTAACATTAATGGAGATGTTGCCAGATGATTATGAAGTGTATATCGTAACAGCTGCAGGAACTTCATTTGAACAAGTAAAGAAGGTACCGTTGTACATGTTAGATCATGAAACGGAATTGAATAATTTAACAAGTGTGTACGTGCCACCTGTTCAGGAGCGTGCGTCCTTGTATCAACAGTTTGATGTTCTTAGAGAAATTATTGCAGACCTGCGTGGTCCAAATGGTTGTCCGTGGGATAAAAAGCAAACGCATCAATCATTAAAGAAATATTTAATTGAGGAAGCTTATGAGGTGTTGGAAGCAATTGATGAAGAGGATGATGATCACTTAGTAGAAGAATTAGGTGATATATTATTACAAGTTATGCTTCATGCTCAAATTGGAGAAGATGAAGGTTGGTTCTCTATAGATGATATCATTCGAACTCTATCTGAGAAAATGGTTCGTCGCCATCCACATGTATTTGGAAATACGGATGTAAACAATGCTGATGAAGTGATTGCCAATTGGGAAGAAATTAAAAAACAAGAAAAAGGATTCGTGAAAGAATCTGTTTTAAATGGCGTTCCTAAAAGTTTGCCGCAGTTACTACGCGCCTTTGAAATTCAGAAGAAAGCTGGTAAGGTTGGATTTGATTGGGTTGATGTGCAGCCGATGATAGAGAAAGTTTTGGAAGAATGGCAAGAGTTCCAGCAAGAAGTTACAAACATGGATGAGGAAAAGATGCTAGGTGAGTTTGGTGATTTACTATTTGCATTTGTTAATATAGCCCGTCATTATAAAATAGATCCAGAAGAGGCGTTACGTTCAACTAATGAGAAATTTACTGGTCGTTTTTTATACATGGAGGCAAAAGTAGCTGAAATGAATAAAGAGATGGAAGATTTATCATTAGAACAGTTAGATGTTTTATGGGAAGAAGCGAAACAAACAGAGCGTTAATAGGGGGATTTGATATGCGTCTAGATAAGTTTTTAAAAGTGTCACGTTTAATTAAAAGAAGAACATTAGCGAAAGAAGTAGCTGATCAAGGAAGAATATCTATTAATGGTCAAGTGGCAAAAGCGAGTTCTGATGTGAAAGTAGCTGATGAATTAACAATTCGTTTTGGTCAAAAAATAGTGACTGTAAAAATAAATGAATTGAAAGAAACAACTAAAAAAGAAGATGCAGCAAATATGTATAGCTTAGTTCGTGAAGAAAAAGTAAAAGCGGAAGAAGGCTTGTTCTAAAATTATGTATCCCCTCATACATTACTATTAGCTAGTAAAAACCTATGGGGGGATTTACGTGAATAATGGTTACTCACCTACGTCTTCTAATCAACAAAATGTTTCTGTAGAACATGACATTATTATGCGTGGCAGGCGTATAATTGATATTACCGGTGTGAAGCAGGTAGAGAGTTTTGATAGCGAAGAGTTTTTGCTAGAGACCGTAATGGGTTTTTTAACGATTCGTGGTCAAAATTTACAAATGAAAAATTTAGATGTAGAAAAAGGTATTGTGTCGATTAAAGGGAAAGTTAATGAGATGCTGTATATTGATGAAAATCAAGGAGAAAAAACTAAAGGTTTCTTTAGTAAGTTGTTTAAATGAGTCTAACAATTCAGTTGTATACAATGCTTTCAATGATTGGAATGGGTGCTTGGATTGGAGCGTCTTTAGATACATATCAACGTTTTTTAAAGCGCCAAGAACGTAAACGTTGGCTTGTATTTATACAAGATATATTATTTTGGATTGTCCAAGCATTATTCGTCTTTTATGTATTGCTTCTCGTAAATGAAGCTGAACTACGTATATATGTGTTTTTGGCATTGTTATGTGGTTTTGCGGCATATCAAAGCTTACTGAAAGCACTATACATGAAGCTGTTAAATTTTCTCATCTATATTTTTATGCAAACAACATATTTTTTTGTTCGAATTATACAGCTACTCATGATAAAACCTGTTATTATTATAGCGCAGCTATTTATTGCATTTATATTATTCTTATTTCGTATACTGCTTTCAATTGGACATGTGTTATGGAAAATTGTGATTTGGATATTACTTTTCATATGGAAAGTTTTTTTCTGGCCTGTTCGATTTATTGCTTCGCTCATATGGAAACTTCTCCCTAATCGTGTTAAACTTTTTATAGTGAAACATATAGGGTTCCTGCAATATATAGCAAAATTGAAGGGACATATCTTCCAAATATGGGAGCGTATAAAAAAGAAGTTAGGGGGACCTCGGAAATGAGGGAACTGAGACAAAGAACAATCGAAAAACAGAGTCCAAATCCTGTTAAAGAGCATATAATACAAACGGATGAGAACAGGAAGCGACTTTATCGCCGTTTAGCGGTTTTTCTTGTCTTTACTTTTACAATTATTGCGAGTATTAGTGTAACGTTTTATCAACAAAACAGTTCCATTAAAGCAAAAGAAGCAAAAGTTAAGGACATGAAAAAAGAACTGGATTCATTAACGAATAAAGAAAAAAGTCTAAAAGACGAAGTTCAAAAGTTAAATGATGAAGAGTACGTATTAAAGATTGCTAGAAGGGATTATTTCTTCTCTGGTAAAGGGGAGATAATTTTTCCTGTTTCGAAGTAGAGTATGTCTTATTGACACTATATTTTAGGATTATATATAATAAAGTAAAATTTGACTTTTTAACCACTAAGGAGGAGCATTTTTTTTATGTCAATCGAGGTAGGCAGCAAGTTACAGGGTAAAGTAACAGGTATTACAAATTTTGGGGCTTTTGTGGAGCTGCCAGAAGGCTTAACTGGTCTTGTTCATATTAGTGAAGTTGCTGATAACTATGTAAAAGATATTAACGATCACTTAAAAGTGGGCGACCAAGTAGAAGTAAAAGTTATTAATGTTGAAAAAGATGGAAAGATTGGTTTATCTATCAAAAAAGCGAAAGAACGTGAAAAAACAGAAGGAGATCGTCCACGCGGTGAATACCAACGCGGTGGTGATCAACAACGTTCTGGACGTCCACAACGTAATAATCGCTCTTTCAACAGAGATAATCGTGGTGGCGGTAACGACCGAGCTCCAAAAGAAACATTTGAGCAAAAGATGGCACGCTTCTTAAAGGATAGCGAAGATCGTTTAACTTCTTTAAAGCGTAACACAGAGTCTAAACGTGGTGGCCGTGGCGCACGTCGCGGATAATAAGGCGTTTAGTTTTTAACATATAGAGAGGTACCCAGAGTGATGGCTCAGGGTGCTTTTTTATATGTGAAAATATATTTTAAAAAAGTTTTCAAGATGTGTTGACTTTAAATAATATCTGATGTAAGATACTAATTGTCCGTTAAATAAGACGACATGGCGGTGTAGCTCAGCTGGCTAGAGCGTACGGTTCATACCCGTGAGGTCGGGGGTTCGATCCCCTCCGCCGCTATATTTATTTTAACGGCCCGTTGGTCAAGTGGTTAAGACACCGCCCTTTCACGGCGGTAACACGGGTTCGAATCCCGTACGGGTCATCTAAAAAGATCATGCAAATTTGCATGATCTTTTTTTGTTAAATGGATTAAGACATACAACACTTCTACAAAATCACCCTATATTTTCTGAATATTTAATTAAAAAACCAAGGATAACTTACATACCGTGTATATCTGTAGAGTTATTTCGAATAAAAAGTCGAACGATTATAAAAGTGAAAACTGTTGTTTTGACAAAAATCCCAACAATCATCTTTTATAATGACAGTAATTAAACTATGCAGGTGGTGTTAAAAATATGCCTAAAGCAGGAAGGAATACTATGAATACAAGTGCATTGGCAATGAATGAGAGTCAGCTTGGAGGAATAAAGTGGACGAGTAAGTTGCGAATGAAATTCGAACAAGTTTTCTTTAGATGGGGATTTATTATTGTTGTTATTGGTTTTCTTTTGGGAAGAGCATATATATTAACAAATATTTTACCGTTTGCACTACCGTTTTTTGCTGCTGTTTATGTTATGAAGCGGGATAAGATGCCGCTAGCATTTTTAGCTCTAATGGGAGGAGCTCTTTCAGTCTCGATAGATAATTTGTTTTTTACTTTTGCATCTATCTTTACTTTCTTCATTTATAATATCTTCTTTAGCAGATTTACACGTAAAACCGTTGGACTTGTTCCATTTCAAGTATTTATCTCCGCATTAACCGCACACTTAGTTGTTGTATATTTTGCGCAACAAACTGTCACCATGTACGATTTACTCGTTAGTACCATTGAGGCTGGGCTTAGTTTCGTATTAACTATGATATTTTTACAAAGTGTCCCGCTTTTAGTGGAAAGGAAAGGAAAACAACAGGCTTTAGAGACAGAAGAAATTGTTTGTTTGATTATATTACTAGCATCTGTTTTAACGGGTACAACAGATTGGTTTGTATATGATGCTTCTATTCAACATATTTTTACAAGGTATTTAGTACTAGTATTTGCATTTATTGCGGGTGCTGCTACAGGATCTACAGTGGGGGTCGTAACAGGATTGATATTAAGTTTAGCAAATGTGTCTAGTTTGTCTCAGCTTAGCCTTCTCGCTTTTTCTGGATTACTTGGTGGGTTGTTAAAAGAAGGGAAGCGTTTAGGTGTTAGTTTAGGTTTATTAATAGGGACAAGCTTAATTACATTATATGTAGACAAGCAGACAAATATTGTAACAACTTTAATTGAGTCAGGTGTAGCGATTGCTATCTTCTTATTAACGCCAAAGCTTGTTTTGGATCGTATTGCTAAATTTATGCCGGGTACACAAGAGCATTCGCAAGATCAACAACAATATTTAAGAAGGATGCGTGATGTTACAGCGAACAAAATCAACCAATTCGCAAATGTATTTGCTGCTTTATCGAATAGTTTTTCTGTATATGGGTATGTAGAGGAAGAAGATAAAGAGACAGAAGCAGATTTGTTTTTGAGTACAATTACTGCGAAAACATGTCAAACGTGCTTTAAAAAGGATCAATGCTGGGTAGTGAATTTCGATAAAACGTACGATTATATGAAACAAATAATGAATGAAACGGAAGAAGGAACCCTGCAACATAATCGTAAATTAGTTCGTGAGTGGGACAAGCATTGTGTGAGAGGGAAAAAAGTGACGGATTTAGTAGCGGGTGAATTAGATCACTTCTATGAGGGACAAAAATTGCGAAAACAAATGAAGGAAAATCGTAGAATAGTAGCGGAGCAACTATTAGGTGTATCAAAAGTTATGGAAGATTTTGCCAAGGAGATACAACGAGAGCGTGAAAATCATCAAGTGCAGGAAGAGCAGATTATGCAAGCGTTCCGTGATTTTGGTGTCGAAGTAGAGCATGTTGATATTTATTGTTTAGATAGAGGAAGTATTGATATTGAAATGTTGATTCCAGTTGCATCTAATGAACATGGTGAATGTGAAAAGTTAGTTGCACCGATGCTTTCGGATATCCTTAAAGAAAATATTGTCGTTAAACATGAAGAAAAGTCTTCTTATCCGAATGGTCACAGTTTAATATCATTTGGTTCGGCGAAGACGTATTCTCTTGATACAGGATTGGCTACAGCCGCAAAAGGCGGTGGGTTTGTTTCGGGTGACTCTTATGCGATGATGGATTTAAGTGTTGGTAAATACGCACTTGCGATTAGTGATGGTATGGGTAATGGGCAAAGAGCTCATATGGAAAGTAAGGAAACGGTGAAATTATTACAAAAAATACTCCAATCGGGTATTGATGAAGAAATAGCTATTAAGTCTATCAATTCAATCCTTTCTTTGAGAACGACAGAAGAGATGTTTACAACATTAGATTTAGCTATGGTAGATTTGCGGGATGCGAGTGCTAGGTTTTTAAAGATTGGATCAACGCCGAGTTTTGTTAAACGCGCGAATAATATTTTGAAAATTGAAGCAAGTAATTTGCCGATGGGAATCATCGAAGATGTTGAAGTTGATGTGGTGGGTGAACAATTAAAAACGGGCGATATCCTTATTATGATGAGCGATGGGATTTTTGAGGGCGCGCAGCATGTAGAGAATCATGAATTATGGATGAAGCGGAAAATTAAAGAATTGCAAACCGAAGACCCGCAAGAAATTGCTGATATCATTATGGAAGAAGTGATTCGCTCTTGTGATGGTTATATAAATGATGATATGACTATTGTGGTGGCAAAAGTGAAGAAAAATATGCCGAAGTGGGCTACGATTCCGATTGTAGGAATGCAGGCGCAGTAAAATATAAGTGGAATGTTTATCTATAATTTGATTTTAAAAACCTAGGTGAATACCTAGGTTTTTTTGTGGGAAAAGGTAATGTTATTGATTTTATGAATATACACGGAGGATGTAAGATAAAAATGTAATTTTTGTATATCTTTTTTTTGCACAATGTTTGTAAAAGTTGTACCATTATAGACAAGGTAACTAACGTTGCTGTTCTTGTTTAATGAAAGGTGATTGCGAAGTTGAAAGATACATTTGTTGAAAAAGTAGATGACTTTGTAAAGCAGCATGATGTATTAAAGAATGATTCAACAATTGTTGTGGGAGTTTCTGGTGGTCCTGACTCGTTAGCCCTTTTATATTATTTATTAGAAAAAAGAGCGGAAAAACAGTTGGGAATTGTAGTAGCTCATGTGGATCATATGTTTAGAGGTGATGAATCTCATGAGGATTTACAGTTTGTGCAGGACCTTTGTGAAGAACTGGGAATTATTTGTGAAACGATAAGGATTAATGTATCACAATATCAACAGCAATACGGAATGAATGCACAGGTTGCTGCTAGAGAATGCAGATATGCATTTTTGGAAAGAATAATGAAGAAATATGATGCAAGATATGTTGCTCTTGGACATCATGGAGATGATCAAGTCGAGACAATTTTAATGCGTCTTGTAAGAGGGAGTACTCCGAAAGGATATGCAGGAATTGCAGTGAAGCGTCCTTTTCATAATGGATATTTAATTAGGCCGTTACTTGGGGTAACGAAGGAAGAAATTGTTGATTACTGTAATAAGCTAAATTTAATTCCACGTATAGATCCGAGTAATAAAAAGGAAGTATATACAAGGAATCGATTACGTAAATATGTCCTTCCTCACTTAAAAGAAGAAAATCCACAAATGCATGAGAAATTCCAAAAATTTAGCGTGCAGATGCAAGAGGATGAGGCTTATTTGCAGGAATTAGCTTTTGAGAAAATGAATAAAGTAATTACAAAAAAAAGTGATAAACAAATTAGCTTATCAATTCCTGCCTTTGAATCCATGTCTATGCCTTTACAAAGAAGAGGGATTCAACTAATATTAAACTATCTTTATGAATATAAGATTCCATCTTCTCTTTCTTCTATACATATTGACAAGGTGATTGAGTTTTTTAAGCGGACACAACCTTCAGGTTCACTTGATTTTCCAGGTGATTTGAAAATTGTTCGCACATACGAGGAGTGTAGCTTTAGATTTAAACAAGAAATTGTCTCTCCTTTTTTGCAAGATTTATCAGTACCCGGGACCATTACACTATTGAACGGGGATGAATTTGTAACAGAGGTGAGCGAAGATATACCAAGTAACATGAATGAAACAGTATTTGTTGCTAAGTATAATGATATATCATATCCACTTCGTATTCGTTCTAGGGAAAATGGAGATCGCATGTCAATACAAGGTATGGATGGCACGAAAAAGATAAAAGCTATTTTTATCGAAGCGAAAGTACCAAAAGAAAAAAGAGAAGAATGGCCGGTCGTTTGTGATGCAAGTGGGAACATTATTTGGGTACCCTTGTTGAAGCGATCTGCATTTGCAATTTCGAAAGAGATGGCAAAGAAGGGTAAATATATGATTATTCACTACAAAAGCAAGGAGTCTTCCGGGAGGATAATGAAATGATGAATCAAGATATCGAAAAAGTATTAATTTCTGAAGAACAAATACAAGAAAAGGTGCGCGAACTAGGTGCAGTTATTGCAGAGGATTATAAAAACACAGTACCTCTTGCAATTGGTGTATTAAAAGGCGCAATGCCATTTATGGCAGATTTATTAAAGAGAACAGATACATATCTTGAAATGGATTTTATGGCTGTATCTAGTTATGGTCATTCTACAGTTTCAACAGGCGAAGTGAAAATTTTAAAAGATCTTGATACTTCTGTAGAAGGTCGCGATATTTTAATCGTCGAAGATATTATTGATAGTGGTCTTACACTAAGCTACTTAGTAGACTTATTCAAATATCGTAAAGCGAAGTCTGTAAAAATTGTTACATTATTAGATAAGCCAACAGGCCGTAAGGTTGATCTGAAAGCGGATTATGTTGGATTTACTGTTCCACATGAATTTGTAGTAGGATATGGATTAGATTATAAAGAGCAGTACCGTAATCTTCCTTATGTAGGCGTATTAAAACCAAGCGTTTACTCAAATTAATTAAATACAGGCTTTACAATTGTATAGGAAAGTTTTTCTATGTTACGATTTACTATAGTGTTTATGCCGTGAGAGGAGGTTAGGAATGAATCGTATCTTCCGTAATACCATCTTTTATTTACTGATATTCTTAGTAGTAATTGGAATCGTGAGCTATTTTAATGGTTCGACACAAAAAACGACATCAGTTAGCTACGACAAATTCATTACTAAACTAGAAAGCGGTGAAGTGCGTAATGTGCAACTTCAACCGAAAAATGGTGTATTTGAGGTAAAAGGACAATTCAATAACTCTAGCCAAGGAGAACAATTTGTTACTTATGCACCAAATACTGAGGAATTACAAAAGAAAATCAATGATAAAGCGAAAGGTGCCGAAGTTAAGTATCAACCAGCAGAAGAAACAAGTGCTTGGGTAACATTCTTTACTTCAATCATTCCGTTTGTCATCATCTTCATTTTATTCTTCTTCTTATTAAACCAGGCTCAAGGCGGCGGTAGCCGTGTTATGAACTTCGGGAAAAGTAAGGCGAAGTTATATAATGATGAAAAGAAAAAAGTTCGTTTCAGAGATGTTGCTGGGGCGGATGAAGAGAAACAAGAACTTGTCGAGGTAGTTGAATTCTTAAAAGACCCTCGTAAGTTTTCTGAAGTTGGTGCCCGTATTCCGAAGGGTGTCCTATTAGTTGGACCTCCAGGTACAGGTAAAACTTTATTAGCACGTGCTGTTGCAGGTGAGGCTGGCGTTCCATTCTTCTCTATCAGTGGTTCTGACTTTGTAGAGATGTTTGTCGGTGTCGGTGCATCACGTGTACGTGATTTATTTGAAAATGCAAAGAAAAATGCTCCTTGTATCATTTTCATTGATGAAATTGATGCAGTAGGTCGTCAACGTGGCGCAGGTCTTGGTGGTGGTCATGATGAGCGTGAGCAAACATTGAACCAGTTACTTGTTGAAATGGATGGATTCGGTGCAAACGAAGGTATTATTATCATTGCTGCGACAAACCGTCCAGACATTCTTGACCCAGCGTTATTACGTCCAGGTCGTTTTGACCGTCAAATTACAGTAGATCGTCCAGATGTAAATGGCCGTGAAGCTGTACTGAAAGTACATGCGCGTAATAAACCGCTTGATGAGCATATTAATTTAAGAGCAATTGCGACTCGTACACCAGGATTCTCTGGTGCGGATCTTGAAAACTTATTAAACGAAGCTGCTTTAGTAGCTGCACGTCGAGATAAGAAGAAGATTGACATGAGTGATATCGATGAAGCAACGGATCGTGTTATTGCAGGTCCAGCTAAGAAAAGCCGTGTTATCTCTGAAAAAGAACGTAATATCGTTGCTTTCCATGAAGCAGGCCATACTGTAATTGGTGTTGTTCTTGATGAAGCTGATGTCGTTCATAAAGTAACAATTGTCCCTCGTGGTCAGGCTGGTGGATATGCGGTAATGCTTCCGAAGGAAGATCGTTACTTCATGACAAAGCCAGAGTTACTTGATAAAATCACTGGTTTACTTGGTGGTCGAGTAGCTGAGGAGATTGTATTTGGTGAAGCAAGTACAGGTGCTCACAACGATTTCCAACGTGCAACTGGTATTGCAAGACGTATGGTTACGGAATTCGGTATGAGTGATAAGCTTGGACCGATGCAATTTGGTAGCTCACAAGGTGGTCAGGTATTCTTAGGAAGAGACTTCCATTCAGAACAAAACTACAGTGATGCAATCGCACATGAAATTGATGTGGAAATGCAAACAATTATTAAAGAATGTTATGCTCGTGCGAAACATATTCTTACTGAAAAACGAGATAAGCTTGATATTATCGCGAAAACGTTACTTGAAGTAGAAACATTAGACGCAGAGCAAATTAATCATTTATATGATTATGGCAGATTACCTGAGCGTCCAACATCTTCAGATGATGTGAAAGTAAACATCAATATGAAGAAAGACGATGAAGATAAAGAAGATAAGTAAGAAATGAAGGAGTGACTATCGTCACTCCTTTTTTGTTTGTTAAGATTTTTGTTAATTACTATTAAGGGCTTAGTGGGTAAAGTAATTTAAGTAAAACTAGTATTAAAAATTGAAATAGAGAGCAATCTTTTTGTAAAATGATGAGGATAGGAAAGCTGATTATATAAGTATGTGTGATATGATGTTTTTATAAGTTTTATACATACTACACAAATATAGATTAAATAAGATAAGTGGTGAGAATATGATTTTTGTATTGGATGTAGGGAACACAAATGCTGTACTAGGCGTGTTTGAAGAGGGGGAACTTCGTCAGCATTGGCGCATGGAAACAGATCGTCATAAGACAGAAGATGAATATGGAATGCTTGTAAAACAGTTACTTGATCATGAGGGTCTTTCGTTTGAAGATGTGAAAGGTATTATTGTGTCTTCAGTCGTACCACCAATTATGTTCGCTTTAGAACGTATGTGTGAAAAATATTTTAAAATTAAACCGCTTGTAGTAGGGCCTGGAATAAAAACGGGGCTAAATATTAAATATGAAAATCCACGTGAAGTAGGCGCAGATCGAATTGTAAATGCAGTAGCGGGAATCCAATTGTATGGAAGTCCACTTATTATTGTTGATTTTGGTACGGCTACTACATATTGTTATATTAATGAAGAAAAGCATTATATGGGTGGAGTTATTACGCCAGGAATTATGATTTCAGCAGAGGCTTTATATAGTAGGGCAGCAAAACTTCCTCGTATTGAAATTACAAAACCGAGCAGTGTTGTTGGGAAGAATACAGTAAGTGCGATGCAATCAGGTATTCTTTATGGTTATGTAGGACAAGTGGAAGGTATTGTTAAGCGTATGAAAGAAGAAGCTAAACAAGAACCGAAAGTTATTGCAACAGGTGGATTGGCGAAATTAATTTCAGAAGAATCGAATGTAATTGATATTGTAGATCCATTTTTAACGTTAAAAGGCTTGTATATGTTATATGAGCGTAATGCAAATTTACAGCATGAGAAAGGTGAATAAATAAGTATGAAAGATTATTTAGTAAAAGCGTTAGCGTTTGATGGAGAAGTACGTGCGTATAGTGTACGCACAACGAATACAGTAAGTGAGGCACAAAGACGTCATGATACATGGAGAACAGCTTCGGCGGCACTTGGTCGTTCTTTAACTGCAGGTACAATGATGGGTGCGATGTTAAAAGGTGATCAAAAGTTAACGATTAAGGTAGAAGGTAATGGTCCGATTGGCCCTATCTTAGTAGATGCTCATGCAAATGGGGATGTACGTGGCTACGTAACGAATCCACATGTTGATTTTGAAGGAACGGAACAAGGGAAATTACGTGTATATCAAGCGGTAGGTACAGAAGGGTTTGTAACAGTAATTAAAGATATTGGTATGCGTGAGCCGTTTATCGGTCAATCTCCAATCGTTTCGGGAGAACTAGGGGAAGATTTCACGTATTATTTCGCAGTTTCTGAGCAGACGCCTTCTTCTGTTGGTGTGGGTGTACTTGTAAATGGAGATGACAGCGTATTAGCGGCGGGTGGATTTATCCTTCAAATTATGCCGGGCGCACAGGAAGAAACAATTTCATTCATTGAAGATCGTTTGCAAAAAATCCCGCCTGTATCAACATTGATCGAACAAGGTCTTTCTCCAGAAGAGCTACTATATGCAGTCCTTGGAGAAGATAAAGTAAAAGTATTAGAAACAATGGATGTTCAATTTAATTGTACGTGCTCACGTGAACGTATTGAGAGTGTGTTAATTAGTTTAGGTAAAACAGAGTTAGAGCAAATTCGTGAAGAAGAAGAAGAAGAAACAGAAGTTCATTGTCATTTCTGTAATGAACGATACAAGTTCTCTAAAGAAGATATTACAAATTTAATTGAGAATTTGTAATAAGGGGATTAACCCTCCGAATAGATTGACAAACAGGGAATTTTCTGACAAAATCTAAATATAGATAAAACCAATAAAAATACTCGGTGTTAGGAGTGACAGGAATGCGAGTGGCACAATCAGTTTCAGAATTAATCGGGAAAACGCCGATCGTTAAGTTGAACCGCATCGTAGAATCAGACAGCGCAGATATATACTTAAAACTAGAATTTATGAATCCAGGGAGTAGCGTTAAAGATCGTATTGCACTAGCTATGATTGAAGATGCTGAAAAAAAGGGATTGTTAAAAGAGGGCGATACAATCATTGAGCCAACAAGTGGTAACACAGGGATTGGTTTAGCGATGGTAGCGGCTGCTAAAGGATATAATGCAATTTTAGTAATGCCAGAAACAATGAGTATTGAGCGTCGTAATTTATTACGTGCTTACGGTGCTGAATTAGTATTGACTCCAGGTCCTGAAGGGATGGGTGGAGCAATTCGTAAAGCGACTGAATTAGCGAAAGAGCATGGCTACTTTATACCACAACAGTTCAAAAACCAATCAAATCCAGAAATTCACCGTTTAACAACAGGTCCAGAAATTATTGAACAAATGGGCGACCAATTAGATGCGTTTATTGCAGGTATTGGTACAGGTGGAACGATTACTGGTGCTGGTGAAGTGCTGAAGGAAGCGTATAAAGATATTAAAATTTATGCAGTAGAACCTGCAGATTCACCAGTATTATCTGGTGGGAAACCAGGTCCACATAAAATCCAAGGAATTGGGGCGGGATTTGTTCCGGAGACGTTGGATGTAGAAGTATATGATGAAATTATTCAAGTGAAAACAGAGCAAGCATTTGAATATGCGAGAAGAGTGGCTAAAGAGGAAGGTATTTTAGTTGGTATCTCTTCAGGCGCAGTTATTTATGCAGCAACAGAAGTTGCGAAAAAGTTAGGTAAAGGGAAAAAGGTACTTGTTATTATCCCGAGTAACGGTGAACGTTATTTAAGTACACCACTTTATCAATTTGAATCATAATTAAATGCGATTGAAAAAGCATCCTTGAAAAAGGATGCTTTTTCTTTTTGGATTGGAAATAGGAAAAGAGTGAATGACTAGAAAACTTCATGTAAAATAAGAGGTAGTATAATTAAATTATTTTCACTAGCCTTCGAGTATAATCAATCTCTATATAAATAACTTATGTAGTTGGAGCTGGTTCATCTAAGAGGGTGGGATAAAAGAAGACGGGGTGTTGATATGCAACGAAGAAAATCTTTAGCGCTTTCTATTCCATATCAGTTAGATTTCTTTAAGCAATATAAATTTCTTTCTCAGGATAAGCCGCAACATATTTTGCTGGAAAGTGGACGTGGCGGTCGTTATAACATAGTGGGTTTAAACCCGGTAGCGGTAATCCAAGGGAAGGGTGAAAAGTTACATATAAGTGAAAGCGGTAAGGAAACAATAAAAAGAGGGAATCCATTAGATTTAATGCAAGAATATATGGAGAAATGGAAAACAGACTACAATCCAGAGTACCCGCCTTTTCAAGGTGGTGCAATTGGCTACTTTAGTTATGATTGTATCCGTTATATCGAAAAACTCCCTTCTCTTGCAGAGGATGATCTGAATATACCCGATATATACTTTTTATTATTTGACGATGTGTTTGTCTATGATCAAAAAGAAAAGCTATTGTGGATTATTACACATTATGTAGATAAGCATGCAGAAGCAGAAGAACGTTTAAATGAATGGAAGGATCTTTGGGTGGCAGAAGTGCCTGAAGTGACTATGCCGTTTGAACGTCCTAAAAAGAAAAATGAAGCGGTTGCCTTTACAGAAACAGGCTTTATGAAGGCAGTTGAATGTATTCAAGAATATATTGGGGCGGGTGATGTGTTCCAAGTAAACTTGTCGACGAGACAAGAAAGAACTTTACAAACGCATCCACTAGAAATTTATACAAGTCTTCGTGAAATTAATCCATCTCCATATATGGGTTACCTGGAGCTTGGGGATTTTCAAATTGTTAGTGGATCGCCAGAGTTGTTAATTAAGAAACAAGGAACTGAAGTAAGTACAAGACCAATTGCTGGAACGAGATCTAGAGGCGCGGATGAGCAAGAGGATGAAGAATTAGCAAGAGAATTAATTGAGAACGAAAAAGAAAGAGCAGAGCATGTAATGCTTGTGGATTTAGAAAGAAATGATTTAGGGCGTGTTTGTAAATATGGCACTGTAGAAGTAGATGAATTTATGGTAATTGAGAAATACTCACATGTTATGCATATTGTTTCTAATGTGCGTGGTGAGGTGGAAGAAGATAAAGATGCTTTTGATTTAGTGAAGGCTGTATTCCCTGGTGGAACAATTACTGGTGCCCCGAAAATACGTACAATGGAAATTATTGAGGAATTAGAACCTGTTCGCCGAGGGATTTATACAGGTTCAATCGGTTGGATTGGTTATTCTGGAGATACAGAATTGAATATTGTAATTAGAACACTTCTTGCTAAAGATGGAAAAGCTCATGTACAAGCGGGGGCGGGAATTGTAATTGATTCAAATCCGGAAAATGAATATAAAGAGTCGTTAAAAAAGGCGATTGCTTTATGGCGTGCAAAAGAACGTAGCGAAGAAACGGTTAGGTGAGAGAAATGATATTAATGATTGATAATTATGATTCTTTTACATTTAATTTAGTGCAGTTTCTTGGAGAACTTGGACAAGAGCTCGTTGTTAAACGTAACGATGAAGTGACGATTTCAGATATCGAGAATATGAAACCGGATTTTCTAATGATTTCTCCAGGTCCATGTAGTCCTAATGAAGCGGGGATTAGTATGGAAGTTATTAAATACTTCGCGGGGAAGATTCCGATTTTTGGAGTTTGTTTAGGGCATCAATCTATTGCACAAGTGTTTGGTGGAGAGGTTGTTCGTGCAGAGCGATTAATGCATGGGAAAACTTCGCTTATGCATCATGATGGAAAGACGATTTTTTCGGATATTCCTAATCCGTTTACTGCGACGCGCTATCATTCCCTTATTGTTAAGAAAGAGACGTTACCAGATTGCTTAGAGGTAACATCTTGGACGGAGGAAGGGGAAATTATGGCACTTCGTCATAAGACATTGCCGATAGAGGGTGTGCAATTCCATCCGGAATCTATTATGACTTCTCATGGGAAAGAGTTATTGCAGAATTTCATTCGTAAATACAGTCCAAGTGCGACATTATGTTAATTTACGTAAATGGTCAGTATGTAGAAGCAAGTGAAGCGAGAATTTCTCCTTATGATCATGGTTATTTATATGGTCTTGGAGTGTTTGAAACGTTTCGTATTTATAATGGTCATCCTTTCTTATTGGATGATCATTATGACCGTTTAATAGAGGCACTGGATACATTGCAAATTAAATGGACAATGACAAAAAATGATGTGATGCTTATTTTGAAAGATTTACTCGCTAAGAATGAATTGAAGCATGCATATGTACGTTTTAATGTATCGGCGGGTATAGATGAAATAGGATTACAAACGGAAATATACGAAGAGCCTTCGGTTATTGTTTTTATAAAACCTTTAACAGCTCCAGGAGATGTAGTAGAAAAAGAAGGTGTTATTTTAAAACAAGTGCGAAATACACCGGAAGGGACATTTCGCCTGAAGTCTCATCACTATTTAAATAATATTTTAGGTAAGCGTGAAATTGGAAATGTTGTGAGCAAGGAAGGTATTTTCCTTACTGAAGCAGGTTATGTTGCAGAGGGTATTGTTTCGAATCTATTTTTTGTGAAAGGTGATGTTTTATATACACCTTCGTTAGAGACAGGTATTTTAAATGGTATCACTCGTGCGTTTATTATAAAGAGTGCTGAAGAATTAAATATAGAAGTAAAGGAAGGTTTCTTTACAAAAGATGAGCTACTTTCAGCGGATGAAGTCTTCGTAACAAACTCCATTCAAGAAATTGTTCCGCTTTATCGTATAGAAGCGCAGGATTTCCCGGGTAAAGTAGGAGTGGTTACAAAAAGTTTAATGTACCTTTATGGAATGCAAAGAGAGAAATTATGGAGCAGAAATGAATTACGAAGAGGAGATGTGTAGTTTGAAGTGGGATTATGATTTACGCTGCGGCGAATATACATTGAATTTAAATGAAAAGACATTAATTATGGGGATTTTAAATGTAACACCAGATTCGTTTTCTGATGGTGGGAGTTACAACGAGGTAGATGCTGCGGTACGTCACGCAAAAGAAATGCAAGGTGAAGGTGCTCATATTATTGATATTGGTGGCGAATCTACTCGCCCAGGTTTTGCTAAAGTATCAGTAGAAGAAGAAATAAAGCGAGTCGTCCCGATGATTCAAGCAGTTTCAAAAGAAGTAAAATTACCTATATCTATCGATACATATAAAGCTGAAGTTGCAAAGCAAGCAATTGAGGCTGGTGCTCATATTATTAATGATATTTGGGGGGCGAAGGCGGAGCCGAAAATTGCTGAAGTCGCAGCCCATTATGATGTACCCATCATTTTAATGCATAACCGTGATAATATGAATTATCGTAATTTAATGGCGGATATGATGGCTGATTTGTATGACAGTATTAAAATTGCTAAAAATGCTGGTGTGCGAGATGAGAATATTATTTTAGATCCAGGTATCGGTTTTGCTAAAACACCGGAGCAGAACTTAGAGGCGATGCGTAATTTAGAACAGTTAAATGTGCTAGGTTATCCGGTTCTCTTAGGTACTTCGAGAAAGTCCTTTATTGGGCACGTATTAGATTTGCCAGTAGAGGAACGCCTTGAGGGAACGGGAGCTACTGTTTGTCTTGGTATTGAAAAGGGCTGTGAGTTTGTTCGTGTCCATGATGTGAAAGAAATGGCGCGTATGGCTAAAATGATGGATGCGATGATTGGTAAGGGGGTAAGGTAATTGGATAAAATTTATATCCATGATATGGAATTTTATGGTTATCATGGTGTGTTTCCAGAGGAGAATAGATTAGGTCAGAGATTTAAAGTTGACTTAACGGTGGAGTTGGATTTAAAGCGTGCAGGGGAAAGTGATGACTTAGAGCATTCGGTCAATTATGGAGAGCTTTTCGAATTATGTAGAAAAGTTGTTGAGGATAGAAAGTATAAGCTTGTGGAGAGTATCGCTGAAAATATTGCTGCAGATATATTAAAGCAATATAAAAGTATTTCACGGTGTACAATTAAGGTGATTAAACCAGATCCGCCGATACCGGGCCATTATCGCGCTGTAGCAGTAGAAATTACGAGAGAACGTCCATGAATAATATAGCGTACATTGCATTAGGGTCAAATATTGGAGAGCGTTATACGTATTTAACTGAAGCCATTCAGTTTTTAAATAAAAGTCCGTATATTCAAGTTGATGATGTTTCGTCAGTGTATGAAACTGATCCAGTTGGCTATACTGACCAAAGTTGTTTTTTAAATTTAGTTATAAAAATTTCTACCAATTTATCACCGCAAGAATTATTGAAAGTAACACAAAAAGTAGAAAATGACCTAGGAAGAAAAAGGGAAATTAGGTGGGGGCCGAGGACTATCGACCTTGACATTTTACTTTATAATCAAGAGAATATTGAAGCAGAGAATCTTATTGTTCCGCATCCGCGGATGTTCGAAAGAGCTTTTGTTATCGTTCCGTTGTTAGAGATTAATCAAGATATAAAACAAAACATTTCACGTTCACAAGTAGAAGAAATGAAAAGGCGAGAGGGAGTAACGGTATGGAAGCAGAAAAATGGGGAAGACGCATTCGTGCTTTTCGAAAGCTAAAAGGCTATACGCAAGAAGGTTTTGCTAAAGAATTAGGGGTATCAGTATCTGTTTTAGGTGAAGTTGAGAGAGGGAATCGATCGCCTTCTCAAGATTTTGTAGTAGAAGTTGCTAAGGCGTTAAATGTTTCGATAGATGAATTAATGCCAAAGTGACTGTGCAGGAAGGAGTAGGTTGATTGTTAAAGATTGCAAATATTGAGATGAAAAATCCGGTTGTATTAGCACCGATGGCGGGAGTGTGTAACTCTGCATTCCGTTTAACAGTTAAAGAATTTGGTGCAGGTTTAGTTTGTGCTGAAATGGTAAGTGATAAGGCAATATTACTGAATAACAAAAGAACATTAGATATGTTATATATTGATGAGAGAGAAAAACCATTAAGTTTACAAATTTTCGGTGGAGAGAAAGAAACGCTTGTAGATGCTGCGAAATACGTAGATAAATATACGACAGCAGACATTATTGATATTAATATGGGTTGCCCAGTACCGAAAATCGTTAAATGTGATGCGGGGGCAAGGTGGCTTCTAAATCCAAATAAAATATACGAAATGGTAGCAGCGGTTGTAGATGCTGTTGAAAAGCCGGTTACGGTTAAAATGCGTATTGGTTGGGATGAAGAACATATTTTCGCAATAGAAAATGCTAGAGCTGTTGAGCGTGCTGGCGGACAAGCTGTGGCGGTTCACGGACGTACGCGAGTGCAAATGTATGAAGGGAAAGCAGATTGGGATATCATTAAACAAGTAAAGCAAGCTGTGAATATCCCGGTTATCGGAAATGGTGATGTCGAAACACCGCAAGATGCGAAGCGTATGCTTGATGAGATTGGTGTAGATGGTGTTATGATTGGTCGTGCAGCTCTTGGTGATCCATGGATGATTTATCGTACGGTAAAGTATTTAGAGACAGGTGAATTAATGCCGGAACCAACAGTCCGTGAGAAAATTGATGTATGTATGTTGCATCTAGATCGTCTTATCGATTTAAAGAACGAAAATGTTGCTGTAAGAGAGATGAGAAAGCATGCGGCTTGGTATTTAAAAGGTGTTCGTGGTAATGCGAGTGTGCGTAATGGTATCAATACTTGCAACACGCGTGAAGACCTTGCGAATGTATTAGGTGCATTTGTAGAAGAAGTAGAGGCGAAACAACAAACAATTTACGTTGGTTAATAAGGAGGACGGAGAAGATTGACATTCTTCTACACACTTCCTATAATTACGTGAAAGAAAGAAGAACTGCCAGTTAGTTGCTGGCAGTTTTTCTAGTTGAG
>NZ_CM127843.1:85000-150000 GCF_052805735.1 Bacillus sp. N6
GTCCGCTCAGGGTTAGTCAGGACCTAAGCCGAGGCCGACAGGCGTAGGCGATGGACAACAGGTTGATATTCCTGTACCACCTCTTTATCGTTTGAGCAATGGAGGGACGCAGAAGGATAGAAGAAGCGTGCGATTGGTTGTGCACGTCCAAGCAGTTAGGCTGATAAGTAGGCAAATCCGCTTATCGTGAAGGCTGAGCTGTGATGGGGAAGCTCCTTATGGAGCGAAGTCTTTGATTCCCCGCTGCCAAGAAAAGCTTCTAGCGAGATAAAAGGTGCCTGTACCGCAAACCGACACAGGTAGGCGAGGAGAGAATCCTAAGGTGTGCGAGAGAACTCTGGTTAAGGAACTCGGCAAAATGACCCCGTAACTTCGGGAGAAGGGGTGCTTTCTTAACGGAAAGCCGCAGTGAATAGGCCCAAGCGACTGTTTAGCAAAAACACAGCTCTCTGCGAAGCCGTAAGGCGAAGTATAGGGGGTGACACCTGCCCGGTGCTGGAAGGTTAAGGAGAGGGGTTAGCGTAAGCGAAGCTCTGAACTGAAGCCCCAGTAAACGGCGGCCGTAACTATAACGGTCCTAAGGTAGCGAAATTCCTTGTCGGGTAAGTTCCGACCCGCACGAAAGGTGTAACGATTTGGGCACTGTCTCAACCAGAGACTCGGTGAAATTATAGTACCTGTGAAGATGCAGGTTACCCGCGACAGGACGGAAAGACCCCGTGGAGCTTTACTGTAGCCTGATATTGAATTTTGGTACAGTTTGTACAGGATAGGCGGGAGCCATTGAAACCGGAGCGCTAGCTTCGGTGGAGGCGCTGGTGGGATACCGCCCTGACTGTATTGAAATTCTAACCTACGGGTCTTATCGACCCGGGAGACAGTGTCAGGTGGGCAGTTTGACTGGGGCGGTCGCCTCCTAAAGTGTAACGGAGGCGCCCAAAGGTTCCCTCAGAATGGTTGGAAATCATTCGTAGAGTGCAAAGGCATAAGGGAGCTTGACTGCGAGACCTACAAGTCGAGCAGGGACGAAAGTCGGGCTTAGTGATCCGGTGGTTCCGCATGGAAGGGCCATCGCTCAACGGATAAAAGCTACCCCGGGGATAACAGGCTTATCTCCCCCAAGAGTCCACATCGACGGGGAGGTTTGGCACCTCGATGTCGGCTCATCGCATCCTGGGGCTGTAGTCGGTCCCAAGGGTTGGGCTGTTCGCCCATTAAAGCGGTACGCGAGCTGGGTTCAGAACGTCGTGAGACAGTTCGGTCCCTATCCGTCGTGGGCGTAGGAAATTTGAGAGGAGCTGTCCTTAGTACGAGAGGACCGGGATGGACGCACCGCTGGTGTACCAGTTGTTCTGCCAAGGGCATAGCTGGGTAGCTATGTGCGGAAGGGATAAGTGCTGAAAGCATCTAAGCATGAAGCCCCCCTCAAGATGAGATTTCCCATAGCGTAAGCTAGTAAGATCCCTGAAAGATGATCAGGTTGATAGGTTCGAGGTGGAAGCATGGTGACATGTGGAGCTGACGAATACTAATAGATCGAGGACTTAACCATATAATATGAAGCAATGTTATCTAGTTTTGAAAGAATATAAAAAACTTGTTGACTTTAGAAGTTAAATGAGTTACAATAATTCTTGTCTTAAATGAATACAGTCTGGTAATGATGGCAGAGAGGTCACACCCGTTCCCATACCGAACACGGAAGTTAAGCTCTCTAGCGCCGATGGTAGTTGGGACCTTGTCCCTGTGAGAGTAGGACGTTGCCAGGCAAACGGAGGATTAGCTCAGCTGGGAGAGCACCTGCCTTACAAGCAGGGGGTCGGCGGTTCGATCCCGTCATCCTCCACCATTTAGCCGACTTAGCTCAATTGGTAGAGCAACTGACTTGTAATCAGTAGGTTGGGGGTTCAAGTCCTCTAGTCGGCACCAGTTTTAATTTTGAGAGCCATTAGCTCAGTTGGTAGAGCATCTGACTTTTAATCAGAGGGTCGAAGGTTCGAATCCTTCATGGCTCACCATTTTAATGAAATATGCGGGTGTGGCGGAATTGGCAGACGCACTAGACTTAGGATCTAGCGCCTTTGGCGTGGGGGTTCGACTCCCTTCACCCGCACTTTTAATAAAATATCTCAAACATGTCTTGCGGAAGTAGTTCAGTGGTAGAATACAACCTTGCCAAGGTTGGGGTCGCGGGTTCGAATCCCGTCTTCCGCTCCAATTTTCAATATGACATGCCGGGGTGGCGGAACAGGCAGACGCACAGGACTTAAAATCCTGCGGTGGGTGACCACCGTGCGGGTTCGACCCCCGCCCTCGGCACCATATGCGCCCGTAGCTCAATTGGATAGAGCGTTTGACTACGGATCAAGAGGTTAGGGGTTCGACTCCTCTCGGGCGCGTTTTCTTTCGGGAAGTGGCTCAGCTTGGTAGAGCACCTGGTTTGGGACCAGGGGGTCGCAGGTTCAAATCCTGTCTTCCCGATACTTGTTTGGGGCCTTAGCTCAGCTGGGAGAGCGCCTGCCTTGCACGCAGGAGGTCAGCGGTTCGATCCCGCTAGGCTCCACCATTAGTTCTTTGAAAACTGAACGAAACAAACAACGTGAAACGTCAATTTTTATTTTTAGATGCTAGACAAACTAACTTTATTGGAGAGTTTGATCCTGGCTCAGGATGAACGCTGGCGGCGTGCCTAATACATGCAAGTCGAGCGAATGGATTGAGAGCTTGCTCTCAAGAAGTTAGCGGCGGACGGGTGAGTAACACGTGGGTAACCTGCCCATAAGACTGGGATAACTCCGGGAAACCGGGGCTAATACCGGATAACATTTTGAACTGCATGGTTCGAAATTGAAAGGCGGCTTCGGCTGTCACTTATGGATGGACCCGCGTCGCATTAGCTAGTTGGTGAGGTAACGGCTCACCAAGGCAACGATGCGTAGCCGACCTGAGAGGGTGATCGGCCACACTGGGACTGAGACACGGCCCAGACTCCTACGGGAGGCAGCAGTAGGGAATCTTCCGCAATGGACGAAAGTCTGACGGAGCAACGCCGCGTGAGTGATGAAGGCTTTCGGGTCGTAAAACTCTGTTGTTAGGGAAGAACAAGTGCTAGTTGAATAAGCTGGCACCTTGACGGTACCTAACCAGAAAGCCACGGCTAACTACGTGCCAGCAGCCGCGGTAATACGTAGGTGGCAAGCGTTATCCGGAATTATTGGGCGTAAAGCGCGCGCAGGTGGTTTCTTAAGTCTGATGTGAAAGCCCACGGCTCAACCGTGGAGGGTCATTGGAAACTGGGAGACTTGAGTGCAGAAGAGGAAAGTGGAATTCCATGTGTAGCGGTGAAATGCGTAGAGATATGGAGGAACACCAGTGGCGAAGGCGACTTTCTGGTCTGTAACTGACACTGAGGCGCGAAAGCGTGGGGAGCAAACAGGATTAGATACCCTGGTAGTCCACGCCGTAAACGATGAGTGCTAAGTGTTAGAGGGTTTCCGCCCTTTAGTGCTGAAGTTAACGCATTAAGCACTCCGCCTGGGGAGTACGGCCGCAAGGCTGAAACTCAAAGGAATTGACGGGGGCCCGCACAAGCGGTGGAGCATGTGGTTTAATTCGAAGCAACGCGAAGAACCTTACCAGGTCTTGACATCCTCTGAAAACCCTAGAGATAGGGCTTCTCCTTCGGGAGCAGAGTGACAGGTGGTGCATGGTTGTCGTCAGCTCGTGTCGTGAGATGTTGGGTTAAGTCCCGCAACGAGCGCAACCCTTGATCTTAGTTGCCATCATTAAGTTGGGCACTCTAAGGTGACTGCCGGTGACAAACCGGAGGAAGGTGGGGATGACGTCAAATCATCATGCCCCTTATGACCTGGGCTACACACGTGCTACAATGGACGGTACAAAGAGCTGCAAGACCGCGAGGTGGAGCTAATCTCATAAAACCGTTCTCAGTTCGGATTGTAGGCTGCAACTCGCCTACATGAAGCTGGAATCGCTAGTAATCGCGGATCAGCATGCCGCGGTGAATACGTTCCCGGGCCTTGTACACACCGCCCGTCACACCACGAGAGTTTGTAACACCCGAAGTCGGTGGGGTAACCTTTATGGAGCCAGCCGCCTAAGGTGGGACAGATGATTGGGGTGAAGTCGTAACAAGGTAGCCGTATCGGAAGGTGCGGCTGGATCACCTCCTTTCTATGGAGAATTGATGAACGCTGTTCATCAATATAAGTTTCCGTGTTTCGTTTTGTTCAGTTTTGAGAGAACTATCTCTCATATATAAATGTATGTTCTTTGAAAACTAGATAACAGTGTAGCTCATATTTTTTAATTTTTAGTTTGGTTAAGTTAGAAAGGGCGCACGGTGGATGCCTTGACACTAGGAGTCGATGAAGGACGGGACTAACGCCGATATGCTTCGGGGAGCTGTAAGTAAGCTTTGATCCGAAGATTTCCGAATGGGGAAACCCACTATACGTAATGGTATGGTATCCTTACCTGAATACATAGGGTATGGAAGACAGACCCAGGGAACTGAAACATCTAAGTACCTGGAGGAAGAGAAAGCAAATGCGATTTCCTGAGTAGCGGCGAGCGAAACGGAACATAGCCCAAACCAAGAGGCTTGCCTCTTGGGGTTGTAGGACATTCTATACGGAGTTACAAAGGAACGAGGTAGACGAAGCGACCTGGAAAGGTCCGTCGTAGAGGGTAACAACCCCGTAGTCGAAACTTCGTTCTCTCTTGAATGTATCCTGAGTACGGCGGAACACGTGAAATTCCGTCGGAATCTGGGAGGACCATCTCCCAAGGCTAAATACTCCCTAGTGATCGATAGTGAACCAGTACCGTGAGGGAAAGGTGAAAAGCACCCCGGAAGGGGAGTGAAAGAGATCCTGAAACCGTGTGCCTACAAATAGTCAGAGCCCGTTAATGGGTGATGGCGTGCCTTTTGTAGAATGAACCGGCGAGTTACGATCCCGTGCAAGGTTAAGCTGAAGAGGCGGAGCCGCAGCGAAAGCGAGTCTGAATAGGGCGTTTAGTACGTGGTCGTAGACCCGAAACCAGGTGATCTACCCATGTCCAGGGTGAAGTTCAGGTAACACTGAATGGAGGCCCGAACCCACGCACGTTGAAAAGTGCGGGGATGAGGTGTGGGTAGCGGAGAAATTCCAATCGAACCTGGAGATAGCTGGTTCTCCCCGAAATAGCTTTAGGGCTAGCCTTAAGTGTAAGAGTCTTGGAGGTAGAGCACTGATTGAACTAGGGGTCCTCATCGGATTACCGAATTCAGTCAAACTCCGAATGCCAATGACTTATCCTTAGGAGTCAGACTGCGAGTGATAAGATCCGTAGTCAAGAGGGAAACAGCCCAGATCGCCAGCTAAGGTCCCAAAGTGTGTATTAAGTGGAAAAGGATGTGGAGTTGCTTAGACAACTAGGATGTTGGCTTAGAAGCAGCCACCATTTAAAGAGTGCGTAATAGCTCACTAGTCGAGTGACTCTGCGCCGAAAATGTACCGGGGCTAAATACACCACCGAAGCTGCGAATTGATACCAATGGTATCAGTGGTAGGGGAGCGTTCTAAGTGCAGTGAAGTCAGACCGGAAGGACTGGTGGAGCGCTTAGAAGTGAGAATGCCGGTATGAGTAGCGAAAGACGGGTGAGAATCCCGTCCACCGAATGCCTAAGGTTTCCTGAGGAAGGCTCGTCCGCTCAGGGTTAGTCAGGACCTAAGCCGAGGCCGACAGGCGTAGGCGATGGACAACAGGTTGATATTCCTGTACCACCTCTTTATCGTTTGAGCAATGGAGGGACGCAGAAGGATAGAAGAAGCGTGCGATTGGTTGTGCACGTCCAAGCAGTTAGGCTGATAAGTAGGCAAATCCGCTTATCGTGAAGGCTGAGCTGTGATGGGGAAGCTCCTTATGGAGCGAAGTCTTTGATTCCCCGCTGCCAAGAAAAGCTTCTAGCGAGATAAAAGGTGCCTGTACCGCAAACCGACACAGGTAGGCGAGGAGAGAATCCTAAGGTGTGCGAGAGAACTCTGGTTAAGGAACTCGGCAAAATGACCCC
Organism: Bacillus sp. N6; assembly: GCF_052805735.1. NCBI lineage: Bacteria > Bacillati > Bacillota > Bacilli > Caryophanales > Bacillaceae > Bacillus > Bacillus sp. N6. The sequence continues at coordinate 91,077 of NZ_CM127843.1, forward strand.
GTAACTTCGGGAGAAGGGGTGCTTTCTTAACGGAAAGCCGCAGTGAATAGGCCCAAGCGACTGTTTAGCAAAAACACAGCTCTCTGCGAAGCCGTAAGGCGAAGTATAGGGGGTGACACCTGCCCGGTGCTGGAAGGTTAAGGAGAGGGGTTAGCGTAAGCGAAGCTCTGAACTGAAGCCCCAGTAAACGGCGGCCGTAACTATAACGGTCCTAAGGTAGCGAAATTCCTTGTCGGGTAAGTTCCGACCCGCACGAAAGGTGTAACGATTTGGGCACTGTCTCAACCAGAGACTCGGTGAAATTATAGTACCTGTGAAGATGCAGGTTACCCGCGACAGGACGGAAAGACCCCGTGGAGCTTTACTGTAGCCTGATATTGAATTTTGGTACAGTTTGTACAGGATAGGCGGGAGCCATTGAAACCGGAGCGCTAGCTTCGGTGGAGGCGCTGGTGGGATACCGCCCTGACTGTATTGAAATTCTAACCTACGGGTCTTATCGACCCGGGAGACAGTGTCAGGTGGGCAGTTTGACTGGGGCGGTCGCCTCCTAAAGTGTAACGGAGGCGCCCAAAGGTTCCCTCAGAATGGTTGGAAATCATTCGTAGAGTGCAAAGGCATAAGGGAGCTTGACTGCGAGACCTACAAGTCGAGCAGGGACGAAAGTCGGGCTTAGTGATCCGGTGGTTCCGCATGGAAGGGCCATCGCTCAACGGATAAAAGCTACCCCGGGGATAACAGGCTTATCTCCCCCAAGAGTCCACATCGACGGGGAGGTTTGGCACCTCGATGTCGGCTCATCGCATCCTGGGGCTGTAGTCGGTCCCAAGGGTTGGGCTGTTCGCCCATTAAAGCGGTACGCGAGCTGGGTTCAGAACGTCGTGAGACAGTTCGGTCCCTATCCGTCGTGGGCGTAGGAAATTTGAGAGGAGCTGTCCTTAGTACGAGAGGACCGGGATGGACGCACCGCTGGTGTACCAGTTGTTCTGCCAAGGGCATAGCTGGGTAGCTATGTGCGGAAGGGATAAGTGCTGAAAGCATCTAAGCATGAAGCCCCCCTCAAGATGAGATTTCCCATAGCGTAAGCTAGTAAGATCCCTGAAAGATGATCAGGTTGATAGGTTCGAGGTGGAAGCATGGTGACATGTGGAGCTGACGAATACTAATAGATCGAGGACTTAACCATATAATATGTAGCAAATGTTATCTAGTTTTGAAGGAATATGCCTTCATAGTTTGGTGATGATGGCAGAGAGGTCACACCCGTTCCCATACCGAACACGGAAGTTAAGCTCTCTAGCGCCGATGGTAGTTGGGACCTTGTCCCTGTGAGAGTAGGACGTCGCCAAGCAACTAAAACACGAGTCAAATGACTCGTGTTTTTTCGTGTTTTATTTTATAATCCATAGTAATAAAAAATGTGTTTAAAGTATTCATATTTTGTTTAAATACAGGGGAATGTGGCTAGGATAGTGAATAAGCAAAAGAGTTGCAAATTTTATTAATACGTATATAATTAAAGTCAAAGATAGTCAAAGTCAATAAAGGTGGCGGATAAATGAGAAATATATCTGATATCATTGAGCAATATCTAAAGCAAGTTATTGACTTAAGTAATAATAATGTGATTGAAATCAAGAGAAATGAGATTGCGGATCGATTCGAGTGCGTACCATCTCAAATCAATTATGTAATCAATACCCGTTTTACGTTAGAAAGAGGATTTGTAGTAGAAAGTAAACGTGGTGGAGGAGGTTACATTCGCATTATAAAAGTCAAACTGCATGATGATATAGACATTATTGATCAAATGCTTCATATGATTGATCATAGCGTTGCGCAAGGGAATGCAGAAAGTATGATTATACGTTTAATAGAAGAGGGAATCATAACAAATCGTGAAGCGAAACTGATGTTAAGTGTAATAGACCGTTCTGTATTATCAATGGATGTTCCTTCTCGAGATGAACTTAGGGCTCGAATATTATGCGCAATGTTAAGAACACTGAAATATAAATAAATATAACTTTTGTAAAAGATTGATAACTAAGATAAAGCAGTTAAATATTGTAGAAGTTTTGAAAAAGAACATGCACTTTTATTTAAATGGATTCAGGAAAGCGAACAATCTAGTAATGTATGAAAAGTACCATGAGATAGAGCGTTCCTGTTGTAAAGGTGGGGATAGTGATGACTTGTCAAAACTGTAACATAAGACCAGCAACTTTACATTATACAAAAGTAATTAACGAGAAGAAGGCGGAAGTTCATCTTTGTGAGCAATGTGCAGAGCAAAGTGGCTATACGTCTTTCTTTCAATCATCGCAGTCTAACTTTTCATTTCATGATTTATTTGCTGGTTTATTACACGGTGAATCAACAATGTTTGAAGAAGGAAAAAATGGATTTTCAAATGCAGATATAGTAAGGTGTCCAGATTGTAAGATGACATATGAACAATTTACAAAAGTCGGACGTTTTGGCTGTTCTTCTTGTTACGATACATTTAAGGAGCATTTAAAGCCATTATTAAAACGCCTTCACGGTGGGCATACAGAACATTGTGGAAAAATTCCGGAACGTATAGAAGGAAATATCCACTTAAAGAAAGAATTAGATGAACTAAAACTTATTCTGAAACAATACGTACAGAAAGAGGAATTTGAGAAAGCTGCAGAGGTAAGGGATAAAATCCGAGGTCTTGAAATACAGCTTAGTGAGCATAGGGAGGGGGAATAATTCTATGTCACTGGACAAAATTATGAACGAAGCAATTAGTCCATGGATGAAGGGGGATGGCCCTGATTCTGATATTGTTTTAAGTAGTCGAATTCGTTTGGCTCGTAATTTTAAACAATATCAATTTTCCACTATGCAAAACGAAGAAGAAGCTAAACAGATTCATGAATTATTCAAAAAGAAATTTATAAATAAAGCAGTAGGGTCCTTTGGGGAGTTTGGACTATTAAAGATGAATGAATTAACCCCTCTTCAAAGGAGAGTTTTAGTCGAAAAGCATTTAATTAGTCCAAATCTTGCAGGGACAGAATATGGAGCATGTCTACTATCAGAAAGTGAACATATTAGTGTTATGCTTAATGAAGAAGACCATATTCGGATTCAGTGCCTATTTTCAGGATTACAGTTATCAGAGGCGCTTCAAAGCGCCAATCAAATAGATAATTGGATTGAGAAAGAAGTTGAATACGCTTTTGATGAGTCACTTGGATATATTACAAGTTGTCCTACTAATGTTGGCACAGGGTTAAGAGCTTCTGTGATGATTCATTTACCGGGACTGGTTTTAACAAAAAGAATTAGCCGTATTATACAAGTAATTCAAAAATTAGGGTTAGTAGTAAGAGGAATATACGGTGAAGGTAGCGAAGCGTTAGGTAATATATTTCAAGTTTCAAATCAAATGACGCTAGGAAAGTCTGAAGAAGATATTATTGCAGATTTAAAGAGTGTCATTCAACAAATTATACAGCAAGAAAAAATAGCTAGAGAATTAATTGTACAAAATTCAAGTATTGAACTTGAAGATAAGGTTTATCGTTCTTACGGCATACTAGCAAACAGTCGTTTAATTCAATCTGCAGAAGCAGCCAATTGCTTATCGGATGTACGACTTGGTATTGATCTAGGATATATAAAAGGTATATCGAGAAATATTTTGACTGAGCTAATGGTTCTTACGCAACCAGGTATTTTACAACAATACGCAGGTGGACCTTTAGGGCCAGAAGAAAGAGATTATCGAAGAGCAACCTTAATCCGTGAGCGATTACGTATTGAAAAAAACTAAGCGCAAGTAGGAGGCGATTTCTATGATGTTTGGAAGATTTACAGAAAGAGCACAGAAAGTATTAGCTTTATCTCAAGAGGAAGCAATTCGTATTGGGCATAATAATATTGGAACAGAACATATTTTACTTGGGCTTGTACGCGAAGGTGAAGGAATTGCAGCAAAAGCATTAATTGCTCTTGGATTAAGTCCAGAGAAAGTTCAAAAAGAAGTAGAAGCGTTAATTGGGCGTGGAACAGAAGCTTCTCAAACTGTACATTATACACCTCGTGCTAAAAAGGTTATTGAATTATCTATGGATGAAGCGCGTAAGCTAGGCCATTCTTACGTTGGAACAGAACACATTTTACTCGGTTTAATCCGTGAAGGTGAAGGTGTAGCCGCACGTGTTTTAAATAATTTAGGTGTAAGTCTAAATAAAGCAAGACAACAAGTCTTACAACTTCTTGGAAGTAATGAAGCTAGTTCAGGTCATCAAGGTGGTTCAGCATCAAATGCAAATACACCGACACTTGATAGTTTAGCAAGGGACTTAACAGTTGTTGCGCGTGAAAATCGCTTAGACCCTGTTATTGGACGTGGTAAAGAAATTCAACGTGTAATTGAGGTATTAAGCCGTAGAACGAAAAACAACCCAGTATTAATTGGTGAGCCTGGTGTAGGTAAAACGGCAATTGCAGAAGGATTAGCACAGCAAATTGTAAATAATGAAGTTCCTGAAACTTTAAGAGATAAGCGTGTTATGACACTAGATATGGGTACAGTGGTAGCTGGAACGAAATATCGCGGTGAATTTGAAGATCGTTTAAAGAAAGTGATGGATGAAATTCGCCAAGCAGGCAATATTATTCTATTTATTGATGAGCTTCATACATTAATTGGTGCAGGTGGAGCAGAAGGTGCAATCGATGCATCGAATATTTTAAAACCATCTTTAGCACGAGGAGAGTTACAATGTATTGGGGCAACAACTTTAGATGAGTATCGTAAATATATTGAAAAAGACGCGGCTTTAGAAAGACGTTTTCAACCAATTCATGTTGATGAGCCAAGTTTAGAAGAATCGATTCAAATCTTGAAAGGTTTACGTGATCGTTATGAGGCGCATCACCGTGTATCTATTACAGATGACGCTATTGATGCAGCTGTAAAACTTTCAGATCGTTATATTACAGATCGCTTTTTACCAGATAAAGCAATTGATTTAATTGATGAAGCTGCTTCAAAAGTTCGCTTACGTTCTTATACAACACCACCAAACTTAAAAGAGCTTGAAGTGAAGCTTGAGGAGATTCGAAAAGAAAAAGATGCAGCTGTACAAAGTCAAGAATTTGAAAAGGCTGCATCCTTACGTGATATGGAGCAACGCTTACGTGAGAAGTTAGAAGATACAAAACGTCAATGGAAAGAGCAACAAGGAAAAGAAAATTCAGAGGTTACGGTAGAAGATATTGCAAATGTCGTTTCTACATGGACGCGTATCCCAGTTTCTAAACTTGCACAAACAGAGACTGATAAATTATTAAATTTAGAATCCATTCTCCATGATCGTTTGATTGGTCAAGATGAAGCAGTAGTAGCTGTAGCAAAAGCTGTTCGTCGTGCAAGAGCAGGATTAAAAGATCCGAAGCGCCCAATTGGTTCATTTATTTTCTTAGGGCCAACAGGTGTAGGTAAAACAGAACTTGCAAGAGCACTAGCAGAATCTATGTTCGGTGATGAAGATGCAATGATTCGCATCGATATGTCAGAATACATGGAGAAGCATTCTACTTCCCGTTTAGTTGGTTCTCCTCCAGGATATGTTGGATATGAAGAAGGTGGACAATTAACAGAGAAAGTTCGTCGCAAGCCATATTCAGTTGTCTTATTAGATGAGGTAGAGAAAGCTCATCCGGATGTGTTTAATATTTTACTACAAGTATTAGAAGATGGTCGTTTAACAGATTCTAAAGGACGTACAGTTGATTTCCGTAATACGATTGTTATTATGACGTCTAACGTTGGTGCCGAGGCGTTAAAACGTAACAAACATCTTGGATTTAATGTACAAGATGAAAGCCGTGATTATTCGGATATGAAAGGTAAAGTAATGGATGAGCTGAAAAAGGCATTTCGTCCAGAATTCTTAAACCGTATTGATGAAATTATCGTATTCCATATGCTTGAGAAAAAACATATTCAAGAGATTGTAACTCTTATGGTAAATCAGTTAGTTAATCGCTTAAAAGAACAAGAAATCGAATTGCACTTAACGGAAGGGGCAATTTCAGCTATTGCAGATAAAGGATTTGATCGTGAGTATGGCGCTCGTCCACTTCGCAGAGCAATTCAGAAACATGTAGAAGATAGACTATCAGAAGAACTTTTAAAAGGTGCTATTGAGAAAGGACAAAAAGTTATCTTTGATGTAGAAGGAGAATCATTTGTCATTCATAGTGCGGAAAAGGTAAAATAAGTATAGACAAACAAAGAGGGCTACGCGATAGCCCTCTTTCTTGTACGAGAAGGATAAACGTTTATAGACGAAAGTGAAGTGAACTATAAAAAGGTATGGCTAAAAAGAAAACGAAATTTATATGTCAAGAATGTGGTTATCAGTCACCAAAATATATGGGTAAATGTCCTGGATGTGGTCAATGGAATACACTTGTTGAAGAAATGGAGCCAGTTGTATCATCTAGGCGCCTTAATTACGCGAATGCAATTCAAACGGAAGTAACAAAACCAAGACGTCTTACCGAAGTAGAAACAAAGTCTGAGGCACGTATTGAAACGGAATTTCAAGAGTTTAATCGTGTGCTTGGTGGTGGAATTGTAGATGGGTCCTTAGTGCTTATTGGTGGAGACCCTGGGATTGGAAAATCAACATTACTATTACAGATTTCATCACAATTAGCAGATTCTTCATATGATGTATTATACATATCGGGTGAGGAGTCGGCAAAGCAGATTAAACTTCGTGCAGATCGTTTGCATGTAAAGGGTAGCAATCTATTTGTTGTAGCAGAGACAGACCTGCAGCGTATTGCAGCACATATTGAAGAGATGAATCCAGCTTTTGTTGTTATTGATTCTATTCAAACGATACATTTACCTGAAGTGACGTCAGCACCAGGAAGTGTGGCACAAGTACGTGAATGTACAGCGGAATTAATGAAACTTGCAAAAACAAAAGGAATCCCTATTTTCATTGTCGGGCATGTGACAAAAGAAGGAGCAATTGCAGGGCCTCGTATGTTAGAACATATGGTCGATGCAGTTCTTTACTTTGAAGGAGATCGACATCATACGTATCGTATTTTACGGGCTGTGAAGAACCGTTTTGGTTCCACGAATGAAATGGGTATCTTTGAAATGAAAGAGCTTGGTCTTGCGGAAGTTTTAAATCCTTCTGAAATCTTCCTTGAGGAAAGGCCGGTTGGTGTTGCAGGATCAACAGTAGTTGCTTCAATGGAAGGAACAAGACCGGTTTTAGTAGAAATACAAGCATTAATCTCCCCTACTAGTTTTGGAAATCCTCGAAGAATGGCGACGGGAATTGATCATAACCGTGTTTCGCTTATTATGGCAGTATTAGAAAAAAGAACAGGTTTACTATTGCAAAATCAAGATGCATATTTAAAAGTAGCTGGTGGTTTGAAATTAGACGAACCGGCAATTGATTTAGCAGTGGCTTTAAGTATAGCCTCAAGTTTTAGGGATAAATCTACGGCACCAACTGATGCAGTAATAGGAGAAGTAGGATTAACTGGAGAAATAAGAAGAGTATCAAGAATCGAACAACGTGTACAAGAAGCGGCTAAATTAGGATTTCAACGTGTTATTATTCCTAGAAAAAACTTAGGAGGATGGACAATTCCGGATGGGATTGAGGTTGTAGGTGTTTCTAATTTAGGAGAAGCGCTTCGTTTGACATTAGGAGGCTAGGCTATGGAAGAAAATAAGCAACGTGTCAAAAGTATGATTAATATTTTACAGCTCGTGGCCCCAGGAACACCACTGCGTGAAGGGATAGATAATGTACTTCGCGCACAAACAGGGGGGCTAATTGTTCTTGGATATAATGAGCAGATTAAAAGTATTGTGGATGGTGGTTTTCACATTAATTGTGCATTCTCTCCTGCTAGTTTATATGAATTAGCAAAAATGGACGGGGCACTTATTTTAAATGAAACGGGAAGTAAAATTTTAATAGCGAATGCACAGTTAGTTCCAGAGGCATCTATTGATTCTATTGAAACCGGTATGCGTCACCGAACAGCAGAACGTGTAGCGAAGCAGACGGGCAGCCTTGTTGTGGCCATTTCACAAAGACGTAACGTAATTACGCTATATCAAGGGAACTTACGTTATACACTAAAAGATATAGGGGTTATTTTAACAAAGGCAAACCAAGCTATTCAAACGTTAGAAAAATATAAGGCTGTATGGAATGATGGTATTACGAATTTGGGCATTCTAGAATTTGAAGAGGTCGTTACAATGTCTGAGGTAGTTCACGTTTTACATAGTGTTGAAATGGTACTGCGTATTAAAAATGAAATATTGAGCTATATTCATGAGCTAGGAACAGAAGGTAGGTTAATTCGTTTACAGCTTACAGAATTACTAGCTGATTTAGAAGCAGAGGCAGCATTGTTAATTAAAGATTACCATCAGGAGAAAACACAAGACCATCATCAAATTTTGAAAAAGTTACAGGACCTTGCAAATACACAACTTTTAGAGGATAGTGATTTAGTTAAATTACTTGGTTACCCAGGGCAAACCAGTTTAGAAGAAAGTGTGACGCCAAGGGGATATCGAATTACAAGCAAAATCTCTCGTGTTCCGCCACTTATCATTGAAAATTTAATTAATCGATTCAAAACGTTGCAAGGAGTTTGTCGCGCGACTATTCATGAATTGGATGATGTGGAAGGAATTGGGGAAGTAAGGGCGAAGAAAATACGAGAAGGCCTAAAAAGAATTCAAGAGCATCTATATATGAGTAGACACAATTAAGAATATTACATTGATTCCATAATATAACGACACTAGAACATTTTTGGTATATGATATGATATATTGGTAAATAAAACTATTTATAAAAAAACACGTCCGCTTTTGCATTCGGCGTTTTGATTAGCGAAACAATGGTTAATAATGAGTAGGAGGTGGTTGGATGTTAAAACGGATCGTACAGCTCTTCTTTCTAGTGATCGGGGGAGCGTTAGGGATTTACTTAATCCCAAAAGTTATTAATGTATTAGACATCGGTGCTGTTCCTTTATTGGAAGGATCGTATGTTCGTGCGATTATTGGTGCAATTATTTTATTTTTAACAACATTTTGGCTTGTAGATTATATTGTTCAACTTATTAAGCATATTGAAGAGGCTCTTGTAAAGGCGCCTGTAGCAGATGTTTTATTTGGTACATTAGGATTGATCTCTGGTCTTATTGTTGCATATTTAATTTTAATACCGATTCGTGAATTTACAATTCCGGTTATTAGTACGGTATTGCAAGTGTTCTTCACTCTTTTACTTGGATATTTAGGATTCCAAGTAGGATTTAAAAAGAGGAATGAATTGCTAGGATTATTTACATTACCCCAACGCGGAGGTAAGAAGAAAAATAATAGCGAGAACGAAGAGGCAGAAGCAGAAAAATCTACGACTCATTGGAAAATTCTCGATACGAGTGTAATTATCGATGGACGTATTGCTGACATTTGCCAAACGAAGTTTTTGGAAGGAACAATTGTGATTCCACAATTCGTATTAGAAGAGCTTCAGCATATTGCCGATTCTTCCGATGCTTTAAAGCGTAATCGTGGTCGCAGAGGACTAGACATTTTAAATCGTATTCAAAAAGAGATGCCGATTCCGGTAGAAATTTATGAAGGCGATTTCGAGGATATCCAAGAGGTGGATAGCAAACTTGTAAAGTTAGCAAAAATCACCGGTGGAACTGTAGTAACGAATGATTTTAACTTAAATAAAGTTTCTGAATTACAAGGAGTAACAGTGTTAAACATTAATGATTTAGCTAATGCAATTAAACCAGTTGTACTCCCTGGCGAAGAATTAAATGTTTATGTTGTGAAAGATGGTAAAGAGCAAAACCAAGGTGTTGCGTACTTAGATGATGGTACGATGATTGTAGTAGAAGATGGTAGAGAGTATGTAGGTTCGCAACTTAATGTACTGGTTACTAGCGTATTACAAACATCAGCTGGTCGTATGATTTTCGCAAAACGTAAATTATTAGAAAAAGCATTATAGGTAGAGGATTATTAATATGTATACATTAATTATTCCGGCAGCCGGCCAAGGAAAGCGGATGGGTGCTGGCAAAAATAAGTTGTTCTTACTTATAAATGAAGTACCGATTATCGTTCATACATTACGTGCTTTTGAAAGAGATAAAGCGTGCAAAAGTATTGTTATGGCAATTAACGAAGAGGAACGCCCGTATTTTGAAGAATTAATGCAGAAGTATCCGATTGAAAAACAGGTACAATTTATTCAGGGTGGGGCCGAAAGACAAGATAGTGTATATAACGCGATTCAGCATGCGAGTGATGTTGAATACGTTCTTGTACATGACGGAGCGCGCCCATTCGTAACGAATAAAGTGATTCAAGATGTATTAACAGCAGCAGAAAAATATGGAGCTTCCATTTGTGCAGTGCCAGTAAAGGATACAGTTAAGAAGGTAGAGCAAGGTGTTGTTGTCGAAACGGTAGAACGATCTCAGCTTAAGGCTGTACAAACACCGCAAGGGTTCTCTGTTTCTCTTTTGCTAGAAGCTCATAGAAGTGCAAAACAGAGCTGTTTTCTTGGTACAGATGATGCAAGTCTCGTGGAACGTATTGGAAAGCAAGTAGGTGTAGTAGAAGGGAGTTACTATAATATTAAAGTGACGACTCCAGAGGATTTACTAATTGCTGAAAGTTTCCTTCATGTTCTGAAAAAATAGCCGTGATGGTGTATAACAAAGGAAAGCTCGGCAATGGCCGGGCTTTTCTTTGTAAGGATATCGATATAATATAGAGTCATAAAGCTCAGTGGTTTAGCTCAAGGAGGATGTAAAGAATGTTTCGAATTGGACAAGGTTTTGACGTGCATGAATTTGCAGAAGGTAGACCGTTAATTATTGGCGGAATTACAATTCCACACGAGAAAGGATTAATCGGCCATTCAGATGCAGATGTATTGTTACATACGATTGCTGATGCATGTTTAGGTGCTATTGCAGCAGGAGATATCGGAAAGCATTTTCCTGATACAGACCCAGCTTTTAAAGATGCAGATTCAGCTGTATTGTTGCAAAAAGTTTGGGAATTTGTGCGTGAACAAGGTTACGAGTTAGGGAATTTAGATTGTACAATTATTGCTCAAAAGCCAAAAATGGCACCGCATATTGAAAGTATGCGTAAACGTATTAGTGAACTGTTAGAAACGTCTATAGACAACATTAATGTAAAGGCAACTACAACAGAAAAATTAGGATTTACAGGTAGGGAAGAAGGAATTGCTTCTCAAGCAGTGGTATTATTACAGAAAAAATAATGGTTTTTAATTCGTAAGATGGATAATCACATTTTTTTGTTGTACAATTATAGAATGTGTAGACATTAAGAATGGAAGGTGTACCAATTATGGAAAAGCAAGTGAGAGTGCGCTATGCGCCAAGTCCAACAGGACACTTACATATCGGAAATGCGCGTACGGCATTATTTAATTATTTATTTGCTCGTCATTTAGATGGCAAGTTTATTATTCGTATTGAAGATACTGATGTAAAACGTAACGTGGCTGGTGGAGAAGAAAGCCAATTAAAATACTTAAAATGGCTCGGTATGGACTGGGATGAAGGTGTTGATGTTGGCGGTGAATTTGGACCATATCGTCAAACAGAGCGTTTAGATATTTATAAAAAATTATATCTAGATTTATTAGAGCGTGGTTTAGCTTACAAATGTTATATGACAGAAGAAGAGCTAGAAGCAGAGCGTGAAGGACAAATTTCTCGTGGTGAAACACCTCGTTATGCAGGTAACCACCGTGATTTAACTGAAGAACAAATGAAAGAATTTGAAGCTGAGGGACGTATTCCGAGTATTCGTTTCCGTGTACCAGCTAATCGTGATTACACATTCAAAGACATCGTAAAAGACGAAGTTGCATTCCATTCAAATGATTTTGGTGATTTTGTTATCGTGAAAAAAGATGGAATCCCAACTTATAACTTTGCGGTAGCAGTAGATGATCACTTAATGGAAATTACACATGTACTTCGTGGTGATGATCATATTTCAAACACGCCAAAACAAATGATGATTTATGAAGCTTTCGGTTGGGATATCCCACAATTCGGTCATATGACTTTAATTGTAAATGAAAGTCGTAAAAAATTAAGCAAGCGTGATGAATCTATTATTCAATTTATTGAGCAATATAAAGAGCTTGGATATCTTCCAGAAGCAATCTTTAACTTTATTGCGCTATTAGGTTGGTCACCAGTAGGTGAAGAAGAAATCTTCTCTAAAGATGAGTTTATCAAAATGTTTGATGCAGCTCGTTTATCAAAATCACCTGCATTATTTGATTCTCAAAAACTAAAATGGATGAACAACCAGTATATGAAAAAGCAAGATTTAGATACGGTTGTAGAGTTAAGTTTACCGCATTTAGTGAAAGCTGGACGTGTGGGAGAAACTTTAAGTGAACAAGACCAAGATTGGATCCGTGGTGTAATTGCTTTATACCATGAACAAATGAGTTTTGGAGCTGAAATTGTAGAGCTTTCTGAAATGTTCTTCAAAGATCATGTTGATTATGAAGAAGAAGGACAAGAAGTATTAAAAGGTGAACAAGTACCAGAAGTACTTCGTGCATTTGCTGGTCAAGTAGAAGCACTAGAAGCGATGGAACCAGCAGCAATTAAGGCGGCTATTAAAGCAGTTCAAAAGGAAACAGGTCATAAAGGTAAAAACTTATTTATGCCAATCCGTGTTGCAACTACTGGTCAAACACATGGTCCAGAGCTTCCGAATGCTATTGCACTTCTTGGAAAAGAAAAAGTTTTAAATCGTCTTCAAAAAGTAATTGGTTAACATTTTCTAGGTTTAGAAATATAATAAGTATACTTAAAACCTAATAAGGAAAAGCGACGAGAAGGAGAAGTAGAAAATCAGGCTTTTTACAGAGAGAACCACCTTTAGGCTGGAAGTGGTTTATAAGCGGATTTTTGAAATGCCCCTTCGAGTCTTCTGCTGAACAGTAAATTGTTTTGCGAAACGTCTTAGGGCGTAAAGTAAGCAGAAGCGGTGTACACCGTTATCAGAGATGAGTTTGAGGCTTTTTTAGCCTAAACAGAGTGGAACCGCGCTTATAAGGCGTCTCTGTCAATATGACAGAGGCGTCTTTTTTTATACCGTAAAACTGGGTGTAAGTATAAATTTTATCTACGTGTATAAAGATTTAGGGAGATAAGTAGGGAGTTAGTTCACTCGAAAAAGCAGCCCATAAAGGGGAGGGAACGTCGATGTTTAAGAGGCTTCGGGAAGATATTGAAGTCGTTTTTGAACAGGATCCAGCGGCAAGAAGTTATTTCGAAGTCATTTTGACTTACTCTGGATTACATGCAGTTTGGGCCCATCGAATTGCACATGCTTTTTATAAAAAAAATTTCTTCTTTATTGCACGTTGGATCTCACAAGTTAGTCGTTTCTTTACTGGCATTGAGATTCATCCAGGAGCAACAATTGGTCGTCGTTTTTTCATAGACCATGGAATGGGGGTTGTAATTGGAGAAACGTGCGAAATTGGTGATAATGTAACGATCTATCAAGGGGTTACATTAGGTGGTACGGGTAAAGAAAAGGGAAAGAGGCACCCTACAATTCAGGATAATGTATTAATTGCAACAGGTGCTAAAGTACTAGGTTCTATTACAGTTGGAGAGAATTCTAAAATTGGAGCAGGTTCTGTCGTATTAAAAGAAGTCCCTGCACATTCTACAGTTGTAGGTATACCTGGCCGAGTCGTTATTCAAAATGGAGTGAAAATCGGTCAAGAATTAAATCATTCTGACCTTCCAGACCCAATTTTTGATAAGTTAAAGGTCATGGAAGTAGAACTTGATAAATTGAAAAAACAACTTGAAGTAAAGGTAGAAAGGAAGGATAAAAATGACTATTCACATTTATAATACGTTAACACGTCAAAAGGAAGAGTTTACTCCATTAGAAGAAAATAAGGTAAAGATGTATGTGTGTGGACCTACAGTTTATAACTATATTCACATTGGGAATGCAAGACCACCTATGGTATTTGATACGGTACGCCGTTATTTAGAATATAAAGGGTATGATGTGCAGTATGTGTCCAACTTTACTGACGTAGATGATAAATTAATTAAAGCAGCAAATGAATTAGGTGAAGATGTGCCGACAATTGCTGACCGTTTCGTTGAAGCGTACTTTGAGGATGTAACGGCACTAGGTTGCAAACACGCAACAGTTCATCCGCGTGTAACGGAAAATATGGATATCATTATTGAATTTATTCAAGAACTTGTGAATAAAGGATATGCATATGAATCAGAAGGTGATGTGTACTTTAGAACGAAGGAATTCGAAGGATACGGTAAATTATCGCATCAACCAATCGCAGACTTACGTCACGGTGCGCGTATTGAAGTAGGAGAAAAGAAACAAGACCCTCTTGATTTTGCTTTATGGAAAGATGCTAAAGAAGGAGAAATCTTCTGGGAAAGCCCTTGGGGGAAAGGTCGTCCAGGCTGGCATATTGAATGCTCGGCAATGGCACGTAAATACTTAGGAGATACAATCGATATTCATGCTGGTGGTCAAGACTTAGCATTTCCTCATCATGAGAATGAAATTGCGCAGTCTGAGGCATTAACTGGAAAAACATTTGCACGTTACTGGATGCACAATGGATATATTAATATTAATAATGAGAAGATGTCTAAGTCATTGGGGAACTTTATTTTAGTTCACGATATCATTAAGCAATATAATCCGCAGTTAATTAGATTCTTTATGCTATCGGTACATTACCGTCATCCAATTAATTTCAGTGAAGAGTTATTACAAAGCACAAATAACGGACTGGAAAGAATTAAGACGGCTTACGGTAACTTAAAACACCGTATGGAAAGTAGTACTGATTTAACAGACCATAATGAGAAATGGCTAGCGGAACTGGAAAAATTCCAGACTGCATTTGAAGAAGCGATGAATGATGACTTCAACACTGCTAATGCAATCACTGAGTTATATAATGTGGCAAATCATGCGAATCAATATTTACTGGAAGAACATACGTCTACAGTGGTAATTGAAGCATACGTAAAACAACTTGAAACATTATTTGATATTTTAGGGTTAGAATTAGCGCAAGAAGAGTTGCTTGATGAAGAAATTGAGGCACTTATTCAAAAACGCATTGAAGCTCGTAAAAATCGTGATTTTGCATTATCAGATCAAATTCGCGATGACTTAAAAGACCGTAATATTATTTTAGAAGATACCGCTCAAGGTACAAGATGGAAAAGAGGATAAGAATGATTGATGCAAAGCAATTAAACAGCTTAGCGTTAGCATACATGGGTGATGCGGTATATGAACAATATATCCGCTATCACCTACTTCAAAAAGGGAAAGTTCGCCCTAATCAATTACATCGATTAGGGACGAGCTTTGTTTCAGCAAAAGCACAGGCGAAAGTTGTTTATCATTTATTAGAGACGACGTTTTTGACAGAGGAAGAAGAGGCGGTATTAAGAAGAGGACGTAATGCAAATTCAGGTACAGTTCCAAAAAATACGGATGTACAAACATATCGCCATAGTACAGCCTTTGAAGCGCTAATTGGTTATCATCATTTATTAAATAACCGTGAAAGATTAGACGAAATTGTATATAAGGCAATTGCAGTTTTAGAAGAAAAGGAAGGGGGCACATCATCATGAGTAGTGAATATATTATCGGACGTAACCCTGTAATTGAGGCGTTACGATCAGGGAGAGATATAAATAAAATTTGGATCGCAGAAGGTGCTGCCAAAGGACAAGTACAGATTGTACTAGCGTTAGCGAAAGAAAATAAGGTTATTTTACAACATGCACCAAAGAAAAAGTTAGATCAATTAGTTGAGGGTAATCATCAAGGTGTAATTGCTCAAGTAGCTGCATATCAGTATGCGGAGTTAGAAGAGTTATTCAAAGTGGCAGAAAAACGTAATGAAGATCCATTCTTCTTAATTTTAGATGAGATTGAAGATCCGCATAACCTAGGTTCTATTATGCGTACTGCTGATGCGACAGGAGCTCATGGAATTATTATTCCAAAGAGAAGGGCTGTGGGGCTTACAGCGTCAGTTGCGAAAGCATCAACAGGAGCGATTGAATACATTCCTGTTGCGCGCGTAACGAACTTATCCCGTACAATTGATGAATTAAAAGAACGTGGACTTTGGATTGCTGGTACAGATGCCAAAGGGAAAATGGATTACCGTAATTTAGATGGTAAAATGCCAATTGGGTTAGTAATTGGTAGTGAAGGAAAAGGTATGAGTCGTATTATTGGTGAAAAGTGTGATTTCCTAATCACTCTACCGATGGTTGGTAAAGTTACATCCTTAAATGCTTCCGTAGCCGCAAGTTTGTTAATGTATGAGGTATATCGTAAACGTCACGAAATTGGTAAATAAAAGATGAACGATATTTTAATCGTTGACGGTTACAACATTATCGGAGCTTGGGGAGATTTGAAGAAACTGCGGGATGTAGATCTACAATCATCAAGAGATGCACTTATTGATAAGATGGCGGATTATCAAGGTTATACAGGTACAAAAGTGATGATAGTCTTTGATGCCTATACAGTACATGGTATTGAAAAAAAGATGAAACAATCTCGTGTGGAAGTAATATTCACACGAAAGAATCAAACTGCAGACGAAAAGATAGAGCAACTTGCGATAGAGCTTAGAAATATAAATACACGAATATATGTTGCGACTTCTGATTACACGGAACAATGGGTTATATTTGCGCAAGGTGCCCTTCGGAAATCTGCGCGTGAATTAGAGTTGGAAGTACAGGCAATGGAGCAACAAGTAAGAAGGCGTACAAAAGACACGAAAGAACAGCAACCCGCCATGCGAAAGATATTTAGTAAAGATATTACAGAAAAATTAGAAAAATTAAGAAGAGGAGAGCGTTGAAGCATTGACGCTCTTTGTCTTTTTACTGTATAATATTGCTAAATAAATAGCGGTCGGAGGGATCAAGGTGGAAGCAGGCTTCGTAAGTGTAGGCGACGTTACATTTCGTGATTTAGAGGATGAGGCAATCGTTGAGTTAGTTCGAAAAGGTAATACTGACGCTCTAGAATATTTAATTCACAAATATAAGAACTTTGTTCGCGCGAAATCAAGATCTTACTTTTTAGTGGGTGCCGATCGAGAAGATATTGTTCAAGAAGGTATGATAGGATTGTTTAAAGCAATTCGTGATTATAAAGAGGACAAGCTGTCTTCATTCAAAGCATTTGCTGAACTGTGTATCACTCGACAAATTATTACCGCTATTAAAACGGCAACAAGGCAAAAACATATTCCCTTAAATTCGTATGTGTCTTTAGATAAGCCGATTTACGATGAGGAATCTGATCGAACATTATTGGATGTTATTTCTGAAGCGAAGGTAACTGATCCTGAAGAGATGATTATTAGCCAAGAAGAATATACAGACATAGAATCAAAAATATCAGAATTATTAAGCGATTTAGAAAGAAAAGTACTTTCTTTATATCTAGATGGGCGTTCTTATCAAGAGATTTCAGAACAGTTAAACAGACATGTGAAATCTATTGATAACGCTTTACAGCGGGTGAAGAGGAAATTGGAACGATATATGGAAATGCGAGAAAGTACAACTTTAAATTCATAACAAATAACAAGTGCAACAGGTGTAAAATAAATCACCTGTTTTCTTTTGTAGACAGTACAAAATGCATGTCATTGACATTGTCTTTTATTGTATGATACATTTTTAGGGACATAATGTTACAAGGTTGGTGTAACTAATGAGGAAAAAAGTTGTACTCTCATGTGAAGAGTGTAAAAATCGAAACTACTCTACTATGAAAGATACGAGCTCAATAGAGCGACTTGAAATAAAAAAGTTTTGTAAAACATGCAATCAGCATACAGTTCACAAGGAAACAAAATAAATAATTGAAATAATACACTGGAGGTCCCGCAGATGCGTTTAACGAACTTTTTCGGCGATGTAGGTCGCGAAATGAAAAAAGTAAGTTGGCCTAAAAAAGATGAATTACTCCGCTCAACAGCGACTGTTGTTGCTACAGTTGTGTTCTTTGCGATTTTCTTCGCAGTAGTTGATATGGGCATTTCTTCTTTAATTCGGTTAATTCTTGGTTAATTCTTGAATAAGAAGCACTTATCCATGATATAATGTTATTTATAAGAACTGTGTAAAAGCCCGGTGAACGGGTTTTTTCATTTGCGCAAAAAAATGTACGTCAGGGAGGGAAGGACGCTCGTCCTAAATGAATGGAAAAAAGTTGGTATGTTGTCCATACTTATTCTGGATATGAAAATAAAGTAAAAGCAAACCTAGAGAAGCGTGTAGAATCAATGGGTATGCAAGATAAAATTTTCCGTGTTGTTGTCCCGGAAGAAGTAGAAGTAGAAATGAAAAACGGAAAAGAAAAATTAATGAAAAGAAAAGTGTTCCCAGGTTATGTATTAGTAGAATTAATCATGACTGATGATTCTTGGTATGTTGTACGTAACACGCCGGGTGTAACTGGGTTCGTTGGTTCTTCTGGTTCTGGATCTAAACCATCACCTCTATTAGAAGAGGAAGTTGTTACCATTATGAAACATATGGGAATGGACAACGAAGTGGTTGATTTCGACTTTGAACTTCATGAGACAGTACGTGTAAATGAGGGGCCATTCGCAGATTATACAGGTGCTATTGAAGAAATTGATGTGGAGAAGAAAAAGGTTAGCGTACTTGTGGACATGTTTGGTCGCGAGACTCCAGTTGAACTTGACTTCCATCAAATTGAAAAATTATAAAATGAAACTTGAAATGAATTGTAAAAAGTGATAATATCTTTTAAGTCAGTACGTCTTCGTTATCGGAGACGTTTTTTGAAAGATTTTATCCTTACAGATAAAATATGACGTGGGAGGGCAAATCACTGTCCAATTGACCACATCACGGACTTAAGGAGGTGTGTCTCGTGGCTAAAAAGGTAATTAAAATGGTAAAGCTTCAAATTCCTGCAGGTAAAGCTAACCCAGCTCCACCAGTTGGTCCAGCATTAGGACAAGCAGGTGTTAACATCATGGGCTTCTGTAAAGAGTTTAACGCTCGTACAGCAGATCAAGCTGGTCTTATCATCCCTGTTGAAATTACGGTATTTGAGGACCGTTCATTCACTTTCATTACTAAAACTCCTCCTGCTGCTGTTCTTCTTAAGAAAGTAGCTGGTATTGAGTCTGGTTCTGGTGAACCAAACCGTAATAAAGTGGCAACTGTTAAGCGTGATAAAGTACGCGAAATCGCTGAAACTAAAATGCCTGACCTAAACGCTGCTAGCGTAGAAGCTGCAATGCGTATGGTTGAAGGTACTGCACGCAGTATGGGCATCGTTATCGAAGACTAATTCGATTTGTTTTTAAAAAAGGTTGCGGGTCTGGAATTCCAATTCGCAACCTTTATTATCGTAAATGATTATTGTTTTTAAATAAATGGATGGCGCTCATCCTCAGGTTATACCTGAAAACAGGCGTAAACGTGGGAGGTTATTCCGCTAAAACCACATTCGAGGAGGAAATAAAAATGGCTAAAAGAGGTAAAAAGTACGTAGAAGCTGCAAAGCTTGTTGATCGTGCATCTGCTTACTCTGCAACAGAAGCAGTAGAATTAGTAAAGAAAACAAACACAGCTAAATTTGATGCAACTGTAGAAGCTGCATTCCGTTTAGGTGTTGACCCTAAGAAAGCTGACCAACAAATCCGTGGTGCAGTTGTTCTTCCACACGGTACTGGTAAAGTACAACGTGTATTAGTGTTCGCTAAAGGTGAAAAAGCTAAAGAAGCTGAAGCTGCTGGCGCTGACTTCGTAGGCGATACTGATTACATCGGTAAAATCCAACAAGGTTGGTTCGATTTCGATGTAGTAGTAGCAACTCCTGACATGATGGGTGAAGTTGGTAAACTTGGTCGCGTATTAGGACCTAAAGGTTTAATGCCAAACCCTAAAACTGGAACAGTTACTTTCGATGTAACTAAAGCTGTTAACGAAATCAAAGCTGGTAAAGTTGAATACCGCGTTGATAAAGCTGGTAACATCCACGTTCCAATCGGTAAAGTATCTTTCGAAGATGCTAAATTAGTAGAAAACTTCAAAACAATCGCTGACACTTTATTAAAAGTTAAGCCATCTGCTGCAAAAGGTACTTACATGAAGAACGTAACAGTTGCTTCTACAATGGGACCTGGCGTACGCGTAGACGTTTCTACATTAGCGTAAAAATTGGAAGTTGACTTCATAAAGAAGATTTAATATAATCATTTATGTTGTGAATTTAAATAGTGTACCGTAGACAGTAGGTGTCGATAGACTTAATTTCCTACCTAGGTGTTAATATACGAAACGGAATTTTTTTCTGTGACTATATGCCTCCATGTCTACAAGTTGGGCATGGAGGTTTTTAGTGCACTTTCGGTACATCTTCTATATAATCTACAGGAGGTGTAATAACATGAGCAAAGTAATCGAAACTAAACAACAAGTTGTAACTGAAATCGCGGACAAACTTCGTGCTAGTAAATCTACAATTGTTGTTGACTACCGTGGTTTAACAGTTTCTGAAGCAACAGAATTACGTAAGCAATTACGTGAAGCTGGCGTTGAGTTCAAAGTTTACAAAAACTCTCTAACTCGTCGTGCTGCAGAATCTGCTGAAATGGCTGAGTTAAACGAATTCTTAACAGGACCAAACGCAATCGCGTTCAGTAACGAGGATGTAGTTGCTCCTGCGAAAGTATTAAACGACTTCGCTACAAAACATGAAGCTTTAGAAATTAAAGCGGGCGTAATCGAAGGTAAACTTGTAACACTTGATGAGGTTAAAGCAATCGCTACTCTTCCATCACGTGAAGGCTTACTTTCTATGCTTCTTAGCGTTCTTCAAGCTCCAATCCGTAACCTTGCACTTGCTACTAAAGCAGTTGCAGAACAAAAGGAAGAGCAAGGCGCTTAATTTTTTAAAAGATAATTACTTGTTATCTATAAAACAATACAAACCTATTTAAGGGAGGATATTTACAATGACTAAAGAACAAATCATTGAAGCAGTTAAATCTATGACTGTATTAGAACTTAACGACTTAGTAAAAGCTATCGAGGAAGAATTCGGCGTAACTGCTGCTGCTCCTGTAGCTGTAGCTGGTGGCGCTGGTGAAGCTGCTGCTGAAAAAACTGAGTTTGACGTAGTACTTGCAAGTGCTGGCGCTCAAAAAATCAAAGTTATCAAAGCTGTACGTGAAATCACTGGTCTTGGCTTAAAAGAAGCTAAAGAATTAGTTGACAACACTCCAAAAGCAATCAAAGAAGGCGTTTCTAAAGAGGAAGCTGAAGAAATGAAAGCTAAACTTGAAGAAGTTGGCGCTGCTGTAGAAGTTAAGTAATTAACTTTTGATGCTTTAAAAAAAGCTCGCTCTCATGCGAGCTTTTTTTTTAACTGTAAAGAAAAGAGGTGGCCATATGGCAGACCATTATTTTTCTAACGACCCTTCTAGTAAAAGTGATCGTAAACGATGGGAATTTCCACTTCGTGGATCTCAATTTACTTTTTTATCTGACCATGGGGTGTTTTCGAAAAACGAGGTGGACTTTGGTTCTCGTCTTTTAATTGAAGCGTTTCAAATGCCGGATATTAAAGGTGATATATTAGACGTAGGTTGTGGATACGGTCCTATTGGTTTGTCGTTAGCGAAAGAGTTTCAAGGTTGTGAAGTTCACATGGTGGATGTGAATGAAAGGGCGCTTGGGCTTGCGAAAGAAAATGCCGCTAATAACAGAATCGAGAATATACGTATTTTTCAAAGTAGCGTCTATGAAAATGTAGATGGCGAGTATGCTGCTATTCTATCTAACCCTCCAATTCGTGCGGGTAAAGATATCGTACATGAGATTTTAGAAAAAGCTGTGGATTATTTAGTTCCAGGTGGAGAACTTTGGATTGTTATTCAAAAGAAGCAAGGTGCACCATCTGCGCTGAAAAAACTAGAAGAAGTATTTTCTGAAGTTGAGATTGTAGAAAAGAAAAAAGGATATTATATCATAAAATCAAAAAAACGTTGACGGTTATTTTTGGCTATGTTAACATTATACAATGCCAATATATGATTTTCTGCGTTGAGAAAGATGTATATTTTTGTTTCTCTTGGAAAAGATAGTAAAATCAGCAGATTATGAAACAGAATGATGGTTTTCTTATAGAAGCCATTTTTCTTTTTTGAGCAGGTAGAAAGACTCAACGTATTTATCTTTAAGAGAAAAAGACTACGCTAATAGCAGTAGTTGTATTTATTTGTGATTTTGCACAAATTTTTTTGTGCATTTATAATACTCATGATTTGAGGGGTGAAGCAGTTGACAGGTCAACTAGTTCAATACGGACGCCACCGCCAACGAAGAAGTTATGCCCGTATTAGTGAAGTATTAGAGTTACCAAATCTTATCGAAATTCAAACCTCTTCTTATCAGTGGTTTCTTGATGAGGGTTTGCGAGAAATGTTCCAAGACATTTCTCCGATTGAAGACTTTACGGGAAATCTATCGCTTGAATTTATCGACTACAGCTTAGGTGAACCTAAATACTCTGTAGACGAATGCAAAGAGCGTGATGTGACGTATGCAGCACCACTTCGTGTAAAAGTGCGTCTAATCAACAAGGAAACTGGTGAAGTAAAAGAACAAGATGTGTTCATGGGAGATTTCCCACTCATGACAGAGACTGGAACATTCGTAATTAACGGTGCAGAACGTGTTATCGTTTCCCAGTTAGTTCGCTCTCCAAGCGTATACTATAGTGGCAAAGTGGATAAAAACGGAAAACGTGGTTTTACTGCTACTGTAATTCCAAACCGCGGAGCTTGGTTAGAGTATGAGACAGATGCTAAGGATGTTGTATATGTGCGTATTGACCGTACGCGTAAACTTCCTGTAACTGTTTTGTTACGCGCATTAGGGTTTGGCTCTGATCAAGAAATCACCGAGCTTTTAGGTGATAACGAATACTTAAGCAACACATTAGAAAAAGACAACACAGATAGTACAGAAAAAGCATTGCTTGAAATTTATGAGCGTCTACGTCCTGGTGAACCACCAACAGTAGAAAATGCTAAGAGCTTACTTGTGTCTCGTTTCTTCGATCCAAAGCGCTACGATTTAGCAAATGTAGGTCGCTATAAGATCAACAAGAAGTTACACATTAAAAACAGATTGTTTAATCAACGTTTAGCTGAAACATTAGTGGATCCAGAAACTGGTGAAATTTTAGCGGCAGAAGGAACAATCTTAGATCGTCGTACACTTGATCGCATTTTACCTTACTTAGAGAAAAACATTGGATTCAAAACAGCGAAACCAATGGGTGGAGTGGTAGAAGGCGATGTTGAGCTGCAATCTATTAAGATTTATGCTCCTGAGTCGGAAGGCGAACGTGTAATTAATGTAATTGGTAATGCAAATATTACTCGTGATGTGAAACACATCACACCAGGTGATATCCTTGCTTCTATCAGTTACTTCTTCAACCTACTATACAAAGTAGGGGATACAGATGATATTGACCATTTAGGAAACCGTCGTCTGCGTTCTGTTGGAGAACTATTACAAAATCAATTCCGTATCGGTCTTTCTCGTATGGAACGTGTTGTTCGTGAGAGAATGTCGATCCAAGATACAAATGCAATTACACCACAGGCGCTAATTAATATTCGTCCTGTTATTGCATCTATTAAAGAGTTCTTCGGAAGTTCTCAGTTATCTCAGTTCATGGACCAAACAAATCCATTAGCAGAGTTAACTCACAAACGAAGACTATCTGCATTAGGACCTGGTGGTTTAACGCGTGAGCGCGCAGGCTTTGAAGTACGTGACGTTCATTACTCCCACTACGGTCGTATGTGTCCGATTGAAACACCAGAGGGACCAAACATCGGTTTGATTAACTCATTATCTTCGTTCGCGAAAGTAAATGAGTTTGGTTTCATTGAAACACCATATCGTCGTGTTGACCCAGAAACTGGTCTTGTAACAGGGCATGTTGATTATTTAACAGCAGATGAAGAAGATAACTATGTTGTAGCCCAAGCGAATATGAAATTATCTGATGAAGGTGAATTCCTAAGTGAAGATATCGTAGCTCGTTTCCGTGGTGAAAACATTGTCACAAATAGAGAACGCATCGACTACATGGATGTATCTCCAAAACAAGTAGTGTCGGCAGCGACAGCTTGTATTCCGTTCTTAGAAAACGATGACTCTAACCGCGCACTTATGGGAGCGAACATGCAACGTCAGGCGGTTCCGTTAATGAATCCGGAATCTCCGATTGTAGGTACAGGTATGGAGTACGTATCAGCAAAAGACTCAGGTGCTGCAGTAATCTGTAAACATCCTGGTGTTGTTGAGCGCGTAGAAGCACGTGAAGTTTGGGTACGTCGCTATGTAGAAGTTGACGGTCAAACAGTAAAAGGCGACTTAGATCGCTACAAAATGCAAAAATTCATTCGTTCTAACCAAGGAACTTGTTACAACCAACGTCCAATCGTAAGTGTTGGAAATGAAGTTGTAAAAGGTGAAATCCTTGCGGATGGTCCTTCTATGGAATTAGGTGAACTAGCACTTGGACGTAACGTGCTTGTTGGCTTCATGACTTGGGACGGTTATAACTACGAGGATGCGATCATCATGAGTGAGCGCCTTGTAAAAGATGATGTGTACACTTCTATTCATATTGAAGAATATGAATCAGAAGCTCGTGATACGAAGCTTGGACCAGAAGAAATTACACGTGACATTCCAAACGTTGGGGAAGACGCATTACGTAACCTTGACGAGCGCGGTATCATTCGCGTTGGTGCTGAAGTAAAAGATGGAGATTTACTTGTTGGTAAAGTAACACCTAAAGGTGTAACAGAATTAACAGCTGAAGAACGTCTATTACATGCTATCTTTGGAGAAAAAGCGCGTGAAGTACGTGATACATCACTACGTGTACCACACGGTGGTGGCGGTATTATCTTAGACGTAAAAGTATTCAACCGTGAAGATGGCGATGAATTGCCACCAGGCGTGAATCAACTTGTACGTGCATATATCGTTCAAAAACGTAAAATTTCTGAAGGTGACAAGATGGCCGGACGTCACGGTAACAAAGGTGTTATTTCTCGTATTTTACCAGAAGAAGATATGCCTTACTTACCAGACGGTACGCCAATCGATATCATGTTAAACCCATTAGGGGTACCATCTCGTATGAATATCGGTCAGGTATTAGAGCTTCATCTTGGTATGGCAGCAAGATACCTGGGCATTCACATTGCAACACCAGTATTCGATGGTGCTCGTGAGGAAGATGTTTGGGGCACAATTGAAGAAGCTGGTATGGCAAATGACGCGAAAACAATCCTGTATGACGGACGTACTGGTGAACCATTCGATAACCGCGTATCTGTTGGTGTCATGTATATGATCAAACTTGCGCACATGGTTGACGATAAACTTCATGCTCGTTCTACTGGACCATACTCACTTGTAACGCAGCAACCTCTTGGAGGTAAAGCTCAGTTCGGTGGACAGCGTTTCGGTGAGATGGAGGTTTGGGCACTTGAAGCTTACGGTGCTGCTTATACTCTTCAAGAAATCTTAACAGTGAAGTCTGATGATGTTGTTGGACGTGTTAAGACTTATGAAGCAATTGTTAAAGGCGAAAATGTTCCAGAACCAGGCGTTCCTGAATCATTCAAAGTATTGATTAAAGAGCTGCAAAGTTTAGGTATGGACGTTAAAATGATGTCTAGCGACGATACAGAAATTGAAATGCGTGATACAGAAGATGACGATGATCATCAATCAGCAGATAAATTGAATGTCGAAGTTGAGACAACTAAGGAATAATTGGGATAACCTGTAGACTAAAAGGGAGGTAGGCCCCTTGATAGATGTAAATAACTTTGAATATATGAAGATTGGACTTGCTTCACCTGACAAGATTCGTTCTTGGTCATACGGTGAAGTTAAGAAACCAGAAACTATTAACTATCGTACGTTAAAGCCTGAAAAAGATGGCTTGTTCTGTGAGCGTATTTTCGGACCACAAAAGGACTGGGAATGTCATTGCGGAAAATACAAACGTGTACGTTATAAAGGTGTAGTTTGTGATCGATGTGGTGTTGAAGTAACGCGTGCAAAAGTACGTCGTGAACGTATGGGTCATATTGAATTAGCTGCTCCTGTATCTCATATTTGGTATTTCAAAGGTATCCCGAGCCGCATGGGACTTGTCTTAGACATGTCCCCTCGCGCGCTTGAAGAAGTAATTTATTTCGCTTCTTATGTTGTAACAGAAAGTGGAGATACACCACTTGATAAGAAGCAATTACTTTCTGAAAAAGAATACCGTGCATATCGTGATCGATATGGTAGCACATTCCAAGCTGCTATGGGTGCAGAAGCGATTAAAAAGCTACTACAAGACATTGATTTAGATAAAGAAGTAGACTTCTTAAAAGAAGAATTAAAAACAGCACAAGGACAACGCCGTACTCGTGCTATTAAACGTCTAGAAGTATTAGAAGCATTCCGTAACTCTGGAAATGAACCATCTTGGATGATCTTAGATGTT
This sequence comes from Bacillus sp. N6, assembly GCF_052805735.1. Lineage (NCBI taxonomy): Bacteria > Bacillati > Bacillota > Bacilli > Caryophanales > Bacillaceae > Bacillus > Bacillus sp. N6. The sequence goes on from NZ_CM127843.1 coordinate 117,871, forward strand.
CTACCAGTTATCCCACCAGAACTACGCCCAATGGTACAGTTAGATGGTGGACGTTTTGCTACTTCTGACTTAAACGACTTATATCGTCGTGTAATTAACCGTAACAACCGTTTAAAACGTCTATTGGACCTAGGTGCTCCAAGCATCATCGTTCAAAACGAAAAACGTATGTTACAAGAAGCTGTAGATGCATTAATTGATAATGGTCGTCGTGGCCGTCCAGTAACTGGACCAGGTAACCGTCCATTAAAATCACTATCTCACATGCTTAAAGGTAAACAAGGACGTTTCCGTCAAAACTTATTAGGTAAACGTGTTGACTACTCTGGCCGTTCTGTAATCGTTGTAGGACCGAACTTAAAGATGTACCAATGTGGATTACCGAAAGAAATGGCGCTTGAACTGTTCAAACCTTTTGTTATGAAAGAGTTAGTTGGAAAAGGGTTAGCACACAACATTAAGAGTGCGAAACGTAAAATTGAGCGTGTACACCCTGAAGTTTGGGACGTTTTAGAATCTGTGATTAAAGAACATCCAGTACTTCTAAACCGCGCACCAACACTTCACCGTCTTGGTATCCAGGCGTTTGAACCTACATTAGTAGAAGGTCGCGCAATTCGTCTTCACCCACTTGTATGTACTGCATACAACGCGGACTTTGACGGTGACCAAATGGCGGTTCACGTTCCGTTATCATCAGAGGCACAAGCAGAAGCTCGTATTCTTATGTTAGCGGCACAAAACATCTTGAATCCAAAAGACGGAAAACCAGTTGTTACTCCATCTCAGGATATGGTATTAGGTAACTACTACTTAACACTTGAGCGTGAAGGCGCAATCGGTGAAGGTATGGTCTTCAAAGATGCAAACGAAGCAATACTTGCATATCAAAATGGATATGTACATCTGCACACACGTGTTGCAGTTGCTGCAAGTTCAGTAAATAACGTAACGTTTACTGAAGAGCAAAAAGGTAAGCTTCTATTAACAACAGTTGGTAAATTAATATTTAACGAAATCTTACCAGAGTCGTTCCCTTATATTAATGAACCGACAAACTCAAACCTTGAAAAAGAAACACCAGCGGAATATTTCGTTGAAAAAGGTGCGAACATTAAAGAAATTATTGCTAGTCGCGAAGAAGTGGCGCCATTTAGCAAGAAGATCCTTGGTAACATCATTGCGGAAGTGTTCAAACGTTTCCAAATTACAGAAACGTCTCGCATGCTTGACCGTATGAAAAACTTAGGGTTCAAGTACTCTACAAAAGCTGGTATTACAGTTGGGGTATCTGACATTCTTGTATTAGGCGAAAAAGATGAAATTCTCCACGAAGCACAAGCAAAAGTAGATAATGTAATTAAACAATTCCGTCGTGGTTTAATCACGGAAGAAGAACGTTACGATCGCGTTATCTCTATTTGGAGTAATGCAAAAGATGTTATCCAAGGAAAACTGATGAAATCCTTGAATAAACGCAATCCAATCTTCATGATGAGTGACTCAGGTGCCCGTGGTAACGCATCTAACTTTACTCAGCTTGCTGGTATGCGTGGTCTGATGGCCAATCCATCTGGTCGTATCATCGAACTTCCAATCAAATCGAGTTTCCGTGAAGGTTTAACAGTACTTGAGTACTTCATCTCTACGCATGGTGCGCGTAAAGGTCTTGCCGATACAGCACTTAAAACTGCCGATTCTGGTTACTTAACACGTCGTCTTGTAGACGTTGCACAAGATGTAATTGTCCGTGAAGATGATTGTGGAACAGATCGTGGTCTATTAATTGGTGCGATTAAAGAGGGTAATGAAGTAATTGAGTCATTATATGATCGTCTTGTTGGACGTTTTGCAAGAAAAACTGTAAAACATCCTGAAACAGGTGAAGTATTAGTTAGTGAAAACCAATTAATTACTGAAGATATCGCTCATATCGTTGAAAATTCGGGTGTTGAAACTGTAAATATTCGTTCAGCGTTTACGTGTAATACTCGCCATGGTGTATGTAAGAAGTGTTACGGTCGTAACTTAGCAACTGGTACAGACGTAGAAGTAGGAGAAGCGGTAGGTATTATCGCAGCTCAATCTATCGGTGAGCCAGGTACACAGTTAACGATGCGTACATTCCATACAGGTGGGGTTGCCGGAGATGATATCACTCAAGGTTTACCTCGTATCCAAGAGATCTTCGAAGCTCGTAATCCGAAAGGTCAGGCAGTTATCAGTGAAATCGACGGTGTTATCGCAGCGATCAACGATGTTAAAGATCGCCAAGAAGTAGTTGTACAGGGTGAAGTTGAAGCTCGTACGTATGCTATTCCTTACGGTGCTCGTCTGAAAGTAACTCCAGGACAGCCAATTAGCCACGGTAAAGAGTTAACAGAAGGTTCTATTGATCCGAAAGAATTACTAAAAGTAACGGATATTACAGCAGTTCAAGAATACTTATTACGTGAAGTTCAAAAAGTATACCGTATGCAAGGGGTAGAAATTGGTGACAAACACGTAGAGGTAATGGTACGTCAAATGCTACGTAAAGTTCGTGTAAGTGATGCAGGTGAAACAGACGTATTACCAGGAACATTACTAGATATCCATCAGTTTACTGATGCGAATGCGAAGGTGTTACTGAAAGGTAAACAACCAGCGACAGCTAGACCTGTTCTACTTGGTATTACAAAAGCTTCACTTGAAACTGATTCATTCTTATCTGCAGCATCATTCCAAGAAACGACTCGTGTCTTAACTGATGCAGCAATTAAAGGTAAACGTGATGAGCTTCTAGGATTGAAAGAGAACGTTATTATCGGTAAACTTGTTCCTGCTGGAACAGGTATGAATCGTTATCGCAAAGTGGATCTTGTAAAAACAACACAAGATAACATGAATGTAGAAAACGATGAGATTTATGTGGAACAGTAAAATTTTCCGTCGTAAATTTTGTATAAAAACATCTAATCCTAGTTGACATTGTATGAGTCAAAATGTTACTATAATCAAGGTTGCTCCTGAACGATGCTTTGGAGGATATTTATATGTCTTATCAAAAAGTGTCAAATGCTGAAAATGTAGTCGTTGGTCATAAACGCACATTGGAAGCAATCAAAAATGGTATAGTTAAAGAAGTTGTTATTGCAGAAGATGCTGATGTGCGGTTAACCCATGTTATCATTCGCACTGCTTTGCAACATAACATACCCATAACAAAGGTTGAATCAGTTCGTAAGCTTGGAAAAGTTTCGGGGATTCAAGTGGGAGCTTCAGCAATAGGAATAATAAGTTAAAACTGTTTTTGTGAGGAGAGAGCATTTGCTCTTCCTTGCAAAAACTTTGTTTTCAACTAATAATGAACCACCTGGATATGTGGTCATACAAACATGCGAAGGGAGGATAATCAAATGCCTACTATTAACCAATTAGTGAGAAATGGTCGTACTGATAAAGTATGGAAATCTAAATCACCTGCGTTAAACAAAGGGTTTAACTCTTTAAAGAAAAAATCAACTGATATCTCTGCACCTCAAAAACGTGGTGTATGTACTCGTGTTGGTACAATGACTCCAAAGAAACCTAACTCAGCGTTACGTAAATACGCTCGTGTACGTTTAACAAACGGTATTGAAGTTACAGCTTACATCCCAGGTATCGGTCATAACTTACAAGAGCATAGCGTAGTATTAATTCGCGGTGGTCGAGTAAAGGATTTACCAGGGGTACGTTACCACATCGTTCGTGGAGCGCTTGATACAGCTGGTGTTGACAAACGTATGCAAGGACGTTCTAAATATGGTACTAAGCGACCAAAACCTGCTAAAAAATAATAAACTTATAATGAAAGGAGGAACTCAATATGCCTCGTAAAGGACCTGTTGCGAAACGTGACGTGTTACCAGATCCAATGTACAATTCTAAGCTAGTAACACGCCTTATCAACAAAATGATGGTTGACGGTAAAAAAGGTAAATCTCAAACAATTCTTTATAACGCTTTCGATATCGTTCGTGAACGTTCAGATAAAGAACCAATGGAAGTATTCGAGCAAGCTCTTAAGAACATCATGCCTGTTCTTGAAGTACGCGCTCGTCGTGTTGGTGGTGCTAACTACCAAGTTCCAGTTGAGGTTCGTCCAGAACGCCGTACAACTTTAGGTCTTCGCTGGTTAGTAAACTATGCTCGTCTTCGTGGTGAAAAAACTATGGAAGAGCGTCTAGCTTACGAAATCTTAGATGCAGCTAACAACGCTGGTGCATCTGTTAAGAAACGTGAAGACACTCATAAAATGGCAGAAGCTAACAAAGCATTTGCTCATTACCGTTGGTAGGATTCAACGTAAAATAAATGTATGCATAAACCGCTTTATTTGTCGCTTATGGAAGTGTGGAGAGGGAGAATGCCTCTCCCTTTCGTTGGGCGCTCGTTTTACATAATGAGGGTACTGGACACTGGCATATGTAACAATATAAAGTGGCTTTTTTGCTACTTAAAATAAAAAATCCAATCCATATATGGAAGGAGCAAGACACCAAATGACAAGAGAGTTCTCTTTAGAAAACACTCGTAATATTGGTATCATGGCTCACATCGATGCTGGTAAAACAACAGCAACTGAGCGTATTCTGTATTACACAGGACGTATTCATAAAATCGGTGAAACTCATGAAGGTGCATCTCAGATGGACTGGATGGAGCAAGAGCAAGAGCGTGGTATCACAATTACTTCTGCTGCAACTACAGCTCAATGGAAAGGTCACCGTGTAAACATCATTGATACTCCAGGACACGTAGACTTCACAGTAGAAGTAGAACGTTCTTTACGCGTACTTGATGGTGCGGTAGCAGTACTTGATGCACAATCTGGTGTAGAACCACAAACAGAAACTGTTTGGCGTCAGGCTACTACTTACGGTGTACCTCGTATCGTATTCGTTAACAAAATGGATAAGATCGGTGCAGATTTCTTATACTCTGTAGGAACAATCCACGATCGTTTACAAGCAAACGCACATCCAATTCAGTTACCAATCGGTGCTGAAGATGAGTTCAATGGTATCATTGACCTTGTTGAAGAGTGTGCTTACATGTACGGTAACGATTTAGGAACAGACATCGAGCGTGTCGAAATTCCTGAAGAGCACAAAGAACTAGCTGAAGAATACCGTGGAAAGCTTATTGAAGCGGTAGCTGAGCTTGATGAAGAAATGATGATGAAGTACCTAGAAGGTGAAGAAATCACTGTAGAAGAGCTTAAAGCTGGTATCCGTAAGGCTACAACTTCTGTAGAATTCTTCCCAGTAATCTGTGGTTCTGCATTCAAAAACAAAGGTGTTCAAATTCTGTTAGACGCAGTTATCGACTACCTACCATCTCCATTAGATGTACCTGCGATTAAAGGTACTCTTCCGGATACAGATGAAGAAGTAGAACGTAAGTCTAGCGATGAAGAACCATTCGCAGCTTTAGCATTCAAAATCATGACTGACCCTTATGTTGGTAAGTTAACGTTCTTCCGTGTGTACTCTGGTGTGTTAAACTCTGGATCATACGTGAAAAACTCAACTAAAGGTAAGCGTGAGCGTGTAGGGCGTATCCTACAAATGCACGCTAACAGCCGTGAAGAGATTTCAACAGTTTACGCTGGTGATATCGCTGCTGCTGTAGGTTTAAAAGATACTACTACTGGTGATACTCTTTGTGACGAGAAGAGCCTTGTTATCCTTGAGTCTATGGAATTCCCAGAGCCAGTTATCTCTGTAGCTATCGAACCAAAATCTAAAGCTGACCAAGATAAAATGGGTACAGCATTATCTAAGCTTTCTGAAGAAGATCCAACATTCCGTGCTCACACTGACCAAGAAACTGGCCAAACTATCATCGCTGGTATGGGTGAACTTCACCTTGATATCATCGTTGACCGTATGCGCCGTGAATTCAAAGTCGAAGCAAACGTTGGTGCTCCTCAGGTAGCATACCGTGAAACTTTCCGCGCTGCTGCGAAAGTTGAAGGTAAGTTTGCTCGTCAATCTGGTGGACGTGGACAATTCGGTCACGTTTGGATTGAGTTTGCACCTAACGAAGAAGGTAAAGGATTTGAATTCGAAAACAAAATCGTCGGCGGTGTAGTTCCACGTGAATACATCCCAGCTGTTGGAGCGGGTCTTGAAGACTCACTTAAAAATGGTGTACTAGCTGGTTACCCACTAGTTGACATTAAAGCAGCATTAGTTGACGGTTCTTACCATGATGTCGATTCATCTGAGATGGCGTTCAAAATCGCTGCATCTATGGCACTTAAAGCTGCGGTTTCTAAATGTAACCCAGTAATTCTTGAGCCAATGATGAAAGTAGAAGTTGTAATTCCTGAAGAGTACATGGGAGACATCATGGGTGACGTAACATCTCGTCGTGGACGTGTAGAAGGTATGGAAGCTCGCGGTAACGCACAAGTTGTTCGCGCTATGGTTCCACTTTCTGAAATGTTCGGTTATGCGACAGCATTACGTTCTAACACTCAAGGACGCGGAACATTCTCAATGACATTTGATCATTATGAAGAAGTACCGAAGTCTGTTTCAGAAGAAATTATTAAAAAAAATAAAGGCGAATAATTGATTTTTATCAATTGTTCGAGTATAACTACTTATGTAAGCTTAGAAAGTGGGACGTAAGTTTCGCTTTCTAGTCTAAATATAAAATAACCTATATAAACTAAGGAGGAATTTAGAATGGCTAAAGCTAAATTCGAACGTTCTAAACCCCATGTTAACATCGGTACAATCGGCCACGTTGACCATGGTAAAACTACATTAACTGCTGCGATCACTACAGTTCTTGCAAAAGCTGGTGGTGCTGAAGCACGCGGATACGATCAAATCGACGCTGCTCCAGAAGAAAGAGAGCGCGGAATCACAATCTCAACTGCACACGTTGAGTACGAAACTGAAACTCGTCACTATGCACACGTTGACTGCCCAGGTCACGCTGACTATGTTAAAAACATGATCACTGGTGCTGCTCAAATGGACGGCGGTATCTTAGTAGTATCTGCTGCTGATGGCCCAATGCCTCAAACACGTGAGCACATCCTTCTTTCTCGTCAAGTAGGTGTTCCTTACATCGTTGTATTCTTAAACAAATGCGACATGGTAGACGACGAAGAATTATTAGAATTAGTAGAAATGGAAGTTCGTGACCTATTATCTGAATACGGATTCCCAGGCGACGACATTCCTGTAATCAAAGGTTCTGCTCTTAAAGCTCTTCAAGGAGAAGCTGATTGGGAAGCAAAAATCATTGAATTAATGACTGAAGTTGATGCTTACATCCCAACTCCAGAACGTGAAACTGACAAACCATTCTTAATGCCTATCGAGGATGTATTCTCTATCACAGGTCGTGGTACAGTTGCAACTGGTCGTGTAGAGCGCGGAATCGTTAAAGTTGGTGACGTAGTAGAAATCATCGGTCTTGCTGAAGAGAATGCTTCTACAACTGTAACTGGTGTAGAAATGTTCCGTAAACTTCTTGACCAAGCTCAAGCTGGAGACAACATCGGTGCTCTTCTTCGTGGGGTTGCTCGTGAAGACATCCAACGTGGACAAGTTCTTGCTAAAACTGGCTCTGTAAAAGCACACGCTAAATTCAAAGCTGAAGTTTTCGTATTATCTAAAGAAGAAGGTGGACGTCACACTCCATTCTTCGCTAACTACCGTCCTCAGTTCTACTTCCGTACAACTGACGTAACTGGTATCATCCAATTACCAGAAGGTACTGAAATGGTAATGCCTGGTGACAACATCGAAATGACTATCGAACTTATCGCTCCAATCGCTATCGAAGAGGGAACTAAATTCTCTATTCGTGAAGGTGGACGTACAGTAGGTTACGGTGTAGTTGCTACTATCGTTGAGTAATCTTAGCTGATATAAAAAAACCTAAGGGATTTTCCCTTAGGTTTTTTGTTTGCGTTTATATAAAGAAGAAGAGTGTGTATTTTGTTTTGACGAGTTTCTTCTATAGTAATATAAAAACAATAAAAGATAATCCAGAAACTGTAAAACGAATTCTGTTAGATGAAAACTTGAAATTCTTTAAAGTGCCATGTATAATAGCAAAAGTAGAGAAAAGCAGATGCAAACAAAAAGATGCTTGCATCTAGACGAATAACATTGTATAATAGACAATGTTGGTCTTTGACTGCGATGAAGTGGAAGGTTGCTGACACACCCGGCCGCTTTGCCATGGCATGGTGTGGGGAAATTTCCATGGAGAAGGTCTATTTTAGAAATAGGCGAACGAAGGAGGGAAAATAATGGCAAAAGAAAAAATTCGTATCCGTTTAAAAGCTTATGATCACCGTATTCTTGATCAATCAGCTGAGAAAATTGTAGAAACAGCTAAGCGTTCTGGGGCAACAGTTTCTGGTCCGATCCCATTACCAACTGAGAAGACTATTTACACAATTCTTCGTGCTGTTCATAAGTACAAAGATTCTCGTGAGCAATTCGAAATGCGCACACACAAACGTTTAATCGATATCGTGAGTCCTACTCCACAAACAGTAGATTCATTAATGCGTTTAGACTTACCGTCTGGTGTAGATATCGAAATCAAACTATAAATTATATAACTTAAAAATGTAGGAGGTGTAACTCATGACCAAAGGAATCTTAGGAAGAAAGATCGGTATGACTCAAGTATTTGCTGAGAACGGTGAGTTAATCCCAGTAACAGTTATCGCTGCTAATCCAAACGTTGTTCTTCAAAAGAAAACAACTGAAACTGATGGCTACAATGCAATCCAGTTAGGATTTGAAGATAAACGTGAAAAGTTAACTAACAAACCTGAACAAGGCCACACTGCTAAAGCATCTACAACTCCTAAGCGCTTCATTCGCGAAATCCGCGATGCAGACGTGGACGGATTAGAGGTTGGTCAAGAGGTAAAAGTTGAAGTTTTCGCTGCAGGTGAAATCGTTGACGTAACAGGAATTTCTAAAGGTAAAGGTTTCCAAGGTGTTATCAAACGCCACGGACAATCTCGCGGACCTATGTCTCATGGTTCTCGCTATCACCGTCGTCCAGGTTCAATGGGCCCAGTTGCTCCGAACCGTGTATTCAAAGGCAAAAAACTTGCTGGACGTATGGGTGGAGACCAAGTTACTATCCAAAACTTAGAAATCGTTCAAGTTGACACTGAGCGCAACTTATTACTAGTAAAAGGTAACGTTCCAGGTGCTAAGAAATCTCTTGTAGTTGTTCAAGGCGCTGTGAAGGTTAGCAAATAATTCACAATAGGAAGGAGGAATTCCAATGCCAAAAGTTACTGTATATAACCAAACTGGTTCACAGGTTGGTGAAATCGAATTAGCTGAAGCTATTTTCGGTATCGAACCAAATGAAGCTGTACTTTTCGAAGCTGTAATGATGCAACGTGCATCTTTACGTCAAGGTACACACAAAGTAAAAACTCGCTCTGAAGTTCGCGGTGGTGGTCGTAAACCATGGCGTCAAAAAGGAACTGGACGTGCTCGTCAAGGGTCTATCCGCTCTCCTCAATGGCGTGGTGGTGGTACGGTATTCGGACCTACACCAAGAAGCTATGCGTACAAACTTCCTAAGAAAGTTCGTCGTTTAGCAATCAAATCTGCATTAGCTACTAAAGTAGTTGAGAACAACATTGTAGTTCTTGAAGACCTAGTGTTAAATGCACCAAAAACAAAAGACATGCTAGCAGTACTTAAAGGATTAACTGTTGAGAAGAAAGCTCTTATCGTAACTGCTGATGCAAACGAATCTGTAGAGTTATCTGCTCGCAATATCCCTGGAGTAACAGTAATCACTGCTGATGGCGTAAACGTTTTAGACGTGCTTCATCATGATAAGCTAATCATGACAAAAGCGGCAGTGGAAAAAGTAGAGGAGGTGCTTGCATAATGAGAGATCCTCGTGATATCATTAAGCGCCCAGTTATCACTGAACGTTCTATGGAAATGATGGCTGAAAAAAAATACACGTTCGATGTGGACGTTAAATCTAATAAAACAGAAGTTAAAGATGCTCTTGAAGCGATCTTTGGTGTTAAAGTAGAAAAAGTGAACATCATGAACTACAAGCCGAAAGCAAAACGCGTTGGTCGTCACGCTGGTTTTACTAGCCGTCGTCGTAAAGCAATCGTTAAGCTAACTGCTGACAGCAAAGAAATCGAAATCTTCCAAGGCGTTTAATTCTTACTAAAGAAGGAGGGAAATTGAGATGGGAATTAAAAAGTATAATCCAACTACTAACGGTCGTCGTAATATGACTACGAATGATTTCGCTGAAATCACGACTGACAGACCCGAAAAGTCATTACTTGCTCCTTTAAGCAAGAAGGCTGGTCGTAATAACCAAGGTAAAATTACTGTACGTCATCAAGGTGGCGGACATAAGCGTCAATACCGTATCATCGACTTTAAGCGTAACAAAGATGGAATTCCAGGACGCGTTGCTACGATCGAATACGATCCAAACCGCTCTGCGAATATCGCATTAATTAACTACGTTGACGGTGAAAAACGTTACATTCTTGCTCCTAAATCTTTAGAAGTAGGTATGGAAGTTATGTCTGGCCCAGAAGCTGACATCAAAATCGGTAACGCATTACCATTAATCAACATTCCAGTAGGTACTGTTGTTCATAACATCGAGCTTAAGCCTGGTCGTGGCGGACAATTAGTTCGTTCTGCTGGTACATCTGCTCAAGTACTTGGTAAAGAAGGTAAATACGTACTTGTACGTTTAACTTCTGGTGAAGTACGTCTTGTATTATCTGCTTGTCGCGCTTCAATCGGTCAAGTAGGTAACGAACAACACGAACTTATCAAAATCGGTAAAGCAGGTCGCTCTCGCTGGTTAGGTAAACGCCCAACAGTTCGTGGTTCTGTAATGAACCCGGTTGATCACCCACACGGTGGTGGTGAAGGACGTTCTCCAATCGGACGTAAGTCTCCAATGTCTCCATGGGGTAAACCAACTCTTGGATTCAAGACTCGTAAGAAAAACAAAGCGTCTGACAAATTCATCGTTCGTCGTCGTAAAAAATAATGGGATTGTAGTACGGTTCATTTCTAGAACCGTACGCCAATCACGAAGGGAGGCACCAAAATGGCTCGTAGCTTAAAAAAAGGACCATTTGTCGATGATCACTTAATGAGCAAAATGGAAAAATTAGTTGCATCTGAGCAAAAACAAGTTGTTAAAACTTGGTCTCGCCGTTCAACAATCTTCCCTCAGTTCATCGGACACACAATCGCTGTATATGATGGTCGTAAACACGTACCTGTGTACATCACTGAGGATATGGTTGGCCATAAGTTAGGTGAATTCGCACCAACTCGTACGTATAAAGGTCACCTTGCTGACGATAAGAAAACTAGAAGATAATGAGAGGAGGCACTTCAATGCAAGCTAAAGCAGTAGCGAGAACAGTTCGTATTGCTCCTCGTAAAGTTCGTTTAGTAGTAGACTTAATCCGAGGTAAGCAAGTGGGTGAAGCGATTGCTATCCTTAACCACACACCAAAAACTGCTTCTCCAGTTGTAGAAAAAGTTTTAAAATCTGCAATCGCAAATGCAGAGCACAATTATGAGATGGACATTAACAACCTAGTTGTTGAAAAAGTCTTCGTTGACGAAGGTCCAACGTTGAAACGTTTCCGTCCACGTGCAATGGGTCGTGCAAGCCAAATTAACAAACGCACAAGCCACATTACAGTTGTGGTATCAGAAAAGAAGGAGGGATAATCGATGGGTCAAAAGGTTAATCCAATTGGTCTTCGTGTCGGTGTTATCCGTGACTGGGAATCTCGTTGGTTCGCTGAGAAAGATTACGCTACATTATTACATGAAGACATCAAAATCCGTGAGTACATTAATGTACGCTTAAAAGATTCTGCTGTTGCTAAAGTAGAAATCGAACGTGCAGCAAATCGTGTAAATGTTACAATTCACACTGCAAAACCTGGTATGGTAATTGGTAAAGGTGGTACTGAAGTTGAAGCACTTCGTAAAGCTCTTAACCAATTAACAGGCAAGCGTGTACACATCAACATTTTAGAAGTTAAGAGAGCTGATCTTAACGCTAAATTAGTAGGCGAAAACATCGCTCGTCAATTAGAAAACCGTGTATCATTCCGTCGTGCACAAAAGCAAGTTATTCAACGTGCTATGCGTGCAGGTGCTAAAGGTATTAAAACACAGGTTTCTGGTCGTCTTGGCGGAGCTGATATCGCTCGTGCAGAATCTTACAGTGAAGGAACTGTTCCACTTCATACACTTCGCGCTGATATTGACTATGCAGCAGTTGAAGCTGATACAACATACGGTAAATTAGGCGTAAAAGTATGGATCTACCGTGGAGAAGTCCTTCCTACAAAAAAGAAAGCTTCTGAGGAAGGAGGAAAATAATATGTTAATGCCAAAACGCGTAAAATATCGTAGAGAGCATCGTGGTAAAATGCGTGGTCGTGCTAAAGGTGGAACTGAAGTTGCTTTCGGTGAATTCGGTTTACAAGCACAAGCTGCTTCATGGATTACAAACCGTCAAATCGAAGCTGCTCGTCGTGCAATGACTCGTTACATGAAACGTGGCGGTAAAGTATGGATTAAAATTTTCCCTTCTAAACCTTACACTGCAAAACCTCTAGAAGTACGTATGGGTTCCGGTAAAGGGGCACCAGAAGGCTGGGTAGCAGTAGTAAAACCTGGGAAAATTATGTTCGAAATCGCGGGTGTATCTGAAGAGGTAGCACGCGAAGCATTACGTCTTGCAGCTCACAAGTTACCTGTGAAATGTAAATTCGTAAAACGTGAAGAAAATGGTGGTGAATCTAATGAAAACTAATGATATTCGTGAATTAACCACTGCCGAAATCGAAACAAAAGTTAAAGCTTTAAAGGAAGAGTTGTTTAATCTTCGCTTCCAACTTGCTACAGGACAATTAGAGAATCCAACTCGCATTCGTGAAGTGCGTAAAGCAATTGCTCGTATGAAAACTGTAGTTCGTGAAAGAGAGATCGGAATTAATCGATAAATTGAGGGGAGGTTTGCATAGTGAGCGAACGTAACCAACGCAAAGTTTATACTGGTCGTGTAGTGTCTGACAAAATGGACAAAACGATTACAGTTTTAGTTGAAACTTACAAAACTCATTCCTTGTACGGAAAACGTGTTAAGTATTCTAAGAAGTACAAAGCCCATGATGAGCAAAACCAAGCGAAACTTGGCGATATCGTTAAAATCATGGAAACTCGCCCGCTTTCTGCTACTAAGCGTTTCCGTTTAGTTGAAATCGTTGAAGAAGCGGTTATTATCTAAATAGACGAATCGGAATTTTTAGTCCGAAGGGAGGTTTCATAACATGATCCAACAAGAATCTCGTTTGAAAGTTGCTGACAACTCTGGTGCACGTGAACTTTTAACAATTAAAGTATTAGGCGGCTCTGGTCGTAAATATGCTAACATTGGTGACATTATCGTTGCTACGGTAAAACAAGCAACACCAGGTGGCGTTGTTAAAAAAGGTGACGTTGTTAAAGCAGTAGTAGTACGTACGAAGAGCGGAGCTCGTCGTCCGGACGGTTCTTACATCAAATTTGATGAAAACGCAGCGGTTATCATTAAAGACGATAAGAGCCCACGTGGTACTCGTATCTTCGGACCAGTAGCTCGTGAATTACGTGATAGCAACTTCATGAAGATCGTTTCTTTAGCTCCAGAAGTTCTATAATTTAAGGTATTGCCTTGCTAAGGAGGTGCAGAATTAAGATGCATGTAAAAAAAGGTGATAAAGTACAGGTAATCACTGGTAAAGACAAAGGAAAACAAGGCGTTATCCTTGTGGCTTTCCCAAAGCAAAACCGTGTTATCGTTGAGGGTGTCAATATCGTTAAGAAGCACTCTAAGCCATCTCAATTAAATCCACAAGGTGGAATTATTACTAAAGAAGCACCTATTCACGTTTCTAACGTTATGATTTTAGATCCGAAAACAGGTGAACCTACTCGTGTAGGCTTCAAAGTAGAAGATGGTAAAAAAGTTCGTATTGCAAAAAAATCTGGTGAATTATTAGATAAATAATTTTCTTAAGAAAGGAGGTCACTTCATTGAATCGCCTTAAAGAGAAGTTCCAAAAGGAAATTACTCCTGCTCTAGTGAGCAAGTTTAACTATAAATCTGTGATGGAAGTACCGAAAATCGAAAAGATCGTAATCAACACTGGTGTTGGTGACGCGGTATCTAACTCAAAAGCTTTAGACAATGCAGTAGAAGAATTAACACAAATCGCAGGTCAAAAACCTGTTGTAACTCGTGCTAAAAAATCAATCGCTGGTTTCCGTCTTCGTGAAGGTATGCCAATCGGTGCGAAAGTAACTTTACGCGGCGAGCAAATGTATGAGTTCTTCGACAAATTAGTATCAGTTTCTTTACCACGTGTACGTGATTTCCGTGGTGTTTCTAAGAAATCATTCGATGGTCGTGGGAACTACACATTAGGTGTTAAAGAGCAACTTATCTTCCCTGAGATTGATTATGATAAAGTAAGCAAAGTCCGCGGTATGGACATCGTAATCGTTACTACAGCGAAAACTGATGAAGAAGCTCGTGAACTTTTAACACAATTCGGTATGCCATTCCAAAAATAATGGAAGCCAACGCTAAGTAGAGGAGGCGAAAACGTGGCTAAAAAATCTATGATAGCGAAACAAAAGCGTACTCCTAAGTTTAAAGTACAAGAGTATACACGTTGCGAACGCTGCGGTCGTCCGCATTCTGTATACCGCAAATTTAAACTTTGCCGTATTTGTTTCCGTGAACTTGCATATAAAGGTCAAATTCCTGGTGTTAAAAAAGCTAGTTGGTAAAACCCACAAATGGGAAGGAGGTAAAACACATGGTGATGACAGATCCAATTGCAGACATGCTTACTCGCATCCGTAATGCGAACATGGTACGTCATGAGAAATTAGAGGTTCCTGCTTCTAAAATCAAAAAAGAGATCGCTGAACTTTTAAAACGTGAAGGTTTCATTCGTGATGTAGAATACATCGAGGATAACAAACAAGGTATCCTTCGTATTTTCCTGAAATATGGTGCAAACAATGAACGTGTAATCACTGGATTAAAACGTATCAGTAAACCTGGCTTACGCGTTTACGCTAAAGCTGACGAAGTACCACGTGTACTTAACGGATTAGGTATCGCTCTTGTTTCTACATCTAAGGGAGTAATGACAGACAAAGACGCTCGTCAATTACAAACTGGTGGAGAAGTAGTAGCATACGTTTGGTAATATATATTTAAAACGAACGGAGGTGTGACCACATGTCTCGTATTGGTAAAAAGATTCTTGAAATCCCTGCAGGTGTTACTATTACAATTGCAGAAGACAATACTGTAACAGTAAAAGGCCCTAAAGGTGAATTAACTCGTAAATTCAATGCTGATATGTCTATCAAAATTGAAGAAAATACACTAACAGTTGAGCGTCCATCTGAACAGAAGGAACACCGTGCATTACACGGTACAACTCGTGCTTTAATCGGAAACATGGTTGAAGGTGTAACTGCAGGTTTCGCACGCGGACTTGAATTAGTCGGTGTTGGTTACCGTGCTCAAAAACAAGGAGATAAACTTGTTTTAAGCGTAGGTTATTCTCATCCAGTAGAAATGACTCCGGAAGCAGGTCTTGAAGTTGAAGTACCTGCACCAACTAAAATCGTAATTAAAGGTATCGACAAGCAACGTGTTGGCGAATTTGCTGCTAACATCCGTGCTGTACGTGCTCCTGAGCCTTACAAAGGTAAAGGTATTCGTTACGAAGGCGAAGTTGTTCGTCGTAAAGAAGGTAAAACTGCTAAGTAAACCCGTTAGGTGAGAGAAAGGAGTGACAAGAAAATGATCACTAAAGCTGATAAAAATGCGACTCGTAAGAAAAGACATGCACGTGTACGTGCTAAACTTACTGGTACTGCAGAGCGTCCACGTTTAAACGTGTTCCGTTCTAACCAACATATTTACGCTCAAGTTATTGATGATGTGAATGGTGTAACGTTAGTAAGTGCATCTACTCTTGATAAAGACCTTGCTCTTAACGGTACTAGCAATACTGAAGCTGCTACGAAAGTTGGAGAATCAGTTGCTAAGCGTGCTGTAGAGAAAGGCGTTAAAGAAGTAGTATTTGATCGCGGTGGTTACTTATACCATGGCCGTGTTAAAGCTCTAGCTGAAGCTGCTCGTGAGGCTGGATTACAATTTTAATGGTCAAAGGAGGGAAAATTGATGCATCGCATTGACCCAAGTAAATTAGAACTTGAAGAACGTGTAGTTACGATAAATCGTGTCGCGAAAGTTGTTAAGGGTGGTCGTCGTTTCCGCTTTGCTGCACTAGTTGTAGTTGGCGATAAAAACGGTCATGTTGGATTCGGTACTGGTAAAGCACAAGAGGTACCAGACGCAATCCGCAAAGCTATCGAAGACGCTAAGAAAAACTTAATCGCTGTACCATTAGTTGGTACAACAATTCCACACACAATCAACGGTCACTTTGGAGCTGGTGAAGTATTCTTAAAACCTGCTGCTGAAGGTACTGGTGTTATTGCTGGTGGACCTGTTCGTGCGGTACTTGAATTAGCTGGTGTACAAGATATTCTTTCGAAATCTCTTGGTTCTAACACACCAATCAACATGATTCGCGCTACTGTGAACGGATTAAGCGAACTTAAGCGCGCTGAAGATGTTGCAAAATTACGCGGTAAATCTGTAGAAGAGCTACTAGGTTAAGGAGGGAAAACAAATGGCGAAAAAGTTAGAAATTACCCTCACTCGTAGTGTAATTGGTCGTCCACAAG
The DNA here is from genome assembly GCF_052805735.1 of Bacillus sp. N6. Classification (NCBI taxonomy): domain Bacteria; kingdom Bacillati; phylum Bacillota; class Bacilli; order Caryophanales; family Bacillaceae; genus Bacillus; species Bacillus sp. N6. Next base: position 134,757 of record NZ_CM127843.1, read on the forward strand.
ATCAACGTGCGACGGTAGAAGCTTTAGGTCTTAAAAAGTTGAATTCAACTGTAGTTAAGGAAGAAACTCCTGCTATTCTTGGTATGATCAACAAAGTTTCTCACCTTTTAACTGTAAAAGAAGCTTAAGGATAACTCATTAATATAAGGAGGTGCCTGGGAATGAAACTTCATGAATTAAAACCTGCAGAAGGTTCTCGTAAAGTACGTAACCGTGTCGGTCGTGGTATCGGTTCTGGTAACGGTAAAACTGCTGGTAAAGGTCATAAAGGACAAAACGCACGTTCTGGTGGCGGTGTTCGTCTTGGCTTCGAAGGTGGTCAAACTCCATTATTCCGTCGTTTACCAAAACGCGGCTTCACAAACATTAACCGTAAAGAGTTTACTATTGTAAACTTATCAACGTTAAATCGTTTTGAAGATGGTACAGAAGTAACACCTGAATTATTGCTGGAAACTGGCGTTATCAGCAAGTTAAACGACGGTGTTAAAATTCTTGCAAGCGGAGCAGTAGAGAAAAAACTAACTGTTAAAGCGCACAAGTTCTCTTCAAGTGCTAAAGAAGCAATTGAAGCAGCTGGCGGATCAGTTGAGGTGATCTAATGTTTCGTACAATCTCCAACTTTATGCGCGTTGCTGAGATAAGACGTAAAATATTATTCACTTTAGCGATGTTAATCGTATTCAGGATTGGCACGTTTATCCCAGTGCCATTTACAAATGGAGACGTACTGAAAGCACAAGACCAATTAAATGCTTTAGGTATTCTTAATACATTTGGCGGTGGCGCCTTGAAAAACTTCTCCATCTTTGCGATGGGAATCATGCCGTATATTACAGCATCCATCATCGTGCAATTATTGCAGATGGATGTTGTTCCTAAATTTTCGGAATGGTCGAAGCAAGGTGAAATGGGCCGTCGTAAACTAACGCAATTCACGCGTTACTTTACAATTGTTCTTGCGTTTATTCAGGGGTTTGGTATGTCAATCGGTTTTAACGGTATGGTAGGTGGGCAATTAATTTTGAATCCTGGTTGGAGCACTTATTTATACATTGCTACGGTACTGACTGCTGGTACTGCATTTTTAATGTGGTTAGGCGAACAGATTACAGCTAAAGGTGTGGGTAATGGTATTTCCATCCTTATCTTTGGCGGTATTGCTGCAGCGATCCCAAGTGTTATATCTCAAGTGTATCAACAACAGTTTCAAAATATCGGAGATCAATTGTTCATGAGTATCGTTAAAGTTGCATTGATTTTACTAGCTGTGCTAGCAGTTATTGTTGGTGTTATTTTCATTCAACAAGCTGTTAGAAAGATCCCAATTCAATACGCGAAGCGTGTAACAGGAGGGAATGGGAATCATGCTGGAGCACAAAACACACATTTACCGCTTAAGGTAAATAGTGCGGGTGTTATTCCAGTCATTTTTGCTGTTTCATTCTTAATTACGCCTCCAACTATTGCACAGTTCTTCCCGAAACATGATGTATCGCAGTGGATTATTGCAAACTTTAACTATTCTCACCCAGTGGGAATGATCATATATGTTGCGCTCATTGTAGCCTTCACATATTTCTATGCGTTTGTTCAGGTTAATCCAGAGCAAATGTCAGAGAATCTAAACAAGCAAGGTGGATATGTTCCAGGTATTCGTCCGGGTAAGAATACAGAACAATATCTAACAAAAATCTTGTATCGTTTGACCTTTGTAGGATCAATTTTCCTAGCAGCGATTGCAATCTTACCAGTTATCTTTACGAAATTGGGAAATCTTCCTCCATCTGCACAGATTGGTGGAACGAGTATGTTAATCGTTGTCGGCGTTGCTTTAGAAACAATGAAGCAGCTAGAAAGCCAACTGGTAAAACGCCATTACAAAGGGTTTATCAAGCAGTGAGTAAGTGGGAAGAACCATCTTCCCTACATGCTCATGTACTGAGGGGGAACAAGGATGAACTTAATTTTAATGGGGCTTCCTGGTGCTGGTAAAGGTACACAAGCCGAACAGATTGTAGCCAAGTATAACATCCCTCACATTTCAACAGGAGATATGTTCCGTGCAGCTATGAAGGCTGAAACTGAAATGGGTCTACAAGCAAAATCTTTTATTGATAAAGGTGCACTTGTTCCAGATGAAGTTACAATCGGAATTGTTCGTGAACGTTTAAGTCAAGAAGACTGCGTAAGAGGTTTCTTACTAGACGGTTTCCCACGAACTGTTGCACAAGCATCAGCTCTTGAAGAGATTATGAAAGATCTTGGCAAAAAAATCGACTATGTTTTAAACATTAATGTGGATTCAGGGTTGTTATTAAAACGCCTTACAGGCCGTCGCATTTGTAAAGAGTGCGGTGCGACTTACCACTTAGAATTCAATCCACCAGCAACAGCTGATGTGTGCGATAAATGTGGTGGCGAATTATACCAACGCTCTGATGACAATGAAGAAACTGTAGCAAATCGTTTAGATGTGAATATTAAGCAAACAAAACCTTTGCTTGATTTCTACGACGAGCTTGGTTACTTAAAAAGCATTAATGGTGAGCAAGATATCAATAAAGTATTTGCTGATATCGATGTTCTCATCGGAGGCTTAGCGTAATGATCATCTGCAAAACTCCTCGCGAGATAGAAATCATGCGAGAAGCTGGCAGAATCGTTGCTTTAACTCATCAAGAGTTGAAACAGCACATTACTCCAGGAATTACAACGAAAGAGCTCGATCAAATAGCGGAAAAGACGATTCAAAAATATGGTGCTACGCCATCTTTTAAAGGATACAACGGATTTCCGGGGAGCATATGTGCTTCTGTAAATGAAGAGCTTGTACACGGAATTCCAGGAAAGCGCAAGCTCAAAGAGGGCGATATCATCAGTATCGATATTGGTGCGAAATACAATGGGTACCATGGAGATTCTGCATGGACGTATCCAGTTGGAAACATTTCTGAATCTGTTCAAAAGCTACTTGATGTCACAGAAAAATCGTTGTATCTTGGTCTAGAACAAGTAAAACCAGGCGAGAGATTATCAAATATCTCACATGCGGTTCAAACCCATGCTGAAGAGAATGGATTCTCGATCGTTAGGGAGTATGTTGGTCACGGAATCGGGCAAGACTTACATGAGGACCCTCAAATCCCGCACTATGGTCCACCAAATAGAGGCCCTAGATTAAAGCCGGGAATGGTCATCTGTGTTGAGCCGATGGTGAATCAAGGAAGACGATATGTAAAAACACTATCTGATGACTGGACAGTGGTAACGGTAGATGGTAAATGGTGTGCCCATTTTGAGCACACGATTGCTCTTACAGAAGCAGGATACGAAATCCTTACCACTTTATAAGTAGCTGGCTCTCCGGGATTTCAGAGCAGTGTAAAATGTTACTGATTTGAAGAAGGGAGAACTATTGAATGGCTAAAGATGATGTAATTGAAGTCGAAGGTACCGTTCTTGAAACGTTGCCAAATGCTATGTTCAAAGTAGAATTAGAGAATGGGCATGTCGTATTGGCTCACGTTTCTGGTAAAATCCGTATGAACTTCATTCGTATTTTACCAGGAGACAAAGTTACGGTAGAATTATCTCCGTACGATTTAAATCGTGGTCGTATTACGTACCGTTTTAAATAATATAGCACTCCGTAATCTTTAAGGAGGTTCGAGACATGAAAGTAAGACCGTCAGTTAAACCAATCTGCGAAAAATGTAAAGTTATTCGTAGACGTGGAAAAGTAATGGTTATTTGTGAAAACCCTAAACATAAACAAAAACAAGGTTAATCAGAAGGAGGTGCATTCAGAATGGCACGTATCGCAGGTGTAGATATTCCTCGAGACAAACGCGTTGTTATTTCTTTAACTTACGTATTCGGCATTGGTCGCACAACTGCTGAAAAAATTCTTACTGAAGCTGGTATTTCTTCAGAAACACGAGTTCGTGATTTAACGGAAGACGAATTAGGACGTATCCGTGATGTTATCGATCGTATTAAAGTTGAGGGAGACCTTCGTCGTGAAGTATCTCTTAACATTAAACGTCTAATGGAGATCGGTTCTTACCGTGGTCTTCGTCACCGTCGTGGTTTACCAGTTCGTGGTCAAAATTCTAAAAACAATGCTCGTACACGTAAAGGTCCACGTCGTACAGTAGCAAATAAAAAGAAATAATAAGTAAAGGAGGTTGAACTAACAATGGCACGTAAAACAAACACTCGTAAAAAACGTGTGAAAAAGAATATCGAAGCTGGTATAGCTCATATTCGTTCTACTTTCAACAACACAATCGTAACACTTACAGATACTCACGGTAACGCGCTTTCTTGGTCTAGTGCTGGTGCACTTGGTTTCCGTGGATCTCGTAAATCTACTCCATTCGCTGCGCAAATGGCTGCTGAAGCTGCTGCTAAAGTTGCAATGGAGCACGGTTTAAAAACTTTAGAGGTTACTGTTAAAGGTCCTGGTGCTGGTCGTGAAGCTGCAATTCGTGCTCTTCAAGCTGCAGGTCTAGAAGTAACAGCAATTAGAGATGTTACTCCAGTTCCTCATAATGGATGTCGTCCGCCAAAACGTCGTCGTGTGTAATTTTTCTGTATAGAATTTTCCCTTTTGTCTATAATGGATATGATGCATTATCGAGAAATTTCGTACAGAAACATCGCTTGTTGTGCACAATCGGGAACTGCCTAAGGGGGACTTTCGGTTAGACAGGGGTTATACCTTTGTTTAACCGGGGTTTCGACGTTTTGAAGGAGGGTTTAGTTAATGATTGAAATCGAAAAGCCGAAAATCGAAACGGTTGAACTTAACGAAGATGCTAAATATGGTAAATTCGTAATTGAACCGCTTGAGCGTGGATATGGTACTACTTTGGGTAACTCCTTACGTCGTATTCTTTTATCCTCACTCCCTGGTGCCGCTGTTACTGCTATCCAAATCGATGGCGTATTACATGAATTTTCAACAGTTGAGGGCGTAGTAGAAGACGTTACGACGATCATCTTAAACTTGAAAAAGTTAGCTCTTAAAATCTACTCTGAAGAAGAGAAGACGTTGGAAATTGATGTGCAGGGCGAAGGTATTGTCACAGCTGCTGATATTACTCACGATAGTGATGTAGAAATCTTAAATCCAGATTTACACATTGCAACGTTAGCAAAAGATGCGCATTTCCGCGTGCGTTTAACTGCAAAGCGTGGCCGTGGGTATACGCCAGCTGATGCAAATAAAAGCGAAGATCAACCAATAGGAGTAATTCCTATTGATTCTATTTATACTCCAGTATCACGTGTGACTTACCAAGTGGAAAAGACACGTGTCGGACAAGTGGCTAATTATGATAAGCTTACGCTTGATGTATGGACGGATGGAAGCATCGGGCCAAAAGAAGCTATCTCTTTAGGTGCCAAAATCTTAACTGAGCATTTAAATATCTTTGTTGGTTTAACTGATGAAGCACAAAATGCTGAGATTATGGTCGAGAAGGAAGAAGATCAAAAAGAGAAAGTTCTTGAGATGACTATCGAAGAACTAGACCTTTCTGTTCGTTCTTATAATTGCCTAAAACGTGCAGGAATTAATACTGTACAAGAGCTTGCGAACAAAACAGAAGAAGATATGATGAAAGTTCGTAACTTAGGACGTAAATCCTTAGAAGAAGTTAAACATAAACTTGAGGAATTAGGTTTAGGTTTACGTAAAGACGACTGAGGATTTAAACCCATGAACAAAGGAGGGAACTACGAATGGCATACAGAAAATTAGGCCGTACAAGTGCGCAACGTAAAGCTATGTTACGTGACTTAGCTACTGATTTAATTATCAACGAGCGCATCCAAACGACAGAAACTCGTGCAAAAGAACTTCGTTCTGTAGTGGAAAAAATGATCACTTTAGGTAAACGCGGAGATCTTCATGCTCGTCGTCAAGCAGCAGCTTTCATTCGCAATGAAGTAGCTAACGCTGAGACTGGTCAAGATGCACTTCAAAAATTATTCGCTGATGTAGCTCCACGCTATGCTGAGCGCCAAGGCGGATACACTCGTATTGCAAAAATTGGTCCACGTCGCGGAGACGCAGCACCAATGGTAATTATCGAGTTAGTATAATGATAATTAAAAGGGCAGGACAGTTCTTTTCAAGAAACTGGTCATGGCCCTTTTTTTTAAATATAAAAATAGGCGAGCTTGGCGAAGGAAAGGGTGCCTTCTATTGAAAAAAGAGAAACTTCGGATAGGAAATATATCATTTCAATATCCTGGGGCAGCCACGTATGCATTAAAAGATGTTTCATTTTCCTTATATGAGGGAGAATGGGTATCTATTATTGGACAAAACGGTTCAGGAAAGTCTACACTTGCAAAATTATTGAATGGTTTGTTTTTGCCGGAAGCAGGGACTATTACAGTAAATGATTCAATGGTTTTATCAGAGGAAACGGTATGGGATGTTCGAAAACAAATTGGAATGGTATTTCAAAATCCAGATAATCAATTTGTTGGAACAACAGTGCAAGATGATGTTGTATTTGGCTTAGAGAATATCGGAATGCCCAGAGAACAAATGATTGAAAGATTAGAACAGGCCTTACGACTTGTCCGTATGGAAGATTTTCTTAATGATGAGCCTCATTCCTTATCTGGTGGGCAAAAGCAGCGAGTGGCAATAGCAGGCGTTTTAGCACTTCAGCCATCTATTTTAATATTAGATGAAGCAACGTCAATGTTAGATCCTCAAGGAAGACGTGAAGTAGTAGAAACGGTTAGACAACTTGTTAATCAAAAAGGTATTACTGTGCTATCAATTACGCACGATTTAGAAGAAGCGGCACAGTCAGATCGTGTCATTATTTTAAATAAGGGAGAAATATTAGAGGAAGGGACTCCAGAAAAAATTTTCAAATCCTCTCATATGCTCCAAGAAATTGGCTTAGATGTACCGTTTTCGGTGAAAATAGCAGAATTATTAAAAAGAAATGAAATTATTTTGCAAAATACGCATCTTACAATGGAAAGCTTGGTGAACGAACTTTGGAGATTACATTCCAAAAAGTAGAACATCGTTATCAATATAAAACTCCATTTGAAAGACGCGCGCTTTATGATGTAGACGTGTCGTTTCCAAGTGGGGGCTATTATGCCATTATCGGTCATACTGGTTCAGGTAAGTCGACGATGATTCAACATTTAAATGGTTTATTGCAGCCGACAAATGGTACAGTTCAAATTGGTGAACATTTGATTTCGGCAGGAAAGAAAGAAAAAAAGCTAAAGCCACTACGTAAAAAAGTAGGGGTTGTCTTTCAATTCCCAGAACATCAGTTGTTTGAAGAGACTGTGGAGAAAGATATTTGTTTCGGCCCTACTAATTTTGGGGTATCTGTAGAAGAAGCGAAGCAAAAGGCAAGAGAGGCAATTGAACTTGTAGGGTTAGAGCCAGAACTGTTAACACGTTCACCGTTTGAGTTAAGTGGCGGGCAAATGAGGCGTGTTGCGATTGCGGGTGTATTGGCGATGGAACCTGAAGTGCTTGTATTAGATGAACCTACAGCAGGGCTAGATCCAAAAGGGCAGAACGAACTTATGCAGATGTTTTATAAGTTGCATAAGGAGAAGAGGCTTACAGTTATCCTTGTAACGCATAATATGGAGGATGCCGCTCAGTATGCGGAGCAGATTGTAGTTATGCATAAAGGAACGGTCTTTTTGCAAGGAAGTGCAGAGGAAGTATTTTCACATGCTGATGAACTAGAGAAAATTGGTGTGGATCTTCCTATGTCATTAAAGTATAAACGTGCAATTGAAGAGAAGTTTGGTATTTCAATTCCAAAGGCTACCTTATCTTTAGAGGATCTTACTCATGAAGTTGTGCAGGTGTTACGAAAAGGTGGTCATGAATCATGCAGCAGTTGATTATTGGGAGATATATCCCGGGGAATTCACTTATTCATCAACTTGATCCACGTACGAAGCTGCTGATTGTCTTTTTATATGTATTTGTTGTTTTCTTAGCAAATAATGCGATTTCATATGGATTTTTATTTTTATATGCACTCATTGCTTTATTTTTTGCAAAAGTGCCGATTCGTTATGTACTTTCGGGCTTAAAACCAATTTTATGGATTTTTCTTTTTACATTTTTCCTGCATATTTTTACAAATAAAGAGGGGGATGTACTACTCCAGCTTGGTTGGTTTTCGATACATGAAAAAGGATTAGAGCAAGGGATATACATTTCTGTACGATTCTTCGTTATTATTTTAATGACGACATTATTAACGTTAACGACGACACCTATTGAAATTACAGATGGTTTGGAGACGTTATTAAAGCCGTTGAAGCGTATAAAGGTTCCTGTTCATGAAATCGCATTAATGATGTCAATTTCTCTTCGTTTTATTCCGACATTAATGGATGAAACGAGTAAAATAATGAAAGCACAAGCATCACGTGGTATTGATTTCGCTGGGGGACCGATAAAAGATAGAATGAAAGCTATTATCTCACTGCTTGTTCCTCTGTTTATCAGTGCTTTTAAGCGTGCAGAGGACTTAGCTATTGCGATGGAAGCTCGTGGATATCAAAGTGGTGAAGGACGTACTAAATTTAGGCAACTACGCTGGAAAACAAGCGATACAGTAACGATTGTAAGCTTATTTTGTTTAGCTTGTATTTTGGCATGGGTGCGATCGTAATGGAGAATAGAGAAATGGATAGAATAAAATGTACGGTTGCATATGATGGCATGCATTTTTGTGGTTATCAAATTCAGCCGAAGCATCGTACTGTTCAACAGGAGATAGAAAAAGCATTACAGAAATTGCATAAGGGAGAACTTGTTCGTGTTCAGGCATCTGGTAGAACAGATTCTACGGTTCATGCAAAAGGACAAGTCATACACTTTGATACTCCTTTGTCTCTTGAAGAGTGGCAATGGAGTAACGCTTTAAATACAATGTTGCCAGATGATATTGTTATTAGGCAAGTAGAGAAAAAAACAGAAGAATTTCATGCACGTTACGGTGTTGAGAAAAAAGAATATCGTTATCGTGTATTATTATCGAAGACTGCGGATGTATTCCGTAGAAATTACGTATATCAATATCCATATCCGCTCGAAATCAAAAAAATAAGAAAAGCAATTCCGTATTTTATTGGAACGCATGATTTCACTTCTTTTTGTTCGGCAAAAACTGACAAAAAAGATAAAGTGCGAACAATTTATGAAATCGAGTTAATTGAGCAAGACGATGAATTAATTTTTCGTTTTGTAGGTAATGGATTTTTATATAATATGGTCAGAATTATTGTTGGTACGTTACTTAACGTAGGGCAAGGAAAGCTTGATCCTGATAGCATTCCAGAGATTTTAGCGAAACAAAATCGTCAGTTTGCTGGAAAGATGGCTCCAGGTCATGGGCTTTACCTATGGGAGGTAAACTATAACAACTAATCCTGGTGTAACATTTGCTTGACATTAGAAACTCAAAAGTATATCATAACATATGGTATTGTTTCTAAAACCACGATTAGCCCCGGAAGGAAATCGTGTTTAAGATAAACAATAGATTTTTTCTATGGAAAAGATAACGAGGAGGGAAACACATGCGTACGACTTTTATGGCAAAAGCTAACGAAGTTGAGCGTAAATGGTATGTGGTTGATGCTGAAGGTCAAACTTTAGGTCGCCTATCTACTGAAGTAGCATCCATTTTACGTGGTAAAAACAAACCTACATTTACACCACACGTTGACACGGGTGATCATGTAATTATTATTAACGCTGAGAAAATTCATTTAACAGGTAATAAATTAAACGATAAAATTTACTACCGTCACACTAACCACCCAGGTGGACTTAAGCAAAGAACAGCTCTTGAAATGCGTACAAACTACCCTGTACAAATGTTAGAGCTTGCAATTAAAGGCATGCTTCCAAAAGGACGCTTAGGCCGTCAAGTTTCTAAGAAACTTAACGTGTATGCTGGAGCAGAGCATCCACACCAAGCACAAAAACCAGAAGTTTACGAACTTCGCGGATAATTAATTAAAGGAGGGCTTACTTTGGCACAGGTTCAATACTATGGCACTGGACGTCGTAAGAGTTCAGTAGCGCGCGTACGCCTAGTTCCAGGCGAAGGACGCGTTATCATTAACGGTCGTGATTTTGAAAACTATATCCCATTTGCTGCATTACGTGAAGTAGTGAAACAACCTCTAGTTGCAACAGAAACTTTAGGTAACTACGATGTACTTGTAAACGTAAATGGTGGTGGATACACTGGTCAAGCTGGTGCTATTCGTCACGGTATTTCTCGCGCTTTATTAAAAGCTGATCCAGAATACCGTCTAACACTAAAACGTGCAGGTCTATTAACTCGTGACGCACGTATGAAAGAGCGTAAAAAATACGGTCTTAAAGGCGCACGTCGTGCACCTCAGTTCTCAAAACGTTAATTTTTGCGAACTACAAACCCCAACCATTTTGGTTGGGGTTTTTTTATGTTTCATTCCTCTTTTGTAATTTTTGTAGCTTGGAATATTTTAGTGCTACCGCCGCACGTATGCTTCTTCTTTAGAAGTTTAGACTAATACGTATTAGGGAGGTTTATAAGTACTATGAATGTCATTGTCAGCTTACAAGAAAAACAAAAAGAAAAGCAGTTAAAATACGAGCGGAAGATGTTGCGGGAATTATCATTAAAAACATTACGTTCAAATATTCGTGATGCCTTTCAAATGCAAGAGCTTCATCGTCAGTATGAAGATTACTGTATTGAATTAGGGATAGAATCTTATTTATTAGGAGCGAGATATAGTAAATTTGGCTATTATGGTGAATCGTTTTTTGATGTGAAATATAGAGCTTTAGAAGAAGAACAACAATTAACTGAAACGCTATTTCAATTTTTAACGAGTATGACTATGCGAGAAATAAAGTTGAAAGATGAGGAATTACTTTTTGAATCTTGTCAGCAGTTTATAGGATTGTGGTGGCAAGAAGGGTATGAAAAAGGTGAAAGAAGATATCGATTAAAGCTTCATTAAGACAAGCATAAACTTTCCTCTTGTCCCATATAAGTAATTAGAGGGACTAGCTGGAGGAGGAAAGGTATGAAGAGAATTCGAATTATCTCTTTTGCACTCGCTGCGGTTGTATTGTTTTTTTTAGTCAAACAAGAATTTCAAATTACAAAATCGTGGCGAGCTTGGAATTTACCCTTATCAGGGAAAGTAATTGTATTAGATGCTGGGCATGGTGGACCAGATGGAGGGGCTGTTGGAGGAAAGGATATTATAGAAAAGGATATTACGCTTGAAATTACAAAAAAGGTACAAGACTATTTACAAGAACAAGGTGCACTAGTTATTTTAACGCGTGAGGGAGATTATGATTTAGCTAACAAAGATACAAAGTCATATAGTAGACGTAAAGCAGAGGATTTAAAAAAACGTGTAGAAATCATCAATAAACCTGATGTAGACTTTTTTGCAAGTATTCATTTAAATGCTTTAACTAGTAGTGGATCGAAGGGCGCACAAACGTTCTATTACCGCTCTTCAATTGAAAATGAACGTGCTGCAAAATTTATACAGGCTGAATTGAGAACAAGTTTAGAGAACACGAATCGTTCTGCTAAGACAATTTCGCATGTGTATTTATTAAAGTATTCTAAAACACCAGGTGCTTTAATTGAAGCCGGCTTTTTATCGAATGTGAACGAAAGGTATATGTTAAATTCGGAGAAATACCAGCAAAAGGTAGCAGCTGCAATATACCGAGGTATATTACGCTATTTCACGGAAAAAGGAAATCCTCCAGAATAAGGAGGATTTTTTTGAGTTTCTCTCGTTAACGAAGTTTTCGGAAAATATGTTATACTGGAAATGTAAACGCATTTATTTCAAGAATAAGCAGAGATAAATTCAATTAACATTACGTTATTTTTCATACAGGGGGCTGGGCTAATTATGGTAACGAAAGAACAAGTGGTTGAAGCGTTAGAAGGGATGGTAGATCCGTTTTTACATAAAACATTAAAAGAAACAAGTGCAATTAAAGAGGTAACAGTCAAGCCTGAGAAGGAACATGTGAGTGTCAAAATTGCAATCGTAAAAACTGGTACAGCGGAACAAATGCAGTTGCAGTCTGGAATTGTAAAGTTATTAAAAGAGCTTGGAGCGGCAACAGTTGGACTTCGTTTTGCAGAATTTACAGAAGAGGAATTAGCTCAGTTTGCACCAGAACAAGAAGCAGAGCAAAGTGAATCTTTATTGTCACCAAATTCAAAAACGACATTCTTAGCAGTAGCGAGTGGAAAAGGTGGCGTGGGAAAATCAACCGTTTCCGTTAACCTTGCAGTTGCTTTAGCTCGTTTAGGAAAAAAAGTTGGTATTATTGATGCGGACATTTACGGTTTTAGTGTGCCAGACATGATGGGGATAGAAAAACGTCCCATCGTAAGAGGTGATAAGATAATTCCGGTAGAACGTTTAGGTGTAAAGGTAATCTCAATGGGCTTCTTTGTAGAGGATAATGCACCAGTTATTTGGAGAGGACCTATGCTTGGGAAAATGTTAAACCACTTCTTCACAGAAGTAGAATGGGGCGATTTAGATTATTTAGTATTAGATTTGCCACCAGGCACAGGTGATATTGCGTTAGATGTGCACTCAATGTTGCCATCTTGCAAAGAGATTATTGTAACGACACCGCATCCAACAGCTGCGTTTGTAGCAGCGCGTGCTGGAGCGATGGCATTACGCACTGAACATAGTATTCTCGGTGTTGTTGAGAACATGGCATATTTTGAAAGTAAGGTAACTGGTGAGAAAGAATATGTATTTGGAAGAGGCGGGGGAGATAAGTTAGCTACCGAACTACAAACAAATGTTCTCGGGCGTATTCCACTGCAACAACCCGATTGGAATAAAGAAGACTTTGCTCCTTCAGTATATGAGGATACACATACAACCGGCATTATTTATAGTAAAATAGCTGAAACAGTAATTGATAAAACAGCTGTTACACAAAAATAAAGCGAAACTTTAATCAGTGGGGTTCATCTGTTACTGGAAACAACTAGTAAACCTTTCGCTTAACTAGAGGGCCATTTTGTCTGTTAATAGCAAGATAAAGTAATAACGAGTGGACAATTTATACATTGTCCACTCGTTATTATAGTTATTATTTTCACTGTTCTTCCTTCTTCTCGCCTTGAGAACCGCCATCACCGCCTGCTTCTTTCTTATCAGATCCACCTTTTTCAGCCTTTTGTACACCTTTACTAATGATATCAATCATCTTGGCTTGGAAGAGTGGACTTTCAGCAGTTTCTGTTAGTACTTGTTGTAGATATTGACGGTATTCTTTACTCTTCATTGTTTGTAACATCATTTTTTCTACTTCAGGATTTTTCATAATTTCTATAACGCCTGCTTGGTATTCAGGGTCTTTTAATAAGGTTTTCATTAATTGGGTTTGTTCTTTCCCCATACTTTTAGCAAACTTTGATGAGAACTCAGGATCTTTAAAGAGCTTTTCCCAGAATTGTTGCCCTTTATCGGATACCATGGCATCTTCAATCGTTTTCTTTACTACTGTTTCATCTAGTATGAGTGCTTGTTTCATTTTTTCATCAGTTAATACATCTTGAATAGCTTTCTTACCTTGATCTGTTTTTAAAATATCAACAATCATTTTCTTTGTTTGATCGTAATCTAGTTCGGATTTCGTTTCTTTTCCTTGTGCGCATGCTACAAGTGCGATAAGTAGAAAAGAAGAAACGAAAATGAATAGTATCCGTTTCATAAGTTGGAACTCCTTTCAGCACAGTTCTCTCTTTTTAATATAAATATCTTTAAGGAATTTATACATGAACATGGCTAGCTTTTTGAAATTGTCATTGATACAATTTAATTAGAAATATAAGGATAATGGGGGATGTGTTGTGAATAGCCGCAAGTGGGTACGACTATTTTTAACGACGTTGTTTCTTGGTGGGATTAGCACAGTTATTATTGGTTTTGTTTTGGAGTGGGACAGGTATGATAAATTTTTTCAAAATTTCGACGTTAAGGAGATTTTAGCGGTATCTTTCTGGTTGATGGGTGTAGGATTTATTTTTAGCGTTATAAGTCAAATGGGATTCTTTGCATATTTAACAATCCATCGTTTTGGACTAGGGATGTTTCGCTCATCGTCTTTATGGAATGCAGTCCAGCTCTTCTTTATTGCATTCGTATTATTTGATTTTGTGTATTTAAGATCTGTACTTATTGCAAATGGGGAAATCTCATTGGGGAATAACATACTTGTTGCTGGAATTTTATTTGTGTTTGGAGCAATTGTTGCTTATGTAAAAAGTAAAGAAACAAATAAAAAAGCATTTGTGCCAGCTCTGTTCTTTATGGTTGTTGTAACGATTCTTGAATGGGTACCGGCGCTTCGGATTAATGATACAGATTGGTTATATTTAATGGTTATACCGCTATTGTTATGTAATGCATATCAATTACTTGTATTACATCGTTTAATCGGAAAAACGAGTAAATCTGCTTAATAGAGAGAGGTTTTATATATCAGCAGTTATATTACTGGAAATGGTGTGATTAAAAAAGCTCTACCACCTTTTTGAAAGGTAGTAGAGCTTTTTATACGTGAAGAGTAGTAGGGACGAAGCTATTTCACATCTTCACTTTTCGTACTTGTGTTGGAAATAAGTTGTGATACGGATATTTGCTCATATCCATCACTTTTTAATTTTTGCAGGAGCAGCGGTAAAGCTCTATTTGTTTGAAGGGCAGAATCGGATGCGTGTAATAAGACAATATCTCCACCTTTCAAATTATTAGAGACGGTGGAAACGATGTGATTTACACCTGGGTTTTTCCAATCGTTGGAATTGTTACTCCAATGCACGACGGTGTATCCAAGTGATTCTGCAATTTTAAGGGTTGCCTTGTTAAATTCGCCACTAGGTGGACGTAACAGCTTGACTTGTTTTACCCCAAGTTTTGTAAAAACATCTTGTGCTCGTAAAAGGTCTCGTCTTATTTCATTCGTCTCTAGAGAAGTGTAGGATGTGTAATTGTAACCCATACTACCAATTTCGTGTCCATCTTTCATGATGCGCTCTACAATATCGGGGTGTCTTTCGGCCCATGCAGCAGAAAGGAAGAAGGTTGCATTCTTAATTTGTCTTTCTTTAAGAGTATCAAGGATTGGAATTGCTTTTTT
>NZ_CM127843.1:155000-242500 GCF_052805735.1 Bacillus sp. N6
ATCTCCCCCAAGAGTCCACATCGACGGGGAGGTTTGGCACCTCGATGTCGGCTCATCGCATCCTGGGGCTGTAGTCGGTCCCAAGGGTTGGGCTGTTCGCCCATTAAAGCGGTACGCGAGCTGGGTTCAGAACGTCGTGAGACAGTTCGGTCCCTATCCGTCGTGGGCGTAGGAAATTTGAGAGGAGCTGTCCTTAGTACGAGAGGACCGGGATGGACGCACCGCTGGTGTACCAGTTGTTCTGCCAAGGGCATAGCTGGGTAGCTATGTGCGGAAGGGATAAGTGCTGAAAGCATCTAAGCATGAAGCCCCCCTCAAGATGAGATTTCCCATAGCGTAAGCTAGTAAGATCCCTGAAAGATGATCAGGTTGATAGGTTCGAGGTGGAAGCATGGTGACATGTGGAGCTGACGAATACTAATAGATCGAGGACTTAACCATATAATATGTAGCAATGTTATCTAGTTTTGAAGGAATATATATTTAAAATTCCTTTTGACATTCTGAAAAGAATGTGTATAATGATAAAAGTCTGGTAATGATGGCAGAGAGGTCACACCCGTTCCCATACCGAACACGGAAGTTAAGCTCTCTAGCGCCGATGGTAGTTGGGACCTTGTCCCTGTGAGAGTAGGACGTTGCCAGGCTTGTATTATTCCGCAGTAGCTCAGCGGTAGAGCTATCGGCTGTTAACCGATCGGTCGTAGGTTCGATTCCTACCTGCGGAGCCATTATGCTTCCATAGCTCAGCTGGTAGAGTACTTCCATGGTAAGGAAGAGGTCACCGGTTCAAGCCCGGTTGGAAGCTTGGAAAAGTTTTTAAATTTTTGGCCCGTTGGTCAAGTGGTTAAGACACCGCCCTTTCACGGCGGTAACACGGGTTCGAATCCCGTACGGGTCACCACTTTTGGAGGATTAGCTCAGCTGGGAGAGCACCTGCCTTACAAGCAGGGGGTCGGCGGTTCGATCCCGTCATCCTCCACCATATATGTTTAAATGTCGGAGGGGTAGCGAAGTGGCTAAACGCGGCGGACTGTAAATCCGCTCCTTCGGGTTCGGCAGTTCGAATCTGCCCCCCTCCACCATTTTCTTAAAAATAACCTGAAAGGGTTTATTTTTTTGAGAAGATAACCATACTAGTAAATATTAATGGGCTATAGCCAAGCGGTAAGGCAACGGACTTTGACTCCGTCATGCGCTGGTTCGAATCCAGCTAGCCCAGCCATTTACGAGCCATTAGCTCAGTTGGTAGAGCATCTGACTTTTAATCAGAGGGTCGAAGGTTCGAATCCTTCATGGCTCACCATTTTCGCGGAAGTAGTTCAGTGGTAGAATACAACCTTGCCAAGGTTGGGGTCGCGGGTTCGAATCCCGTCTTCCGCTTTATTACTAAGGGGCCTTAGCTCAGCTGGGAGAGCGCCTGCCTTGCACGCAGGAGGTCAGCGGTTCGATCCCGCTAGGCTCCATCTAAATAGAAAAAGCTTACATCATATGATGTAAGCTTTTTTGTGTTTAAAAAGACAACTTTTATATTTATCGTTTAAAATGAAGAAAACGTAAAAATAAGGGATGGGGGATAATTGTGAAAGTTGTTATTGCATCTGATTCATATAAAGAAAGCCTAAAAGCTATAGAAGTATGTGAAGCTATTGAAAGAGGTTTTAGAGCAATTTTTCCTAATGCAAAGTATGTGAAAATACCAATTGGAGATGGAGGAGAAGGGACGGTTGAATCGCTTGTTGATGCTACAGGGGGGAGAATTATATCAATTAGTGTGACAGGACCGCTTAGAGAAAGTGTGCAAGCTTTTTATGGCGTGTCTAAAGATAAAAAGACAGCGTTTATTGAAATGGCAGCAGCATCAGGATTACAGCACGTTCCAGTTGAAAAGCGAAACCCACTTATTACAACGACAAAAGGAACAGGAGAACTTATATTACATGCGCTAAATCAAGGGGCGGAGTACATAATTTTAGGACTTGGAGGAAGTGCTACAAATGATGGTGGGGCAGGCATGTTAGCAGCTTTAGGAGTAAGATTTATAAATGATAAGGGTGAAGTAATAGATCCATCTGGAGGTACGTTACATTCGATTGTTGCTATTGATTTTTCACAAATGGACCCACGCTTAAAGGGGGTAAAGATAGAAGCGGCATGTGATGTGGATAATCCATTAGTCGGAATGCAGGGAGCATCTTTCGTATTTGGGAGACAAAAGGGTGCGAATATAGAGATGATGAAAGAGCTAGATGAGAATTTAAAACATTATGCGAATATCCTTAAAAGATATGTATCTTCTGATGTATCTGAAATACCTGGTGCAGGGGCAGCAGGAGGAATGGGGGCGGCTGTTATTTCAGTGCTAAAGGGAGACTTGCGAAGGGGCATTGAAATTGTATTGGATTATACAAATTTCGATAAACATATAGAAGATGCAGATCTCATTATAACTGGTGAAGGTAGAATAGATGAACAAACTGCATATGGGAAGGCTCCTGTTGGTGTTGCGGGGCGTGCGAAACGTTTTTCTGTGCCTGTAATTGCCATTGGAGGGTCTGTATCATCTGATTATTCAGCCGTGTACGAGAAAGGAATAGATGCGGTATTTAGTATTACAACGAGACCGATGACACTAGAAGAAGCATATAGAGTAGCAGAAGAAAATATTGAAATGACAACGAAGAATATTGCAACAGTATGGAAAATAGCGTCAGAAAAACACTTCTAAATGTAGGGGTGTTTTTTTATTATTATTTAATAATAGTGATTGTGATTGTTTCATTAAGTTAACTTTATACATAGAATAGTCTTGAAATTTGATTTTGAACGTGAATATAAGTGAATAATTTGTATAACCATACAGAAAAATGTCGAGTTGAGTCAGACTATATAAAAGATTTAAAATATTTAGTGAAGGCACAGAAGGGGGATACTATCTATGAAAAAAGAAATCTCAGTTATTGGAGTTCCAATGGATTTAGGGCAGATGCGTCGTGGCGTTGATATGGGACCGAGCGCAATCCGTTATGCAGGGGTAATTGAAAGAATTGAAGAAATTGGATATGACGTTAAAGATATGGGAGATATACGTATAGAGAGAGAAAAAGAGATAGATGAAAATACAAAATTAAGAAACCTTACACAAGTTGCAACTGTATGTAATGAATTAGCAAGTAAGGTGGATCATATTATAGAAGAAGGACGTTTTCCACTTGTATTAGGTGGTGACCATAGTATTGCTATCGGTACATTAGCTGGTGTAGCAAAACATTATAAAAACTTAGGTGTTATTTGGTATGATGCACACGGTGATTTAAATACAGAGGAAACTTCACCATCTGGAAATATTCACGGTATGTCACTTGCAGCAAGTTTAGGTTATGGACATTCTTCACTTGTAGATTTATATGGAGCATATCCAAAGGTGAAAAAAGAGAATGTCGTAATTATCGGTGCGCGTGCATTGGATGAAGGAGAAAAAGATTTCATTCGCAATGAAGGTATTAAAGTGTTCTCAATGCATGAAATTGATCGTATGGGGATGACGGCTGTTATGGAAGAAACAATCGCATATTTATCTCATACTGATGGTGTACATTTATCATTAGATTTAGATGGTCTTGATCCTCATGATGCACCAGGTGTTGGGACGCCTGTAATTGGTGGTTTATCTTATCGTGAAAGCCACTTGGCGATGGAAATGTTAGCAGAAGCGGATATTATCACATCTGCTGAATTTGTTGAGGTAAATACGATTTTAGATGAGAGAAATAGAACGGCAACAACAGCAGTTGCTTTAATGGGTTCTTTATTCGGTGAAAAACTAAAATAAATGTAAGAAAAGCAACTGAGAAGTTGCTTTTTTTATTTGAAAATAAGCGTATAATAATGATTTATATTATACTGTACAATAAAAATGTTTGACATCTTACCAATTTGAGCTAAAGGGGGTTGTTTGTAATTGTCGTTTGTTTCATGTATGGTATAATTAACTAGTTGTTGGAAATACATACAGATAGAGCATAAAACAATATTTCAATATATGGATAGAATTGCTCGTAAGTAGGAGGAAGGGATAGCATGCCTTTTGAAGATACGACCATTTTGAAATATCTTAGTACGGCATTAGATATTGCCATTGTATGGTTTATTATATATAAGCTAATTCTTATAATCCGAGGGACGAAAGCTGTTCAACTTTTAAAAGGGATTACAGTTATTATCGTCGTTAAGATGATCAGTATTTTCCTTGAATTGCGTACGCTATCTTGGCTAACTGAACAAGTATTAACGTGGGGATTTTTAGCCGTTATTATTATCTTTCAGCCAGAATTGCGAAGAGCACTTGAGCAGCTAGGGCGCGGGAGTTTATTTTCGCGTGTTGGACCGCATGAGGATGATGAACCTGAAATGGTTGCAACAGCGATAGCAAAAGCAACCGAATATATGGGGAAACGTAGAATAGGTGCATTAATTACTTTGTCAAAAGAGACCGGTATGGGTGATTATGTGGAAACGGGTATTCCGCTGAATGCAAACGTATCATCGGAATTACTTATTAATATTTTTATTCCAAATACACCTCTTCATGACGGAGCGGTAATTATGCAAGGAAGTACAATTAAAGCAGCAGCATGCTATCTTCCATTATCAGAAAGTCCGTTTATTTCTAAAGAATTAGGAACTAGACATCGTGCTGCAATGGGAGTTAGTGAAGTTACTGATAGTATTACAGTAGTTGTGTCTGAAGAAACTGGTCAAATTTCTTTAACGAAAAATGGTAAGTTGCATCGTGATTTGAAGACAGAACAGCTGAAGGATATGTTATTAGCTGAATTTAGTGGGAACGAAAAAACGACTTCTTCGTCTTTATGGAATTGGAGGAGAAAGCGTCATGGATAAGTTAATGGAGAATCATTGGTTTTTAAAAGGGATCTCATTACTATTGGCGTGTATGCTTTTTATGTCAGCGACGTTAACTGAGAAAAATACGACATCAGGTATATTACCTTTTGCAAATGATACGAAAGAAACATTAACTAATTATGAGATTAATCTTAAGTATGATGAGGAGAAATATATTGTAAGTGGTATTCCAGCAGAGGGCGTTAAGGTGAAGTTAGAAGGCCCAAAAGCATCAGTTGCTACAGCAAAAGCAAAAAAACAATTTGACATACCAATTGATTTGCGAGATAGTCCAAAAGGAACTTATGAGATTTCTTTAAAAACGAACGGGCTTCCAGACGATGTGAAAGGAACAGTTCAGCCATCAACAATTAAAGTTACTCTTCATGAAAAGGCGAGAAAATATGTTCATGTAGATTTGAAATTATCAAATGAGGATCAAATGCCAGCGGGGGCTACTCTCGAAAAATCAAGCATTAAACCGGATACTGTTGAGGTAGTTGGGACGAAAGAAGAAATTGAAAGCATTTCATCTGCCAAAGCGTATGTTGATTTAAAAGGTGTTAATAAAACTGTTACAAAAACGCCCGAAGTTACATTATACAATAAAGAAGGAAAACGTTTAAATGTAAGAACAAGTCCATCTAAAATTAGTGTAACGTTGAATGTGGCAACGCAAACTACAGCCAATAATACTGAAAAAACTGTTCCTGTAACGTATACGAAGAAGGGGAGTTTAGCAGAAGGATTGGCAGTTACAAATATCAGTGTCGAGCCGAGAGAGGTAACGATAGCTGGTCCAAAAGATATTTTGGATAATATACAATCGCTAGAGGGGGTCGAAGTAGATCTTAGTCAATTGACAGAGTCTACAACATTCGATGCCTCTGTTTTATTACCCAAGGGTGTAACCAGTGCAAAACCGAATCAAGTGAAGGTTTCAGTGGGAGTGCAAAAAACAAAACAAACGAAAACAAAAACGATTGATGGCATCCCAATCCAAAAAAATGGCCTTTCTAAAGATGTTACGGCTCAGCTAATTTCGCCGCAAGATGGAAAGATAAGTGTTGATATTTCAGGAGAAGCAAGTATAGTAGATAAAATAACAGCTGCCCAAATAACAGCGGTAATTAATTTGCAAAATGTATCTTCAGGGACGAAAGATATTTCTATTCAAGTGAGTGGTCCTGGTAATATTTCAATAGAGCCAAAACAAAAAAGTGCTAAAGTTACTATTGTAAAGAAAGAAAAACCAGATAAAGAAGTACAGGGTAACGGTCAACAACCGGATTCAAACACCAATCAAGAAAATCAAAATGAGAAGCCAAAAAATCCTGAATCCAATCAAGAAAAAGAAACGGAACAGGAAAGTAATCAAAATAAAGATAAAGAAAATAGTCAAGAACCAACGGTAGATAACCATAATCAAAAAGAGCAAGAAAAAGGAGCGAATCATAATGGGTAAATATTTTGGTACAGATGGAGTACGTGGAGTTGCAAATAAGGAGTTAACACCTGAATTAGCTTTCAAAATTGGGCGTTTTGGTGGTTATGTATTAACAAAAGATACAGATCGTCCAAAAGTAATTATCGGTCGTGATACACGTGTATCTGGTCATATGTTAGAAGGAGCTTTAGTAGCAGGTCTATTATCAACTGGAGCAGAAGTAATGCGCCTTGGCGTTATTTCTACACCGGGCGTTGCTTATTTAACAAAAGCACTAGATGCACAAGCAGGTGTTATGATTTCTGCATCTCATAATCCAGTACAAGATAACGGTATTAAATTCTTTGGTTCAGACGGCTTTAAATTAACAGATGAGCAAGAAGCTGAGATTGAAGCTTTATTAGACAAAGAAGTTGATGAACTACCACGTCCGACAGGTACTAATCTTGGACAAGTGAGTGATTACTTTGAAGGTGGACAAAAATATTTACAGTACATTAAACAAACTGTTGAAGAAGATTTCTCTGGCCTACATATCGCTTTAGATTGTGCACATGGTGCAACTTCGTCTCTAGCTCCATACTTATTTGCAGACCTAGAAGCTGATATTTCAACAATGGGAACTTCTCCAAACGGTATGAATATTAACGAGGGTGTAGGATCTACACATCCAGAAGGCTTAGCTAAATTGGTAAAAGAAAAAGGTGCGGATATCGGACTTGCTTTTGATGGCGATGGCGACCGTTTAATTGCTGTAGACGAAAAAGGAAACATCGTTGACGGTGATCAAATTATGTTTATTTGTGCGAAGTACATGAAAGAAACTGGTCAATTAAAACATAATACAGTTGTTTCAACTGTTATGAGTAACTTAGGTTTCTACAAAGCACTTGAAGCAAACAATATTACAAGTGATAAAACAGCAGTTGGTGACCGCTATGTAATGGAAGAGATGAAACGCGGTGGTTACAACTTAGGTGGAGAACAATCAGGCCATATTATCTTACTTGATTACATTACAACTGGTGACGGAATGTTAAGTGCACTTCAACTTGTAAACATCATGAAAATGACGAAAAAACCATTATCTGAGCTTGCAGGAGAAATGACGAAATTCCCACAATTGCTAGTAAACGTTCGTGTAACAGATAAAAAATTAGCATTAGAAAATGAAAAAATTAAAGAAATTATTCGTGTTGTAGAGGAAGAAATGAACGGTGATGGCCGTATTCTTGTTCGTCCATCTGGAACAGAGCCACTTATTCGTGTAATGGCAGAAGCACCAACACAAGAAGTTTGTGATGCATATGTACATCGCATTGTAGAAGTTGTGAAAGCCGAAGTTGGCGCTGAGTAATTAGCTGAATTTATATGAAAAAGGAGCACAAAAAGTGCTCCTTTTTCATATGTTTTATAGACGATGAAAAAAATTTCATTGACGGTTTATCCATGTTTGTTATAAGATGGTCTTGTTCTTTTTCTCAAAGGAAATATTGTAAATTATAAAAGCGCCAGAACTACAAATAGTGTAGTTGACGAGGTGGGGTTTATCGAGATTTCGGCGGATGACTCCCGGTTGTTCATCACAACCGCAAACTTTTACTTAAATCATTAAGGTGACTTAGTGGACAAAGGTGAAAGTGTGATGAGAGAAGAGGAACGGATGAAAACTAGCTGTATAAGTATATACGGACTTAAACCCAATCGAGAGGAAGGTGAAAGCCGTTACAAGCTTACAGGGCTAGCAATATGTAATCCGTTTTTTTAGTATAAATAAAAATGGTATCGGACTATGTCGTTACATGTTCGCAGAGCAGTGTAAGCATTTGTAACGGCGACTAAACATGTGTGGAATCGTAGGATTTATTGGAGAGCAAGATGCAAAGGAAATTTTATTAAAAGGTTTAGAAAAGCTAGAATATCGTGGATATGATTCAGCAGGTATTGCAGTACAAGCAGAGAACGGTGTTGTTGTATACAAAGAAAAAGGCCGTATCGCAAAACTTCGTGAAATCGTAGATGAGAATGTAGCAGCAAGCGTAGGTATCGGACACACACGCTGGGCTACACACGGTGTTCCAAGTAAAGTAAACGCGCATCCGCATCAAAGTACATCAAAACGCTTTACACTAGTTCATAACGGTGTAATTGAAAACTATGAATTAGTGAAAAAGGAATATTTACAAGATGTAACGTTCGTAAGTGAAACAGATACAGAGATTATCGTACAGCTTATGGAACAACAAGTGAGCACAGGATTAAGTGTAGAAGAAGCGTTCCGTAATACGCTATCTCTTTTACATGGCTCTTATGCAATCGGATTACTTGATGCTGAAAATCCAAACATGATTTATGTTGCTAAAAACAAAAGCCCGCTATTAGTAGGTGTTGGTGACAACTTTAATGTTGTGGCGAGCGACGCTATGGCGATGTTACAAGTTACAGATCAATTTATTGAGTTAATGGATAAAGAAATCGTAATCGTAACGAAAGAAAGTATTACAATTAAAAACTTACAAGGTGAAACGATTGAACGTGCACCGTTTACAGCGGAATTAGATGCAAGTGATATTGAAAAAGGAACATACCCTCATTTCATGCTTAAAGAAATCGATGAGCAACCACTTGTAATCCGTAATATAATTCAAAAGTATCAAGATGAAAATGGCGAAATTGAATTAAATCAAGACATTCGCAATGCGATTTTAGATAGCGATCGTATTTACATCATTGCATGTGGAACGAGCTATCATGCAGGTCTTGTTGGAAAACAATTTATCGAGAAGTTTGCAAAAATGCCAGTTGAAGTGCATGTAGCAAGTGAATTCTCTTACAACATGCCATTATTAACAGAAAGACCATTCTTCATTTACATTTCACAAAGTGGTGAAACTGCTGATAGCCGTGCAGTACTTGTACAAACAAATGAAATGGGTCATAAAGCATTAACAATTACAAACGTGCCTGGTTCTACTCTTTCTCGTGAAGCTGATTATACACTTCCGTTATATGCTGGACCAGAAATTGCAGTTGCATCAACGAAAGCTTACACAGCACAGCTTGCAGTACTTTCAATTTTAGCAGCTGATATTGCTAAAGCAAAAGGTGAAGTTCTTGATTTCGATTTAACACACGAACTAGGACTTGTAGCAAATGCAATGATAGAACTTTGTGATCAAAAAGAAGAAATGGACGCATTAGCAAAACAATTTTTAGCGACAACGCGTAACTGTTTCTTCATCGGACGTAGCGTAGACTTCTACGTAGGATTAGAAGGTGCGTTAAAACTAAAAGAAATCTCTTACATCCAAGCAGAAGGATTTGCTGGAGGAGAGTTAAAACACGGTACAATCGCTTTAATCGAAAATGGTACACCAGTTATCGCACTTGCTACACAAGAGCACGTAAACCTTGGAATTCGCGGCAACGTGAAAGAGGTAGTAGCACGCGGTGCTAACCCATGTATCATCTCAATGAAAGGCTTAGAAATGGAAGGTGACAGCTTCGTATTACCAGCTGTACACGAAGCACTAGCACCGCTAGTAGCAGTTATTCCATTACAACTTATCTCATACTACGCAGCACTTCACCGCGAGTGTGACGTTGATAAGCCACGTAACTTAGCTAAGTCTGTTACTGTTGAGTAGGAGATTGGTAGGTTAATAAATATATGAATCGGTACCCCTTTAGATATTGTATCTAAAGGGGTATTTTTTATTGAAAAAGAAAATCTAAAATTGGTAGGTGAATAGAACCCTATAGATTAAATTTTTACTTTATCAGATTTACTTTTATTTATCTGAATTTTCCGCTATCATTTTAAGTATGCGTGAACAATTTTCTTTATTATGAAGAGAAGAGACGATAGATTCATGGACATTATAAGGGGGCTTATTATATGGAAGTGAAAGCAAAAACATATTTAAGTATAGAAGAGATTATTTCATTACCGACCTTAGCGAGTACAAATATAAGTGATGATGGCAAAAACGTAGCATTTGTAAAGAAGACAGCTAACTGGGAAGACAATGCGTATAGAAATCATGTATGGATATATGAGAAAGATAAAGGGCAGAGTTACCCACTAACAAATGGAGATATAGATAGTACACATCCATTATGGTCTCCAGATTCTAAGACTATTGCATACCTTAGCCCAGGTGGGGACGGGGCTAATACAAATCAGATCTTTGTTAAGTCAATAGACGGTGGTAGTGAGGTTCAAATTACGAATGAGAAGGATGGAGTTAATACATTCAAATGGGAGCCTACTGGTAAAGGTTTTTATTATATTGCACAGTCAAAAGAATGTGAGGGCATAAAGAAACGTAAGGAACTATATGGAGATTTCCACCATGTAGGTAAGGAACATCGAAATAATTGTTTATACTACATTGAGATAGAAAAGGTAATACAAAATGATAAAGAGGAACGCGAGATTAAAGGTGCTTATCAACTAACGGATGGTAAGGATTTTTATATACATAACTTTGATATTTCAAATGATGGGAAAAAGGTTGTATGTATGGTTACACCAAACTTAAACGATTATATGAATAGTGATCTATACATATTAGATGTTGAAGCTGGGGCACTACAAAAGATGAATATAAATAAGTTGTTAGGAGCGAGTGTCTGCTTTTCTCCAGAGGGCAGCAAAATTTGTTACTCAGCAAGCATAAGAGAGAAGGATTACTATAGAAACCATATACAAGATAGTACATTAGAGATATATGATATGAATACGGGAGAGGTAATTCAACCTTTAATAAATTTTGATAGTACGGTTATGCCATTACAGTGGACGGCTAAAGGGATTTTAATTAGATGGCAGGATAAAACGAATTACCGTATTGGATTGCTATGTGAGAATGGCACTGTGGAAATGCTAAACGAACCAGTAGATGGGTTTATAATGGATGCCTCTATAACAAAGGATGGCAAATATATATCCTACAATAAGGCAATAACAAATGAAACCTTTGAAATCTATTTAGACAATAAAAAAATAACGGATGAAAATAGCTTTTTCAAAGTGAAACTTAGAAGTAACAGGGAAATCATCTCATGGAAAAGTAGCGATGGTCTTGAAATAGAAGGTGTTTTATCAACGCCAGTAGAGTTTGATACTAATAAAAAATATCCTTTATTAGTAGTAATTCACGGCGGTCCGGCTTGGGCGTCTTTTCCGATATTTTCAGACTGCTTCAATGAGAAATATCCGATTGAACAGTTTATCGAAAAAGGCTTTATCATTTTAGAACCAAATTACAGAGGAAGTTCAGGTTATGGTAATGAATTTTTAAAAGCTAACTATAGAAAACAGGGGATTGCTGACTACGATGATGTTATATCTGGAGTGGATGAACTAGTAGAAAAAGGGATGGTAGACAAGGATAGAGTAGGAGTTATGGGATGGAGCAACGGTGGATATGTATCAGCTTTCTGTTCTACATTTAGTAGTCGATTTAAAGCTATTTCAGTTGGCGGTGGAATCACTAACTGGAGTAACCATTATGTAAATACAGATATACCTTACTTTATTAGAATGTATTTAGGAAATACTCCATGGAATGATCCAGATATATATATGAAGACATCACCTATGACGTATATTAAATCAGCTTGTACGCCTACCTTAATTCAGCATGGAGAAAAGGATGCAAGAATTCCAATTACAAATGCATATGATCTATATCAAGGATTAATGGATATGGAAGTGGATACAGAATTAATTATATTTAAAGGAATGGCATATAGTCCTAATCAGCCGGGAATGAATGTAGCTATTATGAAGCAGAATTTGATGTGGTTTTCACACTATATTCTTGGAGAAAGTATGGAGGGTTTTAGAACTTTATAATGGATGTTTGTACAAGACATAAGGCTGAAACGGTCTTCATCTTGAGATGATTTATTATAAAATATATACTTAAACTAATATCTGTACACACATCAGGGAGGACTAATATGACAGGAAATAAAAATGACTTACTAGTAGAAAAACGTCAAGAGTTATTGAAAGTATTGCAAGCTCGTTTTGAGAAAAATATGAACCGCCATGAAGGTCTTGAATGGGCTAAGGTTGAAGCTAAGATAGAAGCTAATGCTGAAAAATTATGGTCACTTAACGAAATGGAAGTAACTGGCGGTGAGCCGGATGTTGTCGGTTATGATGAAGAAAAGGACGAATATACTTTCTATGATTGTTCAAAGGAGAGTCCTAAAGGCCGCAGAAGTCTTTGTTATGACCTTGAAGCATTAGAATCAAGAAAAAAACATAAACCAGAAAATAACGTTATTGATGTTGCCAATGCTATGGGCATTGAATTATTAACGGAAGAACAGTATCGGGAATTGCAACAACTTGGCGATTTTGACATGAAATCATCAAGTTGGGTACAAACACCTTCAGATATTCGAGAACTCGGTGGTGCTTTATTTTGCGATTATCGCTTTGGACATGTTTTCGTGTACCACAATGGAGCAGACTCTTACTATGCTGCCAGAGGTTTTCGTGGCTCGTTAAAATTTTAAATTAGGATAAATAAGAAAAAGAGCCTATACTCAGGCTCTTTTTCTTATTTATATTTTAAAAGTAAACTGTTACTACGCAGTTTTACTTAATTTATATGTTCCGTGGTTATTTTTACGGAAAAGTTTAGGGAAAACATAGCCATCTAATCCAATACGTCCAGCGTTTTGCCCTGCAACTAAAATGAACATAGTTAAAATAAGCAGATTTGGGTTTACACTAACAGTTCCGCTTAATAAAAATGAAAGATTCATTATGATTCCGAAAAATGCAGCTGTTTTTGTTAATCCGCCTAAAATTAAACCTAGACCTACTAAAATTTCTCCCCATTGAACTAAAAAGCTAAATAGGTCTGCGTTTGGAAGAACAAAATGTTGAAGAAAATCTGCCCACCAACTTTGTACTGCAGGATGGTCACCTGATGCTTGAGCGATAGCGCCCTTTAGAAAACCACTTGCATCAAAAGATTGTCCGAAAACTTTACCTATCCCAGCAGCGAGCCATTTATACCCTATGTAAAGCCGTAAAAGTAATAATATGAAAGCAGCACGTTTATCAGTTCTTAAAAAATTGATAATCATTGAAATCCCTCCAATATTGTATTTACAAGTTTATTATATATCTATTGTGAAAAGATTCACAATGGATAAAGTGTGAACAAAAATGGTGTTTTTATAAAATGAAAAAGGCATATAACAATCATATGTTATATGCCTTTTCTAATATATACTTAGTAACTTATTTAGGTAATGTAAATTTAGCTTTTTTACCTTGTGAAATATCTTTAGCTTCTTTATTTCTCATAGGTCCTAACTCAATCTCAAAGCTTTTGTCTTTCCAAATCTTTTCATACTGCTCTTGATCTAAAATATATACTTGTAGTAACTCTCCAGATGTTCCAGTTTTAACTGCAGCATTATAGTCATAATTTAATAGCATACCTTCATTAATCGTATATTGTGTACCATCATTCACTCTTAATGTAGAGCTTATAGGAGATAGTGAAACGTCTTGAACATCTTTGTTATCAAGCTTGAATTTTACTGTTAACAGAACAAGACCGTTTTTAAAATTTGCAAAGCGTGGAGCTTCGACGGAATTTGGTGTGAATTGAGTGAATTGGTATCCGTCTAATGTAACATTAACAGCGCCTAATTCTTGGTTGTTATTAATACTTGATTTCTCTTTTAACATTTTTTTATCGCCCATGTTATTAGCTGTAGCTTTATCTTGGTAGAAAGTATTATCTGTTGCAACTTTTTCAGCACCCTGTTTGTTTAAACTTAATGAAAAGCTTCCAGGATTTCCGATTGGAGCATCAAATTTTCCTTTATTAGCTTGTGCATTTGGGACTGTGACTGAGACTGTTGAGAGACTTGAAATTTTCGCTAGATCATCTTTTCCAAATGGATAAGCGATATAACCAGAAATAGTTTCTCCTGCTTTTACTAAGTAATCATTCGTTGGAGCAAGTTTAGTTGGGAGCTGATCTTCTTTTGGAATTAAATCTTTATAGTTACTATATGCTTTCTGCGCGCCAGTAAATGACATGTCCAATGCTGGCATATAATAAATATCTTTAGCTGAACTATTTTTTACGCTGTAGTTCACAAGAATAACTCCGCCTTCTGTTTGACGATTAAACGGAATATCGAAGTTTGTATGGAATCCATTTAATTCAACTAATGTGTAACTATTCATTGATACTGAAACATCTTCAGCTTTATAGACTTGTGGTTCTTTATTTTCAAAAAGAACTTTTGTTTTACCACCTGTTTCTTTTTCCATATAGGAAATCAGCTTAGAGTAGTCGCTTGATCCAGTAGCTGTATTTTCAGGCTTTTTATCTTCAGTTTTTTTATCTTCGGATTTTTTTTCAGTAGGTTTACTTTCTTTCGTTGTATCTGTTTTTTCCGTTTTGCTTTCTTTTGTTGCATTCTCTTTTTGTTCTTTATTTGTCGTATCGCTTTGACCACAGCCGGTTATTACAAAAGCTGCTACGATTACTGCAGAAAATAAAGAAAGTAATTTTTTTGACATATTTCTTCCCCCTATTTGTTTAAAACTAAATTCTCACATTAGCCCCACGTTTTATTATAAGAAGGTTAGTCAATATTTACCAGTATTTTTCTGATTATTTCCATTATTTATTATATTATAATATAATAAACTCGATAGAAGTTTGGAATGGAATATTGGTTTTTATTTTTTTATCATTTGAAATAGTACATCATATTGGTATGATAGAAACAGAGATATATGGAAAGGAGACAAGGACTCGATATGTGGATGAACTTGTAATGATTAGAAATTGGATAGATGAATTTTTCTCTCATAAGTGAGGGTTTATTTAGCTATTTGTAAATCATGCAAGGACTGCATAGTTGGCTTGTACATCCCTTTTGTAAGGACAGAGGTCTAGGTGGGGAAATTTATATCTCTTATATAAAATATGCGTCCTTTAAACTTGGAGGAGTATATGATGAAACAATTAAAAAATAAAGTAGCAGTTGTTACAGGCGTAAGTCGTCTAGACGGTATAGGAGCAGCGATTTGTAAAGAATTAGCTGGAGCAGGATACGATATATTTTTTACGTATTGGACAGAGTATGATAAAGAGATGCCTTGGGGCGTTGAGAAAAATGAACAAATACAATTAGAAGAAGAGCTATTACAAAACGGTGTTAGAGTATCGAGCATGGAGTTAGATTTAACTCGGAATGATGCACCGAAAGAGCTTATAAATAAAGTTACTGAACAATTAGGGTACCCTCATATATTAATTAATAATGCAGCATATTCTACGAATAATGATTTCTCTACGTTGACTGCTGAAGAATTAGATAAGCATTATATGGTTAATATTCGTGCGACTACATTGCTCAGTAGTCAATTTGCCCGAGGATTTGATAAGAAATTTGGTGGTAGAATTGTTAATATGACTTCGGGGCAATTTCAAGGTCCTATGGCAGGAGAACTAGCTTATGCGACAACGAAGGGAGCTATTGATGCTCTTACTAGTACGTTGTCAGCAGAGGTAGCTCATTTAGGAATAACAGTGAATGCAATTAATCCAGGACCAACTGATACAGGATGGATGACTGAAGAGATAAAACAAGGGTTAAAGCCGATGTTTCCTTTTGGCAGAATTGGTGAGCCAAAGGATGCAGCTAGACTCATTAAATTTTTAGTAAGTGAAGAAGCTGAGTGGATTACGGGGCAAGTTATTCATTCAGAAGGTGGATTTAAAAGGTAAAGTGAAACTTTAATCAGTGGGGGGGTTCATCACCCACTGATTATTAGTTGAACCAATCGGGCTTTTACTGCCCGTTAATGCGGGATAAAAAGAAGGTATCTCCCCCTGGGGAGATACCTTCTTTTTTAATCTTT
This sequence comes from Bacillus sp. N6, assembly GCF_052805735.1. Lineage (NCBI taxonomy): Bacteria > Bacillati > Bacillota > Bacilli > Caryophanales > Bacillaceae > Bacillus > Bacillus sp. N6. Next base: position 171,278 of record NZ_CM127843.1, read on the forward strand.
CTTCAGTCTTCGTGCAACACCATTTCCTAAAGACTGTAATCCTTGAACGAGGATAATTAAAATAAAGACAGTTGCATACATTACTTCAGGCTCGTAGCGTAAATGTCCGAAGCGGTATGCTAAATCCCCTAGCCCGCCAGCACCCACAAGGCCAGCCATTGCTGTTGCGCCAATTAAGCCAATTGTTGCGATTGTTAATCCAAGTACAAGGGAGGGACGAGCTTCTTTAACCATGACGTGCCAAATGATTTTTATAGTAGAGACTCCCATCGCTTGGTAGGCTTCAATGACACCGCGATCGACTTCTAGTAAAGCTGTCTCCATTAAACGTGCGATATAAGGAGCTGTGAAGACGACAAGAGGTACGATAACACCTTGTACGCCAATGGATGTTCCCATTAGAAACTTTGTAAAAGGTAAGATGAAGAATAATAGAATGATAAATGGAAGAGAGCGAATGATATTAATAATTGTATTAAGAATAGGATAGATGATTTTATTTTCACGCTGCCCACCAGGTCTCGTTAAAACAAGTGTGACGCCAAGTGGCAGTGCAATAAGGATTGAGATGAGTAATGAAATAGATGTCATTTGAAAGGTTTGAATTGTGGCTTCCCATATGACTTTACCCCATTCATCCAAAAAGGACTTGTTTCCCATAATCTGTTCTACCTCCTTCTACAATGATTCCTTGCTCTTGTAAAAATGATAAAGCACGGTGGATTTCATTTTGTTCTCCTTGCATATGAACGACTAGTTTCCCATATGCTTCATGTTTTAACTGCGTAATATTACCGGATAAAATATTCGGATACACTTGGAAACGTTTTGTGGCAACAGCTAAGGCAGGTTCACCTGAAGTAGTGCCAATAAATGAAAGTGTTACAATTTCTCCAGTATTCTGTAGTTCTTTCTGTACCTCTTCTGGAATTTTAGCTGCAAAGGCGCTATTTACAAATTTCTTCGTTGTTACATGTTGTGGGTTTGTGAAAATATCTTTCACAGTCCCGCTTTCGACTACAGATCCATGTTCCATAACGGCAACGCGGTCGCATATACGTTGGATAACGTTCATTTCGTGTGTAATGAGTAAAATCGTAATTCCAATTTCTTCGTTAATCTTTAATAACAAATCAAGAATAGAATCAGTTGTTTCTGGATCTAAAGCACTCGTTGCTTCGTCACTTAATAACACTTCAGGCTCATGTGATAGTGCACGTGCAATTGCAACGCGCTGTTTTTGACCGCCAGAAAGTTCACTTGGATAAGCATCTTTTCGATTGAAAAGATCGACAATGCGTAAATATTTTTCTACCCTTTTTTTAATTTCCACTTTTGGAATACCAGCAAGGCGTAAAGGTAATGCAATGTTTTCATAGATGCTAACAGTTTTAAGTAAATTGAATCCTTGAAAGATCATTCCGATTTTTTGTCTCGCTTTTGCTAGTTCTTTTGTCGATAACGTTGTTAAGTCTTGTTCGTTTACAATGATATTTCCTGTCGTTGGTTTTTCTAATAAATTTACACATCGAATCAATGTACTTTTACCAGCGCCACTATACCCAATGATTCCAAATACCTCGCCTTTTTCTACTTTAAGGGAAGTAGACTTAAGAGCCTCAACATTCCCTTTTTTTGTTGTAAATACTTTGGATATGTTTTTTAATTCAATCATTATCGTCAGCTCCTACCAAGATGGTAAAACTGAACCATCAAATTTTTTCTCGATAAACTCTTTTACTTCTTTAGATTGATAAGCTTTCTTTAATTTATTTACAACGGCATCATCTTTATTTTCAGTACGAACAACAACCCAGTTCACATATGGTGAATCTTTTCCTTCGCGGAAAATAGAATCTTTCGCTGGACTTAATTTTGCACCTAATGCAAAGTTTGTGTTAATTGCAGCTGCTTTCACTTCACTTAGTTGCGTTGGTAATTGAGATGCCTCTAATTCGACAATCTTTAATTTTTTTGGATTTTCAATTACATCTTTTGCAGTCGCTTTTTCTGTAGCCTTTGGATCAACTTTTAAAACCCCTGCTTTTTCAAATAATTTTAAAGCTCGAAGTTCATTCGTTGGGTCATTTGGTACAGCAATTGCATCGCCCTCTTTTAAGTCTTTTACATCTTTTATATCTTTAGAATATACGCCCATAGGGAATGTTACTGTTGAAAATACTTCAGCTAATTTCATATTGCGTTCAGCTTTAAATACATCTAAATACGATTTCGTTTGGTAGCTATTTACATCAAGGCTTTTTTCATCTAAAGATACGTTTGGCGCTACATAATCATTAAATACTTTTATGTCAATTTCCAGACCATCTTTTGCTGCAACTTCTTTTACCTTTTCAAAAATTTGTTCATGTGGTCCACCTGTTACACCGACAGTAATCTTTTTCTCGTCTAATGCTTTTACCTCTTTATCTGAAATCGCGCTACATGCGCCTAATAATAATACTGCTCCGCTTACAATGCTTAATAATACCTTTTTCATCTATAAATCCCCCTTCATATACGTTCCAAAATAAAAAGCACCTCCCAAAAATAAGAGAGGTGCCGAATAGACGAAATAGATTCCTCTCTTATCTTCCAAAACGAAAACTCGTTTTGCAGGAATTAGCACCTTAGCTTATACGTCATAAGCTCGGTTGCCGGGCATCATCGGGCCAGTCCCTCCGCCACTCTTGATAAGAGTATGTGTATGTAGTTTTGAATATGGTACTAATAGTAAATCTTACAAAAAGAATTGTCAATTATATTTTCAGAATATATTTTATTTTAAGGTAATCGAAACATTTCCTTTCTTATGGCCCATTTCTACATACGTATGGGCTTCTACAACTTCTTCTAATCGGTAAGTTCTATCAATAACAGGTTTTAGCTTTTCTGTTTCAGCTAGTTGTTTTAGTAGGTTCATATCTTCTTTACTGACCTTTGCCATCATTCCGTTCACAGATACATATTTTCCATTAGGCATTAATGCATCTGTACAAAGAGACTTTTTATATTTTCCAACTGCGTCAAATATAATATCGTAGTGATCGCCCCGCTTAGTAAAATCTTCTTTCATATAATCAATTACGTTGTCTGCCCCTAAAGCTGTTACTAAATCGAAATTCGAACTACTACAAATGGCTGTGACAGTCGCCCCGAAGTATTTAGCAAGCTGTACGGCAGCTGTCCCTACTGACCCAGAGGCGCCGTATATAAGTACTCGTTGCCCTTTTTTTATCTGTCCTTTTCTAAGGAAGTGCAATGCTGAAGTTCCGCCAAAAGGAATAACGGCAGCTTCTTCATATGTCACATTGGTAGGTTTTAATGCTATTAATCCACTTTCATGCACGCATGTGTATTCCGCATAACCACCAAGGTTTAGTTCTGTTAATGCAAAAACTGGATCTCCTTTTTTAAATTGTGTTACATCTGATCCAATGTCTTCGATTTCACCGGATAACTCTACGCCAAGTATAGGTTTTCTCGGTTTTCTGAAACCTAATATGATCCGCATAGGAATCCAAAATAAGAGGGGGCTATTAAAGCCACGTATTCTACAATCTCCAGTCGATACACTTGTTGCGTGAATTTTAACTAATACTTCATTTTTCTTAGGTTTAGGCTTTTCTATATTTTGAAGCTGGAGAACATTAGGTGGTCCATACTTTGTGCAAATAATAGCTTTCATAATGACCTCCTGAAATGAGTTGTTATTATTTACATCATATTTAAACTTTTTCTCAAACATGTTGCTATATAGGAAATAAATTTAAAGAAGAATATTACGAATTATATAGATTTCATAGGAAAAGAGATGATATTATTTTTGGGAAGGAGGGGACGTTATGAAAAAATTTATTTTAATTTCAAGTTTAGTACTTGCAGTCGGTCTAGGAGTAGGGTGTAGTAATGAGAAAACAAAAAAGACTGATGAGCCGAAAAAAGAAGCTGTGCAGAAAGAAAAGGAATTAACAGCGAAGGATGTTTTCAATAAAGCGAATGAAGCTTTTAAAAACGAAGAAAATGTAACGATGACATATGATGTGGGAATAAAGGCTGAAGGAACAGAGATGAATGTAATAAAGGCCAAAATGCAATTAGAGCCGAAGCAAAAAAATTCTCGTTCTGAAATGAATGTTTCTGGTACAGAGGTTGTTGTTTATGATGTGGGTGGCAAAATTGCTGGTCAGTTGAAAAATCCTAATACGGGTGAAGTGATGTCTGTACCAGAGGAACAATTAAATGCTAACGGAATGAATGCAACTCAAGGAATGGTAGATAATTTAGAGATTCCATCGGAAATTTTAAATAAAGTGAAGATGGAGAAAAGTGGAGATAATTATAAGCTGAAGTTTGCATTAAAAGGGCAAGAGACAGAGAGTATGTTAGCTAGTATGGATGAAAAGCAGAAACAAATGCTACAAGGCCAAAATGCAAAGATAGAAGAAATAGATGGAGAATATATTATTACAAAAGATTTTAAATATGAATCAGCAAAGATAGATATGGTTATGAGTAGCAATGGTGAGGATAAAGCGCACATTATTACGGATGCGAAGTTTACATCGTATGATAAATTTGATCCAATACAATTGCCAGCAGCAAAGTAATCACTGTCAAGAGAGGTACCTGAAAGAACGGGTATCTCTTTTTGTTGCTAGTAAGGAGAGTGTCCTTTGAAAAAAAGAAAGATAGTAGTGGTCATTGTCGCATATACGGTTTTGCTTGCAACGTCTGTACATACGTATAAAAAACAAATTGATCATCCTATTATGAGTGATGTAGGTAAATTGCTTCCGACAAAAATAAAACGTGTTGAAAGTGCTACGGAAGAGCACTCGTTAATAAAATTAGTGCGAGATGCAAAAGTTTCAGGAGAGAAAATTTCCATTGCAGGCATGCAACATAGCCAAGGAGGACAGACATATTATCCGAATGGCACGATGCTCGATATGAAAGGATATAATAAAATATTAGAATTCGATCCAGAGAAGAAGCGTATTACAGTTCAAAGTGGTGTCACGTGGAATGATATTCAGAAGAAAATAAATCCATATGGCCTTGCGGTACAGGTCATGCAGTCTCAAAATATTTTTACTGTTGGTGGTTCATTAAGTGTAAATGTACATGGGCGTGATATTCGTCATGAGGCACTAATTGATACAGTAGATTCATTTAGATTGTTAATGGCAGATGGCACGATACGTAATGTAAGTAGAGAAGAAAATGCAGAGTTATTTCCATATGTCATTGGGGGTTACGGTTTATTTGGAGTTATTTTAGATGTGACGCTGAAGTTAACAGATGATGAATTATATGAAATGCACACAAGAATGATAGATTATAAAGAATACGCATCTTATTTCAAAGAGAAAGTGAAAAGAGATGAGAATGTTCGTATGCACTTAGCGCGTATTTCTGTTGCTCCAAATTCATTTTTAAAAGAGATGTATGTGACGGATTATACTTTGGCACAAAATCAAAATATGAGAGAAGAGTACAGTGAATTAAAGGAAGAAAATATTATAGCTGCACCTAAATTTTTACTTGGGTTATCACGTTATAGTGATTGGGGAAAGAATACATTTTGGGATATACAAAGAGGTTATTTTGAACGTACAGATGGAAAGTATGAGACGCGTAATAATGTTATGAGATCAGATAGTGCTTTTATGGAATATGAAAATCCAAATAGGACCGAAGTGTTACAAGAATACTTTGTGCCTATAGATGCTTTCACGGAGTATATAGATGATTTACGTAACGCATTAAATGAAGAAGAGTTTAATTTACTCAACATTACGATTCGTTACGTGGAAAAGAATGAAAATGCAGTTTTGTCCTATGCGAAAGATGATATGTTTGCGCTGGTTCTTTTGATTAACCAGGGACGCTCAGAGAGTGAGATAAAGAAAACAGAGGATGTCATTCGGAAGATGATTGATGTTACTTTAAAGCATAACGGTAGTTACTATTTGCCGTACTATTCTTATCCAACGAAAGAGCAGTTAAAAAGGGCATATCCTCGTATTGAAGAATTTCTTAAGAAAAAGAAGGAAGTAGATTCAGAAGAGAGATTTGTTAATTTATTTTATAGGGAGTATACGAAATGACATATAGAAGATTTGTGGCTTCGCAAAGTATTATCATGATGGCAGGAAGTATGGTATTTCCTTTTTATATATTATTACTTCGAAACGTTGGAAATAGCTTCTCGCAATTTGGCTGGGCGTATGGCTTATTTGCTTTAACATCAGCACTTGTATATCCACTAGTGGGAAAGGTATCTGATCAAGTAGGTGATAAAAAATTATTAATCATATACGCTTGGTCCATGGCAATCTTAATGCTTTGCTTTCCGATTGCCACGGAAGTATGGCATGTGTATATTCTTCAAATTGTAATGGGAGTTTTAGGTGCTGTGCAGCGTAATACTGAGAAGACTTCATTAGCACGAAAGGTGGCGCAGGAAAAGGCTGGTTATGAGATTGGAAAATACCATGTGTGGACATCCATTGGCGGAGCAGTAGCGGTTATTGCCACGGGATATTTAGTAGATTTCTTTACGATCGGTACAATTTTTTATATTGCATCTATTCTATATGTAGTGAGCGGGATTGTATTAAGTAGTAAAAAAATATAACTATTCCTATTTTCACCTTAATACCCTTTATTTGCTATACTAAAAGGGAATACAAAAGAAAAGGGGACAGTGCCTTTGATGAAATTTGTAGTTTTAGCTATTCTTACTTTGTTTTTGATTCCATGGACAAGAAGTAGTAGTAAGCTTCGAGCAGTGGATAAGAAGGGAGATAAGAAGGTTGTAAAGGGTAAGAAATCATCTATTTTAGTTATTCCTGTTTTATTTTGGATAGGTATTGCAATCTATGAATACTTTTGGCTAATTGATGATCGAGTAGACTCGATTCTTACTCATTATTCTGTTGCAGTAGCAATTTTAATTGGGCTTGTTTTATTTTCACAAGATCAAATAGGGAAATTAGAAGGTACATTAAAAGGACTTCTAATGTTTATTTTACTCGCAAGTTACGGCTACTTTGGTTATTTGCACGATATAGTAATCTCGCAAAAGAAATATGATTCTGTTGTTAAGATAGAGAAAGATATTTCAGAGCCATTTACTGAAAATGATCAGCCGTTTACAGTGCCGCCAAAGACAGCGGAGAATAAGATGAAAAAAGTATTTGGTGATATTCCGAAAGTAGCTTATTTTGAGCTAGGAGAATTAACGCCACAAATGGTAAACGGCGAAGCTTTATATGTAGCGCCGATTGAAGTTTCAGGATTTTTTAAAGCGCGTAAAGCTGAGACAATTCCAGGGTATGTAACGATGTCAGGTACGAATCCTGATGCGGAAGCGAAACTGCACCTCGGTTATAAAATGAAATATGTGCCAAGCATGTTTTTTGGTAATAATTTAGAGCGTGTGGTAAGGCAAGCAGAACCAAATTTAATCTTTAAAGGAAAACCTAAATTTGAGGTTGATGATAAAGGAAAACCATATTATACAATGACGTATGGTGAATTTATTTCAGGAAGATCTGGATTTGAGGTAGAAGGTGTTGTCGTAGTAGATGCACAAACAGGTGAAGTGAAAAGATATGATAAAGGAAAGGCACCTAAATTTGTTGATGGTGTATTAAATCATGAGACTGCATCTACGTTAAATACGTACTTTGGTAAATATATTCACGGATTTTGGAATACGAAATTCTCACAAACAGATATGAAAATTCCGACTGAGTGGGGAACGAAAGAAGGCGTGACCCCGATCTTTGGTAAAGATGGAACACTGTATTATTTTACAGACTTTACTTCTCCAAAAGAAGGAGTAGATTCAGCCCTAGGCTATTCATTAGTAGATGCACGCACAGGCAAGCTATATTACTATAATGGAAAAGAAGTGAAGGGGATTATGGATGGTTCAGCAGCTACAGAAGTAGTGGATAATTCCTTTAAGAGAGAGAAATGGCATGGGACAATGCCTGTCATTTATAACGTATACGGAAAACCAGCTTGGATTATTCCGGTTGTTGATGACGGAGGCCTAGTACGTGCACATACAGTTGTATATGCTGCTAATGCAAAAATATTTGCGACAGGTTCGACGCAGAAAGAAGCGCTTGAGAATTATAAAAACGTAATGAGCGGTAATGGTGATACCTTTAGACCAACCTCAACAGGAAAAGAAGCGCAAAAAGAAGGTATTGTACAACGTGTATATAAAGAGAAATCAGGTGAAAATACAATCGTGTACGTACTTTTAGAGAATGAACAAAAGGTATTTATGATACCAGTGAAGAAATTCCCGTATGCTATGTTTACAGAAGTAGGAGACCCAATTCAAATTACATATTTAGATACAGGAGAGACGATGGCCTCGGTATCTAAATTTACGAATAGCAATGTGAAAAAGTAAAGCGATAGAATTTCTATCGCTTTTTTTTACATTATGAAAGAGGAAAATGCGCTGTACTTGACGTATGTTTATGATGTAACTATAATTGTTACGATTCAGTGTGTATAGGAAAGGGTGAATTGAAAAAGTGAATGAAGTTAATCACGAAATATACAAACCTGTAAAGGCAAACAGGTTATGGATGATTCTTGTATTAGGAACACTTACGGCGATTGGGCCATTATCTATTGATATGTATTTGCCTTCATTACCGAAGTTAACGGATGATTTGCAAACAGGTGCATCCCTAGCGCAGCTTACATTAACAGCTTGTTTGCTTGGGCTGTCAGTAGGACAATTATTTGTTGGCTCAATTAGCGATATTTATGGAAGACGCAAACCACTTATTATTGCTCTTATTATTTATGTTGCTTCTTCTTTACTTTGTGCTGTTGCGCCATCTATTTGGACATTAGTATTATTGCGCTTCCTACAAGGAGCTTCAGGATCAGCCGGGATTGTTATATCACGTGCAATGGTACGTGATATGTACTCAGGTTCTGAAATGACGAAGTTTTTCTCACTGCTTATGTTAGTAAACGGAGCAGCACCTATTTTGGCACCGATTATTGGGGGGCAATTATTACAGTTTACAACGTGGCGCGGTGTTTTCATCGTTCTTGGAGCAATTAGCGTATTCATGTTAATCTCAGCTACTTTTGTATTGCGTGAAACATTACCTCCTGAAGAAAGAGAAACGGGTGGTTTGTCAGGGACTTTGGCGACGTACGGAAAATTGTTAAAGGACCGTCTGTTTATGGGATATGCATTGTCACAAGGATTAGTAACAGCGGCAATGTTTGCATACATTTCGGGCTCACCATTTGTGTTGCAGAACATATACGGAGCATCACCACAGCAATTTAGTTTATTCTTTGCGATTAACGGCATCGGTATTATTATTGCTAGTCAGGTAACGGGTCGTTTAGCGGGGAAAGTGAATGAGAAGACATTATTTGTTGCTGGTATTATTATCGCAGCTGTTGGTGGCCTATCTTTACTACTGACAATCGTACTAGGAATAGGTTTAATCGGTGTTTTATGTTCGTTATTCCTTGTTGTATCAAGTGTCGGGGTTGTATCAACAACTGGGTTCTCATTAGCGATGAGAAATCAGAAGCAAGCTGCAGGAACAGCTTCAGCTTTATTAGGCTTATTACAGTTCATTTCAGGAGCCCTTGTCGCTCCGCTAGTAGGTATTGGTGGGAGTAATACAGCGTTACCGATGGGTGTTGTTATTGCGCTTTGTGAAGTAGGAGCAGTATTATGTTATCTATTTATGGCCAGAAGAAGTGAGAAGCAGTTTGAACTGCAACAAAGACAAAATTTAGAGGCTTAACAAAAAAGAACTGATTCAAAGGGAATGTTTGAATCAGTTCTTTTTTTCATTTCTTTGAAATACCTCATACATATTATTCATGATCGTATCATATAAAACAGCAAGTTTATCCCACACCCAGCGATTACTATCGACTTCTTTTTCCCCACAGTCGATAATATCGGTATGGTCAGTAATTTTATACGCTTTTTTAACGATAATAGGAGCAATCTTCGGTATACGTGGGATTTCCTTTAAGGTATCTGCAAAGTTTCCAATGTAGACATGACCGATGATTTCGATTGTTAATGATTTATCCGATATATTTAGCACGGTATGAAATTGATTTGTATGTTGTTGTTTTAAATATTGAGCTAACTTAAATGGAGCATGCTTCTTCTTTAATACGCGGCGAAGGCTCTCTGTATTTTCGATATGAAGTGATTTTTCGCGAATAAGGACACGAATATCTTCTCCCATAAAAGGCATTGTGTTGTACATAGATGATTCTCCTTAAAACCTTACATATGTTTGCGTTATGCATATGTAAGTCTAGCATGGTTTGTTCTTTATGTGTGCTTACAGTTTTGTAAGGTGATGTAGTAAAGCATTGCAAAAGTTATTTGTATAAAGTGACGATACTGTGACAAACATGTTGGTATATATATTACGATGTCGTCTTAAGTGTAAAAAGTAGGGCGTTCTCGGTATAATAACAAGTGGAGATAAAAGAAACTATAATGAGTAATAGTTGTAGATAAAAGGAGAAGAAGAGATGAAGAAGGTTTTGGGTATTGCTGTAATGGGAAGTATGATCCTTCTAGCAGGATGTAATGGAAATAAAGATACGAAAGAACCGAAAGAAAAGGTAGAGCAATCTGCTGAACAAACAGAAGAGATGAAAGAATACCTTGCAGTACATGAAAAATACGATATAAAAATGAATAAAGAAATTAATAAAGCACTGCAGTTATTTGAAGTGGCAAAAGAAAAGGGCGGTAAGGAAATAACGAATGCTACATATAAAGAAGATGTGCAAAAGGTAACAACGAGCATGTTAGAAGATATTGATCATATACGTAAAGAAATTCGTGTGCCGAAGTCGAAAGAGCAAGAACATGAAGTATATGTTGGTTTCTTGAATGAATCGGAACAAGCGATGAAAAAATTACAGAAGTTAGCTAAAGAAGAAGATTCATCGTTGATTCGTGATATAGAAATTAATTTTGCAACAGCATCGACATACTATAAACGCTTTCAAGCAGAAACGAAAAAATAACCTTGCCTGTGCAAGGTTATTTTTTCTTCTTACCATCTCCGTCTGCATCCTCGGATACTAATATTTTCTGTTCTTCGTGAAATTCGGAAATAGTTTGCCCGGTAATATTATCGAAAGGGGTATAAGAAAGAAGTGATACGTTTCTTTTTAATAAAGAGTTTATAGAAGCCGATGATGACAAGTATAACGATAGTTAAGGATAATCCTATAGTAGCAAGAAGTAAGGGATCCATCTTATAACTCCTTTAACATTATTTCTTTTTATTATAAGCCTGTAATTTCGATAAATGAATTAAAAACTGATTTTTCTAAATTTATCCAATCTGATTGACTTTTCGATTTTTCAGAATTATAATTCGAAATATACAATTTGAACCAAATAATAATATAGCAATTTACTTATCCAGAGAGGTAGAGGGACTGGCCCTATGACACCTCAGCAGCGGGTTCTGTAATAGGAACACCGTGCTAATTCCAGCAAGCAAGTCTTGAAAGATAAGTGATGGGCCTTTGTTTGTTAAGCCTTGATCTTATTTTTTAAGATCAAGGCTTTTTGTATTCTAAAAAGAGAAAAGGAAGTAATGGAAAAAGTACATCCATAAAACAAAGTAAATTCATGTGTTTAGGGGGTTATTGAAGTGTATGTAATTAAAAAATTATCGGTTATGGTGTTTACACTATGGGTTATTACGACAGTGACATTTCTAATTATGCATATTATTCCGGGAGATCCATTTTCATCAGATGCAAAAATCTTTCCTGAAGAAGTGATCCAAAACATGAGAGCGAAGTATCACCTTGATGAACCGTTATGGAATCAATATGTTGCTTATTTAGACGGTGTAGTTCATTTTGATTTTGGTGAATCTGTTCAATCAACCGGGCAAGGTGTATCAGAAATTATAACAACTGGCTTTGGTCCATCAGCAATTATTGGTCTACAAGCACTTGTTATTTCATTGTTAGTAGGAATTGCGGCAGGGACATTTGCTGCTCTCTATCATGGGAGAGTAATTGACTATAGTGTGAGTTTGCTCGCAATTTTAGGTATTTCTATTCCAAGTTTTATTTTAGCGCCACTATTTATACAAGTATTCGCTATCCAATTTGAGTTTTTACCAGTAGCCTCTTGGGGAACATTCGAACATACGGTATTGCCATCCTTTGCATTAGCGTTAGGGCCAATCGCAGTTATTACAAGGTTTGTTCGTTCTAATATGATCGAAGTACTGCAGAGTGATTATATTAAGCTAGCAAGAGCAAAAGGTATACCAATTAAGAAGATTATTATAAGACACGCTCTTCGAAATGCGATTGTTCCAGTACTTACATTTGTTGGACCGTTAATGGCTGGACTCTTAACAGGGACTTTCGTTATTGAAAAAATCTTTTCAATTCCTGGCCTAGGAAAATATTTCGTAGATAGTATTTTTAACCGAGACTATCCGGTGATTATGGGAACAACGATTTTCTATAGTGCATTATTAATTGCTTGTATTTTCATTACAGATATTATTCATCGCATTGTTGATCCACGTATTCGTTCTATTACGTAAGGAGGAGGATATTTAGATGGGAGCTTATGAAATTAATGACCAGATATTAACAAATGAAGAGAAAAAAGAATTAACGATAAATAAAGATCAGCAAAAGATTAGCCGAAAGAAAGAAGTGTTTCGTAAGTTTGTATCGAATCCAATCGCAGTTTTAGGATCAGTGACGTTATTACTCATTATTGTTTTCTCGCTTGTTGGTGAAAGTTTAACGCCATTTACTGCGAGTGAACAAGTAAAAGAGGCCACAAACTTACCACCTAGTAGTGAGCATTGGTTCGGAACAGATGATTTGGGAAGAGATATATGGGCACGTACTTGGGCTGGCGGAAAAATTTCATTAACAGTTGGATTAGTGGCAGCTGCTCTTGATATAGGACTTGGTGTGCTAATTGGAGGATTTAGTGGATATGTGAGAGGGCGCAATCGCTTTGGGACATTAATTGATGAGTGGATTATACGAGGAATCGAAGTGTTATACGGTATCCCGTATTTATTGATTGTTATTTTATTATTAATTGTTATGAAACCAGGTCTTTTTACCATTATCATCGCCCTTGCATTAACAGGATGGATTGGTATGGCACGTCTCGTTAGGGCGCAAGTTTTATCTTTAAAACAAAGAGAGTTTGTTATTGCAGCGGAGCGATTAGGTACATCACATATGAAAATTATATATGGGCATTTAATTCCGAACTTAACAGGCATTATTATCGTAAATTTATCATTTACAATTCCAGCAGCTATTTTCTCAGAATCATTTTTAAGCTTTATCGGACTAGGAGTGCAATCACCGGCAGCAAGCTGGGGGACGATGACGAATGATGCACTTGGGACATTATTGAGTGGGGAATGGTGGCAGCTATTCTTCCCAGCAATCATGATTGCTCTCATTATGTTCGCATTTAATGCAATTGGTGATGGTTTACAAGATGCAATTGATCCAAAAATCGTAAAACAGAATCGAAAGGAGAAAAAACATGGCACAAATCTTATCTTTAGAAAACGTAACGTTAGCCGTTGAAAAAGAGAATAGTAAGCAAGCGATTGTGAAACATGTTTCCTTTTCTATTAACGAAGGTGAAATAGTTGCACTTGTAGGAGAAAGTGGTTCAGGAAAAAGTGTCACAGCACAATCCATTATCGGCTTGAATCAAGAATCAATTCATATCGATGATGGAAATATAGCTTTCCAAGCAAAGGAATTAACGAATTTACAAGAGTCAGAATGGAATCAAATTCGCGGAAAAGATATTTCCTTTATATTTCAAGATCCGCTTTCATCTTTAAACCCAACGATGAAGGTAGGCAAACAAATTACAGAAGTAGTTTTGCAACATGAGAAAAAATCGAAAAGAGAAGCAAAGGAAATTGCGATTAACTTGTTAACAGATTTAGGGATACATGAAGCAGAGAAACGCTTTGAACAGTACCCACATCAATTAAGCGGAGGTATGAGGCAGCGTATTTGTTTAGCAATTGCGTTTGCTTGTCATCCAAAGCTTGTAATTGCAGACGAGCCGACAACAGCGTTAGATGTAACGATTCAGAAACAAATTATGGGGCTATTAAAAGAAAGAAAAGAAAAACAAAATACGAGTATTTTATTAATTACACATGATTTGGCACTTGTACGTGAAGTAGCTGATCGAGTAGTTGTTATGTATGGGGGACGTGTCGTTGAAAAAGGAACGATACAGGAGGTAATAGGTTCTCCTAAACATCCATATACGAAAAGTTTATTACAAGCAATTCCGAATATGGATGATTCCGAAAAGGTATTACGTGCTATAGAAGGAACGACACCTTCCATTGAAACATTAAATAGCTTTGGTTGTCCTTTTGTAAATCGTTGTCCAGTAGCGATAAAAGAATGTATTCATCGTTTCCCAGAGAGAACAACATATTCTAAGGAGCATAGTTCACATTGTTGGCAGCATGTTCTAGAGCATAATAAAGCGAAATCAAAAGAGAAGGTGAATGCCTCATGACGACAGATTTAATTACTGTAAAGCAAGTAATGAAAACGTACGGAAGTAAAAGTAAAGAAATCACAGCGTTAAAAGACATATCACTTTCTATCCCGAAAGGAACAACACTTGGCATTATTGGTGAAAGTGGTTCAGGAAAAACAACACTTGGAAAGCTCATAGCAGGGATTGAGAGTCCAACGTCTGGTGAAATTGATTATAACGGTCAAGTCGTTCACAAGCTGAAGTCGGCTCATAAGCGAGAGTTTTTACAGAAAGTACAGTTCATTTTTCAAGATTCTACAGCTGCATTAAATCCGCGCTGGAAAGTACGCGATAGCGTAACGGAAGGTTATATTTCATTCGGTTTAGGTGATAAAGGGTTGAAGGATAAAGTAGCAGGTGATGCGCTAGAGCGTGTTGGATTAGATAGAAGATATATTGATCGATATCCGCATGAATTTAGCGGAGGACAACGTCAACGTATCGCTATTGCAAGAGCGCTATTATGTGAGCCAGAAGTATTAATTCTTGATGAACCAATTTCGGCATTAGACGTTTCATTGCAAATTCAAATTGTACATCTGCTGCAAAAGATTCAAAAGGAGCAAGGCTATACATATTTATTTATCGCGCATGATTTGCCGATGGTTCACTATTTATGTGAAAAAGTGGCTGTCTTATATAAAGGAGAACTTGTTGAATTTGGAAATACGGACGAAGTGTTCCGTAATCCACAACATTCTTATACAAAAACATTATTAGCATCAACACCAAAAATTTCAGGTTAAAGGAGAATGTAGGATGAAGAAGTTTTTACTGTTTGTCATTATGACTGTTTTAGCGATTACTTCAGTCGCTTGCGGTAAGAAAGAGACGCAAAAGGCGAGTGCCGGTAAGGGAGAAGGAGATCGATTAGTAACGAATATTAGTAGTGATCCATATACACTTGATTCTGCTATTGCAACAGATAGCACGTCAGGTTATATAATTGGGCAGTTGTTTTCAAGTTTATATACGCAAGATAGTGATGGGAAATATCAAAATGAATTAGCAGAGAAAGAAGAAGTAAATGCTGATGGAACTGAATATACAATCCATTTGAAGAAAGATATTAAATGGTCAGATGGTTCTCCTATTACGGCAAATGATTTTGAATTTGCATGGAAGCGATTATTAAATCCGAAAACGGGTTCTATGAATGCGACAGAAATGTATTTCATTAAAGGGGCAGAGGCATATAATACTGGAAAAGGTGAAGAGGGACAAGTTGGTATTCAAGTCGTTGATCCTCAAACATTAAAGGTAACTCTTGAACATCCAGTTGCTTCTATTAAACAAAAATTAGCAAGCTCATTATTTATTCCATTAGCTAAAAAGTCGATTGATGATAATAATAAATTAAAAACAGATCCAAAAGAGTTAATTACGAATGGACCATTCACGTTAAAAGAGTGGAAGCATAACCAGGCTATTACAGTACAAAAAAATAAAGAATACTACGATAAAAAGGTAACTCTAAAAGAAATTGAGTTTCGTATTATTCCAGACTCTAAAACAGCGTATCAATTATTTAAATCAAAAGAATTAGATTTACTAAGTGGTTTACCACAAGAGATGATTGAAAAAGAAAAAGGAAATAAAGAATATAAGCGTGTTGCAGGATTCTCATCTTATATTTATTCGTTTAACGTAGAAAAAGAGCCGTTTACAAATGCGAAGGTACGTAAAGCATTTTCATTAGCGGTTGATCGTAAATTTATCGTTGAAAAATTGTATAAAAATAATGCGCAAGAAGCATATGCATTCGTTCCAGAAGGAGCAAAAACACAAAGTGGGCGTGATTTCCGTAAAGAAAAAGGTGGTTACGTTAAATTTGATCCATCAGAAGCGAAAAAATTATTAGAAGAAGGTATGAAAGAACAAGGGTGGTCTACATTACCTGAAGTAACATTAAAATTCACTACAGATACACAACATAAAAAAGTAGCAGAAGCAATGCAAGAAATGTTTAAGAAAAATCTTGGCGTAGATATTAAATTAGAAAATAAAGAGTGGAAGAGTTACATCGACACATACAAGCAAAGTGATTTCCAATTAGCTTATATGGGATGGGGCGGCTCTTTATTAGATCCAATTACTAAACTAGATTTATATGCAGGTGATGGTCCGAATAACTATGCAAAATGGCATAATAAAGAATTTGACGCTTTAGTAAAAGAAGCAAAAGTTGAACAAAACGAAGATAAGCGTTTTGACTTATTGCATAAAGCGGAAGATATTATGTTTACAGATTCACCATTAATCCCAATTATTTTCCCAAGTGCTTCATATTTACAAAAACCATCAGTATCTGGTGTTCAGTTCATTATCGGTTCTAGTCCAGAACTAAGATACGCAAAAATTAAAAAATAAAGAAGTAGGCAATTGCCTACTTCTTTATTTTATTTCTCTTTTATATTCTTTTTTCGTTCCATCAGAGAAGACAACTTCTAAATCGAATTTTTGGTAGTCTTTATCAAGTTTGAACACGTTCACTACTTGATCGATTACTTCTTGGTCAGCAGTATCTTTATCAAATTTTAATTCTTGTAGAAGTGGGCTTAATTTTGTGATAGCCTCATCTCCTGTTAATTTTACATCTGCTTTATGATCTTCAATTTTTGCTTCCATTTTTTTATCAGCTGCTACATTTTTATAGTCTGCTTCGTAGTCTTTCTTAGTATCTTGGTAGTCTGCCTTTAAATCGAATTCATTGAAATTTAGTTTTAAATCAGCAGGGGCTTCATTCTTCGCCTCTTCTGTAGTCTTTTTATTAGAAGTCGTGTCTTCCTTTGCAGGAGCTTTACATCCTGTTAATGCAGGTACTAGCATAAGAGCTAATAAAACTGATAGTAAAATTCTCATTATAAATTCCTCCTTATGTAAATTTGTTCTATACAAGTTTTTCCTAAAATCATGTAATTATGTATGTGTTGAAAATAAAATTTTGACTTGTAGCTTCAAGGATTAATCCGCAATTTAAATCAAAAATGATTTGTATGTATATGGTAAATTGAAGTTGTGAGGGAGGTACTGAAATGCTTTCTAAAACGTATCAAACCATTTCAAGTAACATATGCAGCAAATGGCTATTATACAATAATATTCGGAGGAGTTAGTTTAGAGAGAAATATTATTTCATTATTAGTTATTGTATTGGTTACACAATTAGTAGCAGTGAAGACTTTAGCTATAAAAGGAATGATAAAGGGAAGAAGAAGCTCTGTAGTTAAAGTTGTATAAAAGTAAAAAGGTATCCTTTGTAGGATACCTTTTTACTTTTGTTATTTTGCAACTTCTGTCCACTTGTAGTTAAATTCACCGCCGAAGTCAGTCGTTACAAGTCCTTTAATGAAAGAGCGTTGTAAGTAAGAACGACCTTGTTGGTATAAAGGAGCGACAGCGCCGTCTTGTAATAGAATTTTTTCAGCTTGCTTCATTGCTTCAAAGCGTGCTTTTTCATTGCCAGCTAAATCTGTTTTCACTTTATGAATTAGCTCATCGTACTCTTTGTTAGAGTATTTATCGAAGTTATAAGCACTATCTGTTGTAAATAAATCTAAGAATGTAATTGGATCAGCGAAGTCAGGGCCCCAGCCGTCAATACCAATTTCATAGTCACCACTTAATAGTAGTTTCAACTGTTGTTTACGTGGTTGTGGTTTTAAATTCACTGTTAATCCATCTAGGTTTTTTTCTAATTCACCTTTTAAATATTCACCAGTCTTTTTAGCTAAAGCATTGTCACTTGTTAATAGTTCGATTGTTACTTTGTCAGTACCAAGTTCTTGTTTTGCTTTTTTCCAGTTTTCTTTCGCTGTTTTCACATCATCCTTGACTAGATTTCCATTTTCTTTACGGAAGTCATTGCCTTCTGGACTCTTTGCAAATTTCGCAGGAACCATTCCTTCAGCTGGAATAGCACCGTTATTTAAAATTGTTTCTACGTAAGCCTTTTTATTCATTGCGCCGTTAATAGCAAGGCGTGCATGTTGATTTTTTAATGTTTCATTTTTCTGATTTAGTCGTAAGAATTGAATGCCGACTTCAGCGCGTTCCTTGAAGTTTGGATCGCTCTTATATTTATCAACAAACTCTGCAGTTAAAGCAACGCGATCAATTTGTCCTGAATCATATAAGTTCACTTCTGTAGACTTATCTTTAACGACATTGAAGTTGATTTCTTCTAATTTTACCGTTTTAGCATCCCAATAGTTAGGGTTTTTCTTCAATTGGAAACTTTGTTCGTGTTTCCAGTTATCTAATGTGAAAGCACCGTTGTAAATTAAATGATTTGTTTCTAAACCGTATTTATCGCCCTGAGACTTTAAGTACTCTTCATTAATTGGCAAGAATGTTGAGAATGTCGTTAAGCTTAAGAAGTAAGGAACAGGACGGTCTAGTTGTACTTCTAACGTTTTGTCATTAACAGCTTTGACCCCTAGTTGATCAATTGGTAATTGTTTTTGGTTTATTTGTTTCGCATTCTGTACATCGAAGAATAAGAATGCGTATTCAGCTGCTGTATCAGGATTTACGGCACGTTGCCAAGCAAAGACGAAGTCCTTTGCTGTAACAGGAGTACCGTTTGACCATTTTGAATCACGCAGATGGAATGTATATTTTGTTTTATCGGGACTAATGTCAACCGACTCAGCAACACCAGGAATCGGTTTATTATCTTCTCCCATTGCATATAAGCCTTCAAAAACATTGCGCATTACATTCATGGATTCCCCATCCGTTGCTTTTGCAACATCCATTGTTGGAATTTCTGAAGCGAATGATAAGTTAATTGCTTGTTTATCAGGTACTTTATCGTTTGCTTTCGCTCCGCCTGCATTATCTTTATTTCCCCCGCAAGCAGTTAGTAATAGACTTGCCCCTAAAACAGATGCAACAACAGGTACAACTTTTTTCTTCATTGTTCGTTCCTCCCTAAATGTGTTGTTCGTAACGTCATAATGTCCATGTCTTGAAGTGGCTATAGAAGGAGATGGAACCTATTATAAATATTTGTTTATAGGTAATCAGGTGTTCTATATGTATATACATGTTGAGCTATAATCTATCGTTATATGTTTCAACTTAGTAGACATTATATTTTGATGGTGAAATATTTTGTTTCTTTGATTATTTAGAATATTAACACTGGAAAGAACTATATGTCAATAATAAAAATAGAATGTTAATTTCTTGGAATAATATATTAAAAAAGTATATTCTCTTGTGTGAGAGAACCTACTTTTAATATATTTTGCTAAAAAAACAATTGGTGTGGGCTAATAATAAGTGGGGATGAAGAACCCCCACTTATTACGGTTTTACTTTATTTTTCAATTTTTGCCCACTTGAAGTTTAATTGACCCGCAAAGTCTACTTGCACAATTCCTTTCACATAAGAACGTTCTAAATAAGATTCGCCTTTTTGGTAAAGAGGAGCGATAACAGAGTCTTTAAATAATATTTTCTCGGATTCTAGTAATGCTTCCCAGCGAGCTTTTTCATCACCAGCTAAAGTTGTTTTCACTTTTGCTATTGTTTCATCGAATTCCTTATTAGAGTAATGATCTAAGTTATAAGGGTTATTCGTTGTAAATAGCTCAAGGAATGTAATTGGATCCGCAAAGTCAGGGCTCCAGCCGTCAATTCCGATTTCGTAGTCACCTTTTAATAAAAGCGAAACTTGTTGCTTACGCGGTTGCGGTTTTATATTTACTGTTAATCCATCTAGATTCTTTTCTAGTTGCCCTTTTAAGAATTCACCAGTTTTCTTATCAAGGTCAGCATCACTCGTTAATAATTCTAATGTTATCTTTTCAGAACCAAGCTCTTGTTTAGCTTTTTTCCATAATTCTTGTGCAGATTTTGTATCAACTTTTGTTAAATCGCCGTTTGCAGTACGGAAGTCTTTTCCTTCAGGTCCTTTTGCAAAGTTTTTTGGAACGAGACCAAATGTTGGTGTAGAGCCATCATTTAATAACGTATTTACAAAGGATTTTCTATCAATTGTTTGATCGATTGCTTGGCGTGCAGAAACGTTTTGAAGTACTTTGTTTTGTTGATTCATGCGTAAAAATTGTACGCCTACATTTGGACGTTCTTTAAAGTTAGCATCTTTTTTATATTTATCAACGAAGTCAGATGTTAGTTTTATACGATCTAATTGTTTTGACTCGAATAAATTTACTTCTGTTGATTTTTCTTTTACGACGTTAAAATTGATTTCTTCTAGTTTGACAGTATCTTTATCCCAATAAGTAGGGTTCTTCTTAAATTTAAAGCTTTGTTCGTGCTTCCAATCGCTTAGTGTAAAAGCTCCATTGTACAAGATTGTATTATCTTCTAAAGCGTACTTATCACCTTGTGCTTTAAAGAATTCCTCGTTAATTGGTAGAAATGTTGGGAACGCTGTTAAGCTAATAAAATACGGAACAGGACGCTCCAATTCTACCTCAAACGTATGGTCATCAACTGCTTTTACACCAAGTTGGTCGGCTGGAAGTTCTTTGTTGTTAATTTTTGTTGCATTTTTAATATCAAAGAATAGAAATGCATATTCAGAGGCTGTTGCTGGATCTACGGCTCTCTGCCAAGCGAACACAAAATCTTTCGCTGTAACAGGAGTGCCGTTTGACCATTTTGAATCTCGCAAATGGAATGTGTATTTCGTTTTATCGCCACTTACTTCATGAGATTTTGCAACACCAGGAACAGGTTTGTTACCTTCACCAAGATTATACAAACCTTCAAATACGTTTCTCATTACTTGACCAGAATCAGTATCTGTAGCACGGGCCGTATCCATTGTTCGTATTTCAGTAGGTGAAGATAAATTTAAAACCTGTTTGCTAGGTGCCTCGTCTTTTGCATTTGCTCCGCTTGCTTCGTTTTTATAACTACCGCAACCAGTTAATAAAATACTTACTCCTACAACTGATGCAATACCGGGTACAAACTTCTTTTTCATTTGATTTTCCTCCTAAATAATTAAGTTTGGATGATGATGAGGGAAATGAAAAATAAAAAATCCCTCTTTTCATATTGAGAAAGAGGGATTTTTACGTACAAGTTATGCACCCGTATATAAACGAAGTCCCTCATTCTATCTTTCAAGCATAAAGCTTGCAGGAAGTGGCACAGTATTCAAAATGAACCTGCTGCCGAGGTTTCAAAGGGCCAGTCCCTCCACCTCTCTTGATACAATGAGTAAACGAATAAATTTTATTAATTTTTGTGTTTCTTTGATAATTCAAAATCTTACACCTTGAATAATGAAGTGTCAACCAAATGAAATATAGTTTAAATTTTCAGTTTTCTTAAACGAAAAAACCACTGCATATGGCAGTGGTTTTTCTACTAGAAGTTAAAGTTATCTGGATCTGGACCAACGCGACGATCTTCATTTAAAGCTTGAATTGCTTTCATATCATCAGCACTTAATTCAAAGTCGAAGATGTTTGCATTTTCAATAATGCGATGTTCTTTAATTGATTTAGGGATTGTTACAACTTCGTTTTGTAAATCCCAGCGTAAAATAATTTGCGCAGTTGATTTATTATATTTTGTCGCAATTTCTTGTAACGTTGGATTATCTAGTAGTTGTCCTTGCATTAATGGTGACCAAGCTTCAAGCTGGATATTATGTTCTTTACAGAATGCATGTAGCTCTTCTTGTGCTAAACGTGGGTGATATTCCACTTGGTTGATCATTGGCTTAATTTCAGCAATTTCAAATACGTCTTGTAAGTGGTGAATGTGGAAATTACTCACACCGATAGCGCGAACACGGCCATCTTTATAAAGTTTTTCTAATGCTTTCCATGATTCAGTATATTTCCCTTTTACAGGCCAATGTACTAAATATAAATCTAAATATTC
The DNA here is from genome assembly GCF_052805735.1 of Bacillus sp. N6. Lineage (NCBI taxonomy): Bacteria > Bacillati > Bacillota > Bacilli > Caryophanales > Bacillaceae > Bacillus > Bacillus sp. N6. Next base: position 193,800 of record NZ_CM127843.1, read on the forward strand.
TAGACCTAATTTCTCTAATGTAGTTTCAAATGCTTGAAGTGTAGTTTCATATCCTTGATCGCTATTCCATACTTTTGAGGTAATAAATAATTCTTCACGTGAAACACCGGATTCACGAATCGCTTGTCCAACGCCTTCTTCATTTTGATAGATTGCTGCAGTATCGATGCTGCGGTAGCCATTTTTAATTGCTGCTTTTACAGAATCAATTACTTCTGAACCATCTTCTACTTTAAAAACACCTAAACCAAACCAAGGCATTTTTACACCGTTATGTAATGTTGTATAATCTTTTAAACTTGTTAAAATCATATTATTTCCCCCTAGCTTTTTTGTTTGTTGCTTCTACTGCTTTTTGAATTGCCTCTGAAAAATTATATTCGTATAAAGTTTTGAGACCCTCAGCTGTGGAACCACCTGGCGTTGTTACTTGTTCGCGGAGGTTAGCTGGATTTTGCGTTTGCTCGAGCATAGAAGCAGAGCCAGAAATCATTTGAATGACAAGATGTTTTGCGGTTTCTTCATCGACTCCATAACTTTTTGTTGCTTCAATTAAGCTTTCAGCAAAGTAATAAAGGAAGGCTGGTGCACTTCCAGTAACTGCAGTAAGCTGATGAACTTCTTCCTCAGTACAAAGTTGCGAAGTACCAATACCTCTTAAAAGCAGTTGCAGGGTTTCTTGATGCATCTCGGTTACTGATTGTCCTATTGTATATAAGGAGATAGACTTTCCAATTTCAGCAGCTGTATTAGGCATAATCCAAGCAACAGGTGTGCCTTTTGGGAGTCTAGCTTCTAAATAAGATGGTCCAATGCCAGCTGCTACTGTTACGACAAGTTGATTTGATATTAACGGAGATAGCTCAGCTAATAATTCTTCATGAGCAGAAGGTGGCATTGCTAAAACAACCGTATCGACAGATGTAATATGCTGCTTCCAATCCGTTGTAATAGACACATTATATCGCCTTTGTAATTGTTCTAACTTTTCTACGTTGCTTCGGTTAGAGATGATAATTTCTTCGATGTATTCTTTGCTTGTTTTAAGTAATCCGGAAAATATAGCTTCTGCCATACGACCAGCACCAATAAATAAAATTCGATGTTTGTTAGGCATATCCTTTATTCCTTTCTAGTAGAGATATGTTATAAAAACGATATCATCTTTAAGAGAATTTTGTAAAAAGAAAAGACTTACCGTAGATGGAATGGATAATGAGAAGGAGGAAATTCATGGTAAAGGAAAGGGCTATTCCTTATACTGGTGATAGGGAATTTATTACACATCTGGGGAGAGATAAATATGGTTAGAAGTCCACTTTTTTTACTTGTTTCTAGTATTATTTGTGTATTAGTTGGATTGTATATTCAATCGAGTTATATTGAAATTTTCGCATCAATTATGGGAATCATTAATGTTTGGTTATTAGCGAGAGAAAAAGTATCCAACTTTTTATTTGGCATGATTACTGTTGCGGTATTTCTATACATTTTTATTACACAAGGTTTATATGCAATGGCAGTATTAGCCGCTTTTCAATTTATATTTAATGTATATGGTTGGTATTATTGGATTGCACAAAGTGGGGAGGGAGAAGTAAAAGCAACAGTTCGTTTAGATTTGAAAGGGTGGACTTTTTATATAAGTTTTATTTTAGTTGCTTGGATTGGTTGGGGTTATTATCAAGTCCGTTATTTAGATTCAACAAGTCCATATTTAGACGCTTTAAATGCCGTATTGGGACTAGTGGCTCAATTTATGTTAAGTCGAAAAATATTAGAAAACTGGCATTTATGGATTTTATATAACGTAGTTAGCATTGTAATTTATATTTCTACTGGTTTATACGTCATGCTAATATTAGCTATTATTAATCTCTTTATATGTGTAGCTGGTTTGCTAGAGTGGAAGAGCAATTATAAGGGGCAAGAACATACAAATAATTATATCTAGAAAATAATTAGAATTAAAAAACCCCTGAAGTACATATGCTTCAGGGGTTTACTAATAGAATATAAGATTATGCTTTTGTCATACCAAGTAATACAGCGCCGCCGATAATTAAAACACTACCTAGTGCAATAAAGATCAATTGACGTTTTGTTTTCTTTTCACCTAAGAATACAATCGCACCGAATGTTGAGATAACGATTCCAGTTTGAGATAATGGGAAGCTTGTTGCTACTCCAACACGTGGTAATGAAAGAAGTAAGAATAAGTTTCCAGTTCCCCATAGTAAACCAGATAAAGCATTACGGATTGCATATTTGTTAAATGGTTTATGTTTAGATGTCAGTACAACCGCACCAACAAACATACCAACTGCTTGTGGTAAAATAGCAGACCAACCATCGATATTATACCAACGAATAATAATTACATATACAAGATAGCCGAAAGTAGAAACAATTAAAGTAAGAAGTCCTTTTTTCAATTGTCCTGGTGGCTGAGCATTTTCTTTATCATCTAGTGATGTGAATACAACACCAACTACGATTAATAGGATTGCAATCGTTCCCAGAATAATCGTTGTAGTAGTAGTCCACTCACGGAAAGCGATAACCCCAAAGATAGAAGTTGCAACAAGTTGCATACCAGTAGAAATTGTTACGGTAGTTGAAACACCTAGTTTTTCAACTGTTTTTAATTGGTTTACTTGTCCTAAAGCCCAGAATAAACCTGAAATAAACCCAACAATTAAGACTGTCATTGTTAAAGCTGGTTGAGTAAATACATACATAATTGTTGCGAAGAATAGAGCACCGATTGTCATACCTACCGTTTGGCTATATGCACCACCGCCCATTTTTACGCTTACTAATAAGATGTTTCCCCATGCAATTGCAGGAAGAAGCGCTAATAAAATGTCCATTACAAGACTCCCTTCGGTTTGCTATACCAATATAGTTACATATCGTTCTAACGATCGGTAATGCCCCACTAATAGAGTAGAAGATTACCGATCGCTAAAACAGGATGAAGAATTCACGATATAAATGCGTTTTCATTTCTTCATTTTTTGAAACACCTCCATATAATAACAGGAAATTGCCTATTTTAGAAAGTGAATTCAAATAAAATGTATATTTAAATAAGAGGTAAAATTCAGTTATTTCCCGGTGGTATATTTTATTTCCTAAGAAATAAAGAAGCAGCTTCCAAAAAAGCTGCTTTAAGGGTTAGTAATTCTTTTGTTAATAAGCTGAATACATAGCAGAAATAGGAGTGACATACTAATAGTGATAACCACAAGTGTCCAGGCGAGTTGCATATTACTTGCGTCAATGGCCATGTAAATTGCAGTCGGGATTGTCTGTGTTTTACCAGGGATATTCCCGGCAAACATGAGTGTAGCACCAAACTCACCGAGCGCGCGGACAAAGCTCAAAATCATCCCGCTTAGTAATGCAGGAAATGCGAGCGGAAGTGTAACGTGCAGAAAAACTTGATATTCACTTGCGCCAAGGTCACGAGCACTTTCTTCAATTTGTACATTTGCGATAGAAAATCCCGTTTTCGCTGATTGGTACATAAGCGGAAATGCAACAACTGTAGAAGCGATGATCGCAGCGGTAGATGTGAACATAATAGACTGCTGAAATAATGATTCAACCCACCTTCCGATCGGGCTGTTGTTTCCAAAAATGATAATGAGAAAGAAGCCGATAACAGTTGGTGGAAGTACCATTGGTAATAAAAATATGGTTTCTAATAGTACTTTATATCGCCATGAGGAGCGAGCTAGTGCTCGCCCGACAATCGTCCCTAAAATTGTAACGAGAATAGTGGCACACGCAGCTACTCTTAAAGATAGAAAGACAGGCGATATAATAGCATCAATGCTCATAGTAATTACGACAGGACTGTAAATCCATATTTCTTAAAGATAGATTGTGCATCTTTTGACTGCAAATACTCATAAAATGAAGTCGCCTCTTTCTTATGTTTAGATTCCTTTATAACACCTAAAGGATACTGGATTGGCTCATGAGAAGTAGCTGCTGCTGTTTCACCAATTTTTACTTTATCTGAAATGAGAGCATCTGTTTTGTATACGATACCAGCATTGACATTTCCTGTTTCTACATATGTTAACACTTGGCGAACATCTTTTGTAAATACGACTTTATTTTGAACATCATTCCAAAGGTTTTCGTGTGTTAGAGAGGCCTTTGCATATTTGCCAGCAGGTACAGATTCAGGTGTACCAAGTGCGATTTTTTTGATTTTCTCATCTTTTAAATCTTGAAATTTTGTAAGAGAACTATCTTTAGGGATGACTAGAACTAGTTCATTTCCAAGAAGATTTTTCCCTTCTTTTTCATTAATGAATCCTTTTTTTACAAGGATTTGGAATTTATCTTCTGCAGCAGAGAAGAATAAATCAGCAGGTGCACCTTGTTCAATTTGTTGTTGAAGTGCTCCAGAAGCACCGAAGTTAAAAGAAAGTTTAATATTTGGTTCTTTTTCTTTATATTGTTTTTCAATTTCTTTTAATGCATCTTGTAAGCTTGCAGCAGCTGAGATAGTAAGTTCAACTGCTTTTCCTTCTTTAGCAGTTGATTTCTCTTTCTTATCTCCGTTTGTACATGCAACACTAAATATAAGAAGAAAAGAAAGTATAAGTGCCCCAATCGAACGTAATGTAAATTTATTCATAAAAAAATCCCCTTTCGTTTTGACACATCTAATTATAACTAAATATAACTAAATATAACTAGTTATAATTGAATATAATTTGAACATATATCTATTTTTAAAAAATAGGAGAAATATTCTTTTCTTTGTTACAATGAAAGAAGAAAGTGAGGAATCGTCTATGGATCATCATTCCTACACAACGGAAGAAGTAGCAAAGCGATTAAAAGTATCAAAATTAACTGTATACGACTTAATTAAAAAAGGAGAACTTCCTTCTTATAGAGTTGGTAGACAGATGCGCATTGATGCAGCAGATTTAGATCAATATATAAAACAAATGAAAACAGGAAAGGTACAAGTTACTCCTGTAAAAAACGATGGTAGTAGTATCTTGAACACGTGTATTATTAGTGGTCAAGAACTAACGTTAGATATGTTAGCTAAACGTATAGAAAATCGTTTGCCGAGTTCTAATGTTTTAAGGGCGTATCAAGGTAGCTTAACAAGTTTAGTGAAAATGTATCAAGGAGAAGGAAGTATCGTTAGTTTGCATTTGTTTGATGGTGAAACGGGTACATATAATGTTCCTTATGTAAAACGCATTTTAGTAGGCCAGCCATGTATTATGATTAATTTATTGTCCAGAAATGTAGGATTTTATGTCCAAAAAGGAAATCCGAAGAAAATAAAGACATGGGCCGACATATCCAGATCCACTATAAAGTTTGTAAATCGAGAAAAGGGTTCTGGTATTAGAGTGTTAGTGGATGAACAATTACGAATCCGAAAATTAAATAAAGCTGATATTAGTGGATATGAATGGGAAGAATCGAATCATCTGGGTGTTGCCACGCAAGTTGCAAATGGAAAAGCTGATGTAGGAGTAGGTTCAGAAAAGTTTTCGCAAATTGTAAATGTGGACTTTATTCCAATCATGAAAGAACAGTATGATTTAGTAATTTTGAAGAATAAAGAAAATGAAGAGCTGATTGAAGTCGTGAAAGACATTCTGCAATCGGAAGAATTTCATAATGAATTAAATGCGATTGGCGGATATGATATTACGAAAACAGGTCAAATTATATATGAAACAAACTAAAAAGCTGCTTGTCTATAAGACGAGCAGCTTTTTCTATATATAAAGGGGTTTGGGGAAACAAAGTGTTAAACAAGACCTTGAGCAAGTGTATAAATGAAAGCCGTAAGAAGAGTAGCTCCACTTGCAAGTCCGATAAAGTCTGATTTGTTGAAAGTAATGTTGTTCATTATAATCTCTCCTTATTTGTTTAATGTAGTTGCAACAGCTTTTGCATCGACAAGTGCGGATAGCACCATGCCCATTGTATTTAAAAATTTATTTGATTTCATATTGTTCATCATGCGTATCCGCTCCTTTTCGAATTGTTGTTGCCCTGCTTATGTCTTAATTATAGGAAATATGTCCACTTGCAACTATCGAATTAGCTTACGAAAGACTTACACTTTTGTAAGAATGTCTTTCACAGCATATTGATATGATGATGTTCTTCAATTGTTTTTAAAAAACTACGCATTGAATTCGTCATATAGCTATCTTTACGGCGTATGAAAACCGTTGAAATACTGCCGTATTTTTCAGGGATTGCATGACAATGTACCTTACCTGCTTTAGAAAGATGATGGACAGCAGACTGTGGTACGAGTGTAATTCCGAGGCCGAGTGCAACGCTGTTTAATATTGTCTCTAATATATTGAATTCCATAATTCTTTTTGGTAGCAAACCTTCGTCTTTAAGCCAACGTTCTAGTTTGGAACGGTATCCGCATCCTTGGTTAAAAACGAGTAGAGGCGTTGTTGTAAATTCTTCTATATGAAAGGCTTTATTTTGTGTTATAAGCATTAATTTCTCTGTACTAACATCGTATTGTTCGATTAGTGGATGTTTAATAGGACCTGATATAAAGGCGCCATCTAATTGATGATCAAGTACTTCTCTAATTAATTCTTCTGTTAGACCCGCTTGTAATGATAAATCGACATTCGGATAGCTTTTATAGTAAGAAGATAAAATGGTAGGCAGTGTACTTACTGTTTCGACTGTACCGATTTTTAATATACCGCAGGGTGTTTCGCTATCTAAAAATACTTGTTTTAGTTCGTCGACATCTTGCAAAATTTTACTAACATAAACGAGCATTTTTCTTCCTTCAGCTGTTAAAGTCATTCCTCGTTTATGGCGGTAAAAGAGTGGGGTTTTTAATTCGTTTTCTAGTTGTTTAATACGTGCAGTTACATTTGATTGTACATAATTTAATTCCTTTGCTGCGTTACTTACACTACCCTGGTCGGCAACGCTTTTAAAGATTTGTAAGTCTCTTAATTCCATTTTGTAATCCCCCTTGATGTTAACTATCATTATAAATGATAGTTAACATCATTTTGAATCATTTTACGTGATATATTTTTTCTTTTACAATTCTCTTTGTGCAAATAGAAAGAAACGGGGGATTGCGGTGAGAAGAGGTCAAATGATAATAGGGGCTTTAGCGTGTTTAATTGCGAGTATGTCATGGGGAGCGATGTTTCCAGTTGCTGATCATGCGCTAGAATACATAGATCCATTTTATTTTTCGCTTATTCGTTATGGAGCAGTGGCGATAATGCTGATTGTATTGTTGTTAATGAAAGAAGGAAAACAGGCATTTCGTTTAGAGGGAAGAGGAAAGTTACTCGTCTTTTTTGGAACGATGGCATTTACAGTATATAATGTCCTCATATTTTTAGGGCAAATGTTAATGGGTAAGTCGGGTGTAATGGTAGCTTCCATTATGGAATCACTTATGCCGATGATTTCTATTTGTATTTTATGGGGATATAAGCATATAAAACCGAAGAAGTATATGATAACGAGTATGGTTATTGCTTTTGTAGGAGCTGTGTTTGTTATTACAAAAGGTGACATGAGTTTCTTTGTAACATTGAAAGATAATATGTTCTCATTAGCATTTATATTTATTGGTGTTGTAGGCTGGGTTATTTATACGATGGGTGGTCAAACGTGTAGTGATTGGTCAACATTACGTTATTCTACGTTGACGTGTGTATTCGGTACGACTGTTACAGGAATTATAACGGTAATTATTACGTCGCTTGGATATGTTTCAGTTCCTAGTATGGGAACGATTTCTATTGTGAAGTACGATTTGTTATTTATGATGACATTGCCAGGTATTGTAGCGCTACTTGCTTGGAACTATGGTGTGAAAATTTTATCATCCATTAATGGGATTTTATTTATTAATTTTGTACCAATTACGACTTTAGTTATTATGATGATGCAAGGGTATCAGATCACAATGTTTGATATTATAGGGACTGTACTTGTTATTGCAGCGCTTATTCGCAATAACGTTTGTCAGAGAAAAGAAGAAAATATAAATAAGAGAGTTTTACAAGAAGAGCAATTACGTCAAGCTGTTTAATAGGCAAATGGAGGATTTCACATGTTAGAAAGTTTATTGTTTTTCTTCGCCGTCGGAGTTGCCTGTGAGCTTGCAGCAATTAATCGAAATGGTCGTAAAAAGATAAAACAACAAGCTGAGCTGATACAGCTTTTAAAAGAATTGAAAGAAAGAAAAAATTAAAAAGACGACCGGGCATAGACGGTCGTCTTTTTCTATATAAAGGGGAAAGGGGACACAAAGTTATACAAGCGTAGCAGCGTAAATGAAAGCAGTAAGAAGAAGAGAGCCGCTAGCTAATCCTAAAAAATCTAATTTGTTAAAAGCAATGTTATTCATAATACATTCTCCTTACTTGTTTAATATAGAAGCAACAGCTTTTGCATCGAAAAGAGCCGATAATACCATGCCCATTGTATGTAAGAAATTGTTCGTTTTCATTTTGTTCATCATATTGATCCACTCCTTTTCGAATAATTGTTGCCCTGTTTCTGACTTAATTGTATGAAATATAGTAAGAAGTAACTATCGAATTAGCTTACAAGAAAATTACACTTTTGTAAGAATTGAAATTTAACAATTCATCCTTAATTTTATTACCAACTCCTAAAACTTAGTGTTATAATTATTGTAAGAATATGATTATACTTCGGATGTTTAGAAAGGAACGAAATAAATGTATAAACCAATTACATTTTTGTTGAAATATATATTTAAAACAGCTGGGAAAGTAGAAGTACAAGGAAGAGAAAAGCTACCAGAAGGTGGACCGTATGTTGTTGCATGTACACATACAAGTTTTATGGATGTATTAATGTTAGCTACAGGGATGTATCCAACTCAAATTCATTACATGGCCAAAAAAGAATTATTTGAAGGGAAATTCAAAAATTGGTTCTTTAAAAATGTAAATGCATTCCCTGTAGATCGTGCGAATCCAGGACCAAGTACACTTAAAATTCCATCACGTTTATTAAAAGAAGGAAAGGTAGTAGGGATTTTTCCGAGTGGAACAAGATCAGCGGAAGATGTTTCATTAAAAGCGGGTGCTGTGACAATTGCGATGCGTTCTAATGTACCTTTAGTGCCGGCAGCTTATGTTGGTCCATCAAGTGTAAAAGAATTAATAAAGGGGAAAAAGGCACAATTGATTTTTGGAGATCCAATTCAAATTGAGGCTGGAGAACAAATAGATCGAAAGACCGCTATGAAAATGATGACAGATCAATTAAATGAGAAGTTTGAGGAGTTAAAAGAAGCTTTGCAATCAAATCAAAAATAAGAAAAGACGACCGGGCATAGACGGTCGTCTTTTCTATTACTATTTATAATAAAGGGGAAAGGGGACACAAAGTTATACAAGCGTAGCGGCGTAAATAAAAGCAGTAAGAAGAAGCGAGCCACTAGCTAGTCCTAAAAAATCTAATTTGTTAAAAGTGATGTTATTCATAATATATTCTCCTTACTTGTTTAATGTAGAAGCAACAGCTTTTGCGTCGATAAGAGCGGAAAATACCATGCCCATTGTATTTAAGAAATTGTTCGTTTTCATTTTGTTCATCATATTAATCCGCTCCTTTTCGAATAGTTGTTACCCTGTTTCTGACTCAATTGTATGAAATGTTGCGGAAAGTAACTATCGAATTAGCTTACAGAAAAATTACACTTTTGTAAGAGAAACGAATGAAGGTGTAATGATAAGAAGATTTGACATATGTTCATGAGATTCATTAAGTTAAAGGTAGAGGTGAGTGTATGGCTAATATTAAAGATATTGCAAAGATGGCGGGAGTTTCAGTTACGACTGTTTCGAGAGTGTTGAATGATCACCCATATGTAAGTGAAGAAAAAAGGAAAGCGGTTATAGAGATAGTTGAGAAATTGAATTACTCGCAAAACGCAAATGCTGTTCATTTATCAAAAGGAAAAACGAATATTGTTGGTGTGATTTTACCGTATATTAATCATCCGTGTTTTGATGCGATGGTGAGCGGAATGATGGAGACTGCGTTAGCGCATAATTACAGGGTGCTACTTTGCCAAACGAATTATAATAAAAAAGAAGAAATGAAAAGTTTACATATGTTAAAAACAAAACAATTGGATGGTCTTATTATTTGTTCACGTGCAAATGATTGGGAAACGATAGAACCGTATGCTTCTTACGGCGCAATAATTGCTTGTGAAGACAATGATATTTCAAACATCTCAAGTGTATATACGAATCATTCAGCGGCCTTTCAATTAGGAATGGATTATTTGATTGAGAAAGGTTATAAAAAAATTGGTTATTGTACGGGAAGAAAATTAGGGCCGAGTAGTCAAAAGCGTTTTGATGTTTATAAACAGCAATTGCAATCTATAGACGAAGAGGTTAATGAAGAATGGATTTTTACAGAATGTTTTACACTAGAAGATGGTGTAAAAGTGGCTCATAAGTTAAAAGAGATGCAGGATCTTCCTGAAGCATTAATAGTAGCAGGTGATGAAGTTGCGATTGGGGTTATGACAGAGGTTGAAAAATTAGGGATTCAAGTTCCTGAGGATTTAGCGATTATTGGCTTTGATAATCAACCTATCTCGCAAGTGTTACAATTGACAACTATTGATCAAAATTTAAAGGAGATAGGGAAAACTGCTTTTGAAATGTTGCATAGAAAAGTGAATGACGAGAGTTCTGGACAAGAAAAGCTGGAAATTCCATACGAACTTGTGGAACGCTCTACAGTTTAATCGTAATCCGTTATGTGTATAATCGCATAACGGATTATTTTTTTGAAATATCTTTGACAGGAAACGCGTTTCATACTTTATAAAGGAGTTAAACCGGTCTGTAATAATCCATGGATTCTTTTCAAGTGTTAATGCAGTGAATAGAATTTGGAGGAATATGCATGAATGAACTTTTATCGAGTATGAAAAAGTATGTAGATGATGATGAAAAGATTCTGGCTTTTGTGGTAGGGATATTTGAGAAGGATAATTTTATATTATCGTATCAACATGGGGTTTTTGTTGCCACTACTAGACGTCTCCTTTTTTACGGGAAATTTCCGTACTATTCTTCAACATTTAAAGAGTATTCATATTTGCATATAGATAGCATAGATTTTCATCCGTATTTTGAATTTACTTGTAGTCATGAAACCATTCGCGCTAAGTATATTCAGAAAGGGAATGTGGAGCGATTTGTCCGTGCAGTTAGAGCAAATATGAATAATTAATCAACCCTCTGTTTAAACATAATATTTCAATTTTTAAGAGGGAAAATGCGGAATAAAAACCACTTCTAAACCTCTAGGAGATAGTGATACAATGTCAAATGGGGGGAGGGTATGAACTATGGTTAATCAACGTATAAAGGAAATAACACTAATTACAATTGGTTCATTATTATTCGCAATTGGTATTAATTACTTTGCAATTCCAAACCGTTTATCGGAAGGTGGAATTATTGGTTTAACGGTTGTTACGTACTACTTATTTGATTGGTCACCAGGAATTGTGAACTTTGCTATAAATGCAATTTTACTAGCTGTTGGTTATAAATTTTTTGATAAGAAAACAATGATTTATACAATTTTAGGGATTGTAGAAACATCTTTGTTTTTATACGTTACAGAACATATTGAGTATCATGTAAATAGTGATACATTATTAGCAGCTTTATTTGCTGGTTTATTTGTGGGCATTGGATTAGGCTGTATGTTCAAAGCCGGAGGTACATCGGGAGGATCAGCAATCTTAGCTCAGTTAGCAAATCAATATTTAGGTTGGAGTGTAGGGAAAGGCGTACTAATTATTGATATTGTTGTAATTGCTGGTTCTGTATTTATAATAGGGCAAGAAAAGGCAATGTATACACTTGTGGCTGTGTTCATTGGAGCGAAGGTGATTGATTTCATTGTAGAAGGAATGGACACAAAAACGGCTGTTACGATTATTTCGAATCAACCAGATTTAATTCGTGAAGCTATTACGAAAAATATGACACGCGGTGTTACTGTATTAGAAGGGCGCGGCGGATATACTGGTAAAAATAAAGAAGTTTTATATGTTGTTATTAATAAACAAGAGCTTGTTAAGTTAAAACAAGTTATTAGCCGGGTAGATGAAGATGCTTTCGTTGTTATACATGATGTACGTGATGTACTTGGCGGTGGCTTTAAAGCGAGCTAAAAGGTGAACGAGTAAATTCGTTCACCTTTTTTAATTCTTACAAAAATGTAAGTGTAATGTAATGAGATTCAATAGTAGATTTTATTCCCCCTTTTTAAAATGGATGTATATATATCCTGCAGAGGAGGAATGTTTATTATGAAGAAAAAAATGATCACTACTATAATAGCGATGATAGTGATAGTAGTAATGTTACTGCCTACGAAACTTGGACCGGTTATCGATAAATATAATCCACTGTATAAGACGAAAGAATACTATACGGTTGTGAATACAATTGGTCAGCATATCGGTGATGAGTGGTATGAATATGAATTTATTGCATTCGATGAACGTGGTAGAGAGCAGAAAATAAAGAAAACGGTTAAGCATATGTTAAAGAGAGATGAAGCATTAAAGGTTTTTGCAAAAGGGCGTTACGGTGAGTCCATTGAAGAGATTGAGGTTGCAAATATTCCTATAAATGCGAAGAGTAAACTTTTAACGGTGAGATAGCGAAATATACCCCCAGCTATTTTTTGTCGAAAATAAAAATACTGGGTAAGGGTATTTTTAAGGTTAACAAAAAAGCCTTAGTCCATATAGACTAAGGCTTTTTTGTTATATAAAGGGGAAGGGGGTACATTGTAGTAGCATGGGTGAAAGGTATAAGAAGAGTAGCTACTAGCAATGTAATTTGGTTATGTGATTGTTCTTCTTATTTGGCTTACTTTCTAACTTTATTGTACGAAATATAAATAAGGAGAACTATCGAATTACATTACACATAACTTACAAACATGTAAGCCTTCTGTAATGTAATTCGATAGTTAAAAGATAGTAATTTTCATATAGTGTAACTAGAAAGTATCAATGTATTACTTTCTGTTTGTAATGAAGAATGAAAAACCAACTAATTTTTAATAATCCTCATCTGAATAAAGATGGGGATCTTTTTTAAACCTTACAACATTGTAAGGTTTACGTAAGTTAATTCGATAGTAAATTTGTCATATTTTTTGCATAATAGATACAGATAGAAAAATAATTAGGGATCTAGTAAGAAGGGAGAAAAATGGGATGCGTAAAGAAGAAGTAGTGAAGTTACCAATTAAAGATTTCTGTAGCTACTTTACTGTTGCCGTAGTGTGTATTGGATTATTTGATATCATAACAAACTTAATTGTTAAATAATATAGATGCTAAAACAAGAAAGGAAGTCCTTTCTTGTTTTTTTTATGGGGGCATAAAGATGAAATGGATTGATAGTCATATACATGTTGATCAATATAAGGATGAAGAGAAGAGCAGATTACTAAAAGAGGTGGAAAATAGTAAAGAAATAAAGGGGCTTATTGCGGTATCTATGAATTATCAATCTTGTAAGGAAACGTTATCTTTAGCGAAGAAGTATCCCTTTATATATCCAGCGTTAGGGTTTCATCCAGAGCAACAGATTCATAAAGAAGAGTGTGAACAGATTTATCAACTTATTGAACAGAACGCAGAGGAAATTGTTGCGATTGGTGAAGTAGGTTTGCCCTATTATTTGAGAAAAGAAGATGAAAGAATTGCTGCAGATCCATACATAGCTGTATTGAAAAAATTTATAGAACTAGCTAGTAAGTATAATTTGCCGATTGTATTACACGCAGTTTATGAAGATGCTGACATTGTATGTGATTTGCTAGAGAAATATAAAGTTTCACGTGCACACTTCCATTGGTTTAAAGGAAGCGATGAAACAATGAAACGGATGATGAGAAATGGTTATTATATTTCGATTACACCGGATGTTTTACATAAGGAGAAGATTAGAAAAATCGTTTCGTATTATCCGCTTGAATATATGATGGTAGAAACAGATGGTCCGTGGGAATTTCAAGAGGATGTTATAACGCACCCAAGAATGATTCGAGAGGTATTAAAGGAAATTAGTTCTATAAAAAACATATCCATTGATAAGGTCGCAAAAACAATATATGAAAATACAAGTCAATTTTATTTGAAAGGATAGGGGAATTATAGTTTTAATCATGTAACGGAAAAAGTAAAAGTTGAATTTATTTAGTAAAATGCCACGGTTTGATATATGACAAAAAACCACCAAGCGTTCCGCTCGGTGGTTTTGTATTAGGATTCTAATTTTTTCGCACGTTTTAATAATAAAAGAAAGACAATGATAACGAATCCTAGTATAAGGAAGAAGCCATATTGCTTTATATAATCAATTATGTCATTTGCACTTGTTGGTTTTTTAACGTGAATGCCGTCTTTATTCGTAGTAATATGAATATCTTTCATTTTTACTTCATTCTTTTCCTTTTGTAAATCAATCCATTCTATATTTGGAATACTCTCTAGATCCTTTAACACTTCTTTTAATGGTTTCACACCTAAGTAAGGATGATAGAATGCTCCAATAATCCCATCGGATAATTTAGCAACAGATAAAGCATTTGCTTTCATTTTAGCAATAGCTTGTGGCTTATCTTCTTCAATAAAACCGACTGTTTCAGGCATTAATTTCATTCCATGTAGAAATGATGGTGTACTTCTATATGCTGGAGAGTGCATGGATTTCCAAGTTGTATCACTTAACTGTAGTTGTCCTACATAAGTTGAAAAGTATCTTGATAATATTTCATACCCTTTTTGAGACATTGTGTAATGAGGTGCTTCAAAGGCGACAGGATATAGTTTAGCATCTACAAGTTCTTGAATCCCCTTTTCGATATGATCTGTCGTATATTTTTCCTCAAACTCTTCCCCTTTTTTTACATATTGGTTATATGACTCTATATTTGGAAATTCATCTTTTCTCTTCGGTTTTTCATGTTTCGATTGGCGAATTGGTTGATCCGTCTTTACGTCCCAAAATTCAAAACCTTCCCCAGTTTCACTATCATAAAATTGGTGAGTGTAACCATGCATAATAATCGCTGCGCCATCATCTTGCATAGAGCGTAAAAGATCGACTAGTTCGGGTTTATCTTTTAAATGTAGTGTTTTACCTGTATCTGGATCTGTATATACAGGAATAACAGTGATCATGTAAGGGATCTTCTTCTCTTTTAGTAATTCAGCAATTTCTTTCAATTGATTTATATCTGCTGCTGGGTGAACATCCTCAAGACGTAAATAAGCTAATTTTTTATTGGTTTCGGGTTTTTGCTGAAAATAAGAAAATAGGCTTTCGCCAATATAATAAGATATCCAATCAAAGAGGTTAGAAGTAGCTACATAATAAGAATTATTTTGCTGTACAATTAATGGATAAGTATTATTTCCTCTTAAAGCATGTGCGAGAATTGTTCCGTTTGTATCAAGTTGTTTAATTGATCTTTCTTCTTCTAATATATTCTTTAGTTTACGTGTTGGATATTCAATTGTATCAGAGTTTATATCTTCATTTTTAAGTGTGATAAATGAAAAACGAGTAGATAACTGTTCTATATTTTGACCTAAAACTAGTAATGGTCCTGGGAAGCCTTCTAGAAATTCCTTTGCTTCAGTAGAAAGTTCTTCTTGTTTTTCACCCATGTAAATAACATGTGTATACGAAGATTTATCAGTTATTTCAGCTAACTGTTTTATGTTTTTAATTGTTATATTATTAGTGAAATGCCCTACTTGTGTATTAAGTATTTGGATATCGCTTGTAATTTGATCATCGTTTGAACTATATAAAATAAGGGTTTTTGGTTGTTCAGTTTTTTGTGCGGAAATAGGGACAGGAATTAATAGTAGTAAACTAAATAAGAGTAACAGCCATTTTTTCATATTATTATTCTCCTAGTTTATATTTAGAATTCAATTTACAATTATATACAATAAATGCGTTATAGTCTATGAAAGTTACATTTTTGCACGTATTTACCAGCTGTTTTTTCGCAAAATCGGTCTAAAGCATGATGATAATATGTATAGTTATTTGCTATGATAAAAGAGTAATAGAATGTAGGTAATTGTAAAGGGAAGGCTGAAAGGGGAAAAATTTCAGCGGAGAAAGAGGTAGAGGTAGTGAAGAAATTCTTTGTAGGATTTTTAGTTGTTCTTGGAGTATATTTATATTTCCAAGGAAAGTCTGAAGGAATGGATAAGCTAGTGAATGGAACAAGCTATGTTGATTCAGAAGAAGCAAAACAGGTGAAACAAATCATTATAGAGGAAGCGAAGAAAGTAAATCTTCCGGAATGGATACCTCTTGCAATTGCTGAGCATGAAAGTCGATTAAATCCAAGGAGTGTTGGAGATAATGGAACTTCATTCGGATTGTTTCAACTGCACCGCGGCGGCGGGCTTGCACCAGAACATTTAACTGATGATGAGCTAAAAGATCCACGTACAAATGCACAAATTGCAATGCCGCATTTACTGAAAGGATATAAGCGCGGGGTGCAAAAAGGTTTGACTGATTTTGCATTACTGAAATATATAGCGAATACATCTGGATGGCCAGGGAATTTAGGGCCAGAGTGGACGGATAATAACATGAAGTATAACATCGGATTAGAAGATGTGTACTATCGAAATAAAGGTGTAATAAAAGAGTAGGTTTTAACCTACTCTATTTTTTTTGGTAATCGTGTCATTTTGTGAAATACTCCGCTAGTTGTATTTTTACGTCTTCTAGTTTTGTAGAAACTTGAGGTATTTTATATCCTACATACAGCGGTGAAACGACAAACCTAGGAACAACTTTACAAATAATTTTTCCATTTAAGTAATAGAAGAATAAGTTATAACTACTGCATCCTTTATGGAAATCTGTCAGTATGTAACGTACAGTTTGCTGAATGTAATTTGCCATATCATCTATATATGAAATATTATCAATGATTATATTGAATTCAGTGAAGCCAATAATGGGACGCTCTGAAATGTTAAGCTCAATGCGTTCGTTTTTTTGAACAATTACCCCTTGGAAATTTTCTTCTTCAATATTTTCAAGATAATCTACATGTTTCATTCCGATAATTTGCATGTGTGCATGATGCAAACTTCCACCTGAAAATGGACCGTGATTTTTGTATAAAATCACAGACGCGAACTCTTCTTTCTTCTGTAAGTGTAACCAATGTTGAATAGAAAATTGCATTAATTTCCGCATATGTTCTTCTGTATATGTTGCGATATGATCTTCGCAATTATCGGTTTCAATTAACACTGTTTGAAATGTATCTTGTAATGTAGGAAATTTATTTTTTAACCAAATAATAGAACCATCAGTTGCTAAAATATCCGTTAAATGTTCTTTATCGCAAAATGGACATGCAGCGCTTCTATTCCGAATACTTTCTGGTTTTTGTTTACCGATATCGTTTAAAAAATATAGTTGTTGTGTATCCATTTATATATATGCCCCTTTAAAATATGTGTAAAAATCCCGCTTAATACATTCGGGAAAAGGAGAAGGAAATCCTCTAAAGGCAATATAGAAAAAATAAAAGACAAGATATCCTCATTACGATAGGGTACCTTGTCTTTTATTTTTTCTCTAATAGTGTGTATGGATAATATAGAACATTTTCATTATTTCTCTTTTTTCTATTTTTTATTGTGTATAAAGTAATTGCTGTGCTTGCAATGATAATAATGGCTTTCTTCATATTCATATACCCCTTTTTATTGTTGGTTTAATTCTTGGCTAACTGCTTTTGCATCGACTAAAGCGTGTAAAATCATTTTCACCATGTTCATCATATTTCTTCACTCCTTTTTATAGTTCATTTAGTTCTTTTACAACTGCTTGTCCGTTCACTAATACCTCAAAGATTGTTTTTACGATTTCTTTCATCATGTTTGTTTCCTCCTTTTGTTTGTCTCTCTTGTTTACATCTTTATTGTATAGGGAGGCATCTTTTCGTACTATCGCTTTCCATTACGTGAACATAACAGTTTTGTAAGATTTGATGTCACTTATTGAAATGTTTAGTCTATCTTCATTATTTTCAGAAAAATGACTATTCAAACATGAAATTGGAAAGTATAATAAAGAAGTAAGTATTAAATTCCGTACGAAAGGGGTGAATGAGATGAAACGTTCTTTAGCTGCACGTGCCAAATTTTTAGATTTTATCTATTTTTGTCGTGCGATTTTTCATGATGTAGTTGTTAACGGGATACGTATGCCCTTTTTTAACAATTGCATAGTGACTATTGAACGATAGAAATCTCTTCACCCATTTTTAATAAACGTGTGAAAAGGGAGCTATTTGGCTTCCTTTTTCTATGCCGAAAACCATGGGGAATGTTTCTTTCTCATGGTTTTTTATATTGAAAGGAGTACGGAAAATGACTATTTGTAGTGTAAATAATGTAACGAAATCTTTTGGTGGAAACACTATATTTGAAAATATATCGCTTGAAATAAAGAATGGTGAACGTGTTGGATTAGTTGGTCGTAACGGTAGTGGGAAGACAACAATCTTTGGGCTTCTAACGGGAATGGAGAGTTTGGATGCAGGAGCCATTCATATGAAGAAAGGTACACGTATTGGTCATGTCGCACAAATTCCGAAGTTTGATGAGGCTATGACTGTATATGATGTATTGAGTTCTGCTTTTAAAGTAGAAAAGGAATTAGAAAAAGAAATGCATGCTTTAGAAAAAAATATGGCGGTGGAACAGGAACAATCTGCTTTGGAAAAGCTAATGGAGAGGTACGGAGTCATTCAAGAAAAATTTGCGTTTCTCGGTGGTTATGAAATCGAGGCAAATATAATGAAGGTAGCAAATGGCTTACAAGTGACAGACTTATTTTCAAGAGTATTTACGGAATTAAGTGGAGGAGAACAGACGAAAGTAAGCCTTGCATATATGCTATTGCAGAAACCAGATTTACTTCTATTAGATGAACCAACAAATCATTTAGATTTATTTGCAGTTGAATGGTTAGAGCAATTTTTAAAAGAATACACTGGAACAGTTATGGTTATTTCACATGATCGTTATTTCCTTGATGAAGTTGTAACGAAAATTTTTGATTTGGAAGATGGAGAGATTCACGTGTACCATACGAATTATTCTCAGTTCGTTGAGGAGAAGGAAGAAAGATTACTTCAAGAGTTTCAAGCTTATCAGGAGCAACAAAAGAAAATAAAGAAAATGAAAGAAGCAATTAAGCGTCTACGTGAATGGGCAAATCAAGCGAACCCTCCGAATGAAGGATTGCATAAAAGAGCGAGAAATATGGAACGTGCGTTAGAACGTATAGAGAAATTAAAGAGGCCAATTTTAGAACGAAAACAGATGGGTCTTCAGTTTGAAGGGCAAGAGAGAAGCGGGAAAGATGTTGTTGTAATGAAAGAAGTGAGTAAAGGTTTTGCTGGTCGACCTTTATTTGAACAAGCGAATTTACATGTTCGTTTTCAAGAGCGTGCGGCTATCGTTGGTCGTAATGGTACAGGAAAGACTACATTATTAAAACTACTATTAAAAGAAATAAATCCAGACGTTGGTGAAATTCGAATTGGTAGTAGTGTCAAAATTGGTTATTTATCACAGCATACGTATGGAAATGTGAAGAGTAATGTATTGGAAGCGTTTAGAGAGTATGTAGCTGTAACAGAAGGAGAAGCAAGACATATATTGGCTAAGTTTTTATTTTATGGTCCAGCAGTATTTAAGAAAGTAACGCAACTGAGCGGTGGAGAAAAAATGAGGTTAAGACTTGCGCAACTTATGTATCAAGACATCAATTTTTTAATTCTAGATGAGCCGACAAACCATCTTGATATTGAATCAAGGGAAGTTTTAGAGGAAGCCCTTGAGCAATATAATGGAACAATCCTAGCTGTTTCACATGATCGTTATTTTTTAAATAAGTTATTTGAAAAGACGTACTGGATTGATGAATGTAAATTATTTGAGTTTGCAGGAAACTATGCATGGGCTCGTCAAAAATGGGAAGAAAAGCTTGAGAAGCAAGTAATAAAGCAAAAACGCCAAGGGAGAAAGAGTGTTGAAATGGTTCCAGTAAAAGAGAAAAAAGCTAGGAATCTTGAAGAGATTGAAAATGAGTTAATGCATGTAGAAGAAGATATATATGCAATAGAATGTGAAATGGAACATGTAGCTGATGTTGAAAGACTTGAAAAATTATATGAGGAAAAAACGATGAAAGAGTTGTTGCGAGCGAAGTTATATAGTGAGTTAGAGAATATTGTGGAGTAAAGAGTAGAAAGCCACTTCCTTTCAGTTTTGCTGGAGGAAGTGGCTTTTTCATAATGATATTTTGCTTTAAAGATTAAATGAAGCGATGTGTTTCACGTGAAACAGTAACTTAGATAAATCCGTGTTCCTCAATTTGCATAGCTTGTGAAGCGTATGAAATGATAAGGTGAAAAATAAATGCCATTAGTGGCTGTTCAATAGGAGTAATCACAAAAACAAAGGCTAATTATTTCCCGAGAGATAAAGTGAAACTTTAATCAGTGGGGGGGTTACTGCCCGGCAAATAGCGGGATAAATATGTGTAACAGAGACTAGTGATTGAAAACGAAAAGAGAGCAAAGTTACAGCTTTACGCGCTGAACTCTGCTCTCTTTTTGCGTGGCATCTTCTCTCGTTGAAATTATAATAGCGATCCCGAGCATGATAAAAAAAGCTAAAAAGAGGACGAACTTTGGGAAGAACGGGAATAGTAATAGCGCCCCGACTATCATAATTGTTAATAATACGTAGTGCAGGACGTATTGGAATAGGTTGTCCATATTTTCGCCCCCTTTTTGGTAATTGGTTATTAGTATTCTATGTTTCATGCTGAAGAAATAGAAGTAGATTTTTAAGTTTTTAATACGAATTATAGCTGAGTTTTCTTAAAGTATAAGGATAGAGTGATAATTTTGGAAAAATTCTCAAAATATTTATTTAGAAAGAATTGACAAAATATACTGAACGATATAAGCTAATAACCATAAAGTCTACCGGAAAGGTCGGAATAAGATTGTTACCCCTCAAAAACATCTATTTTTTTCTGATTAAAACCGACTTTTCCGATTGGCTATAAATGTGCTGTGGGAGGCATACATAAGCTAATAAGTTCAAAGGGTATAACTATTAAACAGTTAGGGTGGGGACAATGAAGAAAAAGACAAAAAAATGGGCTGGTGTATTTTCAGTATTACTTAGTAGTTCGCTTGTGTTATCTGCTTGTGGGGGACAGGAGGATACGGCTTCTACAGAACCAGTAAAAAAGCAGGATTTAAAAGATTCTAAGATTGAATCAATTCCAGCTACAGATAAAAAGAAAAGTCCAGAGAAAGCAAATCAACGAAAAGATACTTTCATTACAGCCATTTCTAAGCCAGGGGGAGTTTTCCTTCCGTATTTCCAAGATAATGGTTGGGATGGAAATGTAACGTCGGTTATTTTTGCTTCATTAGTAACAACAGACAAACAAAGTAAACCTGTTCCGGATCTTGCAGAAAAATGGGATATTTCTGCTGACCAGTTAACATATACATTCCATTTACGTAAAAATTTAAAATTTAGTGATGGGTCGCCTCTAACAGCGGATGATGTAGCATTTACATTAACACTACTTCATGATAAAGCGTATGAAGGTGGATTGGATATTGCTCAGTATGCTGTTAAAGGTGGGAAAGAATATAAAGAAGGAAAAGCAACTTCTATTGAAGGAATCCAAGTTGTTGATCCACAGACAATTAAAATTACAACTGAAAAAGTTAATTCACAGGCGCTAACGAATTTAGGTGGCCCAGTGCTATCAAAAGCTTATTATGGAAAAGATTATAAACAAAATACAAGTTTAGACTATTTAAAAGCATTATATGGGCAACCAATTGCAGCGGGTCCATATAAATTTGAAAAATATGTTCCAGGTCAAGAAGTCCGCTTTGTTGCTAACGAAAATTATTATGCAGGTAAACCAAAAATTAAAAACTTTATTTACAAAATCACATCAGGTGATACTGGATTCCAATTATTCCAAACAGGTGAACTGGACTATAGTGGATTTAGAGCGAACCCTGAAAATATAGAACAATTAAAAGGATTGGAGTTTGCAAATATTAATCTTGAATCATCAAGTGATATTGCTTATATCTATGTAAATAATAAGAAGTCGTATTTGAAAGATAAAAAGGTACGCCAAGCACTTACTTATGGATTAGACCGTAAGAAGTATGTGGATACAGCTTTACAAGGCTATGGCTCTGTCGCTAACGTACCAATTGCTCCAGTTTCATGGGCATATACAGAAGAAGGTATTAATAAATATCCGCACGACGTAGAAAAGGCTAAAAAATTATTGGATGAGGCTGGTTGGAAAGTAGGTTCTGACGGGGTTCGTGAAAAAGATGGTCAAAAATTAAAATTAACATACTACGCATCAAATACAGGTAAAACAAATGATATCTTTATTCCAATTGCAAAAGAAAGTTACAAAGAAATTGGTGTTGAATTAAATCCAGAGTTGATGGACTTTAATACGATGCTTTCAAAAGTAGGAAAAGGTGACTACGATTTAGCGGCAGTTTCAACACCAGGAATTAGTGATCCAAGTGAAGTTGTAAGTGAGTACTTATCAACTAATCCAAAAAGTGATACGGGTTATAATAATCCGAAAGTAGATGATTTGATTGTAAAAGGTATAGGAACGACAGATATTGAAAAACGTAAAGCGATTTATAAAGAGCTGTATAAAGAGTTAAGTGATGATCCACCAGTTATTTTATTAAACTATCGTAAACTACTTTATGCTCATAATGCACGTATAAAAGGAATTGATCCAGAAAAGTATGATAGCATCAGTTCCAACTTACCAGTGTTATCTATTGAACAATAAGGGTTGACCTAACTAATAGAAGACGTTTTTTCACACAGCAATGGAATGGTAGCTGTTTTGAAAAAATGTTCTTCTATTTTTAAGTAAATAGGATTGGGGAGACAAAAGGTGAAAACATATATCATTCGTAGGTTTCTACAAATGATTCCTACATTGTTTGGTACGTCTATTATTATCTTTTTCTTATTTGCACTCTTACCGGGTGATTATATCGATTCAAATCCGAAATTAACACCAGAGAGAGCTCAAGAATTAAGAGAGTTGTACGGTTTAAATAAACCGATTATTGAAAGGTATTTTCATTGGCTAGTGAATGCTTTGCATGGTGATTTTGGATTTTCTTTACAGTACCAAGAACCGGTAACTTCATTACTTAATAAATTCATTTGGAATACATTTATTGTTGCTGCTGCAGCTTTATTTTTCACTTGGATTATTGCTCTTATTATTGGGGTTATTTCTGCAACAAAGCAGCATTCTTGGTTTGATAGATTGGTAACAATCGGTGTCTTTGCAGCAATGTCATTTCCATCATTCTTTATCGGACTATTTTTAATTAAATTATTAGCAGTTGATTTAAAGTTATTACCTATTGGTGGCATGATTGATATTGGGAGTAACTCAACAGGGATAGCATACATATTAGAAGTATTACGTCATATGATTCTACCTGTATTTATTTTAACGCTTCTTGGTGTAGGATCGTTAACACGCTATTTTAGAACGGGCATGTTGGATGTTATTAGGCAAGATTATATTCGTACTGCTCGTGCAAAAGGTTTAAAAGAAAGAACCGTTATTTATAAACATGCATTGAAAAATGCAATTTTGCCAGCAATTACATTACTCGCTTTTGAATTACCGGGTTTATTTTCAGGAGCCATTATTATTGAACAGATTTTTAATTGGCCCGGGATTGGGAGTATTCAATTAGAAGCATTAAACTTTCGTGATTATACGGTATTAATGGCCTTTACAATGTTTCTTTCTTGTTTAACAATTACGGCTAATTTCTTAGCTGATATTGTCTATGCGTTTGTTGATCCAAGAATTCGATTGAAGTAAGGGGGGAAAGATATGGAGACTATTACACCTATAATAGAGAAAAAGAAAGAACGGAAAAAGAGAAATGAATCATCACCATGGCGCCAAGCGTATAAAAAAATCAAGAAAAATAAGATGGCACTGTGTGGCTTATACGTTTTAATATTTATGTTTTTATTTAGTTTTATCGGTCCAATCTTTTCACCGTATGCTGATGGGAAAGTACAAGTAACACAAATTAATAAACCACCCAGCCTGTCACATTGGCTTGGGACAGACCAGTTGGGACGGGATATTTTAACTAGACTTATGCAAGCAGGGCGTATTTCATTAACAATCGGTTTAGCGTCGATGCTACTATCCGTTATACTAGGAGCTCTATTAGGAGCAATTGCTGGTTTTTATCGAGGAGTTGTAGATCATTTAATTATGCGTGTTGCAGATGTGTTAATGTCCATTCCAGGATTACCACTACTTATTATAATGGGGGCAATTTTATCAGAATGGAAATTACCATCGGAGTACCGTTTATATGTTGTAATGATTATTTTAAGTTTAGTAGGATGGCCAGGACTTGCACGTCTTGTGAGGGGACAAATTTTAACATTGCGGGAGCAAGCCTTTATGCAAGCGGCAGATGTATTAGGATTAAAAGATTCTCGAAAAATCATTCATCATCTAATTCCTAACGTTTTTCCGTTACTTATTGTTGTAGCAACTTTGGGTGTGGCTGGATCTATTTTAAGTGAGTCCGCGCTAAGCTACTTAGGTCTCGGCGTCGTCCCACCTACACCATCATGGGGGAACATGATTAGCGCAGCTAACTCATTAATTGATTTCCAAAAGCGTCCGTGGTTATGGATTCCGCCTGGTTTTGCAATCTTTATAACAGTTGTATCAATTAATTTACTTGGTGATGCACTTCGTGATGCGTTAGATCCAAAGATGAGACGGTAGGTGAGAAGGTATGAGTAGAGCGGTAGTAGAGCTAAAAGACTTACAAACACACTTTCAAACGGAGGAAGGGACAGTGAAGGCTGTAAACCATGTTAGCTTTGCTGTTCGAGAAGGTGAAACGGTTTGTGTAGTAGGAGAATCAGGTTGCGGGAAGAGTGTAACGGCTTTATCTATTATGGGGCTTATTGCTGAATCTGGCAGTGTAGTAGGTGGAGACATTTTATATGAAGGAAAAAGTCTTTTAGGAATGAAAGAGAAAGAACTTCGTAGTTTACGAGGCAATGATATTGCGATGATTTTCCAAGAACCGATGACATCGCTAAATCCCGTCTTCACTGTAGGTGAGCAAATTGTAGAAACGCTAAGGGAGCATGAATTACTTAGTAAAAATGAAGCGTATAAGAAAGCAATTGAGTTAATTCGTAAAGTTGGCATAGCCCGTGCTAATGAAATTGTTCATTCTTATCCGCATGAATTGAGCGGCGGGATGTTACAACGTATTATGATTGCTGTTGCGCTTAGTTGTAATCCTAAGTTATTAATTGCAGATGAACCAACAACAGCTCTTGATGTTACGATTCAAGCTCAAATATTGGATTTACTAAGACAAGTGAAAGAAGAATTTAAAACGTCGATCTTATTAATTACACATGATTTAGGTGTCGTAGCAGAAATGGCTGATTACGTTGTCGTTATGTATGGCGGGAAAGTTATTGAAGAAGCTCCAGTACTAGAGATATTCCAAAATCCAAAACACCCTTATACGAAAGGATTGTTGAAATCAAAACCAGTAATGGGAAAACGAATAGATAAACTATATTCTATTCCAGGGCAAGTTCCGAATTTAGTTGGTTTAGGTGAGTTTTGCTACTTTAGTGGGCGTTGTGAGCATTGTATGGAAATATGTGAAAAAGAAGCCCCAAATCTAAATGTAAATGATGAAAATCATAAAGTAGCTTGCTGGTTATATGAGGAGCGTGCGGAACAATGAGTGAACCATTATTAGAGGTGAAAAACCTAAAGACATATTTTCCAATTAAAGGTGGCATATTTAGTAGAACGATCGGGCATGTAAAAGCAGTTGATGGAGTAAGTTTTACTATTAATAAAGGTGAAGTGTTTGGTCTCGTTGGCGAATCAGGGAGCGGAAAAACAACGATAGGAAAAACAATTTTACGCCTCGTTCAAAAAACGGAGGGGGAAGTGAAGTTTAAAGGGAAAGATGTTCATTCTTTATCCAAGGATGAATTGAGAAAACATCGCCCTAATATGCAGCTCGTTTTCCAAGATCCATTTAGCTCATTAAATCCGAGAATGAGAATTGGTGAAGCGCTTGGAGAGCCGATGTTGGCCCACGGATTAGCGACGAAAGAAAATGTTCGTGAAAAGGTAATTGAAGTATTGGAGTTATGTGGCTTAGCTCCTTATCATATTGACCGGTATCCCCATGAGTTTTCTGGTGGACAACGTCAGCGTATCGTAATAGCAAGGGCTATGGTATTAAATCCAGAATTCATTGTAGCTGATGAACCTGTGGCGGCACTAGATGTATCTATCCAAGCACAAATTATTAATTTATTTAGTGAGTTACAGGAGAAAAAGGGATTATCTTATTTATTCATTTCACATGATTTGAGTGTAGTAGAACATTTATGTACGAAAATCGGAATTATGTATTTAGGTACAATTGTGGAGACGGCGCCGCGTGATGAGTTATTTACCAATCCGCTACATCCGTATACAAAAGCATTGTTATCAGCTGTTCCAATACCAGATCCAACAGTGAAGCGAGAGCGAATTATACTAGAAGGGGATATTCCAAGTCCAGCAAATCCACCTTCGGGTTGTCGTTTTCATACACGTTGCCCGTTTGCAACAGATGTTTGTAAAAAAACAATACCAGAATTTCGTAATGTTGGTGATGATCATTTTGTTTCTTGTCATCATGTATAAAAAAAGGACTCTTTCAATTTGAAAGAGTCCTTTTTTTATTTACTAGATGAAGTTTGTTTCAATACAAATTGCTCGATTGCATGAGAAACACCATGTTCATTGTTTGTTAATGTTACAACATCACATAGTTTTTTTATATCTTCTTCAGCGTTGCCCATTGCAACAGATAAGCCTGCTACTTCTAGCATTGGTACATCATTAAAATTATCACCAATAGCAACTGTATCTTCAATAGGGATATTAAAATGAGCTGCCATCTGCTGTAGCCCGTTTCCTTTATGTCCATTCTTATCCATAATTTCTAAGTTAGTAGGAGCTGATGCTGTAACCATAATATCAGCGTCTTCTTGTAACACGCTTAATAGCTGTGCACGATGCGCTGCATTAAATGTTGAAATGAAGAATTTAGATATTTCTAGTTCTTGGTTATTTACAACATCTTCTATTTTTTTGAAATCAGTAATTAGGTTCGATTTCTTTTGCTTTTCTGTAATTCGTTCAAGTTCCTCTAATGTAACATCGAGCGCATGCTTATTTTCTTCGAACGCTTGCATCACTTGATCTTGCCATGTATATGGAGAATAAACTCCTTTATTCGTATATAGCTTATATGGGAAACCTTCAGATTCTAGTAATTTTGCAAGTTTGTACACTTTGTCGTTTTGTATACAACGAGAGTTAATTACTTTTCCATCCACATAAACAATAGCCCCATTGCTTGCTCCGACTGGAAGAGATAATTTATATTCTTCCAATAGCTTTAAAGCATCCTCTTTCGCACGACCAGAACAAATCATTACAATATGACCAGCTTCTTGAGCAGTTTGGATTGCTTGTAGGTTTTCTTTGGAGATTTCAAGATTAGATGATAGTAGTGTACCATCCATATCTAATGCGATTAATTTCAAAATGACCACCTCTTTGTTTTTATTATACATAGTTATATAGAGGAAACATATAAACTTATCTTGGAAAGACGGTATTTTATCTCATATTAAAAGTAAGTAAAGATTAGATAGGTTTAGTGTCACTAAATAAACTGTTTGTAACAAAAATAGAGAGGAGGATGACTATATTTCACTTTACGACTTTAATATTACACGAATGTTACAAACGTGAACTTAGTGAAAAGTGCATTAAATAAGGCTTCTTGGGGAGTATTATAAAAAAACGTAAAAAAAGTGTAATAAATTTCACGTTATTATATTGCAACGTAACAATAGTTATGTTACATTAATGTTACAAACGTTACGTTATCAAATTTAATGTAACGTTAACATAAAAACTATGAAATAAACATTTCTTAGAAATTACATATAGATAACTTATAAAAAGGGAGGATAAATGATATGAAAG
Organism: Bacillus sp. N6; assembly: GCF_052805735.1. NCBI lineage: Bacteria > Bacillati > Bacillota > Bacilli > Caryophanales > Bacillaceae > Bacillus > Bacillus sp. N6. The sequence goes on from NZ_CM127843.1 coordinate 222,164, forward strand.
AGCAAGTATTACAAGTAACAAAAGGTGACTTCGTAGGATCAGCAAGTGGAGCAGTAGTATTAACAGCATTAATCGTATTTTTATCAAGCGTATTAGTATAATAGAAACTTTGTAACAAAAGAAAAAGAAGGGAGAATGAAAGATATGAAAGAGCAAGTATTACAAGTAACAAAAGGTGACTTCGTAGGATCAGCAAGTGGAGCAGTAGTATTAACAGCATTAATCGTATTTTTATCAAGCGTATTAGTATAATAGAAACTTTGTAACAAAAGAAAAAGAAGGGAGAATGAAAGATATGAAAGAGCAAGTATTACAAGTAACAAAAGGTGACTTCGTAGGATCAGCAAGTGGAGCAGTAGTATTAACAGCATTAATCGTATTTTTATCAAGCGTATTAGTATAATAGAAACTTTGTAACAAAAGAAAAAGAAGGGAGAATGAAAGATATGAAAGAGCAAGTATTACAAGTAACAAAAGGTGACTTCGTAGGATCAGCAAGTGGAGCAGTAGTATTAACAGCATTAATCGTATTTCTATCAAGCGTATTAGTATAATAGAAGTTTTAAATCAAACAAAAATGGAAGGAGAATGAGGGATATGAACAGTGAACAAGTGTTTCAAGTAACAAAAACGGATTTATTAGGATCCTTAGGTGGAGCGGTAATATTAACATCATTTATTCTATTCCTTGCAAGTGTATTAGTATGATATATGTAAATACAACCATTCAAAAAAAATAAAGACTCTAACGTATTAGTAAGCAGTTAATATGTTGGAGTCTTTTTTATTTTCTTCTTATATACCTTCAAGTATTAAAGTTACCTCATTATTTAGCATCCATGGCTAATTAGACGCTGCGGTTGCAACTTGATTCAACGAATAATCAAAAATCCACTGAGTAAAAGCCTGATTGGTGAGGGCTGATTAAAGTTTCACTTTATTTTAAAGAGAAAAAAGTCGAATTTTATATGTAAGAAAAAAAGAGGAATTTGACAGAAAAGATAGAAAATTTTAAAGGTCAGAATTTGTTAGCTTGCTAACTAATTTCTATTTATTTATGTTGGAAGCGTTTTCGGTTGGTTTTAAGTATGGACCATTTAATCTATTTACAGGGGGATGAAGATATTATGAAACAAAAATCTATGGATACGCTAGCTGCACAAATGGAGGACTTTTTTCCAGTACGTGATGTAGATCATTTGGAATTTTACGTAGGGAATGCAAAGCAATCGAGTTATTATCTTGCGAGAGCATTCGGATTCAAAATTGTGGCTTACTCTGGATTAGAAACTGGAAACCGTGAAAAGGTATCTTATGTTCTTGTGCAAAAAAATATGCGTTTTGTTGTGTCTGGAGCTTTAAGTAGTGAAAATCGTATTGCGGAGTTTGTAAAGACTCATGGTGATGGCGTCAAGGATGTGGCACTACTTGTTGATGATGTTGATAAAGCATACTCAGAAGCAGTGAAACGTGGTGCCGTCGCAATTGCTCCACCAGAGGAATTAACAGATGAGGACGGTACATTGAAAAAAGCAGTTATTGGTACGTATGGTGATACAATTCATACGCTTGTAGAGCGTAAAAATTATAAAGGGGCATTTATGCCAGGATTCGAAAAGGTAGAGTTTAATATTCCATTTGAAGAGTCTGGCTTAATTGCTGTCGATCATGTAGTTGGTAATGTTGAAAAAATGGAAGAGTGGGTTAGTTATTACGAGAATGTCATGGGCTTTAAACAAATGATTCATTTTGATGATGATGATATTAGTACAGAGTATTCGGCTTTAATGTCGAAAGTTATGACAAATGGAAGCCGTATTAAGTTTCCTATTAACGAACCAGCAGACGGAAAGAGAAAGTCACAAATTCAAGAGTATCTAGAATTCTATAATGGAGCTGGTGTACAGCATCTTGCTTTATTAACAAGTGATATTGTTAAAACGGTTGAAGCGCTTCGTGCAAATGGGGTGGAGTTTTTAGATACACCTGATACTTATTATGATGAGTTAACTGCACGAGTTGGAAAAATCGATGAAGAAATTGATAAGCTAAAAGAATTAAAGATCTTAGTAGATCGTGATGATGAAGGTTACTTACTACAAATCTTTACGAAACCAATTGTAGATCGCCCGACTTTATTTATTGAAATCATTCAACGTAAAGGTTCTCGTGGATTTGGTGAAGGAAACTTTAAAGCGTTATTCGAATCAATTGAAAGAGAACAAGAACGTCGCGGAAACTTATAAGATTTGTATCCACCAGCAAAAGTCCCTTTGCTGGTGGAAATTTCATTTTTATAAGGAGGAATCAGGATGAAATTTGTTACATTTCGTCTTCCTTCAAAAGAAATACGGGCTGGATGGCTTGAAGGTGACAAAGTAATAGATATGAATCTTGCTAGTGAAGGGAAAATCCCTTCTTCTATGATGGCTTTTTTAGAGAAAGCTGATGAGTATGTAGAAGTAGTGCGGAATATTAAGAATCCAAATAAGGGTATATATGCTTTAGAAGAAGTACAATTGACAGCTGCTCTGCCTAATCCGAGTAGTATTCGAGATTTTTACGCATTTGAACAACATGTAAAAACAGCTCGTGGACGAAGAGGACTAGATGTTGTGCCTGAATGGTATGATATTCCGGTTTTTTATTTTACTAATCATCGTGCTGTAATTGGTTCCGGTGATTTTGTAATTGGTCCGAAAAAGTCTAAAAAGCTTGATTATGAGCTGGAGATTGCTTGCGTAATAGGAAAAGAAGGGCGAAATATTTCTCGTGAGCAAGCAGAGGAATATATTTTTGGTTATTGTATTATGAACGACTGGAGTGCGAGAGACTTACAAGCAACAGAAATGAAAGTAGGTCTCGGTCCTGCGAAAGGAAAGGACTTTGCAACTTCGTTAGGAGCACATCTTGTTACGAAAGAGGAATTAGATGTTTATCGTAATGGTGATCGATATGATTTAGAAATGACTGCTCATGTAAATGGGAAACTATTATCAAAGGGAAACTTCCAAGATATTTACTATACATTTGCTGAAATGATTGAACGTGCTTCAGAGGACGTGACGTTATATCCAGGAGATGTGATTGGTTCTGGGACAGTAGGAACAGGCTGTATTTTAGAACTTGGTACAGAAGAGTGGCTACAAGATGGAGATGTTGTAGAGCTGTCGATTACTGGTTTAGGTACACTACGTAATACGATCAAAAAAGAAAAGGAAGCGGGTGATGGGCATGTTTTATCGTCAAATGGGAGAACTACCTCATAAACGACATGTACAATTTCGTAAAAAAGATGGATCGCTTTATCGTGAACAGGTAATGGGAACGAAAGGATTTTCTGGTACGCAGTCTATTTTGTATCATCACTATATGCCAACAGAAGTAGGTCATTCTGCATTATCGCATTCTTGTCAGTTGCAGTATGAAGAGGATGTTGCCCTTTCTCATCGCCACTTCCGAACGAAAGAAAATAAAAAAAGTGGTGATGCAATAAGTGGACGAAATTTCATACTTGGAAATGAAGATTTGTTAATTGGAGTAGTGAGCCCAACAGAAAAAATGGATTATTTCTATCGTAATGGTGATGGCGACGAAATGTTATTTGTTCATTATGGAACAGGGAAAATTGAAACAATGTTTGGAACGATTCACTATAGAAAAGGCGACTATGTAACGATCCCAATTGGAACGATTTATCGTGTTATTCCAGATGAAGGAGAGACTAAGTTTCTCGTTGTAGAGGCGAATAGCCAAATTACAACGCCGCGTCGTTATCGAAATGAATACGGACAATTGTTAGAGCATAGTCCGTTTTGTGAAAGAGATCTTCGTGGTCCAGAAAAATTAGAGACATATGATGAAAAAGGCGAGTTTGTCGTAATGACAAAATCAAGAGGCTATATGCATAAACATGTTTTAGGACACCACCCGTTAGATGTTGTTGGATGGGATGGCTATTTATATCCGTGGGTATTTAATGTAGAGGATTTTGAACCAATTACAGGGCGCATTCATCAGCCACCGCCAGTACATCAAACATTTGAAGGGCATAATTTTGTTATTTGCTCTTTCGTACCACGTTTATACGATTATCATCCAGAGTCAATTCCGGCACCATATTATCATAGTAATGTTAATAGTGATGAAGTTCTTTACTATGTAGAAGGAAACTTTATGAGTCGCAAAGGTGTGGAAGAAGGTTCTATTACACTTCATCCGAGCGGGATTCCCCATGGGCCGCATCCGGGGAAAACAGAGGCAAGTATAGGGAAGAAAGAGACACTTGAATTAGCTGTTATGATAGACACATTCCGTCCGCTTCGTATTGTAAAACAAGCACATGAAACAGAAGATGAAAAGTATATGTATAGCTGGATTGAACAAGGTTCATATACTGTGAAATAAGTAAAAAAAGGTATGCTCTCAATAAGGGAGCATGCCTTTTTTGTGGAATCGACATGTATAATAATACCAAAAAGAGTTGTCGAAAGATATATAGAAAGAATGATAAGGATAGTGCATATTCAGAAGAATTTCTACTTGTTTCGACAAAAGTATTGACTAGGAAAAGCGTAATGAGTAAAATAAAAAAGCGAATTGAAAATTTTCAGAAAATTTAAAACTTGGAGGAGTGAAAGATGAAGCAAATTTTTCAAAAGAAGCCAATTGCAAAGTTAATGCAAGAAAGTAAGCAAAAAACGTTAGCAAGAACATTGGGCGCGCTAGATTTAACTATGCTTGGAATCGGAGCAATTGTTGGAACTGGTATTTTTGTTCTAACGGGTGTTGTGGCAGCGAAACATTCTGGGCCAGCTATTATATTATCATTTGCGATTGCCGCGCTAGCTTGTGCCTTTGCTGCATTTTGTTATGCTGAATTTGCTTCTTCAGTTCCTGTCTCGGGCAGTGTGTATACGTATACATACGCGACGATGGGGGAAGTATTCGCATTTTTAATTGGCTGGGACTTAATGCTTGAATATTTACTTGCTACATCTGCTGTAGCAAACGGTTGGTCTGCATATTTTCAATCTTTATTAAAGGGGTTTGGAATCCACATTCCGACTATTCTCTCCTCGGCTCCTGGTACAGGAAAGGGTGGAATAATTGATCTACCTGCAGTTCTAATTATTTTAGTGATGACAGTTCTTTTATCTAGAGGTGTTCGTGAAAGTGCACGAGTAAATAACATTATGGTATTTATTAAAATAGCAGTTGTTCTTATTTTTATTTTTGCTGGTTTTAATTATGTGAAACCTGAAAACTGGACGCCTTTTATGCCATTTGGTTTAGATGGTGTAATGGCTGGAGCGGCCACAGTATTCTTCGCATTTATAGGATTTGATGCAGTTTCAACAGCGGCAGAAGAAGTGAAACGTCCGCAACGTGATTTACCAATTGGTATTATTGCATCGTTATTAATTTGTACAGTTCTTTATATCGTTGTTTCGCTTATTTTGACAGGAATTGTTCCATACGGTCAGCTAAATATATCAGATCCAGTTGCTTTTGCACTGCAATTTATTGGACAAGATGGCTTAGCGGGGGTAATTTCAGTAGGAGCAATTACAGGGATTACAACAGTAATGCTAGTTATGATGTATGGGCAAGTTCGTGTTTCTTATGCGATGAGCCGAGATGGTTTATTACCGAAGCGTCTTGCTAAAGTTCATCCGAAATTTAAAACGCCATTTTTAAATACATGGACAACGGGAATTATTGCGGCACTGATTTCAGGATTAATAGATTTAAATGTTTTAGCACATCTTGTAAACATGGGGACATTGTCAGCATTTGCACTCGTAGCTGTTGCGGTAATTGTAATGAGAAGAACCCATCCAGACTTACCAAGGGCATTTAAGGCTCCGCTTGTACCATTTTTACCAGCGTTAACAGTGATTTTCTGTTTATACTTAATGCTTCAATTATCGGGGACAGCATGGATTAGTTTTGGGATATGGATGGTTATTGGTATAGCGGTTTACTTCTTATATAGCCGAAAACATAGTGCTTTAAATAATAGTAAAAAAGAAGAAGATGTTGCGAATTTATAAGCGAAAAAAATCCATTCTAATTCTGTTAGAATGGATTTTTTTATTTGAAAATTTACATTTTTCTGAACTTATTATAAGATAATTGTTGGCTAACTAAAGGAGTGAAATGATGAAAAATACGTGGCGTGAGTTAAGGGAGATGGACCGTAACGTATGGATTCGATTTATTGGAGAGACGTTAAATGGAATTGCAATGATGATGTTAATGCCTTTTTTTGCATTATATTTAAAAGATAAGGTAGATTCGTTGTTGGAAGTTGGGGTTATTATGGCGCTTTCTCCAATTGCTGCAAGCTTTGGTTCACTTATAGGAGGGAGAATTGCTGACATATATGGAAGAAAGCCGATTATGATATTTTCTATGGCAAGTAATGCATTATTAATGCTCGGTTTTCTATTTATAGAAGGATTTATTCCATATGCAATTTTATCTATTTTTTTAGGATTGAGTAATTCTTTATTTCATCCAGCTGCATCAGCTATGGTCGCAGATGTAACAGCACCAGAAAAAAGAACAGAGGCATATGGTTTATTACGAATGGGTCACAATATAGGTGCTGCGATTGGTCCGATAATGGGAGCATCAGTAGTTGTGTTGTCAAAGAATCTTGTGTTTATTATTGCCTCTTCTACAATGCTATTTTATGCGTTACTTGTATTGCTTCTTATTCAAGAGACGATGCCAAAGAGGACAGATAAGGAAGAACATAAAGAAAAGGAATCTGGGGCAGTTTGGAAAATTGTCATGCGAGATAAGGCATTAATGATTTACTTATTAGCAGGTATTATCATTTCGATGGGGTTTTCTCAAACAGAAGGCATGTTGCCACTACATTTTGATAACGAAATGAAGCGTATTTTTGGAGCGAATAATCCATATCCATATTTAATGGCGTTAAACGGACTATTAGTTGTTTTATTCCAATTTCAAATTTCAAAATGGGCTACGGATAAACCAGTCGGGAAGACGATGTTATATGGTGCATGTTTGTTCGGGATTGGATTGTTTTTTATAGGGTGGTTACCGAAGTGGTTTGGAGAGTTTAATACAAATGCTACAGTTATTTTAATAACACTACTGTTCGTTTATGCTATATATACGTTAGGTGAGATGATTATGTCGCCTGTACAGATGACATTTGTAGCAAACTTGGCCCCTGAGCATTTGAGAGGGACTTATATGGGCGCTGCAAGTTTGCAGTGGATTACAGGAAGCGCATTTGGTCCACTTTTGGGAGGTTTTTTATTAGATCGATTACTTGGCCACTTGCTATTTACAATTTTAGCTGTAGGATGTGTAGTTGCAGGTATTGTATATATTTCTTTAGATCGCCTTGTTGAGCAAAGGCAAAAAGATACACTAACCAAGAAATCTTCTTAGTAAATAGGTGACATACACAAAAAAGGGGATTTCTACATATTTTAGGTACATAACTAGATAGGATTACCATTTCATTTTAAAATTCACCTTTGTATAGTAGTGGAATAGAAAAAGTGTAGAAAACCAATAAGTGGTGTCATTTAATTATTTGTGGAAGTTACATTTTATTTCAAATAGGAACTACCTATTTTTATAAAAAGTGCTAAAATAGAAAAATGAAAACAATTGGTTAGGGTGATTTCAGTGACAAAAATTAAATTAGGTTTATTATATGGTGGAAAATCAGCTGAGCATCAAGTTTCGTTACAGACGGCTCTTGCTGCTATTAAAGCGTTAAATCAAGATAAATTCGAGATTCATCCAATTTATATTACAGAACAAGGTCAATGGGTACGTGGTGAGCGTATTGAAGGTGAAGTAACAGATGTTGAAGCTTTAAAAATGAGTGGTGCAGAAAATGCGATTTCTCCGTTATCATTAAGTACAGAGATTATTCCATCTGTAGCTTCTGAGGAAAATGCTATTGATGTTATTTTCCCATTACTACATGGACCAAACGGTGAAGATGGAACGGTTCAAGGATTATTAGAATTGATGAATATTCCTTATGTAGGAAATGGTGTTCTAGCATCATCTGCTGGTATGGATAAAGTTGTTATGAAAAACATCTTTGCAGAGGCTGGTTTAAAACAAGCAAAATATGCGTCTTTCATTCGCAGTGCATGGGAAAAAGATCGTCAGGAAGCTTATTCTAAAGTAGAAGATAAGTTAGGATATCCTTGTTTCGTAAAACCAGCAAACCTTGGTTCAAGTGTTGGTATTAATAAGTGTAAAAATCGTGAAGAACTTGAGAATGCATTTGTAGAGGCATTCCAATTTGATCGCAAAATTATTGTAGAAGAAAATATTGTAGGTCGTGAAGTAGAAGTTGGGGTACTAGGTAATGATGAGCCGAAATGTTCAGTTGTAGGTGAAATCGTTCCGAAAAAGGACTTCTATGATTATAAGTCGAAATATATCGATGGTGATACGGCGTTAATTATTCCAGCTGAAATGACAGAAGAAGAATCTGATGTGATTAAGCGTGATGCAATTATTGCGTTCCAATCATTAGATGGTGCAGGCTTAACGCGAGCTGATTTCTTCTTAACGAAAGACGGAGAAGTGTATATTAACGAAGTAAACACTATGCCAGGATTTACACCGTTTAGTATGTTCCCTCTATTATGGCAACATACTGGGTTACCGTATCCAGAGTTAATCGAAGAGTTAATTCGTTTAGCGATTGAACGTCACGAAGAAAAACAAAAAATTAAATATACAATCTAACAAAAAAAGGAGGAAGCACTATTCGTAGGAATAGTGCTTCCTCTATGTAAGGAGCGTTTCTATATGATAAAGCGAATGTTAAAGCAAGTAGAACAGATGGTAAATGGTACTGGATTAGCAGAGCAATATGAGGGAACTATTATTCAAGGCGTGTCTATTGATACGAGAAAAATTGAAAAAGGAAACTTATATGTTCCGATTCAAGGGGAGCGTTTCGATGGACATGCTTTTGTAGATAAAGCAGTTGAAAATGGAGCTGTAGCTACATTGTGGATGAAAGATGTAGCAAATCCACCCGAGAATCTTCCGGTTATTTTTGTAGAAGATACGCTATCTGCACTGCAAATGTTAGCGAAAAACTATCGCGATCAATTGGATGTTAAAGTTGTTGGTGTGACAGGTAGTAACGGTAAAACATCCACGAAAGATATTGTGACAAGTATTCTCGCGACTAAGTTCAAAGTTCAAAAAACAGAAGGAAATTTCAATAACCATATTGGGTTACCTCTCACTATTTTAAACTTAGAAGAAAATACAGAAGTAGCTGTATTAGAAATGGGTATGTCAAGCCGAGGAGAGATTGAATTTTTATCTAAGTTAGCTCGTCCTAATGCAGCTATCATTACGAATATTGGTGAAGCACATTTAATGGATTTAGGATCTCGTGAGGCCATTGCTGAAGCGAAATTAGAAATTGTTACAGGGTTACAAGAAGGTGGCGTGTTCGTATATAATGGAGATGAGCCGTTATTAACGAATCGTGTTCCTGAAATGAATTTAGCAGCGGAAACAGTTACGTTTGGTGATGCAAGAGCCAACGATTACTATCCAACAACTGTAACATTACAGGCAACTGGGACACATTTTAAAATGAATAGAGATGAAAATATTTCATTCTACCTACCGGTGTTAGGAAAACATAATGTGTACAATACACTTGCTTCAATGGCAATTGCGACACATTTTGGTGTGACGTGGGAAGAAATGAAACAAGGTTTAGTAACACTTCAAATGACGGGCATGCGTATGGAGATTGTAAAAACGGATAGTGGATTAACAATTATCAACGATGCTTATAATGCAAGTCCGACGGCTATGGAGGCAGCATTCCATTTAATGAATGGTTTAGATGGATTTACTAAAAAAATCGTTGTGCTTGGTGATATGTTAGAACTTGGAAATCAAGAAGTGCAGTTCCATTATGAGGTAGGTAAATTAATCGATCCAGCAAAAATCTCACATGTATTCACATACGGTAGATTAGGAGCTCAAATTGCTGAAGGAGCGAAAATTAATTTCCCTAATGAACGTGTAAAGGCGTATGATAATAAAGCAGAGTTAGTAAGAGATTTACAAGCAGTAGTCGATGCGAAAGATGTTGTATTAATAAAAGCATCTCGCGGTATGAAATTAGAAGAAGTAATTACGATGTTGAAATAATTGGTGTATATAAATAGGGATGATAGTCACGAAAATAGAAGAAACTTATAATAAGCGCTTACAGTAAATGATAAAAAAATAAAAGTAAAGAAAAAGGCCCTGAATATAAAATAAGGTAACAGTTGGGTTTGCTTTTTACACATACAAAACTTATAATTGATAAAGTGTAATAACGTTTAGAAGTATTTTCGTGAAGAATATACGCCCGGTTATATACGTGAGCATTCAGGAAAAGGGCTTTTCCGCAAATTCGGAAAACGCCTTTTTTTAAATGATAAGTATAGGATAGAAAAGGAGAAGTAACATTGACAACATTTCGAGAATTAGGATTAAGTGAGTCTTTACTGCAATCGGTTGAAAGTATGGGCTTTGAAGAGGCTACGCCGATTCAAGCTGAAACAATTCCACATGCATTGCAAGGTAAGGATATTATTGGGCAAGCGCAAACAGGTACAGGGAAAACAGCAGCATTCGGATTACCACTATTAGATAAAGTGGATACAAATAAAGAAGCAGTTCAAGGTATTGTTATCGCGCCAACGCGTGAATTAGCAATTCAAGTTGGAGAAGAGCTATACAAAATTGGTAAACATAAACGTGTTCGTATTCTACCAATTTATGGTGGTCAAGATATTAACCGCCAAATTCGTGCTCTAAAAAAACACCCACACATTATTGTTGGTACGCCGGGTCGTATTTTAGATCATATTAACCGTAAAACACTTCGCTTACAAAACGTAGAGACTGTTGTTCTTGATGAAGCGGATGAAATGTTAAACATGGGCTTCATTGAAGATATTGAAGCGATTTTAACAGATGTGCCAGAAACACATCAAACATTATTATTCTCAGCGACAATGCCAGATCCAATCCGTCGTATTGCTGAGCGTTTCATGACTGAGCCTCAACACATTAAAGTAAAAGCAAAAGAAGTAACAATGCCAAACATTCAGCAGTTCTATTTAGAAGTGCAAGAAAAGAAAAAGTTTGACGTGTTAACACGCTTACTAGATATTCAATCTCCAGAGCTTGCGATCGTATTCGGTCGTACAAAGCGTCGTGTTGATGAATTATCAGAAGCACTAAACTTACGTGGTTATGCAGCAGAAGGTATTCATGGTGACTTAACACAGGCGAAACGTATGTCTGTATTACGTAAATTTAAAGAAGGTGCTATTGAAGTTCTTGTTGCAACAGACGTTGCTGCACGTGGTCTTGATATTTCAGGCGTAACACACGTATACAACTTCGATATCCCACAAGATCCAGAATCATACGTTCACCGTATCGGTCGTACTGGCCGTGCAGGTAAAAAAGGTATTGCAATGTTATTTGTAACACCACGTGAATCAGGACAATTAAAAAATATCGAGCGTACAACAAAGCGTAAAGTTGATCGTATGGAAGCACCGACACTTGATGAGGCATTAGAAGGTCAACAACGTTTAATCGCTGAAAAACTTCAAAGCACAATCCAAAATGAGAACTTATCATACTACAAGCGTATTGCAGAAGAAATGTTAGAAGAGAATGACTCTGTAACAGTAGTAGCTGCTGCTTTAAAAATGATGACTAAAGAGCCGGATACAACTCCGATCGCTTTAACATCAGAACCACCAGTTGTTTCAAGAGGTGGCGGTTCTAAAAAACGTGGCGGTAACGGAGGCGGATACCGTGATGGTAACCGTAATCGTAGTCGTGACGGACGTGGCGGTGGCGATGGTCGTAACCGTGATGGACGTAATCGTGACGGAAACCGTGATCGCAATCGTGATGGAAACCGTGATCGTAATCGTGATGGTGGTAGTCGTGGTCGTAGAGGTGAAGGTCAAGGTCGCCCAGGATCTTCAAATGGACGCGGCGAAAGAAAACATCATAGCCGTCCACAAGCTTAATAAAAAAGAGAATGCCCTTTGTTGGCATTCTCTTTTTTTATTTCTGTAATTGTGCATACTACATAGTAGTTATGATAGAAAAGGGGCTGTTATATGCTTGTAAGGCTTGGTTACGTTGCGATGAGTGTGCATTTGAAGAATGCATCCCCATCTCAAACGATGACGTACGCACAGTTTCAGAAAATAGATGATCGTGATGCTGCAATTCGTAAACTTGAAAGAATTGCTAATTCCAATTTGGAAAATTGTTTACGTTTATTAAAGCATAATAAGGGACATGACATATCTTTCTTTCGGCTTAGTTCTAAGCTCATTCCTTTAGCGAATCATGAGGAATTGCTAGAGTGGAACTATATTCGTCCTTTAAAAGAAAAATTGAAAGAATTAGGTGAATATGCAATTCATATGAATATGCGAATTGATTTCCATCCAGATCATTTTGTTGTACTAAATTCACCTGAGGAGAGTGTTTTTAAACAAGCTGTAAAGACATTGCAGATGCACAAAAAATTATTAAAAGGCATGGGGATTGAACATAAGCAACGATGTGTACTACATGTTGGAGGAGGGTATAAAGATAAAGAACTTGCATTAGAGCGTTTTATAGAGAATTGGTCTAATGTCCCAAGGGGTATTCAAGAAATGATTATATTAGAAAATGATGATACAACTTTTACGTTAGAGGAAACATTATATTTAGGAGAAAAATTAGATATTCCCGTCGTGTTTGATTTGCATCACCATATGATGAATAATGAGCAAGAAGATTGGTATGAAGATTGGCCACGTGTTGTTCATACGTGGGAAACATCTTTGTTACCGGTTAAAATGCATATCTCTAGCCCTAGAGAGGGAAAAGATCCAAGAGCTCATGCAGATTATATTAATGTAGACGCATTTTTATCTTTTTTAAGAAGGATAAAGGGAAGTGTTCCGCAAATTGATTGTATGATTGAGGCGAAGATGAAGGATGAGTCTTTATTTCAATTAATGAGGGATTTAAACGAACAGGTAGATGTAGAAATTATCGATGGTGCAAGCTTTTATATTAAATAAGCTTTGCACCATCGTTTTTTTTTGTTAAAAAGGGAGTTAAAATGCCGCCGGTTATTAAACCTGTTAAATGACTGATCGGATTGGCGGAAGGATTAAAGAAAGTAAATAGCAGTAATAGAAGTATCATAATTGAGAAAATGGCAATTTCTTTTGGTTTTGAAGAGCGGTATCGATTGTACAATAAAAATAATTGTGCGCCTAATAGTCCGAAAATACCACCTGATGCACCTGCGTGAATATATTCAGGAGGCATAATAATATAGGAAGAAATATTTCCGGAAATTCCAGAAAGAAAAAATAGAATAAAAAAAGAAAAGTGTCCGAGTTGCTTTTCGATAGAAGAACCAAGTGCAAATAAAAAAATACTATTAGAAAGAAAATGTTGTAAGTCTACGTGTACCAGAAGGGAAGTTATGACACGCCACCATTCTCCTTTAGCGATATATTCATTAGAGGCTGCCAGTGGGAAGAGGAAAAAGTCGCCTAATATCATCATGACTAAGTGAATAAAAAGTAAGGTGAGAATAGTCGGTTGTAAAGAAATCTGAGTAGATCTTATTAGCATACGGTTACTACCACCCCTTTTGCATCAGAAAGATTCTCTGTTATTCTTATCAATATGAAAGAAGAAAGTTAAATAGAAGAAGGGGATTTTGAAATGATTATAGGGATTGGAATCGATATTATTGAATTAAATCGTATTGAAAAAATGCTAGATGGAAAGCTTAAATTTATGGAACGTATTTTAACAGAAAATGAACGTAATGTTGCTATGGAGCTGAAAGGAAGTCGTCTTACAGAGTTTGTAGCTGGAAGGTTTGCAGCGAAAGAGGCGTATTCAAAAGCTGTAGGTACTGGTATCGGGAAAGAAGTAAGCTTTTTAGATATTGAAGTGAAAAATGATGAAAGAGGTAAGCCGATTCTGATTACAAGTACAGAGTATGTTGTTCATTTATCAATTAGTCATAGTAAGGAATTTGCTGTTGCTCAAGTTGTTTTAGAAAGCTCGTCACGCTAGTCTGCATATTTTATATCTTTGTCTCATATATTTGAGGTAGCGATAAGGAAGGTACATCTTCCATTCATTTATAGGGGCAAAGGGGCTGAAGTGATGAAAAGGCGTCTGTTTTTAGTTCTTGTCGGTTTGTTGACCGTTTTTGTGTTGGCGGGTTGTGTGGAAAAGAAACAAGATGATGTCGTGAGAGATTTAGAAGCGAAAGTAAAAGGGATGAAAAGTTATCAAGCTGAAGCGAAATTATCTATTAAAACAGGAAATGAGCCTCAGGAGTATAATGTAGAGATTTGGCATAAGGAACCGTCTTTTTATCGTGTGAATTTAAAGAATGCAAAAAAAGATCAGAGCCAAATCATTTTAAGAAATGAAGAAGGTGTATTTGTATTAACGCCAGCACTTAATAAGAGCTTCCGTTTTCAAAGTGATTGGCCGCAAAATAGCAGCCAGGCTTATTTATATGAATCACTTGTAAGAGATATTTTGCAGGATAAGAAAAACCTTACTTTCGAGAAAACAGATAAGTATTATATTTTTAAAACAAAAACAAACTATCAACATCAAAATATGTTGCCGAAACAAGAGATTACGCTGAAGAAGAGCGATTTGACTCCAGTTTCAGTGAAGTTAATGGATAATGATCAAAATGTTCTTGTAAAAGTAGATTTCTCTAAGGTGAAATTCGATGCGAAATTTGATAAAGGTGCATTTGATACGAAACAAAATATGTCTAGAGCGCAGGTAGATGTTCAAACAACAGCGAAAGAAGACAAACCGTTTGCTATTTTGTATCCACTTGATACACCGCAAGGTATGACTCTGCAAGATGAAAAAGAGTTGAAGACAGACAGTGGCAAGCGTGCGATACTCACATACACTGGAAATAAGAAATCCTTTACTTTAATACAAGAAAAGGCAAAAGTTGCAGAGGCTTCATCAGCGGTAAGTGTAAGTGGAGAACCAGTTGATCTTGGGTTTACGATTGGTGCATTGACGAAAGACTCTGTAACGTGGTCGCATAACGGAGTAGAATATATGCTCGTGTCTAAAGGTTTAGAGCCGAAGGAGCTACTAATGGTTGCTCGTTCAGTTACAGCGAAGCAGGTGAAGTAGACTTCTTAGACGTGGTGATATATGTGCACCACGTCTTTTCTTAGTTTGAAGGTGGATTTCATAAAAGAAGCATATAAAAGAATAAGCTTCGCATATCGTGTATAAGGAAGTGTATTTATGGAAGAAGCACCATTTTACCGTGACACTTGGGTGGAAGTGGATTTAGATGCCATTTATAACAACGTTACACATATTAAAGAGTTCATCCCAAGTGATGTAGAGATTTTTGCTGTAGTTAAAGCAAACGCGTATGGGCACGATTATGTACCGGTGGCTAAAACGGCATTAGAAGCGGGTGCAACAAGGTTAGCTGTGGCTTTTTTAGATGAAGCTTTAGTGCTTCGGAGGGCTGGTATTACTGTGCCGATTTTAGTGTTAGGTCCCTCGCCGCCGCGTGATGTAAATGTAGCTGCTGAAAATGATGTAGCGCTAACTGTTTTTCAAAAAGAATGGGTGGACGAAGCAATTAAACTTTGGGATGGTTCATCTGTGATGAAATTCCATATTAACTTTGATAGTGGTATGGGGAGAATTGGAATACGTGAAAGAAAAGAACTGAAAGCATTTTTAAAGAGTTTAGAAGGTGCACCGTTTTTAGAGTTAGAAGGAGTATACACGCATTTTGCAACGGCAGATGAGGTTGAGACTTCGTATTTTGATAAGCAATATAACACGTTCTTAGAGCAGTTAAGTTGGTTGAAAGAATTCGGAGTGAATCCTAAGTTTGTCCATACAGCTAATAGTGCTGCTACGTTACGTTTTCAAGGGATTACATTTAATGCAGTGCGAATTGGGATTGCAATGTATGGATTATCTCCTTCTGTAGAAATACGTCCTTTTTTACCATTTGAATTAGAACCGGCGCTATCACTGCATACGAAAGTAGCTCATATTAAACAGGTGATTAAAGGTGATGGAATTAGTTATAACGTCACTTATCGAACGAAAACTGAAGAATGGATCGCGACTGTAGCGATTGGTTATGCAGATGGATGGCTTAGAAGATTACAAGGATTTGAAGTGCTTATAAATGGTAAAAGGGTACCGATTGTAGGGCGAGTAACAATGGATCAGTTCATGATTCATCTTCCTTGTGAAGTGCCGCTTGGTACGAAAGTTACGCTTATTGGAAGGCAGGGAGATGAGTATATTAGCGCTACAGAGGTTGCGGAATATTCAGGGACTATTAATTATGAAATTATTGCAACGATCAGTTTCCGTGTGCCAAGAATATTTATACGGAATGGTAAGGTTGTAGAGATAATTAATTACTTGAACAATATATAGAAGGTAGTATGATTGCTTCTTGTCATTGGAGTGACTGTTCATTGCTGGATAATAAGCTCTTTTTGATGAGAAGCTTTTTACTTATAATCATTTTTTATATAAGTTACACGTAAGTTTTGAAGAGGAGTTCTATTGTTTTTAGTTAGTTATGAGATAAAAAATTTAAGAAGATGAATGTTTTGTTTGTGAATTGGAAAACATAAGCAAGGAATAAGGAAGTCTTTGCAACAGGCTCCATACAATGGTATTATTACAATAGGTGTCATATATATATTTGGGTGTGTAGTTGACGGTGGAGGTGTATTTTTGTGTCCGAATCAAGTGTAACTACTGAAATCGTGGTTCGGTTGCCAAAGCAAATGGTAACGGAATTGGACGGAATTGGAAAACAAGAGAATAAGAATCGCCATGAACTAATTTGCCAGGCAACACAATTGTTATTGCGTCAACATAAGACGAAGAAACGCTACCAACATGAATCAATGCGACGTGGGTATATTGAAATGGGAAAAATTAATCTTGGTATTGCATCTGAAGCTTTCTTAGCGGAGTATGAAGCAGCTCATACAGTAGAACGCTTAGTTAGCGGGGGGTAATATTTTGATTGTAAAACGCGGCGACGTGTATTTTGCAGACCTTTCCCCAGTTGTTGGTTCTGAGCAAGGAGGCGTTCGTCCGGTTCTTGTCATTCAAAATGACATCGGAAATCGTTTTAGTCCAACGGTGATTGTAGCGGCTATTACTGCACAGATTCAAAAAGCGAAATTACCCACTCATGTGGAAATTGATGCGAAAAAGTATGGTTTTGAGAGAGATTCTGTTATTTTACTTGAGCAGATTCGAACAATCGATAAGCAACGCTTAACGGACAAAATCACTCATTTAGATGAAGTGATGATGAGTCGTGTAGATGAAGCGTTACAAATTAGTTTAGGACTAATAGATTTTTAAATCGGCAGTTTAAGTTGCTCTCTTTGAAGGGCAACTTTTTTTTATTATAGAGGAGGTTACGGTTGTATATGGAAATGGTAGATAATCGACAAGCGTTAATGAAAATGTTAGTGAAAGAATTAGGCTTTAGCGAAAAGCAAGTTCGTCATGTTATTCAATTAACAGAAGAAGGTAACACAGTTCCATTTATTGCTCGTTACCGAAAAGAATGGACAGGCTCTTTAGATGAGGTGCAAATTCGTGCGATTTTAGAGAGATGGCAATATATGATGCAACTTGAAGATAGGAAGGAAGAAGTTATTCGTCTTATTGATGAGAAGGGAAAACTGACAGGAGAGCTAAGGCAGCAAATTGTTAAAGCTACAAAGTTGCAGGAAGTAGAAGATTTGTATCGTCCATATAAAGAGAAAAGAAGAACGAAAGCAACGATTGCAAAAGAAAAAGGGTTAGAACCGTTAGCTAAATGGTTATTGTTATATAAGAAAGAAGAACCGGCTAAAAAGGCAGTGGAATTTATTAATGCAGAGAAAGAAGTGCAATCTGCAGAAGAAGCTTTACAAGGTGCACAAGATATTATTGCAGAAATGATTTCAGATGAAGCTGCGTATCGTAGTTGGATTCGAAATGTTACTTTTAGAAAAGGTATTATGTCTTCGTCTGTAAAAGGTGAAGAAAAAGATGAAAAGAATATATATGAAATGTATTACAGTTATGAAGAACCATTGCAAAAAGTAGTACCGCATCGTGTATTAGCAATGAATCGCGGTGAGAAAGAAGATATATTGAGAGTTTCTGTTGTCCCACCAGTAGATGAGATATTAAATTTCTTATATAAGAAAGTAATTCGTGATAACGATTCTAAAAGTGCGCATTATGTACAATTAGCGATTGAAGATGGTTATAAACGATTAATTCAATCTTCAATTGAAAGAGAAATTCGTAAAGAATTAACAGAAACAGCTGAAGAACAAGCGATACATATTTTCTCTGAGAACTTACGTAACTTATTATTACAACCTCCGATGAAAGGGAAAGTCGTGCTAGCGGTAGATCCGGCATATAGAACTGGTTGTAAATTGTCTGTAGTAGATGATACGGGGAAAGTACTACATATTGATGTTATTTATCCGCATCCGCCTGTTCGTAAATATGATGATGCAAAAACGAAAGTTCTTTCTATTATAGATAAATATCAAGTTGAAATGATTGCAATTGGTAATGGGACAGCATCTAGAGAAACAGAGGAATTTATAGTAGATGTATTACAAAGTGTGAAACAGGAAGTCTTTTATATTATTGTAAATGAAGCGGGTGCTAGTGTATATTCAGCTTCTGATTTAGCTCGTGAAGAATTCCCAAATTTACAAGTTGAAGAGAGAAGTGCCGTTTCTATTGGAAGACGTCTGCAAGATCCACTGGCTGAACTTGTGAAAATTGATCCTAAATCAGTTGGGGTTGGACAATACCAACATGATGTATCTCAAAAGAGATTGAATGAGTCATTAACATTTGTAGTAGAGACAGCTGTTAACCAAGTTGGGGTTAATGTAAATACGGCTTCGGTTGCATTGTTACAATATGTTTCAGGTTTATCGAAAACTGTTGCGAAAAATATTGTGGCAAAGAGAGAAGAGGATGGGAAATTCACAAAGCGCACGGAATTAAAGAAAATCCCACGTTTAGGTGCAAAGACGTACGAACAATGTATAGGTTTCTTGCGTATATTAGAAGGAGCGAATCCATTAGATCGAACAGGTATTCATCCCGAACAATATAAAAATGTTGAATTGTTATTGAAGAGTTTAGGGTTATCGATAGATGACGTAGGACAACCGCAATTACAAAAGAGATTGGAAGAAGTAGAGATTTCTAAGTTGTCTCAAGAAACGGGGGTTGGGGAGCCGACGTTAGTTGATATTATAGATGCGCTCATTAGCCCAGAACGAGATATGAGGGATGAGTTGCCTAAACCACTTCTGAAAAAAGGAATTTTGAAATTAGAAGATTTAAAACGTGGTATGGAACTAGAAGGAACAGTGCGTAACGTTGTTGATTTTGGTGCTTTTGTTGATGTAGGCGTAAAGCAAGATGGTTTAGTGCATATTTCTAAGCTTAGTAAACAGTTTGTAAAGCATCCGTTAGATGTTGTATCAGTAGGACAAATTGTAAAAGTATGGGTAGATGATATTGATACAAAAAAAGGACGCGTTGCACTATCTATGTTGCCGATTGAATAGTAAGAGAAGAGAGCAGATGAAACTGCTCTTTTTTTATAGAATAAAAAGTGTAATGGATTATGAGTTTTGATGTATTTTGCTATAATAAAACCAGCATTCATTTAGCAATCTAATTTGATACCGGTTTTTTTCGAAATATGCACGTTGCATCTGTTTTTTTAGCCACGTAGGCATAGGAATCCCTCCTTGTTTAATCCTACTCTCAAAAATCTAAAGTGCTATTGATGAGAGGTTGGTGAGTGGATTTCTATTCATGTTGTGTTTTTAGAAACCACGCGTCTTGAATGAGGATGGGTATATGTACTATTTAATATATGTATAAGAAGCGTGAAAAGTGTAAAAATATTTTTTTGTTTAGGAGGAATGAGAATGGACGAGGAAGAAATTCAACGGCTAGTGGAAGAAGTATCGCTACAATACTTCGGAATGCCATTTTTACATAAAGCAACGTTCAATAGTAGGCTGCGTACAACTGGTGGGCGTTATCTGTTGAAGAGTCACAATGTTGAACTGAATTATCGATATTACGAAATGTATGGTAAGGAGGAGTTAATCGGAATCATCAAACATGAACTGTGTC
>NZ_CM127843.1:247500-262500 GCF_052805735.1 Bacillus sp. N6
ATCCTAAGGTGTGCGAGAGAACTCTGGTTAAGGAACTCGGCAAAATGACCCCGTAACTTCGGGAGAAGGGGTGCTTTCTTAACGGAAAGCCGCAGTGAATAGGCCCAAGCGACTGTTTAGCAAAAACACAGCTCTCTGCGAAGCCGTAAGGCGAAGTATAGGGGGTGACACCTGCCCGGTGCTGGAAGGTTAAGGAGAGGGGTTAGCGTAAGCGAAGCTCTGAACTGAAGCCCCAGTAAACGGCGGCCGTAACTATAACGGTCCTAAGGTAGCGAAATTCCTTGTCGGGTAAGTTCCGACCCGCACGAAAGGTGTAACGATTTGGGCACTGTCTCAACCAGAGACTCGGTGAAATTATAGTACCTGTGAAGATGCAGGTTACCCGCGACAGGACGGAAAGACCCCGTGGAGCTTTACTGTAGCCTGATATTGAATTTTGGTACAGTTTGTACAGGATAGGCGGGAGCCATTGAAACCGGAGCGCTAGCTTCGGTGGAGGCGCTGGTGGGATACCGCCCTGACTGTATTGAAATTCTAACCTACGGGTCTTATCGACCCGGGAGACAGTGTCAGGTGGGCAGTTTGACTGGGGCGGTCGCCTCCTAAAGTGTAACGGAGGCGCCCAAAGGTTCCCTCAGAATGGTTGGAAATCATTCGTAGAGTGCAAAGGCATAAGGGAGCTTGACTGCGAGACCTACAAGTCGAGCAGGGACGAAAGTCGGGCTTAGTGATCCGGTGGTTCCGCATGGAAGGGCCATCGCTCAACGGATAAAAGCTACCCCGGGGATAACAGGCTTATCTCCCCCAAGAGTCCACATCGACGGGGAGGTTTGGCACCTCGATGTCGGCTCATCGCATCCTGGGGCTGTAGTCGGTCCCAAGGGTTGGGCTGTTCGCCCATTAAAGCGGTACGCGAGCTGGGTTCAGAACGTCGTGAGACAGTTCGGTCCCTATCCGTCGTGGGCGTAGGAAATTTGAGAGGAGCTGTCCTTAGTACGAGAGGACCGGGATGGACGCACCGCTGGTGTACCAGTTGTTCTGCCAAGGGCATAGCTGGGTAGCTATGTGCGGAAGGGATAAGTGCTGAAAGCATCTAAGCATGAAGCCCCCCTCAAGATGAGATTTCCCATAGCGTAAGCTAGTAAGATCCCTGAAAGATGATCAGGTTGATAGGTTCGAGGTGGAAGCATGGTGACATGTGGAGCTGACGAATACTAATAGATCGAGGACTTAACCATATAATATGTAGCAAATGTTATCTAGTTTTGAAGGAATATACCTTCAATAGTTTGGTGATGATGGCAGAGAGGTCACACCCGTTCCCATACCGAACACGGAAGTTAAGCTCTCTAGCGCCGATGGTAGTTGGGACCTTGTCCCTGTGAGAGTAGGACGTCGCCAAGCTATTTATATCATCGCGGGGTGGAGCAGTACGGTAGCTCGTCGGGCTCATAACCCGAAGGTCGCAGGTTCAAATCCTGTCCCCGCAACCAAATGGTCCCGTGGTGTAGTGGTTAACATGCCTGCCTGTCACGCAGGAGATCGCCGGTTCGACCCCGGTCGGGACCGCCATTTTATATAAAGAAAAGAACGAAACAAGTTGTTTCGTATTTTTTTATTTGTTTTAACAAAAAACTAATAAAGACAGTCAAACTATCCTTAGGACAACTCCTAAGGACTTTTTTATATATTCAAAACCTGTATAATAAAGAGCAGAGAACATTGTGAGTAAAGTAGGTGAAGTCTGTGAGAAAATATGAAGTAACAACAAAATCTTCTGAGGAAACACAAAGATTATCAGAAAAACTAGGTGAACTCGTAGAAGCACAAGATGTAATTATTTTAGAAGGAGATCTTGGAGCTGGTAAGACGACTTTTACAAAGGGACTAGCAAAAGGTCTTGGAGTGAAAAGAGTTGTAAATAGTCCTACCTTTAATATTATTAAAGAATATAAAGGAAGATTACCGCTATATCATATGGACGTGTATCGCTTAGCAGAAAGCGAAGAGGACTTAGGCTTTGATGAGTATTTCTACGGTGAAGGAATTACGGTAGTGGAATGGGCTCATTTAATAGAAGCATATTTACCGAATGAAAAGTTACAAATTAGTTTATTCCATGCGGGAGATGACACAAGAAAAATTATACTCGAGCCAATTGGAGATCGCTATATTAGATTATGTGAGGAGCTATTACAAGATGAAAGTACTAGCAATTGATACTTCAAATTACGTAATGGGTGTATCCCTTATTGAGGAAGGAAACGTGATTGGGGAAATTATTACAAATTTGACGAAAAACCATTCTGTACGTCTTATGCCAGCTGTAGAGCAACTGTTAAAAGAATGTGGTGTAAAACCGAAGGAATTAACTAAAATCGTAGTAGCTGCTGGACCTGGATCATATACAGGTGTTCGCATAGGCGTGACAGCGGCAAAAACATTAGCTTGGTCACTTCAAATACCAATTGTAGGTGTATCAAGTTTAGAGGTAGTAGCTGCAAACGGTGCTAACTTTAATGGATTAATTTGTCCTTTATTTGATGGAAGACGTGGGCAAATCTATACTGGATTATATACATATGAAGGAGAGCAGTTAACTTCAATAGAAGAAGACCGAATTATTCTTATTGTGGACTGGTTGCAAATGTTAAAAGATAAAGGACAGCCTGTTTTATTTATCGGTAATGATGTTAAATTGCATAAAGAAATAATTATAGAACATTTAGGTGATCAAGCTGTATTCGCTCCTTTTACTAAAAATAATCCAAGACCAAGTGAGCTAGCATTCTTAGGGTTACAAAAAGAAGAACAAGATGTGCATACGTTTGTTCCGAGCTATCTTCGTTTAGCTGAAGCTGAAACAAAGTGGTTAGAAAGTCAAAACAAGTAGGGGCCTTGCAGAAGATGGATATGATATTTAGAAAGATGGAACTTGATGATATTGCTCAAATTGTAGCTATTGAAGAAGTGTCTTTTTCAACTCCTTGGACTGCAGATGCCTTTCACCGTGAATTAACGATGAATGAACATGCACATTATATTGTGTTAGAAAAAGATGGTCGTGTAATCGGATATTGTGGATTGTGGATAATTATTGATGAATCACATATAACAAATATAGCTATTTTGCCAGAATACCGAGGTCAAAAATTAGGAGATGCCTTATTGAAAGCAGTTATTTCAGAAGCGAAAGAACTAGGGGTAAAAACAATGACGCTTGAAGTACGTGTATCAAATGAAGTAGCAAAGCAGTTGTACAAAAAATATGGATTTCAAAATGGTGGAATTCGTAAACGATACTATGCAGACAATCAGGAAGATGGTCTTGTAATGTGGGTGAATATATAATGGAAAAAAATACGATTATACTTGGGATTGAAACAAGCTGTGATGAAACAGCGGTAGCGGTTGTTAAAAATGGAACGGAAATTATTGCGAATGTCGTTGCATCACAAATCGAAAGTCATAAACGTTTTGGCGGGGTTGTACCAGAGATTGCATCCCGTCATCATGTAGAAGAAATTACAGTTGTGTTAGAAGAAGCTTTAAAAGAAGCAAACATCACATTTGATGATATTGATGCAATTGCTGTAACAGAAGGGCCTGGTTTAGTAGGAGCACTTCTAATTGGGGTAAATGCAGCGAAGGCAGTAGCTTTTGCACATGATATTCCGCTAGTCGGTGTTCATCATATTGCTGGTCATATTTATGCGAACCGTTTAGTAAAAGAGGTTCAATTCCCGCTATTATCACTTGTTGTATCTGGTGGGCATACAGAACTTGTTTATATGAAAGAACATGGTTCATTTGAAGTAATTGGTGAAACGCGAGATGATGCAGCTGGAGAAGCATATGATAAAGTAGCTCGTACGTTATCTATGCCATATCCAGGTGGTCCTCATATTGATCGTCTTGCACATGAAGGAGAACCAACAATTGATTTGCCTCGTGCATGGCTAGAACCGAATTCATATGATTTTAGCTTTAGTGGATTGAAATCAGCAGTTATCAACACTGTGCATAACGCGAAACAACGTGGTATAGAAATTAAACCAGAAGATTTAGCGGCAAGTTTCCAAGAAAGTGTAATAGATGTACTTGTAACGAAAGCAGCTCGTGCAGCAGAGGCTTATAATGTAAAGCAATTACTTCTTGCTGGTGGAGTAGCTGCTAATAAAGGACTTCGTGCGCGATTAGAAGAAGAATTTGCACAAAAAGAAAACATTGAACTAATTATTCCACCGCTATCTTTATGCACAGATAATGCAGCAATGATTGCAGCGGCAGGGACAATTGCGTATGAACAAGGCAAGCGTGCAACATTAGCCTTAAATGCGAATCCAGGATTAGATATTGAAGCATAGTTATGCACATAATTAACCACAGCTTGTGGATAAAACCCATATTATCTGTTGATAATGTGGGTTTTGTTGTGTATATAAAGTGTTGATATCTTTTTTGTTAGTTGTGGGTAATGTGGAAAAGTTGTTTTGATAGCTATTTTATAAAGGTGGATATGTGTATAAGTTTGTGGATAAACTAGATGAAGTCTGACCTTTGAATATATTGTTTTTTGGGAAATAAAATGTAAGAAGATATCCCTGAAAAACATTTTGAAATATCCTTCTATTATTGAGGGTGCTGATGTTGTCAATCCTTGTCGGTAAATCGATATTTCGTGTCGAATCGTTTATATATAGGGTTACGATAGATGTATTTGAAAAATGGTTGATATATTCCGAGTTACCATTGATATATTCAAAAAATTATTTATGTACTTAAAGAAAAAAGATGTCACATAGTCAAAAATCATGACTGATGAGACATCTTCCTTATTTAAATACTCTTATACATGTAGCTCTTCCCACTCTGCCATACACGTTTCAAGTTGTTCTTGTAGCGTTTGTTTTTTAGTTGTAATTTCACTCGCTTTTTCATAATCTGCATATATTTCTGGTAAGCAAAGTTGATCTTCTAACGTAGCAATTTCTTCTTCTAAGTTTACGATGTTTTGTTCTAGTTCTTCAATTTTTCGAGTGCGTTGACGTTCTAATTGTTTACGCTCTTTTTCTTCGAGATAATTTAATTTTTCTTGAGCTACAGTTTTTTGAACAGGTGCCTGATTTTCTTGCTGTTCTTGTTGTTCAAATGCTGCGCGTTCAATCATTTCATTTTTCTTCTCCACATAGTAATCGTAATCCCCTAAATATTCCTGTGCACCTTCTGTTGATAACTCAACCACAGTCGTTGTTACACGGTTAATAAAGTAGCGGTCATGTGAGACAAATAGAAGAGTCCCTGGATAATCAATTAAAGCATTCTCTAAAATCTCTTTACTATTTAAATCAAGGTGGTTCGTAGGCTCATCCAGAATTAATAAATTTGACTTTTGCATCATAAGTTTCGCAAGAGCTAATCGAGCTTTTTGTCCACCACTAAGGGAAGATACTGGTTTCAGTACATCATCTCCTGTAAATAAAAAGTTCCCGAGTATAGTACGGATTTCTTTTTCAGGTTGCAGTGGATATTCATCCCATAGTTCATTTAAAACCCGTTTAGAAGATGTTAAGTTTGCTTGTTCTTGATCATAATAACCAACAGATACATTTGATCCGAAAGAAACATCGCCATTTAATAGTGGTAACTTATTCACAATAGATTTTAATAATGTGGATTTCCCAATTCCGTTTGGACCAACTAAAGCAACACTATCTCCGCGAGTTAAGCGCATAGTTACGTTTTCAATTATAGGGTCCTCATCATAGCCAATGGTTGCATCCTTTACTTGTAAAACATCATTTCCACTTTGCTTTTCAATATCGAAGTGGAATGATGCTGACTTAGAATCACCTAATGGTCTCGTTAATAATTCCATTCTGTCTAGTTGTTTACGGCGACTTTGAGCACGTTTCGTTGTAGAGGCGCGAGCTATATTCTTTTGAACGAAGTCCTCAAGTTTTGCGATTTCATCTTGTTGTTTTTCGTAACGTTTCATTTCTTGCTCATATAATGCTGATTTTAAGTCTAAATATTTACTGTAGTTACCAACAAATCGTCTGCTTTCTTTATTCGAAATTTCATATACTTGTGTAACGAGTTTGTCTAAGAAATAACGGTCATGTGAAACGATTAATATTGCGCCAGGATAACCTTGTAAATATTGCTCAAGCCATGTTAATGTTTCGATGTCTAAATGGTTTGTAGGCTCGTCCAAAATAAGTAAGTCTGGTTTTGTTAATAATAATTTCCCAAGAGCTAATCTTGTTTTTTGCCCACCGCTTAAAGTAGAAATCGTCGTCTGGTGCGTTTCAACTGGGAAGCCAAGGCCGCTTAAAATGGAGCGAATGTCCGCTTCATATTGATATCCACCTTGATCTTTATAATTGAGTTGCAATTGGTCATAATCAGCTAACAATCTTTCATATATAGCTTCGTTTGAAAAGTTTTCTTCTTTTCCCATTTCTTGCTCAAGCCTTCGAAGTTTTGTCTCCATTTGCTGTAAGTGGGTAAAGACGGTTAGCATTTCATCCCAAATTGTTAAAGACGTTTCTAGGCCGGTATTTTGAGCTAAATACCCGATTGAGACATCTTTCGGTTTTATAATTTCGCCACCATCATGTGATAACTCACCAGCGATAATTTTTAATAATGTAGATTTTCCAGCTCCATTCCTTCCAACTAATGCGATACGATCTTTTGTTTGTACTTCCAATTTTATGTTTGCAAGAATTGTTTCTGCACCGTATAATTTCGAAAGTCCATTTACTTGTAATAAAATCAATGTTTTCACCTCAAATAATTTCTTAACTTTGCCATGTTTATATTTCTCAATCATACTAAAAATAGTGTATAGTTTAAAATAAGAGAGAATACTTCTTCTCTTTATTATACAAGGAATTTAATGAGTGCTAAACTTCTGTATTTGATTAAAGTATATGAATAAAGATAGGAAGAGAGGAGAGGTTATATGGATCAGCAAAAGATTCCACAAGCCACTGCTAAAAGATTGCCTCTATACTATCGATTTATCCAAAACTTATCTCTTTCTGGTAAGCAGCGTGTTTCATCGGCCGAATTGAGTGAAGCGGTAAAAGTAGATTCCGCAACAATACGAAGAGATTTTTCGTATTTTGGAGCGTTAGGGAAAAAGGGATATGGATATAACGTAAATTATTTATTATCATTTTTCCGCGAAACACTTGATCAAGATGATATAACGCGTGTAGCACTTATTGGAGTAGGTAATTTAGGGACCGCTTTCTTACATTATAATTTCACGAAAAACAATAATACAAAAATTGAAATGGCATTTGATGTTAGTGAAGAGAAAGTTGGAACAGAAATCGGGGGCATTCCTGTATACCATTTAGATGAATTAGAAGAGAGATTATCAAATGATATACAAGTGGCAATATTAACAGTACCGGCTACAGTAGCACAAGCTGTAGCAGATAGATTAGCTGAAACGAGCGTGCATGGTATTTTGAATTTCACACCAGCACGATTAAACGTATCAGAGAATATTAGAATTCATCATATTGATTTAGCTGTAGAGTTACAAACATTAGTTTACTTTTTGAAAAACTATCCACAATAAAACGCAGAGGAAGCGACCTCTGCGTTTTATTATTGTTTCTTCTTTGTGAATTTAACTAATATAAGGCGAAGTGCCAAATTAAAATCAATTGTTGCCATAACTGCAAATAGTATTGTCCACACATTCCAGATTGTATCTGTTACGTTCGTAATGGCGAAGCGTGTAAAGATACATCCAAGAAGGAAGTATAGTGCAGCCATGAACAATGGTGAGTTTCTCATACAAAAAATCCTCCGATAAAGCCTTGCATTTTTTCAGCTTCTTTAATCATTTCTTGAATTTGCTCATTGCTCATAAAAATTTGCCCAATAGCGACTAATGTATTCATCGCAACATGAGCTGCAATCGGAACGATAATACGCTTCGTCTTCACATATAAGAAGGCGAATACGAGCCCCATAGCAGTGTATACCAATAAGTGAGTAAAATCAAAATGGATTGCTGCAAATACAAGCGAACTAATGATAGCTGCAATAAAGAAGTTAAACTTCTTATAAAGTGTACCAAATAAAATTTTTCTAAATACGATTTCTTCCAAGATAGGTCCGATTATAGATACGACAATAAGGAACCAAGGTGTCGTTCTTGCAATTTCCATCAGTTTCATTGTATTTTCTGAACCTTGTTTAATTCCTAGCAGCTGCATCTCGATCATACCGGCAACTATTTGTGAAAAGAAAGCCAAGAAGAAGCCGATGAAAATCCATCCAATAGTAGCTGGAACAGAAGAGCGCATTGCATCTAAATGCCTGTCACGAATGTCTGTTCTAAGTAACCAAAGTACGATACATAATGCAACAAAGAAGCTAATAATTGCCCAGTGTCCCGTTATGATTTGTCCTTTTTCCTCCATGGTAAATCCTCTATTATCATAGAGTCCTGTTTTTAGGAGAAGTGGTAATCCAACAATTCCAGATAACTGCATTAAAATGTATGTAACGATAATCCACCAGTATTGTTTCTTCAAATAGTTTAACCATCCTTTCTAACTCTAGTGTATGAGATGAGGTAGGATAACATGTAAATATGTTATCTACGATATAAACTTTCATTCGAATTATGATTTTTTTGTAAATCCGTATTTGAAATTAAAGTAGGAGACAGGAAAAAGTTGTACGTTTAGCGAAAACAACTTAGGGTGTCTTTCATATTGTAACATACGAGTAGGGGAAACAACGATTCATATAGTAAAGGCAGTATTCTATATAGAAAGTTTATATAGTAATTTGCGAAAAAATTATGATTTTTTTACTTGCAAAAGAAATTGAGATTATTTATTATTATAAGTGTGTTAGCACTCGGATGACTTGAGTGCTAATAAATAAAATTTACATACAAAATGAGGAGGTTATTGTTCATGCTAAAGCCATTAGGTGATCGCGTTGTAATTGAGCTTGTTCAAGCAGAAGAAAAAACAGCAAGTGGTATTGTATTACCAGATACTGCAAAAGAAAAACCACAAGAGGGTAAAGTTGTTGCAGTAGGTACTGGTCGAGTGCTTGAAAATGGTGAGCGTGTTGCTTTAGAGGTAGCAGCAGGTGATCTTATCATCTTCTCAAAATATGCAGGTACTGAAGTGAAATACGAAGGTACAGACTACTTGATTTTACGTGAAAGTGACATTTTAGCAGTTATCGGTTAATTATATAAATCTTAAAAAATCCAAGGGGGTCAATTATTATGGCAAAAGATATTAAATTTAGTGAAGAAGCACGTCGTTCGATGCTTCGCGGTGTCGACACTCTTGCAAACGCAGTAAAAGTAACGCTTGGACCAAAAGGTCGTAACGTTGTACTTGAGAAAAAATTTGGTTCACCACTTATTACAAATGATGGTGTAACAATCGCAAAAGAAATCGAATTAGAAGATGCATTCGAAAACATGGGTGCAAAATTAGTAGCAGAAGTTGCTAGCAAAACAAATGATGTAGCTGGTGATGGCACAACAACTGCAACTGTATTAGCGCAAGCTATGATTCGTGAAGGTCTTAAAAACGTAACAGCTGGTGCTAACCCAATGGGTCTTCGTAAAGGTATCGAAAAAGCTGTTACTGCTGCAATTGAAGAATTAAAAACGATTTCTAAACCAATCGAAGGCAAATCTTCTATCGCACAAGTAGCTGCTATTTCTGCAGCTGACGAAGAAGTAGGTCAATTAATCGCTGAAGCAATGGAGCGCGTTGGTAACGACGGCGTTATTACTTTAGAAGAGTCTAAAGGATTTACAACAGAATTAGACGTAGTAGAAGGTATGCAATTTGATCGTGGATATGCATCTCCTTACATGATTACTGATTCTGATAAAATGGAAGCAGTTCTTGATAACCCATACATCTTAATTACTGACAAAAAGATTTCTAACATTCAAGAAATCTTACCAGTATTAGAGCAAGTGGTACAACAAGGTAAACCACTTCTTATCATTGCTGAAGATGTAGAAGGCGAAGCTTTAGCTACATTAGTAGTGAACAAACTTCGTGGTACATTCAATGTAGTAGCTGTTAAAGCTCCTGGATTTGGTGACCGTCGTAAAGCAATGCTAGAAGATATCGCAATCTTAACTGGTGGCGAAGTAATCACTGAAGAATTAGGTCGTGACTTAAAATCTGCTACAGTTGAATCTTTAGGACGTGCTGGTAAAGTTGTTGTTACAAAAGAAAACACAACTGTAGTTGAAGGTATTGGAAATACAGAGCAAATCGCAGCTCGCATTGGTCAAATTCGTGCGCAATTAGAAGAAACAACTTCTGAATTCGATCGTGAAAAATTACAAGAGCGTCTTGCGAAACTTGCAGGTGGCGTAGCAGTAATTAAAGTCGGTGCAGCAACTGAAACTGAGTTAAAAGAGCGCAAACTTCGCATTGAAGATGCACTTAACTCAACTCGTGCAGCAGTAGAAGAAGGTATCGTTGCAGGTGGTGGTACTTCACTTATGAACGTATACACGAAAGTAGCTTCTATCGTAGCTGAAGGCGACGAAGCAACAGGTATCAACATCGTACTTCGCGCACTAGAAGAGCCAGTTCGTCAAATCGCAATCAACGCTGGTCTAGAAGGATCTGTAGTTGTAGAGCGTCTAAAAGGCGAAAAAGTAGGCGTTGGTTTCAACGCAGCTACTGGCGAATGGGTTAACATGCTTGAGTCTGGTATCGTAGATCCAGCTAAAGTAACTCGTTCTGCACTTCAAAACGCAGCATCTGTTGCAGCTATGTTCTTAACAACTGAAGCTGTAGTAGCTGACAAGCCAGAACCAAATGCACCAGCAATGCCTGACATGGGCGGCATGGGCATGGGCGGTATGGGCGGAATGATGTAATTCCGTTTGCCCTAAAAAACATCCATTTCTATATAGAAATGGATGTTTTTTTATGTTTTTTAGAAAAGGAAATGAATTTCTGTAGAATTTTGTCGCTTTCTCTCTTGACCATATTGATACTTCATTGTTAGAATCTAGGAAGATAATATAAAACGATCCTTCATATATCCTCAATGATATGGTTTGAGAGTCTCTACCGGGTTACCGTAAACAACCTGACTATGAAGGCAGTGTGTCTTATATTTATAAAGAGCGGAGACTATCTTTCTTTATAAAGCCAGACCCCTGCCTTTTCTTTGTTATGAGACTAGAGGCGGAGGACTGGCTTTTTTTATTATATTGGTAATGCTTTTCGCCAAATTGGTGAAAATATTTATATACGAGAACTAACGTTGGGGTGATTATTTTGAAGAAGCAACACGATACAATTATCGTTTTAGATTTTGGAAGTCAATACAATCAGTTAATAGCACGTCGAATTCGTGAGTTCGGTGTATACAGTGAACTTCATCCACATACAATTACTGCAGAAGAAATTAAAGCAATGAATCCAAAAGGGATTATTTTCTCTGGTGGACCAAATAGCGTATACGGTGAAGGTGCATTACATTGTGATGAAAAAATCTTCGAACTAGGTTTACCGATCTTCGGTATCTGTTACGGTATGCAGCTTATGACACAACACTTCGGTGGTAAAGTAGAGCGTGCCAACCACCGTGAGTACGGAAAAGCTGTTCTTAAAGTAGAGAACGAATCAAAATTATATGCGAACCTTCCAGAAGAGCAAGTTGTATGGATGAGCCATGGCGACTTAGTAACTGGTTTACCTGAAGGATTCGTAGTAGACGCAACAAGTGAGTCTTGCCCAATTGCTGGTATGAGCAATGAAGCGAAAAACTTATACGGTGTACAATTCCACCCAGAAGTACGTCACTCTGAGCACGGTAACGATTTAATTAAAAACTTCGTATTCGGCGTATGTGGTTGTTCTGAAGGATGGAACATGGAGAACTTTATCGAAGTAGAATTAGAAAAGATTCGTGAAACTGTTGGAGACAAAAAAGTACTATGTGCACTTAGTGGCGGCGTAGACTCTTCTGTTGTAGCAGTATTAATTCATAAAGCAATCGGCGATCAGTTAACATGTATTTTCGTTGACCACGGTTTACTTCGTAAAGGTGAAGCAGAAGGCGTTATGAAAACATTTAGCGAAGGCTTCCATATGAACGTTATTAAAGTGGATGCACAAGAACGCTTCATGAACAAGTTAAAAGGTGTAGAAGATCCAGAACAAAAACGTAAAATCATCGGTAACGAATTCATTTACGTATTTGATGATGAAGCATCTAAATTACAAGGTATGGACTTCCTAGCACAAGGTACACTTTACACAGATATCGTTGAAAGTGGTACAGCAACTGCACAAACAATTAAATCTCACCATAACGTTGGTGGACTTCCAGAAGACATGCAGTTCAAATTAATTGAGCCTTTAAATACGTTATTTAAAGATGAAGTACGTGTATTAGGATCTGAACTAGGAATTCCTGATGAAATCGTATGGCGTCAACCATTCCCAGGTCCTGGTCTTGGTATTCGTGTATTAGGTGAAATCACAGAAGAGAAATTAGAAATCGTTCGTGAATCTGATGCGATTTTACGTGAAGAAATTATTAAAGCAGGATTAGACCGCGAAATCTGGCAATACTTCACTGCACTTCCTGGTATGCGTAGCGTAGGTGTTATGGGTGACGAGCGTACTTACGATTACACAGTAGGTATCCGTGCAGTAACATCTATCGATGGTATGACAGCTGACTGGGCACGTATCCCTTGGGACGTACTAGAGAAAATCTCTGTTCGTATCGTAAACGAAGTGAAACACGTTAACCGTATCGTGTATGATGTAACGAGTAAGCCACCAGCAACTATTGAGTGGGAATAGTATTGTAATAAAAAGGATCCATCTATCATTCATGAATAGATGGATCTTTTTGTTTTTGCTATTAATACGAACGAAAATATAAAAAAATATAAAAATGTTCGCTTTTAAATTGACAAAAATACATTCAAGAGTTAATATGAGTATGTAATTCAAACGAAAAGTGAATATTATGCCGTCGTATAATATCGGGGATATGGCCCGAAAGTTTCTACCTAGCTACCGTAAATGGCTTGACTACGAGGCGTTTGTATAAAGATGAGGGGAAACTTGTCTTTGTTTATAGAACGCTTCCATGTATATATGCAATGGAAGCCTTTTTTATTTCTCGGGATAAAAGAGGGCTAGGGGAAATACGGCGAG
Source organism: Bacillus sp. N6 (assembly GCF_052805735.1). Taxonomy (NCBI): domain Bacteria; kingdom Bacillati; phylum Bacillota; class Bacilli; order Caryophanales; family Bacillaceae; genus Bacillus; species Bacillus sp. N6. The sequence goes on from NZ_CM127843.1 coordinate 260,721, forward strand.
TAATCATATAACGGGGGAAACGTAGGATGAAACGCTATTTTCAATTTGATGAGCTCGGTACGAATTATAAGACTGAGTTCATAGCGGGGTTAACAACATTTCTATCTATGGCTTACGTACTGTTTGTCAATCCTGCTACGCTGTCGCTTGGAAATGTTAAAGGGTTACCAGCAGGTACAGGGATGGATCCAGGTGCAGTATTCGTTGCTACGGCATTAGCGGCAGCAATCGGTTCGTTAATTATGGGTATTTTCGCGAAGTATCCAATTGCTTTAGCGCCAGGTATGGGAATTAACGCGTTCTTTGCTTATACAGCAGTGTTAACGATGGGTATTCCGTGGCAAACGGCCATTGCCGGAACATTAATGTCAGGTATTATCTTTATTATTCTTACTGCTTCAGGTATTCGTGAAAAAATCATTAATGCAATTCCATCGGAGTTAAAGTTTGCAGTAGCAGCAGGTATCGGATTGTTCATTGCATTCCTTGGATTCCAAAATGCTGGAATTATCGTGAAAAATGATGCTGTTCTTGTTGGGTTGGGGGACTTAACAAAGGGCACAACGTTACTAGCAATCTTCGGGGTTGTTACGACAATCATCTTCATGATTAAGAAAGTTAATGGTGCAGTATTTTACGGTATGATTCTTACAGCGATCTTAGGAGTGGCAACAGGATTAATTGATACTCCGAAAGCTGTAGTGGGAGCAATACCGAGTCTAGAACCAACGTTCGGCGTGGCGTTAACGCACTTCGGAGATATTTTTACAGTTCAAATGGGGATTGTTATTATAACGTTCTTCTTTATCGATTTCTTTGATACAGCAGGTACGCTTGTAGCGGTTGCGAATCAAGCTGGATTAATGAAGAACAATAAATTACCACGTGCAGGAAAAGCATTATTTGCAGATGCGATTGCGACTGTAATTGGTGCAATCTTGGGTACATCAACAACAACGTCTTACATTGAATCGTCTGCAGGGGTAGCAGCGGGAGGACGTTCTGGATTTACAGCAGTTGTAACAGCAGGATTCTTCTTACTGGCACTATTCTTCTCGCCATTACTAAGTGTTGTAACGCCAGCTGTAACGGCACCAGCTTTAATTATTGTAGGAATCTTGATGGTTTCTTCTTTAGGGGAAATTGATTGGAAGAAATTCGAGATTGCAGTGCCAGCATTCTTTACAATTATCTCTATGCCACTTACGTATAGTATCGCAACTGGGATTGCGATTGGATTTATCTTCTATCCAATTACAATGGTTGTGAGTGGTCGTCGTAAAGAGGTTCATCCGATTATGTATGTTATGGGAGTTTTATTCGTACTATATTTCATCTACGTTCGTAAATAAAAGGGGTTTTTAAAGGTCTAGACTTAAGGGGAGTCTAGACCTTTTTTGCGTCTTCAGAAAAACTTAAGGATTTCCGAGCGTTTTTCTTCAGAAGTTTTCCTATAATAGAAGTTAGGGATTAAAAAAGTAATGGGGGAGATATTGTGGCACACGAAACAATACTTGTCGTAGATGATGAAAAAGAAATTCGGAATTTAATTACAATCTATTTAAAGAATGAAGGATATAAAGTATTACAAGCGGGGGACGGAGAAGAAGGGCTACGTTTACTGGAAGAAAATGAAGTGCATCTAGTCGTATTAGATATTATGATGCCGAAAGTAGATGGTATTCATATGTGTATGAAAGTAAGAGAATCGAAAGAGATGCCTATTATTATGCTTTCTGCGAAAACGCAAGATATGGATAAGATTTTAGGATTAACAACA
>NZ_CM127843.1:267500-272500 GCF_052805735.1 Bacillus sp. N6
GATGTTGGCTTAGAAGCAGCCACCATTTAAAGAGTGCGTAATAGCTCACTAGTCGAGTGACTCTGCGCCGAAAATGTACCGGGGCTAAATACACCACCGAAGCTGCGAATTGATACCAATGGTATCAGTGGTAGGGGAGCGTTCTAAGTGCAGTGAAGTCAGACCGGAAGGACTGGTGGAGCGCTTAGAAGTGAGAATGCCGGTATGAGTAGCGAAAGACGGGTGAGAATCCCGTCCACCGAATGCCTAAGGTTTCCTGAGGAAGGCTCGTCCGCTCAGGGTTAGTCAGGACCTAAGCCGAGGCCGACAGGCGTAGGCGATGGACAACAGGTTGATATTCCTGTACCACCTCTTTATCGTTTGAGCAATGGAGGGACGCAGAAGGATAGAAGAAGCGTGCGATTGGTTGTGCACGTCCAAGCAGTTAGGCTGATAAGTAGGCAAATCCGCTTATCGTGAAGGCTGAGCTGTGATGGGGAAGCTCCTTATGGAGCGAAGTCTTTGATTCCCCGCTGCCAAGAAAAGCTTCTAGCGAGATAAAAGGTGCCTGTACCGCAAACCGACACAGGTAGGCGAGGAGAGAATCCTAAGGTGTGCGAGAGAACTCTGGTTAAGGAACTCGGCAAAATGACCCCGTAACTTCGGGAGAAGGGGTGCTTTCTTAACGGAAAGCCGCAGTGAATAGGCCCAAGCGACTGTTTAGCAAAAACACAGCTCTCTGCGAAGCCGTAAGGCGAAGTATAGGGGGTGACACCTGCCCGGTGCTGGAAGGTTAAGGAGAGGGGTTAGCGTAAGCGAAGCTCTGAACTGAAGCCCCAGTAAACGGCGGCCGTAACTATAACGGTCCTAAGGTAGCGAAATTCCTTGTCGGGTAAGTTCCGACCCGCACGAAAGGTGTAACGATTTGGGCACTGTCTCAACCAGAGACTCGGTGAAATTATAGTACCTGTGAAGATGCAGGTTACCCGCGACAGGACGGAAAGACCCCGTGGAGCTTTACTGTAGCCTGATATTGAATTTTGGTACAGTTTGTACAGGATAGGCGGGAGCCATTGAAACCGGAGCGCTAGCTTCGGTGGAGGCGCTGGTGGGATACCGCCCTGACTGTATTGAAATTCTAACCTACGGGTCTTATCGACCCGGGAGACAGTGTCAGGTGGGCAGTTTGACTGGGGCGGTCGCCTCCTAAAGTGTAACGGAGGCGCCCAAAGGTTCCCTCAGAATGGTTGGAAATCATTCGTAGAGTGCAAAGGCATAAGGGAGCTTGACTGCGAGACCTACAAGTCGAGCAGGGACGAAAGTCGGGCTTAGTGATCCGGTGGTTCCGCATGGAAGGGCCATCGCTCAACGGATAAAAGCTACCCCGGGGATAACAGGCTTATCTCCCCCAAGAGTCCACATCGACGGGGAGGTTTGGCACCTCGATGTCGGCTCATCGCATCCTGGGGCTGTAGTCGGTCCCAAGGGTTGGGCTGTTCGCCCATTAAAGCGGTACGCGAGCTGGGTTCAGAACGTCGTGAGACAGTTCGGTCCCTATCCGTCGTGGGCGTAGGAAATTTGAGAGGAGCTGTCCTTAGTACGAGAGGACCGGGATGGACGCACCGCTGGTGTACCAGTTGTTCTGCCAAGGGCATAGCTGGGTAGCTATGTGCGGAAGGGATAAGTGCTGAAAGCATCTAAGCATGAAGCCCCCCTCAAGATGAGATTTCCCATAGCGTAAGCTAGTAAGATCCCTGAAAGATGATCAGGTTGATAGGTTCGAGGTGGAAGCATGGTGACATGTGGAGCTGACGAATACTAATAGATCGAGGACTTAACCATATAATATGTAGCAATGTTATCTAGTTTTGAAGGAATATGCCTTCATAGTTTGGTGATGATGGCAGAGAGGTCACACCCGTTCCCATACCGAACACGGAAGTTAAGCTCTCTAGCGCCGATGGTAGTTGGGACCTTGTCCCTGTGAGAGTAGGACGTCGCCAAGCAACTTTAAGACGAGTCAGAATGACTCGTCTTTTTTGTATTTTGTAACTTCTTTTCAAAGCTAATTACATATTTATATAAGTTTTATTCGATTTCTTTCGTGATTTTTGATATGTAATTTAAGATTTTCTATTTTATTTCTTAAAGATAAGATTGACTGGTGTGTTAAAATAGTACAGTTGTTTTTTGATGTACTTTAATATAAGAAGATTTAAGTTAGAAAAGGAGATAATATGAAAAGGATAGGTATAATTACTATAGTAGTCTTAGTCCTTCTATTAATCGTGTATATGTTAGTTGGGAATTATTTTTATAACTACGCATTGAATGCGAAACAAGAAAAAGAATTTTTGCAAGATAATCCTCATTTAGTAGAAACGGTAAATGCATCGGGAGATGTATTGGCTACAAATGAAGAAAAGAATGCGAACTTCGTATCGAAGTATAAACCTAACACATTAACTATACGTTCTTTCGATAAATTGAATTTAAAAGGCTATGAATATATGAATGAATCATCTAGTCATAAATGGGCAATTGTGGTTCATGGATACAATGGTAGAGCATCAGAAATGACGAAATATATTCGTAACTTTTATGAACAAGGCTATAATGTCATAGCACCAGACCTTCGTGGTCACGGAAATAGTGAAGGGGATTATGTTGGTATGGGCTGGCATGATCGTAAAGATGTTTTGATTTGGATTCAACAAATCTTAAAGAAAGATCCTAATGCTGAAATAGCTCTATTTGGTGTTTCAATGGGCGGGGCAACTGTAATGATGACTTCAGGAGAAGATTTACCTTCTAATGTTAAAGTTATTATTGAAGATTGTGGATACTCAACCGTTATTGATGAATTTACTTATCAGCTAAAAGATTTATTCCACTTGCCGAAGTTTCCTGTTATGAATGCGGCAAATACAGTTACAAAATTAAGAGCTGGATATGATTTAGAAGAAGCTTCAGCTGTAAAACAAGTGGCGAAAAGTAAAACACCTATGCTATTCATTCATGGGGATGCTGATACATTCGTTCCTTTTGAAATGTTAGATGAAGTATATAATGCTGCAAAAGTAGAAAAAGAGAAATTAATTGTTCCAGGTGCTGGGCATGGAGAAGCGGAGAAAGTAGATTCGAATAAATATTGGAATACCGTATGGAAGTTCGTAGGGAAGTATATTCCGGCATAATTAAAGTTGTTGCATTTATATAGACGATAATCGGAGGGATAATAGTTAATCCTTTTGATTATCGTTTTTTTTGTTAATTAGGTAGTCTGCTATAAGTGTATTTTTGTATGTACTATATGAAGGAGATAGAGCAAAAACTTTTGAATTCCTTAATCTCAGTGCTACAATGATTGAAAACTAAATGTTAATGAGGTGTTTATATGAAAATTGAGGTTTGGTCGGATTTTGTATGCCCATTTTGCTATATTGGGAAACGTAGATTAGAGATGGCTTTAGAGCAATTTCCACATAAGAAGGATGTTGAAGTTGAGTTTAAAAGTTTTGAGTTGGATCCGAATACTCCCGTTTACTCTGGAACAAGTATTAATGAAGTGCTTGCATCAAAGTATGGAATTAGTATTGAAGAAGCTAAGCGTAATAACGTACAGCTAGGAAATCATGCAGCTAGTATGGGTTTAAGTTTTAACTTTGATGAGATGAAGCCGACGAATACGTTTGATGCGCATCGTCTTGCGAAGTTTGCAAAGAATCATGGAAAAGAAAAGGAGATTACGGAGAATCTACTTTTTGCATATTTCACTGAATCGAAAAATTTAAGTGATGTGGATACACTTGCTATTATCGCTGCAGCCTCAGGTTTAGATAAGCAAGAAGCTTTAAATGTTATTAATGATAAAAATGCGTACGCAAATGATGTTAGAATTGATGAAGCGATTGCTCAGCAATATCAAATTTCGGGAGTGCCTTATTTTATTATTAATCAAAAGTATGCTATTTCAGGTGCACAACCACTTGAAACTTTTGTTGGTGCACTTAAGCAAGTTTGGGAAGAAGAGAATCCTGCACCGAAGTTACAGGAACTTTCAGCAGATGGTGGAAGCGATCTTTCTTGTGCTGATGGAAGTTGTTCGGTGCCGTCGAAAGAACAATAGTTTTTATGGTAGAAGAGCACCCCATAGATTGTTCTGTGGGGTGCTTGTATATAACTATAGAAGAAATACGTAAATGAAATCTATAAAATATAAAGTTTTTTAAAAAACGTATTGACGATTATACTTTAGAGGTGTAATATAGAACAAGTCGCCGATGACATTAACGTCGCAAGCGACAAACAAAATGAAAAACTTAGTTGACATTAACTAACGAAGATGTTAACATAAGGAAGTCGCAAATGAGCGACCAAGTAGTTCTTTGAAAACTGAACGAAACAAACAACGTGAAACGTCAATTTTTATTTTTAGATGCTAGACAAACTAACTTTATTGGAGAGTTTGATCCTGGCTCAGGATGAACGCTGGCGGCGTGCCTAATACATGCAAGTCGAGCGAATGGATTGAGAGCTTGCTCTCAAGAAGTTAGCGGCGGACGGGTGAGTAACACGTGGGTAACCTGCCCATAAGACTGGGATAACTCCGGGAAACCGGGGCTAATACCGGATAACATTTTGAACTGCATGGTTCGAAATTGAAAGGCGGCTTCGGCTGTCACTTATGGATGGACCCGCGTCGCATTAGCTAGTTGGTGAGGTAACGGCTCACCAAGGCAACGATGCGTAGCCGACCTGAGAGGGTGATCGGCCACACTGGGACTGAGACACGGCCCAGACTCCTACGGGAGGCAGCAGTAGGGAATCTTCCGCAATGGACGAAAGTCTGACGGAGCAACGCCGCGTGAGTGATGAAGGCTTTCGGGTCGTAAAACTCTGTTGTTAGGGAAGAACAAGTGCTAGTTGAATAAGCTGGCACCTTGACGGTACCTAACCAGAAAGCCACGGCTAACTACGTGCCAGCAGCCGCGGTAATACGTAGGTGGCAAGCGTTATCC
>NZ_CM127843.1:275000-280000 GCF_052805735.1 Bacillus sp. N6
CTCGTCCGCTCAGGGTTAGTCAGGACCTAAGCCGAGGCCGACAGGCGTAGGCGATGGACAACAGGTTGATATTCCTGTACCACCTCTTTATCGTTTGAGCAATGGAGGGACGCAGAAGGATAGAAGAAGCGTGCGATTGGTTGTGCACGTCCAAGCAGTTAGGCTGATAAGTAGGCAAATCCGCTTATCGTGAAGGCTGAGCTGTGATGGGGAAGCTCCTTATGGAGCGAAGTCTTTGATTCCCCGCTGCCAAGAAAAGCTTCTAGCGAGATAAAAGGTGCCTGTACCGCAAACCGACACAGGTAGGCGAGGAGAGAATCCTAAGGTGTGCGAGAGAACTCTGGTTAAGGAACTCGGCAAAATGACCCCGTAACTTCGGGAGAAGGGGTGCTTTCTTAACGGAAAGCCGCAGTGAATAGGCCCAAGCGACTGTTTAGCAAAAACACAGCTCTCTGCGAAGCCGTAAGGCGAAGTATAGGGGGTGACACCTGCCCGGTGCTGGAAGGTTAAGGAGAGGGGTTAGCGTAAGCGAAGCTCTGAACTGAAGCCCCAGTAAACGGCGGCCGTAACTATAACGGTCCTAAGGTAGCGAAATTCCTTGTCGGGTAAGTTCCGACCCGCACGAAAGGTGTAACGATTTGGGCACTGTCTCAACCAGAGACTCGGTGAAATTATAGTACCTGTGAAGATGCAGGTTACCCGCGACAGGACGGAAAGACCCCGTGGAGCTTTACTGTAGCCTGATATTGAATTTTGGTACAGTTTGTACAGGATAGGCGGGAGCCATTGAAACCGGAGCGCTAGCTTCGGTGGAGGCGCTGGTGGGATACCGCCCTGACTGTATTGAAATTCTAACCTACGGGTCTTATCGACCCGGGAGACAGTGTCAGGTGGGCAGTTTGACTGGGGCGGTCGCCTCCTAAAGTGTAACGGAGGCGCCCAAAGGTTCCCTCAGAATGGTTGGAAATCATTCGTAGAGTGCAAAGGCATAAGGGAGCTTGACTGCGAGACCTACAAGTCGAGCAGGGACGAAAGTCGGGCTTAGTGATCCGGTGGTTCCGCATGGAAGGGCCATCGCTCAACGGATAAAAGCTACCCCGGGGATAACAGGCTTATCTCCCCCAAGAGTCCACATCGACGGGGAGGTTTGGCACCTCGATGTCGGCTCATCGCATCCTGGGGCTGTAGTCGGTCCCAAGGGTTGGGCTGTTCGCCCATTAAAGCGGTACGCGAGCTGGGTTCAGAACGTCGTGAGACAGTTCGGTCCCTATCCGTCGTGGGCGTAGGAAATTTGAGAGGAGCTGTCCTTAGTACGAGAGGACCGGGATGGACGCACCGCTGGTGTACCAGTTGTTCTGCCAAGGGCATAGCTGGGTAGCTATGTGCGGAAGGGATAAGTGCTGAAAGCATCTAAGCATGAAGCCCCCCTCAAGATGAGATTTCCCATAGCGTAAGCTAGTAAGATCCCTGAAAGATGATCAGGTTGATAGGTTCGAGGTGGAAGCATGGTGACATGTGGAGCTGACGAATACTAATAGATCGAGGACTTAACCATATAATATGTAGCAATGTTATCTAGTTTTGAAGGAATATGCCTTCATAGTTTGGTGATGATGGCAGAGAGGTCACACCCGTTCCCATACCGAACACGGAAGTTAAGCTCTCTAGCGCCGATGGTAGTTGGGACCTTGTCCCTGTGAGAGTAGGACGTCGCCAAGCAACTTTAAGACGAGTCAGAATGACTCGTCTTTTTTGTGTTTTGTAAAATAAACTTGTAATTAATGTGGGCTCTATGAGTATGAGTACGTTTATCTAGCAAGAAACAGCTTTATTAGAATTTCACATTTAAGTAGCATACCTTCAGAAAAATATGGCTGAGCTTTAAAGTCTATTTGTTAACAAGAATATATACGAAGTATTGCCCTCTGGAGCCTGCTCACACCCTCTTTTATTTCTTCAGTTGTTAAATGGCCATACCCTATAATAATTCGATTGTGATGTTTTCCTTTTTCAATGGCGTGGTCTTCCACAGGATATACTTTCACTCCGAGTTGTTGGATTTTCTCAAGTAATTCTTTTGTGAATTGAACTTGATTGAATTCAACAATCAGATGTAATCCTGTAGAATAACCGAAAATATTGATTGTATTTGAGAATGCTGATTGTAATTGCTGGATAAGGAAGTCTCTTCGATTTTTATAGATTTTTTTCATCTTCATAATATGTCGTTCCAAATAACCTTCGGCAATAAATTTAGCAAGGATAAGCTGATTTAAAGAAGGTGTATGTAAATCTGAAAACCATTTTACCCTGCGACATTTTTCAACAAGGTGTGAGGGAAGAACTAAGTATCCCATCCTAAGGGACGGTGATAAAATTTTACTAAATGAACCTATGTATATAACACGTTCGGGATCCAACCCCTGTAATGAACTTACAGGTGAGCCTTCATATCGAAACTCACTATCATAATCATCTTCAATGAGGTAACAATTTGTTTTTCTTGAGTAGTTAACCAATTGAACACGTCGTTGAATTGGCAACGTTCCACCTAAAGGGAACTGATGAGAAGGAGTAATGAAGATGAATTTTGGATTTTTATTTGCAGGTAACAAAGATGTATTCATCCCATTATCATCAACTGGTATAGGGGAAAGAAAGGCTCCTGAATTTTTAAAAATTGTTTGAATGTCATTGGTGATGGGATCTTCTATTAGTACTTCGTCACCTGATGACAAAAGTAACTTAGACACAAGTGTTAAAGCTTGTGTTGCACCGGAAGTAATCACCAATTGTTCTGGTTGACAAAAAACTCCTCTTGTTTTTAGTAAATACCGTGATAAAACCTTTCTTAATTCGGGACGTCCTTGGGGGATATCATATCCAAACGTAGAAGGAGGTGTTTCATTCCATATCGTGTGAGACAACTTTGCCCATCCTTTACGTGGAAATAAGTCTAATGCTGGTATTCCTGAACGAAAATTAATGATGTTACTCTCTTTGTTTGTTTCTTCACACCAATATAAAGAATCAATTAGAGTTGATTTTTTACGTTGTTCTAAATAAGCCCCTTCGGCAATGAATGTTCCAGCTCCTTGCCGAGTGACCAAAAAGCCTTCGGAAAATAATTGATCATAAGCTTCTAAAATTACATTCCTAGACACACCTAACTCAGAAGATAATTCCCGTGTTGCTGGTAGTTTATCACCAGATTGTAGCTCTCCGTTTAATATTCGTTCACGTATTTGGTGATAAACTTGTCGAATTAAACTTATATCTAAAGATCGATCAATAGGTATCCAAAGCATATAAATGCTCCCTTCATCAAAATTGGTACCATAAAAGTTTGGATGAAATGGTACTAATACAAACCATTTTAGCATGCTATAGTAGGGTCAAATAGTTCTAAAGGAGATGAAAATGTGATGACTAAACCAGAATTACAAGTAGCTCAGGCATTTAAATCGATTGCACGAAATGAACATATAAAAGCATATGTACAACAATCCACTGAACTCTATGCGTTATTATTACAAGCTGCGAAACGCTTTGTCACCGGAGAAACGAGACATGAAGGAATTGGGACGGCAAAAGAACTAATTACAAAAGGTTATCATACTTCACTAGAATACATAGGGGAAAATACTCTAGATATAGAGGCATGCTATAAAGCAAAAAATGAGTTTTTGAATCTTATTGGGGACATGGGTGCTCTATCTATGAAACAAACAGTATCACTCGATTTATCTCATATTGGATTATCTATAGATCCAGAAATATCTTATATTCATTTAATGGAGTTGGCAGAGAAGGCGAAAGTACATGGAACTACCCTTATGATAAGTATGGAAGAATCATCTAAAGCAGCGGACATTCTTTCCATTTATAAAAAGGTAACTGAGCAATATCATAATGTAGGGATAACAATACAGGCACATTTATACCGCTCAAACAATGATATTCAAGAACTCCTTCATTATCCAGGAAAAATAAGAGTTGTAAAAGGTGCCTATCAAGAAGTTCCGGATATTGCTATGCCTAGATCAACTGATTTAAATCAACAGTATCTTCAAATTGTAGAAAAACTAGTTGAAAACCATCACCCTGTATCTATAGCTACACATGATGAAATTCTTATTAAAGAGATGGAGCAACGTCAATATTTTAGTCACCCTAATGTAGAAATAGAAATGTTATATGGAATTCGTCCGGATATGTTAAGAAATTTGAAAAACAAAGGACATAACGCTAGAGTGTATCTGACTTATGGGAAAGATTGGTATTTGTATTTATGTCATCGGATAGCCGAACATCCAGAAAATCTATATTATGCAGTGACAGATATGATACATTCACCTTTACCAGAGCGGAGTAGGGAATATTGAATAGACATTTAATACTGAATGTAAAAATGATTTTGGTTGTTGCCTAAAAATAAGAGCCGGATTTTTCTTAGTGTAGAAATTCCGGCCATTTTATATTGAAATTTTTTTAGTATATATTTGTGTTAAAGGCGGACAGCACCCCTGTAGGTATTGAGAGGATTAAGATTTATAATTGTGCAGCCGTCGTATACCTTGTTGTAGGATTGTTTTTGTATGGTTGTGTATTCTTAGGGGGGAGATAGAAACAACGGAAATTATGATTCTATATGTATTTCAAAAGGGGGATATATACTAGAAATGAAACTAAATGCTTTGTTAGTGAAATGATTCGCTCTTTTAGCAGTAAAACGTAAATATAGGTATGGGTTTAATATCTATTAATGTTATATAAAAAGTGAAGTAATGAAAGGAACGAGCGTTCTGTATGTGTGTGTTCGGTACACTTGATACATTGAGGTGCGTATTTTTAATCCAGTATATGTGTTTAAAAAGGAAATACTATTAATCAATTCGAACCTTGAGCATATCTTAAATATTTATTAAGAGAATATAGCTGTATGGAAATAGATGATACTAAAGATGAAAGAGATATAAGGCTGATATTTCAGTGAAACA
>NZ_CM127843.1:285000-292500 GCF_052805735.1 Bacillus sp. N6
AGTACGAGAGGACCGGGATGGACGCACCGCTGGTGTACCAGTTGTTCTGCCAAGGGCATAGCTGGGTAGCTATGTGCGGAAGGGATAAGTGCTGAAAGCATCTAAGCATGAAGCCCCCCTCAAGATGAGATTTCCCATAGCGTAAGCTAGTAAGATCCCTGAAAGATGATCAGGTTGATAGGTTCGAGGTGGAAGCATGGTGACATGTGGAGCTGACGAATACTAATAGATCGAGGACTTAACCATATAATATGTAGCAATGTTATCTAGTTTTGAAGGAATATGCCTTCATAGTTTGGTGATGATGGCAGAGAGGTCACACCCGTTCCCATACCGAACACGGAAGTTAAGCTCTCTAGCGCCGATGGTAGTTGGGACCTTGTCCCTGTGAGAGTAGGACGTCGCCAAGCAACTTTAAGACGAGTCAGAATGACTCGTCTTTTTTGTATGCTTTCATACCTCTATCAATTGCATTTTTAACTCCTTCTAAATAAGAAAATCCATATTTTTTATCTGGTTCTAAGTAAGTTCCTTCCGCCCACTCATTCCATGCGTTAATAAATAAAAACTCGCTGTTGTAAAAAGAGTAAGTACGATGAATTTGCTTGCTTAAATATATGGTGAACTTTTCAGGGGTAGAACCTACAAAGATGCTGCTATTTGCGTTTTTACGTCGTGCAGTATTATCCCAATCAACAAAAGCCCCAGGAAATGTTTTTTTCTTTGGGAGCGATCGTTGTAATATATACATCCATACTTTATCGTAGTCCCAAACATTCAATTGCATATCAGAATCATATATGACCTTATTTATGTCTGAAGAGCTATCATGGGCAATTGTATAGAAAGGTTCAAACTGAATGCTAGCATCGAATCCATTTATATTAGGTAGTGGAAAACTGTTTAATGTTTCAGCAAAGTATATGCCTTTTAAACCATTTTCTCGCGCTAATGCATTCCAGTAATTAAGCATTTTTTCACAATCAGGAATATGTCCTGGACGATAAATAATGAATAGAGGTTTATCATCTATATAAATATATCTCTCATCTTGGAAAGCCTGTAATAAATAATCAAAGTGTTCCTTCCAATCAGATATATCTCCGTAATCTTGAGGCATTAATATATGTTTATCGAGGCCATCCCAAGATTTTGTCCATGGTTCATTTGCCCAAGAAAGACAAAAAGGGAAGTCAGGTTCCTTCATCTTTAGTACCTCATTGAAGGGGGTTTCTAATAGTCTTTTTCCCTTAAACCAATAATGATAATAACAAAAACCATATATACCGTATGCTTTAGCGATTTCTGCTTGCCACTTTCTTACGGAGGGGCTAGTTAAGTCATAATAAAAATCTTGATAAGGTTCCCTCGGTTGATAATGTCCTGAAAATAAAGGTCGTGCACTTTTAGTATTTGTCCATTCAGTAAATCCTTTCCCCCACCATCGATCATTTTCTTTAATTTGATGGAATTGTGGTAAGTAAAAAGCGATTATTTTCAAAGTATATCCCCCTCATGTTTTTCGTAGTTCAATTGTTGGGAAGTTATTCTTGATTTGGTGGAGTAATTTTAAAACAAGAGATATGTTAGCTGTTTACTGTTTTTTTTATGGCATGTATTGAATTTGCTTTTACAGCTTACTTAATAAGAGAGTATTAGGTAATTTGATATATAGCTGAAATAGAAAGTGCTTTTCGTCATGAAATTAAGTGTATTACGTTGAATAAAAGGAATTAAATTTTTTGAAGGACAAAGAGGGCTTGTGGTAATCGATTTACATCATCAAAAAAGTCTTGTAGCTTTAAATATTTCTCATAATGATTTTCAATATAAGTCCTAGGTATAACAGTTTCTCCGTAAAAACTACTATTTCTAACATCCCCTGCACCAGTAGCGCTGTGGACAAATTTTCCGTTTTCATAATCCGAGATGGCGCGATGTATATCTGGAAAAGCTTGAGATAAAGTTTTATGCCATCCTGTTTGAATTAATTCAGGATGTTCGTGGAATTGTTGACAAAAATCAAGAAAATAGCGCGCTTGTGTTGTTGCGATGAAAATTCCACCAGGGCGAAGAACTCTTGAAAATTCTTTTATCCAATTTTCAGCAGTTTCTTCGGATAAATGTGAGAATACAGAATAAGCGAATATGATATCTAATGAATTGTCACTAATAAATTCTACAGGGGGGATGTGGACTTGCTGTTTTATATATCCCTCTTCCTAGTGTTTCATTACAAAGTGTGATCATCGCAGGATCCACATCAATGCCAAGTAAATTTTGATCAGAGGCATCTTTAAATAAGAAGCGTATAATTCTTCCCCATCCGCAGCCGAAGTCTAAAACTTTACTTTCTTTATTCACGGGAACACCTAAATTCTTGGCGTATTGTTTTATATAGCTATAAAACAAATATGCTTCATAAAGAGCATGTTCATAGGAAGCACCTACAAATTGTTTTTGAATTTCTTCAGGAGGAAACCTAGGTACGGGAACCCCATTTATCGTTGTTTGGGAACAACTTTGTATAAATAAATTTAGAAGTTCAACATCAGATAGTGAATTAACAAGATTATCAAAATCACTTCCTAACTTAAAGTTATGCATTTGTCAAACCTCCGAATTATATAGTGATTAAACCTTATTTTCTTGCTTTTTACTAATAAAAACATGTAAAAATTCAGCATCTAACCCGAGTGATCTATCCTTTTGTAAATAAACAATGGTATACATATTCGTGTGTGTATAAATATATTCAATCATATCCTGCCCCCAATCGAACGTTACTAAAGACCCATTCTCATCAATAGGGTTTCCGTGATAAATGGGCTCTTCAATATATTCAATCACCTCTTTATTCAATCTTGCTCTTTGCACAGTTTTTGTGAGTGTATGATACCAAGGGACAGTAAATACATGAGCGCCGCCAGGTTTTAATACTCGTTCTATTTCTTTAAAGGCTTTGTTTGGTGTCATTACATGCTCAAAAACGTCTTGAGTAATGAATAAATCAAAAGATTCATTTTCAAAAGTCATGTCTTCTAAGTTCTCACATCTAATTCCTTGAAAGTATTGGCCAAGAGGATAGTTTTTAAAGTATTGAGAATATGTATAGTTTTTACAGTTTTTTAATAGTAGCTGAGTTGTAATTCCTCCAGGAGAGGATTCGTGGATACTATAGGAATCCCATTTTGGAAAAAATGTGTGTAAAGTATGGATTAAAGCTCGCTGCCTTGGGATAGAGTTACATGTAGCACATAAATAATGATCTCTAAGCCAATCATTATGCTCTATAAATGTAGCTTTCTTTTCGCAAATAACGCAGTACCCATTATTGTGTTTCAAATTGATTTCCACACGACATCACTCCTATGTTACATGCAATCTATTTATGGAAAGTATGATACACGTCAACAATCGGCGAAATCAAAGGGAATAGGTGAAAGTTAGGTATCTCTTAAAATAGCGATTAGGAAAAGGGAATAATTAGTTGAAGAGAACCCGACTCGAATTAAAGTTTCACTTTATGCTATGCGATGCATTAGCTTTTATTCATAGAAAAATGTATAGACTTAAAGTATCCCTCTCGTGTACGGGTACATTTCAAAGTCCTGTGCATATATTTCTGTAACTAAATCCATGGTTTCTTTATCATAAAAGCTTTCGTATGTTGGAAATCGTGGGAAGGCTTCATCTGTAATGCTAAGTTCTGCATAGCTCCCTGCATAAATCATCTTGTGGGCGCGATGATGATCTGAATTTGTAAGAAGTGCTAAATTGGATTTTATCAAATCGTACGTGTGTTCTAGTTTGGTGATTTGTGCATTAAAATCTTCTAAAGGAATATAACATTGGATGAAGTTTTCTTCACCAGGGACGTATTGTTGGCTAAAATGTATATCTATTGCTAGGGAATTGGAACCAAATGCCTGAACGTAATATAAAAATTGTTTAAATGATATTCCTTGATTACTATATTTATTATTATAAAAATAATGACGGATACTTTCCCATTGGGGGCTAGCGTATGGATTGTCAGCAAGTAATAGAAATGAGCTGACAGCCCTTGTATAGGGATTTCGCACAAGTTTACAAACATCCTTTTTACCTTCTAGAAGACCATTCTGTAACTCTGGTATGTAATTTATATTGTTCTTATACACCCAGAACTCATAGTAATGAATAAAGTCATTGTATTTCTTTGCTTCAGTAAATAATCCAATTTGAAAAAAGAACCAATTAGCTAATGCGGTGCATCCGCTTCTGTGACTCCAAAATAGTATAAGGGGAAAGTCTTTATGGTAATGCGGAATTCGGTCTTTATGTAGAATTACATGATTTAAAAGCTCTTGATTTATATTTTTCATGAATTTCGCACTCCTTTTTTTGAGAACCTTGTGTATGTAGAAGTTTTTTTATGGGTTAAACAAGTGAGGATTGTTTATTAAATATATTCATGGGGATGAGTAAATATTATGAGTGTTTTTGCAGTCAATCTGAATAAGGAAGTTATTCCAAAATGAAAATAGAAAATAAAGATAATGAAAATTTATAACAAACATACAATGATAAGAAGATGAATAATCGAAATGATCCAGTTTATTTGTTTATATTTTTAGGTTTGACGATGAGAAAAATTTATTACTAGAGAGATGATATTATGTGGAAGAATAATTATTTAATAGTAGGTGGAAATAGTTTCATTGGTATCAACCTCGCATTGGGTTTATTGAAACAGGGGCAAAATGTAAAAGTATTTTCCAGGCATATAAATAATTTCCCTCAAAATATTATAAGTGAAGTTGAATTTATTAAAGGTGATTTAGAAAATGTTGAGGATATATATAAGGCTTTAGTGAATATAGATATTATTATTTATTTAGCTGCGACGTCTAACGTAGCAACTTCAATTGAAGATGTTTTCGGCGATATTAATAGCAGTTTATTTTTTCTTAATTTCATGGAAAGTGTTAAAGATTTTCGTATTAAAAAAATTATATTAGCTTCTTCAGGAGGCACAGTTTATGGTGAACCTGAATATTTGCCTATTGATGAGAAACATCCATTAAGACCACTTTCCCCGTATGGAATAACAAAAGTTTCGCTCGAGAATTATTTGTATTTTTATAAGAGAAAATATGGAATAGATTATGTTGTATGTAGATATTCTAATCCGTATGGAAAATACCAAAACCCCTTAAAAAAAGTTGGGGCGATAAATTGTTTTTTGTATCAGCATCTCAGTAATGAGAGGATTAATATATATGGGAATCCAGAGGAGATTATTAGAGATTATATTTATATCGATGATTTAGTTGAAATTACTATACAACTAGCACAATTAAATCAATTGAAATCTTGCGTATATAACATAGGGAGTGGCAAAGGTCTTTCTTTAAAACGAATTATAGTGGAACTAGAGAAAATAACAGAAAGAAAAGTGGATTTTATCTGTTATAAACAAAAACAAGAGAACGTTCAAAGAATCATTTTAAATATTGATAAGGTAAAACAAGAATTGAATTGGGAGCCTAAAATAGATTTTAAAAATGGGATTAGATTAAATAAACTATGGATTGAAGAGTTCTTATATAGTAAAAAATAATAAACCACACTCTACTTGTATATAAGCAGAGCGTGGTTTATTATTTTACTTCTTTTTCTATTACCCAAAGGTCTTGATGTTCCCACCAAAATCCTTCAGTATACTTTTTGATGATTGGGTTATGGGGCAGTAATTTAATTTTGTCACATACGTAAGAGGGACTAACTATTGTTTGTCCGTACTGATTAACATCTAAATCGAATTGTTCACTAGAAGAGAGAAACCAATAGCCATGTTCGTTTAAATTTGGAAACCCGAAATATTTTTTACTTTGATAGCCATGGGTTGTGAAAATGAATAAACCACCAGGTGAAACAGCGTTATACAATGTTTGCAGCCAACGAAACCAAGTTGTATCAGGCATATGAGAAAAAAAGGATAGACAAAAAACAATATCGTACGTAGAGGAGTCTAATTTTAACTGTTCGGGCTCAGGATGAGATAATATAGAAGGATTATTTAATTTGTTTTCAATAAAGGAAATGGCCTCTTCGTGTATATCGCAAGCGGTTATACTCAAATTCGCTTGTAGATTTAATAAATGACGTGTTACGCAGCCGTATCCAGATGCAAACTCTAACAATTTGATTGGATTGCCTGTAGGAGGATAAAGGGAAGTGATTAAGTCTAAGAGTATTTGTGCTGAGTTTTGCCCGTCTTTAAAATAGTAATCTATCGCTTCTTTTTTTGATGGGAAAACGGGATTAGTGACAATGAACTGAAAGATATGATCCTCAGGATGGATACTTGCATTTACATTGTAGCTGTGTGCGATTTGAGAAATTAAATCTTTATGTTCCTCTATAAAGTCTTTCAAAGAGTATTCCCCCTTAAATAATAATATCGCCTTACAAGAGATATTGATGGCAGAGAAAGCATACGTTTAAATTTTTAAGTATGCTTTAAGATACTGTCTATATGTATACATTTTCATTTTAGAAATGTCGTCGATAGTAAAGCTTTCTTTAATGAAATTTTGCATTTGCACAACTTCATTGTAATGGGAATATGAATCTTCTGTTCTTGTTACGCTATTTAAATGTCGTCTATGATAGTTTAGGGGGGCTGGATTGAAGTAAATATCTCCCTCTGTAAGAAGAGAAACATAGAAGAACCAGTCACCAGCTATTTTGAACTTTTCTAGCTGTTTTTCTGTTTTCTTCATATCTATATTTTTAAAAACTACACTCGAGACATTAGGTATAGTGTTTTTGATAAGTAAAGTATCTTGTATTTCATCGACGCCTTTTCGAAAATAGGGGGCTTTCCATTTTTCTTCATCGATATCATTTGTGTAATTTAAATAATGATTAGCCAATACATTTCCTTGTTCGTCTATTTGTTTTGATTGTGTATAGCTTAAGGCAATATTGTTATTTATATAAAACCCCTGCATCACCTCTTGTAAAAATGTCTTATCGCATAAGTCATCGGCCTCTGCAATCCAAATATAATCACCAGTTGCTGCAGTGACGCCTTTTATCCATTGTTTAAATACAGAACCAGAGTTTGTATCATTAATAACCTGTTGAACCTTCAGATGGATCTTATTTTCTTTTGAGAGCAGTTCTTTAAATGTTGATACGCTATGATCAGTGGAGGCATCGTCTAAGAAAATTAGTTCGTAAAGAGGGTAGGTTTGGTTTAATATTGATTCGATTCGATCAGGTAAGTATTTTTCATAATTATAGTTTGGTATGATTACGCTTATCTTTTTGTAATTATGTTCGAGAAGATCTAGTAATTGATAAATGTAAGTAAGAAAATTGAAGTTTTTTTCGATAAGTTCTTGGCCAAAGCTTCCCTTTTGTAATCGTAATCCCTCATCATGAATAAATTCATATATTTTTTCTAGCATTTTGGGTAAATTTAAAAAGTCTACTAAGGCACCAGTT
>NZ_CM127843.1:297500-300000 GCF_052805735.1 Bacillus sp. N6
CTGCCCGGTGCTGGAAGGTTAAGGAGAGGGGTTAGCGTAAGCGAAGCTCTGAACTGAAGCCCCAGTAAACGGCGGCCGTAACTATAACGGTCCTAAGGTAGCGAAATTCCTTGTCGGGTAAGTTCCGACCCGCACGAAAGGTGTAACGATTTGGGCACTGTCTCAACCAGAGACTCGGTGAAATTATAGTACCTGTGAAGATGCAGGTTACCCGCGACAGGACGGAAAGACCCCGTGGAGCTTTACTGTAGCCTGATATTGAATTTTGGTACAGTTTGTACAGGATAGGCGGGAGCCATTGAAACCGGAGCGCTAGCTTCGGTGGAGGCGCTGGTGGGATACCGCCCTGACTGTATTGAAATTCTAACCTACGGGTCTTATCGACCCGGGAGACAGTGTCAGGTGGGCAGTTTGACTGGGGCGGTCGCCTCCTAAAGTGTAACGGAGGCGCCCAAAGGTTCCCTCAGAATGGTTGGAAATCATTCGTAGAGTGCAAAGGCATAAGGGAGCTTGACTGCGAGACCTACAAGTCGAGCAGGGACGAAAGTCGGGCTTAGTGATCCGGTGGTTCCGCATGGAAGGGCCATCGCTCAACGGATAAAAGCTACCCCGGGGATAACAGGCTTATCTCCCCCAAGAGTCCACATCGACGGGGAGGTTTGGCACCTCGATGTCGGCTCATCGCATCCTGGGGCTGTAGTCGGTCCCAAGGGTTGGGCTGTTCGCCCATTAAAGCGGTACGCGAGCTGGGTTCAGAACGTCGTGAGACAGTTCGGTCCCTATCCGTCGTGGGCGTAGGAAATTTGAGAGGAGCTGTCCTTAGTACGAGAGGACCGGGATGGACGCACCGCTGGTGTACCAGTTGTTCTGCCAAGGGCATAGCTGGGTAGCTATGTGCGGAAGGGATAAGTGCTGAAAGCATCTAAGCATGAAGCCCCCCTCAAGATGAGATTTCCCATAGCGTAAGCTAGTAAGATCCCTGAAAGATGATCAGGTTGATAGGTTCGAGGTGGAAGCATGGTGACATGTGGAGCTGACGAATACTAATAGATCGAGGACTTAACCATATAATATGTAGCAATGTTATCTAGTTTTGAAGGAATATGCCTTCATAGTTTGGTGATGATGGCAGAGAGGTCACACCCGTTCCCATACCGAACACGGAAGTTAAGCTCTCTAGCGCCGATGGTAGTTGGGACCTTGTCCCTGTGAGAGTAGGACGTCGCCAAGCAAAAACCTAAGTCGTTTCGACTTAGGTTTTTTTGTGTTTATTTTTATTATTTAAAATAAATAGGTAAGAATTACCTTTTTTTAAGAATGTAGTCGAGATGTAAAAAGAATGTTTATGATCTTATATAAAAAGGTTATGTAAAAAGTAGCACTCTAACTCTTTTTACATAGCCTTTTGTATTTTTAAAGGATTTTACATAAGAAAAAATCTATAATTAAGGTAGTTAACATATATTTTTGATGGGTGTGGGGGATTATGAAAGAAATATGCATGTTATTAGTGGCTGTTATATTATGGGGGACAGCTATTGCGCCAACAAAATGGGCTTTAGAATCTATCCAGCCGTTTACTTTGTTGTTTATTCGTCTTTTCTTTGCAGGTGGAATTTGTATGCTATTTTCATTTAAGCAACTACAAAAATCAGTTGTACATAAAAAAGTTCCATGGAAAAGAATGAGTTTGTTAGCTTTTACCGGTGTAGCTGGGTATTTTATGTTCACATCGTACGGTATTTCTTTAACAAGTGGATTACATGTTAGTATCATAGATGCTGCATTACCATTAGTTACAATTCTTTTTTCGGCAATCTTCTTGAAAGAGAAAATTCGATTGAATTATTGGATAGGAATTATATTGGGTGCTATAGGAGTACTCTTTATTACGATTCCATCTAAAAGTGCTGATCAAGAAGTGTCTTTAATAGGAGATATACTGATATTATTAAGTACTTTTCTATTTGCTTTCTACACGGTTTTGCTAAAACGACCAAAACAAGAACAGTATTTATCAAACGAGGTTTTTACAACATTAACTTTAATTATTGGAGCTGTTATTCTATTACCATTTGCACTGGTAGAAATTCTTTATTACGGTTTACCGAAGATTGAAACTTGGAAAACGGGACTTAGTGTAATATACCTTGTTATTGGAGCAACAATTTTAGCGTATTGGTTTTGGAATAAAGCGCTAGAGGGAGTTTCAGCATCAGTAAGCGGATTATATTTAAATGCATTACCGTTAATAAGTATTGTTACTTCAATTATTCTATTAAATGAATCTCTGACATGGAGAGTAATAATGGGAGCGAGTTTAGTTTTAATTGGAGTAGGATGGGCGGATAAGCAAAAGTTATGTAGTCTATTAAAAGGTAATAAGGTGAAGAATAGTGACTGTTAAACAGTATGATTTATATAATTGAAATGTAAAAAAGATACCTTATATATGAGGTATCTTTTTTATTTAGTAAAGATAATAGACTAAAATTAGTAT
>NZ_CM127843.1:302500-520000 GCF_052805735.1 Bacillus sp. N6
GTACACACCGCCCGTCACACCACGAGAGTTTGTAACACCCGAAGTCGGTGGGGTAACCTTTATGGAGCCAGCCGCCTAAGGTGGGACAGATGATTGGGGTGAAGTCGTAACAAGGTAGCCGTATCGGAAGGTGCGGCTGGATCACCTCCTTTCTATGGAGAATTGATGAACGCTGTTCATCAATATAAGTTTCCGTGTTTCGTTTTGTTCAGTTTTGAGAGAACTATCTCTCATATATAAATGTATGTTCTTTGAAAACTAGATAACAGTGTAGCTCATATTTTTTAATTTTTAGTTTGGTTAAGTTAGAAAGGGCGCACGGTGGATGCCTTGACACTAGGAGTCGATGAAGGACGGGACTAACGCCGATATGCTTCGGGGAGCTGTAAGTAAGCTTTGATCCGAAGATTTCCGAATGGGGAAACCCACTATACGTAATGGTATGGTATCCTTACCTGAATACATAGGGTATGGAAGACAGACCCAGGGAACTGAAACATCTAAGTACCTGGAGGAAGAGAAAGCAAATGCGATTTCCTGAGTAGCGGCGAGCGAAACGGAACATAGCCCAAACCAAGAGGCTTGCCTCTTGGGGTTGTAGGACATTCTATACGGAGTTACAAAGGAACGAGGTAGACGAAGCGACCTGGAAAGGTCCGTCGTAGAGGGTAACAACCCCGTAGTCGAAACTTCGTTCTCTCTTGAATGTATCCTGAGTACGGCGGAACACGTGAAATTCCGTCGGAATCTGGGAGGACCATCTCCCAAGGCTAAATACTCCCTAGTGATCGATAGTGAACCAGTACCGTGAGGGAAAGGTGAAAAGCACCCCGGAAGGGGAGTGAAAGAGATCCTGAAACCGTGTGCCTACAAATAGTCAGAGCCCGTTAATGGGTGATGGCGTGCCTTTTGTAGAATGAACCGGCGAGTTACGATCCCGTGCAAGGTTAAGCTGAAGAGGCGGAGCCGCAGCGAAAGCGAGTCTGAATAGGGCGTTTAGTACGTGGTCGTAGACCCGAAACCAGGTGATCTACCCATGTCCAGGGTGAAGTTCAGGTAACACTGAATGGAGGCCCGAACCCACGCACGTTGAAAAGTGCGGGGATGAGGTGTGGGTAGCGGAGAAATTCCAATCGAACCTGGAGATAGCTGGTTCTCCCCGAAATAGCTTTAGGGCTAGCCTTAAGTGTAAGAGTCTTGGAGGTAGAGCACTGATTGAACTAGGGGTCCTCATCGGATTACCGAATTCAGTCAAACTCCGAATGCCAATGACTTATCCTTAGGAGTCAGACTGCGAGTGATAAGATCCGTAGTCAAGAGGGAAACAGCCCAGATCGCCAGCTAAGGTCCCAAAGTGTGTATTAAGTGGAAAAGGATGTGGAGTTGCTTAGACAACTAGGATGTTGGCTTAGAAGCAGCCACCATTTAAAGAGTGCGTAATAGCTCACTAGTCGAGTGACTCTGCGCCGAAAATGTACCGGGGCTAAATACACCACCGAAGCTGCGAATTGATACCAATGGTATCAGTGGTAGGGGAGCGTTCTAAGTGCAGTGAAGTCAGACCGGAAGGACTGGTGGAGCGCTTAGAAGTGAGAATGCCGGTATGAGTAGCGAAAGACGGGTGAGAATCCCGTCCACCGAATGCCTAAGGTTTCCTGAGGAAGGCTCGTCCGCTCAGGGTTAGTCAGGACCTAAGCCGAGGCCGACAGGCGTAGGCGATGGACAACAGGTTGATATTCCTGTACCACCTCTTTATCGTTTGAGCAATGGAGGGACGCAGAAGGATAGAAGAAGCGTGCGATTGGTTGTGCACGTCCAAGCAGTTAGGCTGATAAGTAGGCAAATCCGCTTATCGTGAAGGCTGAGCTGTGATGGGGAAGCTCCTTATGGAGCGAAGTCTTTGATTCCCCGCTGCCAAGAAAAGCTTCTAGCGAGATAAAAGGTGCCTGTACCGCAAACCGACACAGGTAGGCGAGGAGAGAATCCTAAGGTGTGCGAGAGAACTCTGGTTAAGGAACTCGGCAAAATGACCCCGTAACTTCGGGAGAAGGGGTGCTTTCTTAACGGAAAGCCGCAGTGAATAGGCCCAAGCGACTGTTTAGCAAAAACACAGCTCTCTGCGAAGCCGTAAGGCGAAGTATAGGGGGTGACACCTGCCCGGTGCTGGAAGGTTAAGGAGAGGGGTTAGCGTAAGCGAAGCTCTGAACTGAAGCCCCAGTAAACGGCGGCCGTAACTATAACGGTCCTAAGGTAGCGAAATTCCTTGTCGGGTAAGTTCCGACCCGCACGAAAGGTGTAACGATTTGGGCACTGTCTCAACCAGAGACTCGGTGAAATTATAGTACCTGTGAAGATGCAGGTTACCCGCGACAGGACGGAAAGACCCCGTGGAGCTTTACTGTAGCCTGATATTGAATTTTGGTACAGTTTGTACAGGATAGGCGGGAGCCATTGAAACCGGAGCGCTAGCTTCGGTGGAGGCGCTGGTGGGATACCGCCCTGACTGTATTGAAATTCTAACCTACGGGTCTTATCGACCCGGGAGACAGTGTCAGGTGGGCAGTTTGACTGGGGCGGTCGCCTCCTAAAGTGTAACGGAGGCGCCCAAAGGTTCCCTCAGAATGGTTGGAAATCATTCGTAGAGTGCAAAGGCATAAGGGAGCTTGACTGCGAGACCTACAAGTCGAGCAGGGACGAAAGTCGGGCTTAGTGATCCGGTGGTTCCGCATGGAAGGGCCATCGCTCAACGGATAAAAGCTACCCCGGGGATAACAGGCTTATCTCCCCCAAGAGTCCACATCGACGGGGAGGTTTGGCACCTCGATGTCGGCTCATCGCATCCTGGGGCTGTAGTCGGTCCCAAGGGTTGGGCTGTTCGCCCATTAAAGCGGTACGCGAGCTGGGTTCAGAACGTCGTGAGACAGTTCGGTCCCTATCCGTCGTGGGCGTAGGAAATTTGAGAGGAGCTGTCCTTAGTACGAGAGGACCGGGATGGACGCACCGCTGGTGTACCAGTTGTTCTGCCAAGGGCATAGCTGGGTAGCTATGTGCGGAAGGGATAAGTGCTGAAAGCATCTAAGCATGAAGCCCCCCTCAAGATGAGATTTCCCATAGCGTAAGCTAGTAAGATCCCTGAAAGATGATCAGGTTGATAGGTTCGAGGTGGAAGCATGGTGACATGTGGAGCTGACGAATACTAATAGATCGAGGACTTAACCATATAATATGTAGCAATGTTATCTAGTTTTGAAGGAATATGCCTTCATAGTTTGGTGATGATGGCAGAGAGGTCACACCCGTTCCCATACCGAACACGGAAGTTAAGCTCTCTAGCGCCGATGGTAGTTGGGACCTTGTCCCTGTGAGAGTAGGACGTCGCCAAGCAAAAACCTAAGTCGTTTCGACTTAGGTTTTTTTGTGTTTATTTTTATTTACCGAATGTTATAATCCATAAATTTAATAACGCTAAAGACGAAAAAAGAATGAAATAGAGACTGTTTAAAATAATAGCAATGATTTTTTGTGTTCCGGATTTTCCTAATGCCGCTAAAGTAATACTTAAAATAGGACACATTATTTCTATCATAAGTATATATTTTAAATAATGAGATGCTATAAATAAGTATTCAATAATTACAACAATTACTGCGATAGAAAAAAATAAATAGGATAATAGCATAGTTCTTTCTTTCACGTTTATCCTCCTTAGAAATTAAATCGTTATAATAAAAGTTCTATTGATGTGTAGAATACAAGAGTGTATATATTTTGATTTAAAACATACTGAAGTACTATATAAACGATTATAAGTAAATAGATCTCTAGAAATATATATTCTAATTCCTTTTTCTTCTTGCATATAGTTGCAATTCTTCTTTTGAATATAACTAAAACACGAACGTTATTGACTACTAATAAAAAAACATTCGATTATTTATTGACATCGTTTATGAAATATTGTTAATATAGCCATAGAAACAATAATATAAGACCTCATATAATCGCGGGGATATGGCCTGCAAGTCTCTACCTAACGACCGTTATTCGTTAGACTATGAGGGAAAGTCACTCGGTATTTTTCTATTCACAAGGGATACGTATGCCTGAGTAGAGCGCTTTCTCTCATAGTAAAAGAGAAACTGTTCTATTTCAGGCTTTTTTTATTTGAATCGGGGGGATTCTAATATGAAATCACTAGTTGGAGTCATAATGGGAAGTACATCAGACTGGGAAACAATGAAATATGCTTGTGACATTTTAGATGAATTAAATATACCGTATGAGAAAAAAGTTGTATCCGCTCATCGGACTCCGGATTATATGTTTGAATATGCAGAGACGGCTCGTGAACGTGGATTGAAAGTTATTATTGCTGGAGCTGGTGGAGCAGCACATTTACCAGGAATGGTTGCAGCGAAGACAAATCTTCCTGTAATTGGAGTTCCAGTTCAATCAAAAGCATTAAACGGCTTAGATTCATTATTATCCATCGTCCAAATGCCAGGAGGTGTTCCAGTTGCAACTGTTGCAATTGGTAAAGCCGGTTCAACGAATGCTGGATTACTTGCTGCACAAATACTTGGATCATTCCATGATGATATACATGATGCATTAGAATTGAGACGAGAAGCGATTGAAAAAGATGTGCGTGAAGGTAGTGAGCTAGTATGACGAGAATCATTTTACCTGGAAAAACAATCGGCATTATTGGAGGCGGCCAGCTAGGAAGAATGATGGCATTGGCAGCCAAGGAGATGGGATATAAAATTGCTGTTTTAGATCCTACAAAGCATTCACCATGTGCACAAGTTGCTGATATTGAAATTGTTGCACCGTATGACGATTTAAAGGCAATTCAGCATTTAGCAGAGATAAGTGATGTTGTCACATATGAATTTGAGAATATTGATTATAGATGTTTACAATGGCTTGAAAAACATGCTTACTTGCCACAGGGTAGTCAGTTGTTAAATAAAACGCAAAATCGTTTTACAGAAAAGAATGCAATTGAGAAGGCTGGGTTACCAGTAGCAACGTATAGATTAGTTCAAAATCAAGATCAGCTTACAGAAGCAATTGCTGAGTTATCATTCCCTTCCGTCTTAAAAACGACGACAGGTGGATATGATGGGAAAGGGCAAGTTGTTTTAAGAAGTGAGGCTGATGTTGAGACAGCAAGAGATCTTGTGGATAAAGCAGAGTGTATTTTAGAGAAATGGGTGCCTTTTGAAAAAGAAGTATCCGTTATTGTGATTCGTAGTGTAAGTGGTGAAACGAAAGTATTTCCGGTAGCGGAAAATATTCATGTAAATAACATTTTGCATGAATCTATCGTTCCAGCTCGTATTACAGAAGAGCTTTCTCAAAAAGCAATTGCTTATGCAAAGGTACTTGCGGATGAATTAAAACTTGTGGGAACACTAGCTGTAGAGATGTTTGCTACAGCTAATGGTGAGATTTACATTAATGAATTAGCACCAAGACCTCACAATTCAGGACACTATACACAGGATGCATGTGAAACGAGCCAATTTGGTCAACATATTCGAGCAATCTGTAATTTACCTCTAGGAGAAACAAATTTGTTAAAACCAGTTGTCATGGTAAACATTTTAGGCGAACATATAGAAGGGGTCCTAAGACAAGTGAATAGATTAACCGGGTGCTATTTACACTTGTATGGAAAAGAAGAAGCAAAAGCACAGCGAAAAATGGGGCATGTTAATATTTTAAATGATAATATTGAAGTCGCTCTAGAAAAAGCGAAGAGTTTGCATATTTGGGACCATCAAGAACAACTGTTGGAGGGAAAAAGATGATTAGTCGTTATACACGCCCTGAAATGGGTGCGATTTGGACGGAAGAGAACAAATTTAAAGCGTGGTTAGAAGTTGAGATTTTAGCTTGTGAAGCATGGGCTGAGCTTGGCGATATTCCAAAAGAAGATGTTAAAAAAATTCGTGAACATGCATCATTTGATATTGATCGTATTTATGAAATTGAAAAAGAAACACGTCATGACGTAGTTGCATTCACTCGTGCTGTATCAGAAACGCCAGCACTAGGCGAAGAACGTAAATGGGTTCATTACGGTTTAACATCTACAGATGTAGTAGATACAGCATTATCTTACATCTTAAAACAAGCGAATGAAATTATATTAAAAGACTTAGAGAACTTTGTAAGCATTTTAGCTAACAAAGCGAAAGAGCATAAATACACAATCATGATGGGAAGAACACACGGTGTTCATGCAGAACCAACAACATTCGGTTTAAAACTTGGTCTTTGGTATGAAGAGATGAAACGTAACGTAGAACGTTTCAAACAAGCTGCTGATACAGTTCGTGTTGGTAAACTATCTGGTGCGGTTGGTACATATGCAAATATCGATCCATTCGTAGAAAAATATGTTTGTGAAAATCTAGGATTAGAAGCAGCACCAATTTCAACACAAACATTGCAACGTGATCGTCACGCACACTACATGTCAACACTTGCATTAATCGCAACATCTATCGAAAAGATGGCAGTTGAGATTCGTGGCTTACAAAAGAGTGAAACACGTGAAGTTGAAGAAGCTTTCGCAAAAGGCCAAAAAGGTTCTTCTGCAATGCCACATAAGCGTAATCCAATTGGATCTGAAAATATGACTGGTTTAGCTCGTGTTATCCGCGGTTATATGATGACAGCTTATGAGAATGTTCCATTGTGGCATGAGCGTGACATTTCTCACTCTTCAGCAGAACGCGTAATTTTACCAGATGCTACAATCGCATTAAATTACATGTTAAATCGCTTTGGTAATATCGTTAAAAACTTAACTGTATACCCAGAGAATATGAAACGCAATATGAAAAGAACATACGGCTTAATTTATTCTCAGCGCGTAATGCTTACACTAATCGACAAAGGTATGGTACGTGAAGAAGCTTATGATATCGTACAGCCTAAAGCGATGGAAGCTTGGGAAACACAAGTACAATTTAAAGAGCTTGTAGAAGCTGATGAGCGTATTACAAGCAAGTTAACACAAGAAGAAATTAATGAATGCTTCAACTATGAGCATCATATGCAACACGTTGATACAATCTTTGAACGCCTTGGATTAAACGAAGCGTAAAATTTCATATGGCACAGAATAGAGTCATTCTGTGCCATTCTTTATAAAAACATTATTCACATTTTTCAAACTACAGGGGGCTTGCGAAATGCAAAAGCTAGAATTGCTGTATGAAGGTAAGGCAAAAAGAATTTATCGTACAGAATCAGCAGATATGGTTTGGGTAGAGTACAAAGATAGTGCGACTGCTTTCAATGGGGAGAAAAAAGAGACGATTACAGGAAAAGGTCGTTTGAACAATGAAATTACAACTTTATTGTTCAGAAAGTTACAAGAAGTAGGAATTAAAACACATTTTGTTGAGAAGTTATCTGAAACAGAACAACTTGTTAAAAAAGTGAGTATTATTCCTTTAGAAGTTGTCACAAGAAATGTAATTGCAGGAAGTCTTTCAAAACGATTAGGAATGGAAGAGGGAACTGTACTTGCAGAACCAATCGTAGAATTTTACTTCAAAGATGATGATTTAGGAGATCCGCTTGTAACGGAAGATCATATTCGTGTATTAAACGTTGCATCGCCAGAGCAAGTAAGCGTATTACGAGATATGGCTCTACAAATCAATCAAGTGTTGATTGATCATTTCGCAAGCTGTCGTGTAAGATTAGTAGATTTCAAATTAGAGTTTGGTGTAACGGAAGAAGGAGAAATCATTTTAGCGGATGAAATTTCACCAGATACTTGCCGTTTATGGGATGAAACGAGCAATGAAAAGTTTGATAAAGACGTATTCCGTCGTGATCTTGGAAATTTAACAGATGCTTATGAAGAGATTTTAAAACGTTTAGGGGGAATTTCACATGTATAAAGTTAAGGTATATGTAACATTAAGAGAAAGCGTATTAGATCCACAAGGAACAGCAGTAAAAGGAGCACTTCATAGTCTTTCATTCACAGAAGTACAAGACGTTCGAATCGGAAAGTACATGGAACTAACAATTGATAAATCTGTATCTGATTTAGATAGCAAGGTAAAAGAAATGTGTGAAAAACTATTAGCGAACGTTGTAATGGAAGACTTCCGTTATGAAGTTGAGGAGGTTGTCGCACAGTGAAATTTGCCGTAATAGTATTTCCGGGTTCGAACTGTGATGTCGATATGTTCCATGCAATTAAAGATGAGCTTGGCGAAGAAGTAGATTACGTTTGGCACGATACAGAGAATTTAGATGAATATGATGCAATTCTACTACCAGGTGGATTTTCTTACGGTGACTACTTACGCTGCGGTGCTATTTCTCGCTTTGCTAATGCAATGAAAGCAGTACAAAAAGCTGCTGAGCAAGGAAAGCCGATTTTAGGTGTATGTAATGGATTCCAGATTCTTGTTGAATCAGGATTACTACCAGGAGCATTAATGAGAAACGAAAATTTAAAATTTATGTGTCGCACTGTTCAGTTGCGTGTTGAAAATAATGAAACGATGTTTACATCGCAATATGAAAAAAATGAAGTAATCAATATTCCAATCGCTCATGGTGAGGGGAATTACTATTGTGACGAAGAGACTCTTAAAAGATTAGAAGAGAATAATCAAATCGCATTCCGTTACGTAGAAAATCCTAACGGTAGCGTTTCAGATATTGCTGGTATTGTAAACGAAAAAGGAAATGTACTTGGTATGATGCCACACCCAGAGCGTGCTGTAGATGAATTACTTGGCGGTGCTGAAGGGTTAAAAGTCTTTCAATCTATCTTAAAACAGTGGAGGGAAACATATGTCGTTAATGCTTGAACCAAATCCAACACAAATTAAAGAAGAGCGTATATATGCGGAAATGGGGCTAACAGACGAAGAGTTTGCCATGGTTGAAAAGATTTTAGGTCGTCTGCCAAATTATACAGAAACAGGATTGTTCTCTGTAATGTGGTCTGAACATTGTAGTTATAAAAATTCAAAACCAGTTCTTCGTAAGTTTCCAACGACAGGTGAGCGCGTTCTGCAAGGACCTGGAGAAGGCGCTGGAATTGTAGATATCGGTGATAATCAAGCAGTTGTATTTAAAATGGAAAGTCATAACCATCCTTCAGCTATTGAACCATATCAAGGAGCAGCAACAGGTGTTGGTGGTATTATTCGTGACGTATTCTCTATGGGAGCACGTCCGGTAGCTCTATTAAACTCACTTCGTTTCGGTGAATTACAGTCACCACGTGTGAAATATTTATTCGAAGAAGTAGTAGCAGGAATTGCAGGATACGGTAACTGCATCGGTATTCCGACTGTTGGCGGCGAAGTACAATTTGATCCATGTTACGAAGGAAATCCACTTGTAAATGCAATGTGCGTAGGCTTAATTAACCACGAAGACATTAAAAAAGGGCAAGCGCACGGTGCTGGTAACACAGTAATGTACGTAGGAGCATCAACTGGTCGTGACGGTATTCACGGTGCAACATTCGCGTCGGAAGAACTATCTGAAAGCTCAGAAGCGAAACGTCCAGCGGTTCAAGTAGGGGATCCATTTATGGAAAAACTTCTTATTGAAGCGTGTTTAGAATTAATTCAATCTGATGCACTTGTTGGAATTCAAGATATGGGTGCGGCTGGTTTAACATCATCTTCTGCAGAAATGGCAAGTAAAGCAGGAATGGGTATTGAAATGTACTTAGATGATGTACCACAGCGTGAAACAGGGATGACACCATATGAAATGATGCTGTCTGAATCACAAGAGCGTATGTTAATTGTTGTGAAAAAAGGTAGAGAACAAGAAATAGTAGATTTATTTGAGAAGTATGGTCTCGCAGCGGTTACGATGGGGAAAGTAACGGAAGATAAAATGCTTCGTTTATTCCATAAAGGTGAAAAGGTAGCTGAAGTTCCAGCAGATGCTTTAGCAGAAGAAGCACCAATTTATCATAAACCATCAAAAGAAGCAGCATACTTTGCTGAATTCCAAGCAATGAAAATGGAAACGCCAAAAGTAGAAAATTATAAAGAAGCGTTATTCGCTCTATTACAGCAACCAACAATTGCAAGTAAAGAGTGGGTATACGATCAATACGATTACCAAGTTCGTACAAGCACAGTGGTTACACCAGGTTCAGATGCAGCAGTTGTACGTGTACGCGGTACAGAAAAAGGATTAGCAATGACGACAGATTGTAATTCTCGCTACATTTATCTAGATCCAGAAATGGGCGGTAAAATTGCAGTAGCAGAGGCAGCGCGTAATATCGTATGCTCTGGCGGTGAGCCACTTGCAATTACAGATTGCTTAAACTTCGGTAACCCAGAAAAACCAGAAATCTTCTGGCAAATTGAGAAATCAGTAGACGGTATGAGTGAAGCTTGTCGCACATTACAAACACCAGTTATCGGCGGAAACGTATCGATGTATAACGAACGTAGTGGCGAAGCTGTATATCCAACACCAACTGTTGGGATGGTCGGACTTGTACATGACTTAAAACATGTAACAACACAAGAGTTTAAGCAAGCTGGTGATTTAGTTTATATAATCGGTGAGACGAAAGCTGAGTTTGGCGGAAGTGAATTACAGAAAATGATTCACGGAAAAATTTTCGGTCAATCACCAAGTATCGATCTAGATGTAGAATTAAAACGCCAAAAACAAGTATTAGAAGCAATTCAAGCTGGTCTTGTTCAATCTGCACATGATGTTGCTGAGGGTGGTTTAGCAGTGGCAATTTCAGAAAGTGCAATTGGTGCTAACGGCTTAGGTGCTACTGTGAAATTAGATGGAGAAGCAACAGCAGCATTATTCGCTGAATCACAGTCTCGCTTCGTGATAACTGTAAAACGTGAAAATAAAGAGGCGTTTGAGAAAGCGGTAGAAGCAATCCAAGTTGGCGAAGTAACAAGTACAAATGAAGTAACAATTCATAATGAAGAAAATGAAGTATTACTTACAGCAAATGTAGATGAAATGAGAAAGGCTTGGAAAGGGGCAATCCCATGCTTGCTGAAATAAAGGGGTTAAACGAAGAATGTGGCGTTTTCGGAATTTGGGGGCATGAAAATGCAGCACAAGTTTCATACTACGGATTGCACAGTTTACAGCACCGTGGGCAAGAAGGCGCAGGCATTGTCGTAAATAATGGGGAAAAAATCGTCGGTCACAAGGGATTAGGTTTAATATCAGAAGTGTTTTCAAGAGGTGAGTTAGAAGGATTAAATGGAAAATCAGCAATCGGACATGTACGATATGCAACAGCTGGTGGAAGTGAAGTTGCTAACGTTCAACCATTGTTGTTCCGTTTTTCCGATCATAGTATGGCGTTAGCTCATAACGGAAATTTAATTAACGCAAAAATGCTTCGTCGTGAATTAGAAGCAGAGGGAAGTATTTTTCAAACTAGTTCAGATACAGAAGTACTTTTACATCTTATTAAACGTAGTACGAAAGACTCTTTAATTGAAAGTGTAAAAGAGGCTCTAAATAAAGTGAAAGGTGCGTTTGCGTATCTTTTACTAACTGGAAATGAAATGATCGTTGCGTTAGATCCAAATGGATTCCGTCCGCTTTCAATTGGAAAGATGGGGGATGCTTACGTTGTAGCATCTGAAACATGTGCTTTTGATGTAGTAGGTGCAACATACATTCGCGATGTAGAACCTGGTGAATTACTTATCATTAATGATGAAGGAATTCACGTAGATCGTTTCACAAACGATGTAGAACATGCGATTTGTAGTATGGAATATATTTACTTTGCACGACCAGATTCTAATATTGCTGGTGTTAACGTTCATGCAGCGCGTAAAAATATGGGAAAACGTTTAGCAGCGGAAGCTCCTATTGAAGCGGATGTTGTTACTGGTGTACCAGACTCTAGTATTTCAGCTGCGATTGGCTATGCGGAGGCAACAGGCATTCCGTATGAATTAGGATTAATTAAAAATCGTTACGTTGGACGTACTTTTATCCAGCCTTCTCAAGAACTGCGTGAGCAAGGGGTTAAGATGAAGCTTTCCGCAGTAAGAGGTGTGGTTGAGGGGAAACGAGTTGTTATGATTGATGACTCTATCGTAAGAGGAACGACAAGTAAACGAATTGTTCGTATGCTTCGTGAGGCTGGAGCGACAGAAGTTCATGTAAGAATTGCTTCACCACCTCTGAAATATCCATGTTTCTATGGCATTGATATTCAAACGAGAAAAGAATTAATTGCAGCAAATAATACAGTAGAAGAAATCCGCGAAATGATCGGAGCAGATTCTTTAACATTTTTAAGCGAAGATGGATTAGTAGATGCAATTGGACGTCCATATGAAGGGAAATATGGCGGCCTATGCATGGCTTACTTTAATGGGGACTATCCAACAGCTCTTTATGATTATGAGCAAGAGCTTTTAGAAAGTATGAAATAAGAAAAGTGAAAAAAGCTTCTACTTCTTTTGCTGTAGAAGCTAGCTTTTTTCTTAAAACGGCCCGCCCTGGATGGGGAGAAATTAAAAGACGAGGTGTAAATAACGATGGCGAATGCATATAAGCAAGCAGGAGTAGATATTGAAGCTGGATATGAAGCGGTATCTCGCATGAAAAAACACGTACAAACAACTATGAGAAAAGAAGTACTAGGCGGTTTAGGCGGTTTTGGAGGTATGTTTGATCTATCAAAATTTGCATTAGAAGAACCTGTATTAGTATCTGGAACAGATGGCGTGGGAACAAAATTGATGCTCGCTTTTATGGCAGATAAACATGACACAATTGGTATTGATGCAGTAGCAATGTGTGTAAATGATATTGTTGTCCAAGGAGCAGAGCCGCTTTTCTTCCTTGATTATATTGCTTGTGGTAAAGCTGAACCTAGTAAAATTGAAAACATCGTCAAAGGTATATCAGAGGGCTGTCGCCAAGCTGGTTGTGCATTAATCGGTGGAGAAACAGCTGAAATGCCAGGAATGTATTCTACGGAAGAATATGATTTAGCTGGTTTTACAGTTGGGATTGTTGATAAAAAGAAAATTGTAACAGGTGAAAAGATTGAAGCTGGTCACGTGCTAATTGGCTTAGCATCTAGCGGTATTCATAGCAATGGTTACTCTTTAGTACGAAAAGTGTTACTAGAAGATGGAGAACTATCTTTAGAGCGTATTTATGGACGCTTAGAACTACCTCTTGGTGAAGAATTATTAAAACCAACGAAAATTTATGTCAAACCTATTTTAGAACTATTGAAGAAGCATGAAGTATACGGTATGGCGCATATTACAGGGGGCGGATTTATTGAAAATATCCCACGTATGTTGCCAGAAGGAATTGGTGCTGAGATTGAACTAGGATCTTGGAAAATTCAGCCGATCTTCCATTTACTTCAAGAAGTTGGGAAACTGGAAGAGAAAGAAATGTTCAATATTTTTAACATGGGTATTGGTATGGTAGTAGCAGTGAAGGAAGAAGATGCAAAAGATGTTGTTCGTCTTCTTGAAGAGCAAGGAGAAACGGCTCGTATTATTGGACGTACTGTACAAGGAGCTGGCGTTACTTTTAATGGGGGCAAAGCACTATGAGTAGATTAGCAGTTTTTGCTTCTGGAAGTGGATCTAACTTTCAATCTCTCGTTAATGCGGTAGAAGAAAAAAGATTGGATGCAGAAATTAGTTTATTAGTATGTGATAAACCAGAAGCACGTGCTGTTGGGCGAGCGCATTATCATCATATTCCGTGTTTCGCTTTTTCAGCGAAAGCATATGAGTCCAAAGAAGCGTTTGAAAAAGAGATATTAAAGAAGCTAGAAGAATATGAAATTGATTATATTATTTTAGCTGGATATATGCGTTTAATCGGGCCGACGTTACTAGAAGCATACGGTGGAAAGATTATTAATATTCATCCATCATTACTACCGAGCTTTCCGGGTAAAGATGCTGTCGGTCAAGCGTTAGAAGCAGGTGTGAAAGTAACTGGAGTAACAATTCATTATGTAGATGCAGGTATGGATACAGGGCCAATTATTGCGCAAGAAGCAGTGGTTGTTTCTGAAGGGGATACGAGAGAAAGCTTACAAAAGAAAATTCAGCAAGTTGAACATAAATTATACGTAAATACAGTGAATCAAATTGTTCAGTCTGTGAAAGAAGCAACTGTTAACTAACATACAACCAGGGGTGAAGGATAAATGAAAAAGCGTGCATTAGTAAGTGTTTCAGATAAAACAGGAGTAGTAGAATTTGTTAAAGGGTTACTAGAGCAAGGGATTGAAGTTATTTCAACAGGTGGTACGAAAAAGTTACTAGAAGAAAACGGCTTACAAGTAATTGGTATTTCTGAAGTAACTGGTTTCCCTGAAATTATGGATGGTCGTGTGAAAACTTTACATCCAAATATTCATGGTGGTCTATTAGCAGTTCGTGATAATGAAACACATGTAGCGCAAATGAATGAATTAGGTATTCAAGCAATTGATTTTGTTGTTGTTAACTTATACCCATTTAAAGAAACAATCGCTAAGCCTGATGTAACATTTGCTGATGCAATTGAAAATATTGATATCGGTGGCCCGACAATGATTCGCTCTGCTGCGAAAAATCATAAATTCGTATCTGTAATTGTAGATCCAGTAGATTATGATATTGTGTTAGCAGAACTGAAAGAGAACGGTGAAGTAGCAGAGGAAACGAAACGTAAACTAGCAGCGAAAGTATTCCGTCATACAGCAGCGTATGATGCGTTAATTTCTAACTATTTAACAGAGCAAATGGGTGAAGAAAGTCCAGAAACATTAACTGTGACATTTGAGAAAAAGCAAGACTTACGTTATGGCGAGAACCCACATCAAAAAGCAACTTTCTATAAAGCGCCATTCGCAGCAACTTCTTCTGTTGCATACGCAGAACAATTACACGGTAAAGAATTATCGTATAACAATATTAATGATGCAGACGCAGCGCTTAGCATCGTAAAAGAATTTACAGAACCAGCAGTAGTAGCAGTAAAACATATGAATCCATGTGGTGTTGGAGTAGGAACTAATATTCACGAAGCATATACTCGTGCTTATGAAGCAGATCCAGTATCAATCTTCGGCGGTATTATTGCAGCAAATCGTGAAATTGATAAAGCTACAGCAGAAAAGTTACATGAAATTTTCTTAGAAATTGTTATCGCACCTTCGTTCTCGCAAGAAGCTTTAGAAGTGTTGCAAAGTAAGAAGAACTTACGTTTATTAACTATAAATATTGAAAAAGCGACAAGTGCAAGCAAAAAACTAACTTCTGTACAAGGTGGACTTCTCGTTCAAGAGGAAGATACGTTATCATTAGATGAAAGTACAATTTCAATTCCAACGAAACGTGAACCTTCAGAGCAAGAATGGAAAGATTTAAAACTAGCTTGGAAAGTTGTAAAACATGTGAAATCAAATGCAATTGTTTTAGCGAAAGATGACATGACAATTGGTGTCGGTGCGGGACAGATGAACCGTGTAGGTTCTGCAAAAATCGCGATTACACAAGCTGGTGAAAAAGCACAAGGTAGCGCGCTTGCATCTGATGCTTTCTTCCCAATGCCAGATACATTAGAAGAAGCAGCAAAAGCGGGAATTACAGCAATCATTCAACCAGGCGGATCGATCCGTGATGAAGATTCTATTAAAGTGGCAGATACGTATGGGATTGCTATGGTGTTCACTGGCGTACGTCATTTCAAACACTAATAGAGGATGTTTAAAAAGTCCGGTCAAGATAACCTTCGCATGTCGTCGTTGCATCGCCAGTGCGGTACTCATGTAGGAAAGCTACACTCCGTGTCCTCCTGGCAAATGCGCCTAGATCTGCTCGGTGCTCTTGATCCTCCTTTTTAAACCTTTATTGAGATGGATGTTTAAAAAGTCCGGTCAAGATAACCTTTTATTGATATGAAAAAGCAAACTAGGAGCATAGCTTCTAGTTTGTACTTATTTAATTATTGGGGGATGAAATATGAATGTTTTAGTAATTGGCCGCGGTGGGCGTGAGCATGCTTTAGCTTGGAAGTTTGCACAATCTGCAAAAGTGAAAAAGGTATATGTAGCACCAGGTAATGAAGGTATGCGAGATGTTGCAATACCAGTTGATATTGATGAAAATGATTTTGATGCATTAGTTTTATTTGCCAAAGAGAATAATGTGGAATTAACTTTCGTTGGACCAGAAATTCCACTTATGAATGGAATTGTTGATCGTTTTAAAGAAGAGGGACTTCGCGTATTTGGTCCGAATAAAGCGGCTGCTGTTATTGAAGGTAGTAAAGCTTTTACAAAAGAGCTTATGAAAAAGTATGATATTCCAACTGGGGCGTACGAAACTTTTACCGATTATGAAGAAGCAGTACAGTACATTCAAAAAGTTGGTGCACCAATCGTTATTAAAGCTGACGGATTAGCTGCTGGTAAAGGGGTAACGGTAGCAATGACGCTTGAAGAGGCATTACAAGCTGTGAAAGAAATGCTACAAGATGTGAAGTTCGGCGCGGCAAGTAAGAAGGTTGTTATTGAAGAGTTTTTAGATGGACAAGAATTTTCATTAATGGCATTTGTAAATGGAACAACTGTACATCCGATGGTAATCGCTCAGGACCATAAACGAGCTTTTGATGCTGATAAAGGCCCAAATACAGGCGGAATGGGTGCATATTCTCCAGTACCACAAATTCCAGAATCAGCAGTCCAAGAAGCGATTCAAACCGTATTACATCCAACTGCTCAAGCGATGATCCAAGAAAATCGATCGTTTACAGGGATTTTATATGCAGGGCTTATTTTAACAAATGATGGTCCAAAGGTAATTGAATTTAATGCACGCTTTGGTGATCCTGAAACAGAAGTTGTATTACCTCGCTTAGAAAATGATTTAGTTGATGTATGTAACGCTGTATTAGATGAAAGTGAGTTAGTGTTAGAGTGGTCAGAGGAAGCAGTAATTGGTGTTGTACTTGCTTCAAAAGGATATCCAGAAGCGTATAAAAAAGGTGAAATTATTACAGGATTAGATCGTTTAGAAGATGCTATTGTCTTTCATTCAGGTACAGCGATGAAACATGGGGATTTTGTAACAAATGGTGGCCGTGTACTATTTATTGCTTATAAAGCGAAAGACTTACAAGAAGCGAAAGATAGAGTGTATAAAGAAATCGCAAAGATTGAAAGCGATGGCTTATTTTATCGTAGTGATATAGGATATCGTGCGATTGGGCATGAGATTACGCGAAGCTAACATATGTTAGCTTCTTTTTTTATAGGAAATAGAGTATAGTACGTTGAATCTTTTCAAGAGATTATAAACTATTTGTATCTATATACACTTTTTCTCTACCTGCTTACATCTTATTTCTCCAATTAATAATAGCAGTATTGAGATGATTAACGTAAGAGCAGCGACAAGGAGTGGGAGGGAAAAACTTTGCATTTGCTCTGCAATAATACCTGTAAAGATTGGACCGATAATTTGGCCAATCCCATAAACACCTGTCGTATAACCAATGATTTTATTACTTTCATTCGGTCTTATTCGTTTTGCTTCTGTAGTTGTTAAAATTGTAATTCCGACGAATGTAGCACCTAGAAGGAATGCACTTAGAAATGCCCCAAAAAGGTTTGGAATAAGGAGTAGAGAAAGTAAACTTATAATTTGTAACATATAGGCGGATGTAAGAGCTCGTGTTGGTCCGTACTTCCGAGCAACAGTGGACCAAATGTAACTAGATGGGATGACAGCAATACCGACAATAATCCAGCTACAAGATGCATAGAAGGGTGATAGTGTAATTCTTTCTACAATGGTGACAAGGAAGGTCCCTGTAATGATATAGCCAAACCCTTCGAATCCGTAAGCTAAAATAAGCCAAAATAAATAGTTTTTTCTATGAGATGTAGCTTGTATAGTACTTTTTGGTTGCTGTATAGTACGTCTACTGTCCTCTCTTAACCATTTCCATACAAGGATAGCTAAACTAAAACTAATAAGTCCTAACCCAATCCATGCACCTTGCCAATTCCAAATTGAATTGAATAAAGGTGCGAAACTTCCAGAGAAAATAATGCCAATTCCAACACCGCTATAAATCATGCCACCTAGCATGACTTTATTACTTTGAAATAAATAATCTAAAACAATACTAGAGGCAAGAACAAATACAATTGCACTTGTGAAACCA
This sequence comes from Bacillus sp. N6, assembly GCF_052805735.1. Lineage (NCBI taxonomy): Bacteria > Bacillati > Bacillota > Bacilli > Caryophanales > Bacillaceae > Bacillus > Bacillus sp. N6. The sequence continues at coordinate 320,729 of NZ_CM127843.1, forward strand.
CCGATAAAGCGAAGGGGAAACCATAAAAAGATATAAGAGGTTAAGCCCATACAAAGAGTTGAAAGAACATTGAAGAATAAACAGAGGTGTAATATTTTTTCACGATTTTTTATCGTAATGAATCCAATAAAGAATGCCCCAAGTAAATAACCAAGATAATTACTGGACGCTAAATATCCAGCGAGGTCATCTTCTATATGGGCTTGCTTTTCCATAAAAGAAATAATCGGTGTGTAGGCGAACCGACTAATACCCATGACAGCTATTAAAGAACATATCCCAGCTATAATCATTTTCCATGTTTTTGTTTCTTTCATATAATCTCCCTTCTTGAAATATCTTCTAATATATATGATAGAGGAATATATATGGGGCGTAAAATACTGATTTTTTATATGTAATATCAAAATTAATGATATGAACGAAGGGATATGAACGAATGAACTTACAAGATTTTGTAGCTTTTTATATGGTCGCGCAGGAGAAAAGTATTTCAAGAGCAGCTATTCGGTTGAATTTTGTTCAATCAAACATAACAGCAAAAATAAAACGGCTAGAAGCTGAATATGAAACACAATTATTTTATAGGCATCGAGATGGAGTCACATTAACACCAGCCGGAGAAAAGTTGTTAACATACGCTGAAAAAATGATTCAATTATTAAATGAATCAAAAAGGCAAGTGAAACATACAGCGGAGCCTGGAGGAGTATTGAAAATTGGAGCGATGGAAACAGCAGCAGCTGTTAGATTGCCCACGATTTTAGCTAATTATCATATGCGCTATCCAGAAGTGGAAATTATGTTGCAAACGCACAATACGGAAGAATTAACGAAGAAGGTACTCTTATATGAAATAGAGGGGGCATTTGTAGCTGATTGTATAGCTGATCCAGCTTTAGAAAAGATAGAAGTATTCCAAGAGGAAATGATGTTACTTTCAAAGCGGAATGTTTTGTGGGATAACGGATATTCAGAATCGCAGTCTTTTATCGTTTTTCAATCAGGTTGTTTTTATAGAAAAGTTTTAGAAGAATGGTTACTATCTGAAGGGATTGTTCCAAAAAAAATAATGGAATTAAATTCTTTAGACGGTATTATTGGATGCGTAAAAGCTGGACTTGGGGTGTCTATGTTACCACGTGAAGTAGCAGAGCAATTTGATAGCCATAAAGAACTTATTCATACACCGTTAGTACATGAAAACAGGTTTATTCCGACTTATTTTATTTATCGGAAAGATAGTGTGAGAACAGCAGCGTTAAGCAAGTTTATTGATGACTTGCTTTGTATAAAAACAGCCCGCTGAAAATTCAGTGGGCTGTTTGTTCATGCATCTTTATCTTTCTTCAATTTTCCTTTTTGCTTTGCCATTTCTCGAAGTAAATACTCGATGTGTGCATTGACGCTACGAAACTCATCATTTGCCCATTTTTCGATGACTGCGTGTAATTCAGGATCAATACGTAATGGAAAGCTTTTCTTTTTAGCCATAATTACTTATAGCCCTTAGTATAGGCTTCCTGTATTAATAACTGGTTGCGCACCTTTATCTGAAACGATGGCAACTAATAGGTTGTTTACCATATTCGCTTTACGCTCGTCATCTAATTCAAGTACGCCTTCCTCATCTAACATATGGATTGAATCCTTCGCCATCTTCACAGCACCTTCAACAATCTCTTTTCTAGCAGCTAATACCGCTTTTGCTTGTTGACGTTGTAGCATCGCATGGGCAATTTCTGTTGCATAAGCTAAATGTGTTAAACGAGTTTCTAATACTTCTACGCCTGCGATTTCAAGGCGCGCTTCTAACTCACGCTTTAATTCTTCAGAGATTTCTTCAGTATTCCCGCGTAACGTAATGCAAGTTTCATCTTGGAAATTGTCATAAGGATATTTTGTTGCGACGTGGCGGATTGCTGTTTCACTTTGAATTTCTACAAATCGATCGTAATGTTCAACACCGAACATTGCTTTTGCAGAATCAACTACTTTATATACAATAACAGCTGCAATTTCAATCGGATTTCCCTCAACATCGTTTACTTTTAATTTCTTACTATTAAAGTTTTCAACACGTAATGAGACAGTTTGACGGAATGCGAATGGAATTGTTAAAAATAAACCATTTTGACGAATTGTTCCTAAATAATTACCAAAGAACGTAATAACTTTCGCTTGATTCGGTTGAACAATACCGATACCTGTAGCGAGAATTGCGGCTAATATAATAGTTAGTGCTGCTCCTACGAAAATTTCTTGTGCAAGGAAAAATATACCGATAGCAGCTAAAATCAAAATTCCAATAATACCGAGAAAACCATTTACATAAAATACTTGTTTTTCTTTCATATGATCGCCTCCTGATATAAAAATGATATCACTTTTATATCATTTTAAGCAAGGGGTATGCACCTAATTTTCTGAAATTTATTGATTGATATCTTTTATGTACATTTTAAAGTTAGAAATAAGAATATACGTTCTGTTTTATGGTAAAATAAAGAAGACTTAACCGCCCACTGCAGCAGCTAAGTCCCTTTGAGAGCATCTTGCATCGTGACAAATGATTCAAAGCGGTTTTGCCAGGATTATTTCTTCAATCGCTGACTCAATCTCTTTGTCAGAAGCGTCATAACTTCCCTTTGACTTTGGCTTGTCATGAGCGGAAGTTTGATTCACTTCTTCTTTAGCATGTCCTTTTTCAGTAAAATTCATGCCAGGCATTTTAAATGCGCCCATATTCATGTATTTTCCAAATTTCCACGCTTCAACAATAGGGCAGAAGCGAACAATTCCCTCTGCAACTTTCATTGCACCAATCCATAGAAAAATGTTAGACCAAGTGCACCACGGCTTGCGTACAAGTTTAGTTGCACTACATCCGAAGAGGACAAGCCCAAGTGTAATTCGAATTAGAGCGTTTATTGTCCCGATGTTTTGCTTCATTAGAAAAACACTCCTTTTTATGAAAATTGAAATAGTAAATACTACTTCTCTTATTAGTATCCCGTGTGATTTTTGGGATATGTAATCCAACATTTGACGTTGAAAAAGATGTTGGATTCGGCGTGTGTGTCAGTAGCTTTTTTTGTTATAATGAAAGAATGCATAAAAAGAAGGTGAAATTAAATCCTTCTTTTTGAAAAATATTTAATAGCTATTTTAAAAAATCAAGATAAAAACTAACTGTTATTTTAAACAGAACTATAGATATAACTAGAGAAAAGGAAGGGTGTTTTCATGTACGATATTTCCGGATGGAAACATGTATTTAAGCTTGATCCAAATAAGGAGTTAAGTGATGAATATTTAGAAATGATTTGTGAGTCTGGAACGGATGCTGTTATTGTAGGCGGAAGTGATGGAGTTACAATTGATAACGTATTACACATGCTAGTTAGCATTCGTAGATATGCAGTTCCTTGTGTATTAGAGGTTTCTGATGTAGAAGCAATTACACCAGGATTTGATTTTTATTACATCCCAAGTGTTTTAAATAGCCGAAAAGTAGAATGGGTAACAGGTGTTCATCATGAGGCATTGAAAGAATTTGGGGATATTATGGACTGGGACGAAATTTTTATGGAAGGGTATTGTGTTTTAAATCCCGAAGCGAAAGTAGCCCAGCTTACAGATGCGAAATGTGATTTAACAGAAGATGACGTTATTGCATATGCGCGTTTAGCAGACAAGTTATTACATTTACCGATATTTTATTTAGAATATAGCGGTACGTATGGAGATGTTGAACTTGTTAAAAATGTAAAAGCAGAATTGAAACAAGCCAAGTTATATTATGGCGGTGGTATTTCTAATGCAGAACAGGCGAAAGAAATGGCGCAATATGCTGATACAGTAGTTGTTGGAAATATTATTTATGATGATATAAAATCGGCGTTAAAAACAGTTAAAGCAGTAAAAGGAGAGTAGGTGCAGGCGTATATGAGTATGACAGATAAGTTATTAAACGGTTTAAATCCACAGCAACAAAAAGCAGTACAAACAACGAATGGACCACTGCTACTAATGGCAGGTGCAGGTAGTGGTAAGACACGCGTGTTAACACACCGTATTGCGTATTTGCTTGGTGAAAAAGGTGTAGCACCATGGAATGTACTAGCTATTACCTTCACAAATAAAGCAGCTCGTGAAATGCGCGAGCGTATTGATAAACTTGTGGGACCAGAAGCAGAAGATATTTGGATTTCGACGTTCCACTCTATGTGTGTACGTATTTTACGACGCGATATCGATCGTATTGGTATTAATCGTAACTTTACAATCTTAGATTCAGGTGATCAGCTAACTGTAGTCAAAAAAATTATGAAAGAGCGCAATATTGATCCGAAGAAATTTGAGCCGCGCTCTATTTTAGCGGGTATTAGTAATGCAAAAAATGAACTGTTATCTGCGGATAAATATGCAAAAAAAATTACAATGGCTGATCCATATGAAAAATTAACGAGCGATGTATACACAGAGTATCAAAAACGTCTTTTGAAAAATAATTCATTAGACTTTGATGATTTAATTATGACGACTATTCAGCTATTTGAACGTGTTCCAGAAGTATTAGAGTTTTATCAGCGTAAGTTCCAATATATTCATGTTGATGAGTATCAAGATACGAACAAAGCGCAATATCTTCTTGTTAAACATTTGGCAGCACGTTTTAAAAATCTTTGCGTTGTAGGTGACTCTGACCAGTCTATTTATCGCTGGCGTGGTGCAGATATTTCTAACATTTTGTCATTTGAAAAAGACTATGAGAATGCACAGGTAATTTTGTTAGAACAAAACTATCGTTCGTCACAAAATATTTTAAATGCAGCGAATGCTGTTATTGAAAAAAATACGAATCGTAAACCGAAGAAATTATGGACAGACAATCAAGTTGGAAGTAAAATCTCGTATTATCGTGCCGCAACTGAAAAGGACGAAGCATATTTTGTTGCGAAAAAAATTCGTGACGATCTTCAAATGGGGAAACGAAAATACACTGATTTTGCAGTGCTATATCGTACGAATGCTCAGTCTCGTATGGTCGAGGAGATTTTCCTTAAATCTAACATTCCGTACAAAATTGTCGGGGGAACTAAGTTCTACGACCGTAAAGAGATTAAAGATATTTTGGCGTACTTACGTTTAATCGGTAATCCAGATGATGAAATTAGTTTTGCACGTATTATTAACATGCCAAAGCGTGGTATTGGTGCGACTTCTATCGATAAAATTATTAATTATGGTGTGCAAAACGGAATTTCATTAACTGCTGTATTTGATGAGATTGAGCATGTTGGAGTAAGTGCAAAAATTACAAAGGCAGTAAAAGAATTCGCAAGTTTATTACACAACTGGGTAAATATGCAAGAGTATTTATCTGTTACAGAATTAGTAGAAGAAGTTATTGAAAAAACAGGCTATCGCGATATGTTGAAAAATGAGCGTTCTTTAGAAGCGGAAGGTCGTTTAGAAAACTTAGACGAATTCTTATCTGTTACGCAAACATTTGAATCTCAAAGTGAAGATAAGAGCCTTGTTGCATTCTTAACAGATTTAGCACTTGTTGCTGATATTGATCGTGTAGATGAAGACCCAACTGCTGGTGAAGAAGTTATTTTAATGACGATGCACTCAGCAAAAGGATTAGAGTTCCCGGTTGTCTTTATTGTTGGTTTAGAGGAAGGGATATTCCCTCATACTCGTTCTCTTATGGAAGAGGATGAAATGCAAGAAGAACGTCGTCTTGCTTATGTAGGTATTACTCGTGCAGAAGAAGAGTTATATTTATCTAATGCGCAAATGCGTACTTTATTTGGTAGAACAAGTATGAACGCTGCGTCTCGCTTCATTACAGAAATCCCGGCAGAACTAGTGGAATCATTAAATGAAACAGCGCCGAAGCGTGAAAATTCGTTTGGTGCAAAAGGCAGAACAACAAGTAGCAGTAAAATGACAACGACAACCGCAACACGCTCTCGTTCAGCTTTCGCGCGTCCAGCAGCTAAGACGACAGGCGGTGAGCAAATTGGCTGGGCAGTAGGCGATAAAGCTTCCCACCAAAAATGGGGAATCGGTACAGTTGTAAGTGTAAAAGGTGAAGGTGATGCAAAAGAATTAGATATTGCGTTCCCAAGCCCGATTGGTGTTAAACGTTTGTTAGCAAAATTTGCACCTGTGACGAAACAATAGAAAGGAATGAGGATATGTCAAAAGAGATAGCAAAAAAACGTATAGAAGAACTGCGTGATTTGTTAAATACATTTAATTATCAATATCACGTATTAGACAATCCTTCTGTTTCTGATGCGGAATATGACCGTGATATGCAGGAGCTTATAAAATTAGAAGCAGAGAACCCAGAGTTTATGAGTGAAGATTCTCCCTCCGTTCGCGTTGGGGGAACTATTCTTGATATATTTGAAAAAGTAACACATAAGTCACCAATGTTAAGTTTAGGGAATGCATTTAACGAAGGGGATTTGCGTGATTTCGACAGAAGAGTATGTCAAGGAATTGATGGTGCGAATGTAAGATATATATGTGAATTAAAAATTGACGGGCTTGCCGTTTCGCTTCATTATGAAAAAGGACGCTTCATTCAAGGGGCGACACGTGGTGATGGTGTAACGGGTGAAGATATTACTCAAAATTTAAAAACGATTAAAGCTATCCCACTTCGTTTAAATGAAGAAGTAACGTTAGAAGCACGAGGCGAAGCTTATATGCCGAAGCGTTCATTCGTTAAACTAAATGAAGAAAAAGAGCAAAATGGAGAAGATGTATTTGCGAATCCGCGTAATGCAGCAGCAGGTTCAATACGTCAACTTGATCCGAAAATTGCAGCGAAGCGTAACTTATCTATGTTTGTGTACGGTCTTGCGAATGTAGAAGAAAAAACAATTCCATCGCACAGTGAATCGCTTGATTTCTTAGGTGAACTCGGATTTAAGACAAATCCAAATCGCCGTACATGTGAAACAATCGAAGAGGTTATAGCTTATGTAGAAGAATGGCAAGAAAAACGTCCGCATCTTGATTATGAGATTGATGGAATCGTTATAAAAGTAGATGATGTTGCTCTTCAAGAAAGTCTAGGAACTACAGCGAAGAGTCCACGATGGGCGATTGCTTATAAATTCCCAGCTGAAGAAGTTGTAACGAGACTAACAGGCATTGAATTAAGTGTTGGCCGAACAGGGGTTGTAACGCCGACTGCAGAGCTAGAGCCAGTGAGAGTTGCTGGTACGATTGTTCGCCGTGCTTCTTTACATAACGAAGATTTGATTCGTGAAAAAGACATTCGAATTGGTGACTACGTTGTTGTGAAGAAGGCTGGAGATATTATTCCTGAAGTTGTGAACGTTATTTTTGATAAGCGTACTGGTGAAGAAGAAGAATACCGTATGCCAACGCATTGTCCAGCATGTGAGAGTGAACTTGTTCGTTTAGAAGAAGAAGTAGCACTTCGATGTATAAATCCGACTTGTCCGGCTCAAATTCGAGAGGGATTAATCCATTTCGTTTCAAGAAATGCGATGAATATTGATGGACTTGGAGAACGTGTCATTACACAACTCTTTGATGCAGATTATATTCGTACATTTGCTGATTTATATGCATTGACGAAAGAGCAATTATTACAGTTAGAACGTTTTGGTGAAAAATCAGCAACAAACTTAATACAAGCAATTGAAAATTCTAAAGAAAACTCGTTAGAGCGATTATTATTTGGTCTTGGAATTCGCCACGTTGGAGCGAAAGCAGCACGTACATTTGCAGAGCACTTTGAAACGATGGATGAGCTTGTAAAAGCAACAGAAGAAGAACTAAAAGCAATTAATGAAATTGGCGAAAAAATGGCTCAATCTGTTGTGACATATTTTGATAATGAAGATGTATTAGAGTTATTACAGCAGTTTAAAGAGTATGGCGTGAATATGACATACAAAGGTATAAAAATTGCAGATTTACAAAATGTTGAATCTTACTTCGCAGGAAAAACGGTTGTTTTAACAGGTAAGCTAGAAGTTATGGGACGAAGTGAAGCGAAGAAGAAGATTGAGGCATTAGGTGGAAAAGTAACAGGAAGTGTTAGTAAGAGTACGGATTTGGTTGTTGCAGGTGAAGCAGCTGGTTCGAAATTAGCACAAGCGGAGAAACATAATGTTGAGGTTTGGAATGAAGAGAGGTTCTTACAAGAGCTAAATAAGTAAGAGGTGCAAACTTACCATGAAAAAAATAGCATTAGCGATATTAAGCCTGGGCCTACTTGTAAGTGGGTGTAGTGCAGGTGCCGACAAAGATGAAAAAGTGGCTGAGAAATCGGGGAAAGCAAAAGAACAATCAGTTGTTCCAAAATACGCTATTTCGGATGAATATTATAAGACGACTATTCCATTTGATGGTGGAAATGCACGTGGTTTAGTGGTGCAAGGACTAAATAGTCGTCTTGATATAGATGAATTTGAAACAGGATTAATGCGAATTGCAAAAGAATCATTTAATACGAAAGATAATTTTTTAAAAGGCGGAAGTGCTCTAGATACTCAAGTGATACAGATGCTTGTTAAAAGAAAACGTACAGATGCTGAACAAAAGGAACTAGAGGACAAATTAAAAAAAGATGCAGTTAAATTTCCTAATATAGGATTAAACCCTGCGTTAGGAACGGGATCCGAATCACTAGAAGTGAAAAATAAAAAAAATCCAATATATATTTCAAATATTTTAGAGCATGATTATTATGTGAAAAAAGGCGATAACAGCGAGGAACGTGTTGGTATGGTAGTTGGATTAGCAATGAATTCTGTTCAATATTTTAACGAAGAGCATGGTTATCCACGTGAAGCTGCAATCCCGGATGAAAAGATGTTAGCTGAAGGGAAAAAAATGGCGCAAGAAATTTTGAAAGTCATACATCAAAAACAACCTGATACAAAAAATATTCCGATAACATTTGCGATTTATCGCCAATCTCCAAAGTCTTCGCTCGTACCAGGTAACTTTGTTTCTTATGCAAATGTAGAAAAAGGTAGTGAAACGGTTGAAGATTGGAAACAAATTAATGAGAAATACTATTTGTTCCCATCAGAGCAAGCGAAAACAGATAATAAACGTGAAGATCTTGCAAGAGTATCCAACTTTAAGGCAAAACTAAGCGATTATTTCCAAGGCGACTATACAGCTGTTATTGGTACTGGTATGTATAGAGATGATGAATTAAGAGAAATGAAGCTTGATATTCCTGTCCAGTTTAATGGAAAAGCTGAAATAATTGGTTTTACACAATATGTGGCAGGGCTTGTTATGGAATACTTCCCGAATTATATGAAAGTACAAGTAACGATTAAATCTGTAGAACGCCCAGAAGCTATTATTATACGTGAAGCAAAACAAGATGAACCACTTGTGAAAATTTTAGATTAAATATGAAGGCTGTTCCTCTATGGAACAGCTTTTTTTCTTATGTAATTTTGTTATAATTTAAAATGTTGTAAATAATAGGGGTAAGGGGTAAAGTTCATGGAAGAATTAAGTTTTCAAGTCATTATTTTATTAATTGCATTCGGTTTTTTAGCAGCTTTCATTGATTCCGTTGTTGGAGGAGGAGGATTAATTTCGCTTCCTGCGCTTATGTTTGTTGGCTTATCGCCGGCTTCAGCAATTGCAACGAATAAATTAGCGGCAACAATGGGGACGTTTACGAGTGCGATGTATTTCATTCGATCAGGAAAAGTTGATTTTAAAATTGTAGGAAAGTTAATCCCGTTAACTATTGTTGGAGCTGTTGCAGGTGCTTTAGTAGTAAAATTTATTCCATCGGATATTTTACGCCCATTAGTACTTGTAATGTTGGTATTTATTGCTATTTATATTATTGCAAAAAAGAATTGGGGAAGTGTGTCTACCTATAAGAAGATGACGCAAAGAAAAACATTAATATTTTTCTTTGTTATTTTAATGATAGGATTTTATGATGGATTTTTTGGACCAGGGACAGGGTCATTTTTAATTTTTGCATTTTTATTAATTGGTTTGGATTTTATTCAAGCGGCAGCATCTGGAAAACTTTTGAACTTTGTTAGTAATATTGTATCTTTAATTACTTTTTTATTTTTAGATATAATTCATTTTGAATACGGTATTATCATGGGATTATCAATGATCTTAGGTGCTTATTTGGGATCGAAGTTTGCGGTTCAAAAAGGCGTTGGATATGTAAGGACTTTATTTTTATTAGTTACTATATTATTGATTGGGAAAAATGTTTTGGAATATACTCATATTTTGTAGATTCATACGCATGTATGAATCTCTTTTTTTATTATATTTTAAAAATTTATTAATTTTTAAAATATAAGTCTAGGAATATTTGAATAAATCTAAATTATCGTGTAGAATAATGTTGTAAAATGTAAACGTTTTTCTAAGGGGAGGCTAAAAAAAATGGTAGTAGCATACAAACATGAGCCATTTACAGATTTTTCAGTGGAGGCTAACAAATTAGCGTTTGAAGAAGGTTTAAAGAAAGTAGAATCTTATCTTGGACAAGACTATCCATTAATTATTGGGGGAGAAAAAATTACTACAGAAGACAAAATTGTTTCTGTAAACCCTGCAAATAAAGAGGAACTTGTTGGTCGTGTTTCAAAAGCAAGCCGTGAGTTAGCTGAAAAAGCAATGCAAGTAGCGGATGAAACATTCCAAACTTGGAGAAAATCAAAGCCAGAAATGCGTGCAGACATTTTATTCCGTGCTGCAGCAATCGTTCGTCGCAGAAAACATGAATTCTCTGCTATTCTTGTAAAAGAAGCAGGTAAGCCATGGAATGAGGCAGATGCTGATACAGCAGAAGCAATCGACTTTATGGAATATTATGGTCGTCAAATGTTAAAATTAAAAGACGGTATTCCAGTAGAAAGCCGTCCAATTGAATATAATCGTTTCTCTTACATTCCATTAGGAGTAGGTGTTATCATTTCTCCTTGGAACTTCCCATTCGCAATTATGGCAGGTATGACAACAGCTGCTTTAGTTTCTGGTAACACAGTATTACTAAAACCAGCTAGTACAACTCCTGTAGTAGCAGCGAAATTTATGGAAGTATTAGAAGAAGCTGGCTTACCAGCTGGCGTAGTAAACTTCGTTCCAGGTAATGGTTCTGAAGTTGGTGACTACTTAGTAGATCATCCTCGTACACGTTTCGTAAGCTTCACGGGATCTCGTGATGTAGGTATCCGTATCTATGAGCGTGCAGCGAAAGTAAACCCAGGCCAAATTTGGTTAAAACGCGTTATCGCTGAAATGGGCGGTAAAGATACAATCGTTGTTGATAAAGAAGCAGATCTTGAATTAGCAGCTAAGTCTATCGTTGCATCAGCATTCGGATTCTCAGGACAAAAATGTTCTGCATGTTCTCGTGCAGTAATCCACGAAGATGTATACGATCACGTATTAAATCGTGCTGTTGAATTAACAAAAGAATTAACAGTTGCTAACCCAGCAGTATTAGGTACAAACATGGGTCCTGTTAATGACCAAGCTGCATTCGATAAAGTAATGAGCTATGTTGCAATTGGTAAAGAAGAAGGTAGAATCTTAGCAGGTGGAGAAGGAGACGATTCTAAAGGCTGGTTCATCCAACCAACAATCGTTGCTGATGTTGCAGAAGATGCTCGCTTAATGAAAGAAGAAATCTTCGGACCAGTAGTAGCATTCTGTAAAGCAAAAGACTTCGATCATGCACTTGCAATTGCAAACAATACGGAATACGGTTTAACAGGTGCTGTTATTACTAACAACCGTGACCATATTGAAAAAGCACGTGAAGACTTCCACGTTGGTAACTTATACTTCAACCGTGGATGTACTGGTGCAATCGTAGGTTACCAACCATTCGGTGGCTTTAACATGTCTGGTACAGACTCTAAAGCTGGTGGACCTGATTACTTAGCACTTCACATGCAAGCAAAAACTACTTCTGAAACTTTATAAGAAATAGTAGAGGAGCTCTTCACAAAGTGTGAAGAGCTCCTTTTAAAATTGAAACCCCATGTATTACCGTCGTTCGAAGAGAATGAGCTAAAACCTATTAATAGCGGGATAAACATGTAAACAGAAATAAAATAATGAGAAAAGTTGACGTATTAGTCATATTTTTTAGTATTCATTTTGAGAATTTCCTGTATAATACAATTTGAAAGAAAATCTATGGTTCGACAAGGAACACTCCTTTCGGTTTTGCTCACTGAAAGGAGTGTTTTTTTATTGACATAGATCAAGAGTTTTGATTTCGGAATGTTCAATAATTAGATAGAAGAAAAACTCTCTATTTAAGTAGTTGATTTGGAAAATATTAAATATATAAGAAAAAAATTGAATTTATTTTTAGGGTTTTGTATAGTATACTAAGTGGTTTTATAATCGAATATCGAGATTTTAAGTTTCAGTTATTATTTTAATATTGATTATATTCTGGCATAATAGATTTGTACTTTTGGAAAAGACAAAAATGGTGAGGGGAAATGTTATGTGGGAAGGGATGATTGTTAGATGAATAAAAAGAATTATGTTGAATATGTTGACGTACTACGTGTATTTTCGATGTTTGCGGTAGTGTTTCTTCATACTGCTGCAGGAAGTTTACGGGGGAATATCGGTTCGGGTACTTGGCATATAACGAATGCACTGACAACTGTATTTAGTACAAGTGTACCTATCTTCTTTATGATTTCTGGTGCGATGTTAATGAGGAGTAGTAAAACGGAATCACTTAAAATAACTTATACAGAACGTTTGCCAAAATTAATTGTGCCATTTATTATATGGTCAACTATTGCTGTGTTATACTTTACGCCAAGGCCGATACAAATAACAAATGTTATTAAGAGTATTTTATACATACCGAATCAAGCAGCGACAGTACATCTTTGGTTTATGTATGCCATTATTCCTTTGTATATTCTTTCTCCTCTTTTAAAGAAAATGGTAGATGCTTTAAGTAAAGAGCTTATAAAGTACATGTTAATTCTTTGGTTTATAGTAAGTTCGCTATTGCCAACAATTGCAGTACTAGTTCCAAATGAATTAAAACCAATATTTACGTTGTATCCTAATTTTGATATGAACTTTTTAGGCGGATATATAGGGTATTTCCTCATAGGTTATTATTTAATGACATATGAGAAGAAGGTATCCAAAAGGTTGTTACTATCCATAATCGTTATAGATACACTTTTAATTATATTGGGTACTTGGTATGCAACGGTTAAAATAGGGGAATACTCTGAGGATTTTAAGGCATACGTTAGAGTATTCGAAGTAATGCTTTCAGGTTCAATCTTCTTATTAGTAAAAGAGTATTTTAGAAATTACTCAATGAATCCGTTTATGTTTAAGTGGATACAAATTTTATCTGCTTTTTCATTTGGTGTGTATTTAATGCATAATTTAGTAGTTGTATATATTGGGAATAGATTGAATATTTGGCCAGCACAATCAATTTGGATGTTATTAGTTGCTTTCATAATAATTACAGTTATAACAATGATAGCAATTATAATTTTTGCAAGTATAAAAATCACATGTTATCCATTAACAGGAATGAGTTTTAAGGAAGCTTCTCGTACATGTAATATTCAATTTTTATGGGGAAATTGGACTCAATCAAAAGATATTAAAAATGATAATGTATCAATGTAAATAATTAGTGAGATTTTTATAAGTATGATATGAATTCCTCAAAATAGGGCATGAATAGATGGTAAATATAATATAGTCGAAAAAAATCCTTTTGAATTTTCAAAAGGATTTTTTTCGTTGGACAAACTCTTTTGTGCTAAGTATTTCCGCATATATATTATTCAAACTTGCTAAAATTGTATTATGAATATAAACAGCTGGTATAGTAGCATTCTTAAAAGAAAGGTCTTTTGTAGCACAAGCATCATGTATAACGGTACATTGAAATCCAAAATCGAATGCAGCCCTTACTGTAGCATCAATACACATATGAGTCATCATCCCGCATACGACGACATGTTCAATGTCTAAACGCTGTAATTGCTCTAGAAGATTAGTTTCTCGGAAGCTATTTGGATAATGTTTGACTATAACTGTTTCTTCTCTAAGTGGACGTACGCTTTCGTGAATATGTACACCTTCTGTATTAGGTAGGAAAAAAGTAGCGTCATCTTTTATAGCTACGTGTTGGATATGAAAAATAGGTTCGCTGTTTGTTCTAAAGTGTTGTAATAACTGATTAGCATATTCGCTTGCTTCTACTGGATTACGCAATTCCATCTTTCCATTTGGAAAATAATCGTTTTGAATATCGACGAGTAAAAGAGCTGTTTTCATATATTTATCTGCCTCCGAGTTTCATATTCAAATAAATTTATTCAATTCGTAGAGAGGATTCTCCTGTTTAAAAATATGAGGAAGAAGAATTTTAAATAACCTTGAAAGTTACTATTTTCTCATGAATTTTCATCTGAAAATTTTAATAAAGGAATAATTAATATTTTTCTAAAAAATGTATTGACTCTTATTATTCTGAGTTCTATAATGAGAATTAATTAAATGACAATTAAATCGATACATTCTTATCCAGAGAGGTGGAGGGACTGGCCCTACGATACCTCAGCAACGGGTTTTTTAATACCGTGCTAACTCCAGCAAGCCATATAAAGGCTTGGAAGATGAGAAGATGTGAACGAGTACATATAAGTGCTCTCCTTCTTATCTTTATGGTTGATAAGAAGGAGAGCACTTTTTATTTTACCTCGAAAGCTCTACTTCAAGTTTTTACAGCATATAGGAGGGGAAAAAATGATTTTTTTTAACAATGTAAGTAAAGTGTATGAATCAGCTGGGCGATCTGTTCATGCGGTGGAGGATGTAACATTATCAGTTGAGAAAGGCGAAATTTTTGGCATTATCGGTTTTAGTGGCGCTGGAAAGAGTACATTATTACGCTTAGTAAATATGTTAGAGAGACCAACGTCAGGAACGATTGCAATAGATGATAAAGATATTACATCATTATCGACGAAAGAATTGCGCAAACTAAGACAAAGAATCGGAATGATTTTTCAAAGCTTTAATTTATTTAATTCAAGAACAGTGTTTGGGAATATTGCTTATCCATTAAAGTTAGCGAAATTGCCAAAGAACGAGATAAAGGAACGAGTGAATGAACTGCTGAAGTTTGTAGGGTTAGAAGATAAAGCAAACTATTATCCAGAACAGCTATCAGGGGGACAAAAACAACGTGTTGGTATTGCTAGAGCACTTGCGACATCGCCAGATATTCTTATATGTGATGAGGCAACATCAGCCTTAGATCCAGAAACGACGACAGAAATTCTAAACTTATTAAAGAAAGTAAATCGAGAATACAATTTAACAATCCTTCTTATTACACATGAAATGCATGTTGTGAAAGAAATTTGTCACCGTGTAGCTGTAATGGAGAAGGGAAAAGTTATTGAAGAAGGAAAACTGTTCGATGTTTTCACGCAACCAAAAACAAAGACGACTCAAAACTTTGTACGTTCTGTTATTAATGATTATTTACCAGAAAGTGTTCTAGCGAAAATTCAAAATGGTGGTCAAATTTATCGTCTAACATTTACTGGTGAGGAGACAGGACAGCCGGTACTATCATATATCGCAAAAAACTATAACGTCGATGTAAATGTACTGTACGGAAATATTATTGAACTTCAAAATGTGCTATTTGGAAATCTGCTTGTAGAATTGCAAGGTGAGCAGAGGGAAATTCAAAAAGCATTACAACATCTAAGACTGCAAGTGCAGCTGAAGGAGGTAGAAGCTCATGCGAGTTGATTGGAGTATATTTTGGCCGCGCATACTAGATGCGACGGGGGATACCCTCTTAATGGTAATTGTAACCCTTATATTCGCTACAATTCTGGGTATACCTCTAGGTTTACTTTTATATGTAACGAGAAAAGGAAACTTTTTAGAAAATAAATGGGTCTTTTCTATTCTTAACATCATAATTAATACAATTCGTCCGGTACCATTCATTATCTTTTTAGTAGCTTTAAGTCCACTAACGAGAAGCGTTATTGGAACGACGATTGGAACAGCAGCAGCAATTTTCCCGATGACGTTAGTCGCATCAATTGGTATTGCTAGAATGGTTGAAACAAATCTTGTTTCCGTTCCGAAAGGAGTAATTGAGGCAGCACAAGCAATGGGCGCCTCGCCAATTAGAATCGTTTTTGAAATCCTTGTACCAGAAGCGTTAGCACCATTAATCTTAGGTGTCACATTTATGACAGTTGGTTTAATTGAATTTTCTGCAGTTGCTGGGCTTGTCGGTGGTGGCGGTCTTGGTGACTTGGCAATGACATATGGTTATCAACGTTTTGATACATCAGTTATGTTTGTAACGGTTGTTTTACTTATTATTCTCGTACAGATAGCTCAAAATTTAGGAAACTACTTTGCGAAAGTCTTGTTACGCAGATCATAAAAAGGAAGAGAGGAAAAGAAAATGAAGAAAATTTTAGCATTTGCATTATCAGCAATTGTAGGCGTCTCAGCATTAAGTGGCTGCTCAAGTGGAGACACGGGTGCAGGAGCGAAAGAAAAAGTAGTTCGCGTCGGTGTAACTGGAACGGATGGAGACGCTTGGGAAATTTTGAAGAAAAAAGCTGAAAAAGAAGGGATTAAGATTAAACTGGTGGAGTTCTCTGATTATACAACTCCAAATAAAGCTTTAGCTGATGGAGATATTGAATTAAACTCATTTCAGCATATTGCTTTCTTAGAGCAATTTAAAAAAGAGCATAAGTTAGATATTACAGCTGTTGGTACAACACAAATTGCGCCAATGGGTTTATACTCTGAAAAATATAAGAAGGCAAATGAAATTCCAGATGGTTCAGAAATTGCAATTCCAAACGATCCAACGAACCAAGCGCGTGCATTAAAACTTCTTGATGCAGCTGGAGTATTAAAGCTTAAAAAAGATTTTGGCTTATTTGGAGATCCAAGCGGCATTGCTGAAAATCCGAAGAAGTTAAAAATCACGCCGGTTATCGCACAGCAAACACCTCGTGTGTTAAAAGATGTAGCGGCATCAGTTATTAATAACGGTGTTGCTGGTCAAGCTGGATTAGATCCAGCGAAGGATCCTATTTTCTTAGAAGATCCAAAGAATGAAAATGCGAAGCCTTATATTAATATTTTCGCAGCTCGTACGAAAGATAAAGATGATCCAACACTGAAAAAAGTAATTGAACTATACCATTCAAAAGAAGTAACAGATGCAATTAAGAAAGAAACAAATGATGGTTCAATTTCAGTTGATCTTTCACTTGAGGAGCTTGAAAAGATCGTAAAATAATGATTGAGTTTAATGGACTAACAGAAGGAACCCCTCCGCTGTTAGTTCGTTCAACATATAAACTTAACAAACGAACCCTAATTCTGTACCTTTCAATTTTGTATAACGTAGAATCCAATGTTTGTTAAGTAGAGTAATGGACCAGGAGTTTTCCTGGTCTTTTTTTATGAATGAAAGTAGCTAGCGAACAGTAAGGTAATCTGAAAAACCAATTGTTTAGATTGTTTTTTCAGATTAGGCAGAAAACTTTCTTTGAAATAGTATTCTTTTATGATAGATTTATAAATATAAAACTAGAATTTACATAAAAATCCATCATGGTAAATATACTTATCTATAATGGGTATACAGCTAACGAGGGGGAGAACGATGAGAAGACGTAATACGCAAGCGTTCACGTTTTTAGCATGGACTTCATTTGTTTGTGCGCTTTCAGGTATGCTAATTGGGATTTATACGTTAGATGAAACGCTTAGTGTAAAAGGATACTATTTAATTGGAACATTATTTTTAACGATGTCTTGTTTTGTATTACAAAAAACAATTCGTGATAATGAAGAAGATAACGAGAGATTTCCGAAAAATAAACCGTTAGATAAAGAGTAGATTGTAAAGAAAGGCATTTGCCTTTCTTTTTTTATGTAAAAATGGCGTAAGTACTCTGTGTTGACTTGCTTGAAGTACTGAAAATTTGGTATCATCAATAGTATTGTAGATTGAACGATATATTATGGAGGTGGCCTAGCCGTGTCAAGAATTTCCGTTGAGAATGTAAAGCACGTAGCACATTTAGCACGTCTTGCAATTACTGATCAAGAAGCAGAAAAATTTCAAAAACAACTAGATGCAATTGTTACATTTGCAGAACAGTTAAATGAATTAGATACAACAGATGTAAAACCAACAACTCATGTATTAACTATGAAAAATGTTATGCGTGAAGATGTACCAGAAAAAGGTTTACCAGTCGAAGAAGTATTAAAAAATGCACCGGATCACAAAGATAATCAAATCCGTGTTCCAGCAGTATTAGAATAGAGGAGGGGAATTTCGATGTCATTATTTGATCATTCAGTATCAGAGTTACATAAGAAGTTAAACAACAAAGAAATTTCCGTTACGGATTTAGTAGAAGAATCTTACAAACGTATTGCGGATGTTGAAGATAACGTAAAAGCTTTTCTTACATTAGATGAAGAAAATGCACGCGCAAAAGCGAAAGAATTAGATGCAAAAATCGGCGCTGAAGATAATGGTTTATTATTCGGTATGCCAATTGGTGTAAAAGATAACATTGTAACTAACGGTCTTCGTACAACTTGTGCGAGCAAAATGTTAGCAAACTTCGATCCAATTTATGATGCGACAGTTGTGCAAAAGCTAAAAGCTGCTGACACAATTACAATCGGTAAATTAAACATGGACGAGTTCGCAATGGGTTCTTCAAATGAAAACTCAGGATTCTACGCTACGAAAAACCCATGGAACTTAGATTACGTTCCAGGCGGATCTAGTGGTGGTTCTGCAGCAGCTGTAGCAGCAGGAGAAGTACTATTCTCTCTAGGTTCTGATACGGGTGGTTCTATCCGTCAGCCAGCTGCATATTGCGGTGTTGTAGGTTTAAAACCAACTTACGGACGCGTATCTCGTTACGGATTAGTAGCATTCGCATCTTCACTAGACCAAATCGGACCGATTACACGTACAGTAGAAGACAATGCATACTTATTACAAGCTATTTCAGGTATTGACCGCATGGATGCAACTTCTGCAAACGTTGAAGTTGGAAACTATTTAGCTGGTTTAACAGGCGATGTTAAAGGTTTACGCATTGCTGTACCGAAAGAATACTTAGGCGAAGGTGTTGGCGAAGAAGCTCGTGAGTCAGTACTAGCTGCTTTAAAAGTATTAGAAGGTATGGGCGCAACTTGGGAGGAAGTATCTCTTCCACACTCTAAATACGCTCTAGCAACGTATTACTTACTATCTTCTTCTGAAGCATCTGCTAACCTTTCACGCTTTGATGGCGTGCGTTACGGTGTTCGTTCTGATAATGTAAATAACTTATTAGACCTTTACAAAAACACACGTAGTGAAGGTTTCGGTGATGAAGTTAAACGTCGTATTATGCTTGGTACATTTGCTCTTAGCTCTGGTTACTATGATGCATATTACAAAAAAGCACAACAAGTACGTACATTAATTAAGAACGACTTTGAAAATGTATTTGCTAACTATGATGTTATTATTGGACCAACAACACCAACTCCGGCATTTAAAGTGGGAGAAAAAGTTGACGATCCAATGACAATGTATGCAAATGACATTTTAACAATCCCAGTAAACTTAGCGGGTGTTCCAGCGATTTCAGTTCCATGTGGATTCGGTGCTAACAACATGCCACTTGGTCTACAAATCATTGGTAAACACTTCGATGAAGCGACAATTTACCGCGTTGCACATGCGTTTGAGCAAGCAACAGACTATCATACAAAAAAAGCAAGTCTGTAAGGAGGCGAGCATAGATGAATTTAGAAACAATTATTGGTTTAGAGGTTCACGTTGAGTTAAAAACAAATTCGAAAATTTTCTCTGCGAGTCCAACAGAATTCGGAGCGGAGCCAAATACACAAACAAGTGTAATTGACTTAGGATACCCAGGGGTACTTCCTACTTTAAATAAAGAAGCAGTTAACTTTGCAATGAAAGCTGCAATGGCATTAAACTGTGAAATCGCAACGGAAACGAAGTTTGACCGTAAAAACTATTTCTATCCAGATAACCCGAAAGCTTACCAAATCTCTCAATTTGATAAGCCAATTGGTGAAAATGGTTGGATTGAAATCGAAGTAGACGGTAAAAAGAAACGTATCGGTATTACACGTCTTCATTTAGAAGAAGATGCTGGTAAATCAACGCATACAGCTGATGGTTCATTAGTAGACTACAACCGTCAAGGTATGCCTTTAATCGAGATCGTATCTGAGCCAGATATGCGTACGCCAGAAGAAGCATATGCATACTTAGAGAAGTTAAAATCAATCATTCAATACACTGGTGTATCTGATTGTAAGATGGAAGAAGGTTCCTTGCGTTGTGATGCGAACATTTCTCTTCGTCCAGTTGGACAAGAAAAGTTCGGTACAAAAGCGGAACTGAAAAACTTAAACTCATTCACTTACGTACAAAAAGGTCTTGAGCATGAGCAAGTGCGCCAAGAAAAAGAATTGTTATCTGGTGGCATCATCCAACAAGAAACACGTCGTTATGATGAAGCAACGAAGAAAACAATCTTAATGCGTGTGAAAGAAGGATCTGACGATTACCGTTACTTCCCGGAGCCAGACTTAGTTGAACTTTACATCGATGATGAGTGGAAAGAAGCAGTTCGAGCTTCTATTCCAGAACTTCCAGATGCACGTAAAGCTCGCTACGTTGCAGAACTAGGCTTACCAGCTTATGATGCACACGTGTTAACATTAACGAAAGAGATGTCTGATTTCTTTGAAGCAACTGTTGCAGACGGTGCTGATGCGAAATTAACATCGAACTGGTTAATGGGTGAAGTACTTGCATACTTAAACAAACAACAAAAAGAATTAAAAGACGTTGCATTAACGCCTGCTGGTTTATCTAAAATGGTTCAATTAATTGAAAAAGGTACAATTTCTTCTAAAATCGCGAAGAAAGTATTTAATGAATTAATTGAAAAAGGTGGAGACCCAGAAGAAATCGTTAAAGCGAAAGGTCTTGTTCAAATTTCTGACGAGGGTACACTTCGTAAAGTTGTAACAGAAATTCTTGATAATAATGAGCAATCTATCGAAGACTTTAAAAACGGTAAAGACCGTGCAATTGGCTTCTTAGTTGGTCAAATTATGAAAGCTACAAAAGGACAAGCAAATCCACCGCTTGTTAACAAAATCTTACTTGAAGAGATTAATAAGCGATAATAGTAGTGACTTTTAAAGATTAAGCAGAAAAACACCCGTACATGGGTGTTTTTCTAGGTTAATCAAACGTTTGTTTAAATGAGACAAAATCGTTTAAACAAACGTTTGATTAACTGTCAAAAGTGGAAAAATGTTTGTATAGCAACTATGGTATGATAGTTGCAAAAAGGTGGGAATAATGATAAATCTAAACATAGAGGTTTTTTTCATCTCATGAAATAATAGATAGTTATTATTCGTTATATGTAAATTTTTATGGAAGAATGGATAGAAATAAAGTGAAACTTTAATCAGTAGGAGGTTCATCCAACACTGATTATTAGCCCTCACCAATCGGGCATTTACTGCCCGCAAATAGCGGGATAAATTTTGGAGTCAAATAAAAAACCATTGAAATGAATATTTACTTTTGATGGACTACACGAATCGGGTTCTTACTGCCTGTTTGAGCGGGATAAAAGAAGGATAGCAAGATGAGAGGAGGTAGGCATGGGAATACTGAATAGAAGTTCAGTATGTTCTTTTTCGATACATAAAGAAATTTCCTGTGCTAATAAATGATGAAGCGAGCAAGAATTATTTATAATCCTACTTCTGGGCGTGAGCTATTTAAGAAGAGCTTACCAGAAGTATTACAAAAATTAGAACAAGCTGGCTATGAGACATCTTGTCATGCGACAACGGGTCCTGGAGACGCTACTGTGGCGGCGAGGCAAGCTGCGGATCGTAAGTTTGATGTTGTTATTGCGGCTGGTGGCGACGGTACATTAAATGAAGTAGTAAACGGTTTAGTTGGGCATGAATTCCGTCCGAAATTTGGAATTATTCCAGTTGGAACGACAAATGACTTTGCACGTGCAATTGGTGTACCTCGTTCTATTGAAGAGGCAGCAGATATTATTTGCGAAGGAAAAACAGTGCCATTAGACCTTGGTAGAGCGAACGATACATATTTTATTAACATCGCTGGTGGCGGTCGTATTACAGAATTAACATACGAAGTACCGAGTAAGTTAAAGACAGTATTAGGACAACTTGCTTATTACCTAAAAGGTATCGAGATGTTACCATCATTGCATCCGACATATGTTGAAATTGAGTATGATGGAAAGTTACTACAAGAAGAAATTACGATGTTTTTAATTACGAATACTCGTTCAGTAGGTGGATTTGAAAAGGTAGCACCGTATGCATCTATTAACGATGGGTTATTTGACCTATTAGTACTGAAAAAAGGTTCTATCGCTGATTTAATTAAAGCAGCAACACAAGCACAACGTGGTGAACATATTAATAATCCAAAAGTGTTATATACACAAGCGAACCGAATTAAAGTACATTCACCAGATAAATTAATGATTAATTTAGATGGTGAGTATGGTGGAGATGCACCGATGGAATTCGAAAATATATATCATTGTTTAGAACTATTTGTTCCTGAACATCAAGAGGATGCCCTGTAAAGGCATCCTTTTTTACTTTGTTAAAATGAATTGTAAATTGGGAGTTAGTTTGATTTTTATGGTATTTTTACAATTCTTTTATTTTACATCCATACTTTATTGATACACTGGAAGAGATAAGAAATGAGAGGTAGGGTGCTATGGAGAAGGTAAAGGCGATATTATTTGATAAAGATGGGACATTAATGGATTTTCATTCAATATGGATAAAAGTAGCTGAAGAGCTTGTAGCTGAATGTATAAGTTTATACCATTTACCAAGTACAATAGGGCAGACCTTATTAGAAGAGATTGGTGTAGAGGGAGCATTTGTTAATTCGAGGAGTGCAATAGCTGCTGGAACAAGCCTTGATGTAGCGAAGGGGCTTTGTAATTATATTGAGTCTGCTAGAGAAGAAGAGATGCATCAGTGGGTAAGTGAGAAGTTATTTTCCCTTATGTATGAGCATCGTTCGCATATGAAAATGACAGCGGATTTACCGAAAGTGTTACAGGCATTAAAAGATAAAGGATTTATATTAGGGGTTGTCACGGCGGATGATTTCGCACCAACAGAATTATTTTTAAAACAATATAAGTTGGAGAACTTTTTTGATTATATTATAGCCTCGGATACATTCCTTGCGCAAAAACCAGATAAAAAGATTATAGAAGTGTTTTGTGAGAAATTTAATTTAGAATCATGTGAGGTTGCGGTTGTTGGAGATACGCCAACTGATTTACATTTAGCTAAAAATGGCGATTGCTATGCAATTGGGGTGCTATCTGGTACGGGAGACCGTCCAACATTAGAACCACTTGCTGATTTAGTGTTAGATTCTGTTGGAGAGTTTATTTCTCAATCGGGTGAGTTTTTCTGGGAGAAAGAAAAGTCTAATGTGTAAGGAAAATAAGTCTATAAAGACTCTTAATGAGTCTTTATAGACTTATTTTTTATGCCTGGATACAAAGAATATAGGATAAATGCTAGAAAAGAAAGTTGGCATATATTTTGCAATAAGAAGAGAAAACAATGTAAAGAAAAGGATGGGGTACGCAATGAACACAAAAAAATTTGCTAAAGTAAATGAACAAATTCCAGGACCGAAAGCGGCATCTTTATTAGAACGCCGTCAAAATATAGTACCAAAAGGAGTAAGTAACGGCATCCCAACGTTTGTACAATCTGCAAATGGTGCTCTTGTAACAGATGTTGATGGCAATCAGTACATTGATTTTGCAGGAGCAATCGGGACAATTAACGTAGGGCATTGTCATCCAACGGTTAAAGAAGCGCTCCATAAACAAGTCGATCAATACATTCATACTGGATTTAATGTCATGATGTATGAGCCATATATTGAATTAGCAGAAAAGCTTGCGGCATTGGCACCAGGAAGTTTCGATAAGCAAGTCCTATTTTTAAATAGTGGTGCAGAAGCAGTTGAGAACGCGGTGAAAATCGCTCGTAAATATACGAAGAGACCTGGTATTATCGCATTTTCTAAAGGTTTCCACGGTCGTACATTAATGACAATGACGATGACAAGTAAAGTGAAGCCATATAAATTTGGGTTTGGTCCCTTTGCTCCAGAAGTATATAAAGCGCCATTTCCATACGAATACCGTCGCCCAGAGGGATTAACGGAAGAGCAGTATGATGATTTTATTATTGAAGAGTTTAAGAACTTCTTCATATCGGAAGTAGCACCAGAAACAATTGCAGCTGTTGTAATGGAACCTGTTCAAGGGGAAGGTGGATTTATCGTCCCAAGTAAGAAATTTGTTCAAGAAGTACGCCGCATTTGTTCAGAGAACGGCATCTTATTTGTAGCGGATGAAATACAAACAGGTTTTAGTCGTACAGGAAAATATTTTGCAATTGATCACTATGATGTCGTTCCAGATTTAATTACAGTGTCTAAATCATTAGGGGCTGGTGTACCGATAAGTGGTGTCATTGGACGTAAAGAAATTATGAATGAATCTGCACCAGGTGAACTTGGTGGAACGTATGCAGGAAGTCCATTAGGATGTGCAGCTGCATTAGCTGTTCTCGATGTAATAGAAAATGAGAAATTAAATGATAGAGCGATAGAATTAGGAAAAGTCGTAATGAACCGATTCGAAGAGATGAAAAATAAATATCATTGCATCGGTGATGTGCGTGGGTTAGGAGCAATGTGTGCATTTGAGGTCGTTCAAGATCGTAAGACGAAAGCACCTGACAAAACGTTAACGGCTAATCTATGTGCAGAAGCAAATAAGCGTGGGTTACTTTTATTATCAGCAGGAACGTATGGAAATGTTATCCGTGTGTTAATGCCTTTAGTTATTACAGATGAGCAACTTGAAGAAGGTTTAACAATAATTGAAGAATCATTGCAAGCTTGTTATGAGCAAACGAACATCGCTCGCGTTTAAAAACTGAAGTATAAATAGCAAACATTCTAGCTGACTCTATATTAAATGCAGAAAATTCACTTTATAATAAAGATAGTGAAGTGGATCGATGGATTTGAAGTTAGGGGTGGCTAGGATGGTTGCAGAAAAGGAACGAGTGTTAATGGATTTAAAAGATGTATTTGAATATGCGTTTGACGAAATTTTTGTTACAGATGAGCAAGGGATCGTTGTGCGTGTAAATAGTACATGTGAAAGGCACTACCAACTAGCTGCAGAAGAGTTAGTTGGTAAGCATGTAAAAGAACTACAAAAGGATGGAATCTTTTATCCATCAGCGACATTAGAAGTGATTGAAAAAAAGAGGCCAATTGAACTCGTTCAAACTACAAAATCAGGAGAGTATTTACACGTTCGTACAAGGCCTGTTTTTGATGATGAGGGAAATTTAAGAAGAGTGATTAGTTATTCTCGCGACCTTACTGAACTCTATCAATTACGTCAAAAGGTAGAGGAAATGGATAATCAGCTAAAAACATATAAAAAAGAATTAAGAGAAACATATGAGCATGAAGGACTTATTTTTAAAAGTCTAGCTATGCAAAAAATAGTCGATACAATCAAAAAAGTATCTGTAGTGGATAGTACTGTTCTCGTTTTAGGCGAGACTGGAGTAGGAAAAAGCCGATTAGTACGCCATTTACATGAAGTGAGTCACCGTAAGAATGAAAGTTTCTATGAAATTAATTGTGCGGCATTGCCAACTAATTTAATTGAATCGGAGCTCTTTGGATATTCAGGTGGATCTTTTACAGGTGCGAATCGTGAAGGGAAAAAGGGACTATTAGAATCCGCGCATAAAGGAACTCTTTTTTTAGATGAAATCGGTGAAATGCCGATTGAAATTCAAGCGAAGCTTTTGCAAGTATTGCAAGAAAAAACATTTCGTCCTATAGGCGGAAGAGAATTAAAAAAAGTAGATGTTCGAATTGTGGCGGCAACAAATAGAGATTTAAGCGAGATGGTGAAACAAGGAACATTTCGGAAAGATTTATACTATCGTCTGAATGTCATTCCAATTGCAATTCCCCCGCTTAGGGAAAGAACAGAAGATATTTTACCGCTTATTTATCATTACTTGCAGCACTTTAATAAAAAGTACGGACGTGATGTGAAACTAGCACCGGGTACATTACAAATGTTTGTCGGATATCCGTGGGAAGGAAACAATAGAGAGATAGAGAATGTAATTGAGAGAATTGTTATTACTGTCGATGATGTTGTAACGGTAGAGGATTTGCCACTCTCTATGCAAGAGGCTGCAGTTGAACAATCGGGGCAAAGCCTTTATAAAATGCTGGAAGAGGTAGAGAGAAATATTATTCTTAAAGCGTATAAAACGTATGGATCAAGTTATAAAGTGGCTGAGTTTTTGCAAATTAGTCAATCTGCTGCTACTAGGAAAATTAAGAAGTTCATAGAGGAGGAAGAAAACATTGGATAAAAAGGCGACTTTCGTAAGTATAGATAAAAAGGCGATGTATATAAATGGTGAGTGGATTACACTACAAGAACAAATTGAAGTAAATAATCCTGCGACGAAGGAAATATTTGCAACTGTACCAAAAGGCGGAGTAACAGAGGCAAAGCAAGCTGTTGATGCTGCGCATGAAGCTTTTAAAACGTGGTCTAAGTTAACGGCAGCAGATCGTGCCACGAAGTTAAAAAAGTGGTTTACGCTTATTGATGAAAATAAAGAAGAGATCGCAGCGATTATGACGAAGGAACAAGGAAAGCCGTTTGCAGAAGCGCTTGGTGAAGTAAATTATGCAAACAGTTTTGTTGAATGGTATGCAGAAGAGGGGAAACGCGTATACGGTGAAATGATTCCTGCTTCTCATCCGAATAAGCGCATTTTAGTTATGAAGCAACCAGTTGGCGTTATGGCAGCTATTACACCTTGGAACTTCCCAGCTGCTATGATTACGAGAAAGGTAGCCCCAGCGCTTGCAGCAGGCTGTACAGCCGTTGTGAAACCAGCAAGTCAAACGCCATTAACTGCATTGAAATTAGCTGAATTAGCCCATGAAGCAGATATTCCAAAGGGCGTAATCAATATCGTAACAGGTAGTGCAAAAGCAATTGCTGATACATGGATGGAAGATGGTCGCGTTCGAAAAGTGTCCTTTACAGGGTCAACGGAAATCGGGAAAGAGTTAATGGCTAGTGCGGCGCAAACGATGAAAAAAGTTTCGCTTGAGTTAGGGGGACACGCTCCGTTTATCGTAATGAATGATGCAGATTTAGATAAAGCAGTAGAAGCGGTGATTGGTTCGAAATTCCGTAATGCAGGACAAACGTGTATATGTACAAACCGAGTATTCGTTCAAGAAGAAGTATACGAAGTATTTGTAGAGAAGTTCCAAAAGTCAGTAGGGCAGTTGAAAGTAGGAGACGGTTTCGGTGACGGAACGACTGTCGGGCCACTTATTGATGAGAATGCAGTTTCAAAAGTACAAGAACATATTGAAGATGCTATTCAAAAAGGTGGAACAGTTTTATATGGTGGTCAAAAGGTCGCAGAGTTAGAGGGACATTTCATTCAACCGACTGTAATTGGGTTGGCAAATGATACGATGCTTTGTATGAATGAAGAAACATTTGGGCCAGTGGCACCAGTTGCGAAATTTAAAACAGTTGATGAAGTAATTGAACGTGCAAATAATACACCATATGGTTTAGCTGCGTATATTTTCACGAAAGACATTAGCCAAGCATTCCAAATTAGTGAAGCGCTAGAGTACGGTATTATTGGTCTAAACGATGGTCTTCCATCAGTTGCACAAGCACCATTCGGTGGATTTAAAGAAAGTGGTATCGGCCGTGAGGGAGGCCATTTCGGTATCGAGGAATATTTAGAAATTAAATATATTTCATTAGGACTATAAGTAGTATACTAGAATCTCTAAAAGGTAACAGAGAAGGAGATTCTAGTATGGTATATTGGCTATTATTACTTGTTACAATTATTTTTGAAGTAGCTGGAACAATCGCAATGAAACTATCAAATGGTTTAACAAAGCTCGTTCCAAGTGTACTTATTTTCGTATTTTATGGGATTTGTTTCAGCGTGTTTGCTATCGTCGTTAAAAAGATTCATTTAAGTATTGCTTATGCCATTTGGTCTGGCGTTGGAACGTTACTTATTACAATCATTAGTGTGTACTTTTTTAAAGAGCATATTAGCTTATTCCAAGCATTTTGTATTCTCTTTATTGTTTTGGGTGTCATTGGGCTTAAGGTTTCATCGGCATCATAAAAGGCTATCTTCCTGTGTGGAAGATAGCCTTTACTTTTATCCCGCTATTTTCCGGGCAGTAAGACCTCTACCTCAAAATTCAGCGAAAGCAAAGAAGTTAGGTGGGGGATCGGGCTGCCCGGAAAAGCCCAATTGGTGAGGGCTGATTAAAGTTTCACTTTATTAAAACGCCCAGTTACCTTTACGGAAGATAGGCTCATGTCTGCCATCAGCTGTAATACCATCGATATCAAGCTCAGCGGATCCAATCATGAAGTCGTTGTGTGTAATACTAGCGTTTGCGCCGTTTTCAGCAAGTTCTTCTTTAGACATTGTTTTTCCGCCAACTAAGTTAAATGCATAAGCATTTCCGATTGCAAGGTGGCAAGATGCATTTTCGTCAAATAGTGTATTGTAGAATAAAACATTTGTGTTTGAAATTGGTGAGTCATGAGGTACTAAAGCTACTTCTCCTAAGAAGTGAGAACCTTCATCTGTTTCTACTAAATGTTTTAAAGCTTCTTCACCAGCTTCAGCTTTATAGTCTACGATACGTCCGTTTTCAAATGTTAACGTGAAATTATCGATAATATTACCTGCAAATACTAACGGTTTTGTACTAGAAACTTGGCCGTTTACACCTGTTTTAAGTGGCATTGTAAATACTTCTTCAGTTGGAATATTAGCCATAAATGGTACGTTCTTTTCATTTAAGCTACCAGCACCAGCCCATACATGTTTTTCTGGAAGTTCGATTGTTAAATCTGTTCCAGGACCTGTATAGTGAAGAGCTTTATAATGCTTTTCGTTTAAGTAATCCACTTTTGTATGTAATGTTTCATCGTGTTCTTTCCATGCTTCTACAGGATTTTCTAAATCAGCACGAGTAGCTTTGAAAATAGCATCCCATAACTTTGCTTCTTGTTCTTCTGGCGCTACGTCAGGGAATACTTTTGCAGCCCATTCTTTCGTAGGAACAGAAATTACACACCAGCTTACTTTATCGGCTTGTACGTAATCACGGTATACTTTCATCGCTTCTCCAGCTACTTTATGAGCTGTCGCGATACGTGTTGCTTCTACACCTTTTAATAAATCAGGGTTTTCTGCATAGATAGACATAAATGCAGCGCCTTCTTTTGCTAATTCTTCACGAGCATGTGCTTTCCAAGAAGGGAATTCAGAGAAAGCTTCTTCAGGAGCTAGATCGAACTTTAAGCGTGTTAACGTCTCATCATTCCAATCCACATATACGTGTTTTGCACCAGATTTATATGCTTTCTCTGTAACGAGGCGTACAAATTGTACAGCTTCAAGAGGTGCACTAATTGATAAAGTTTGTCCAGGTTGAATATTAACACCAACATTAACTGCAAGAGCAGCATATTTCTCTAACGTTTGTTCAAATGACATATGTATAATCTCCTTTAATTTGAAAGATTTCTTACTATATATAATACAAGAAAATTCTAAAAATATATATAAATATAAAGTAAAAAGAGAGCTCAAAATGTATTGAGCTCTTACATTTACTTAATTGAAGAAGCAAACTGCTCTACAGTCGTTGTATGGTGTATACGAACGCGCTTCATCTTTAACAATTCATCAGGTTCACCCTTCGTAATGAATTGCCCAGGCTTTGTCGTCGTCGCAAATTGATAATACTTCTTCGTTTCTGCAACAACCTTATCATCTACATGACCGAATGGATAAGCAATCGCGATAACAGGCTTACCTGTTATTTTTTCTAGCTTTTCTTTTGAACCTTTTAACTCTTCCTCATAGTTTGTAATTTTCGGCAAGTCTGCATGTGTTGCAGTATGAGATTGCACCGAGAAAATGCCGGAATCAACCATTTCTTTTATTTCAGAAGTAGACAATGCTCCTTCTACATCAACGTTATCAACAATCATATATTCTGTTGCTGCCGGTTTAAAAGTATCATCTTTTAGCTTTTGTAAAACGCGAAATGCATTCATATTATTTTTCATACCGTCATCAAATGTAACGAAAATCGGTTTATTTACTTTATTTATATCGCCCCAGCGTTCAAACGTTAACAGCGTATAACCATTGTCCTTTAAATGTTTCATTTGTGCTTCAAAGTTAGCTGGTGATACGAATAAGTCTTTAATACCTTGACCATGATAATCATCAATTGCGTGATACATAAGAACAGGAACCTTTTGTTCGAAAGTAATAGTAGATTTCGTAAGCGGGATTGTTTTCCCATCTTCTTTCATTCCTGTTGCTTCAATTTGGAACTCACCGCGTTTTCCTTCAAATTCCTTTATATCAAAAGGAAGTGTGAATTGTTTCTCTTTTTCTTTAGAAGAAAAAGATTTAGCACTTTCCTTGCCATCAGCTGTGCGCCAAATTTTATATTGTACTTCATTTAAAGAATCTTTTATGTCTGTAATATGAATACTTGTGTTTGTAGATTCGTGTGTAACTGCATTATATGAGATTTTACCTTGTTTTTGCACAGTCTCTTCTTGTTTCTTAATCCCTTGAGCCGTTTTCTCTTTTTTAGGTTCTGGACTTACATTGTTAGTATTACAGCCTGCTAGAATGGCAGACGTACATAAAGCAATTGCTGCGTATTTTCTCATGAAAATCACCTTCTATTGTGTAGTATGTTGCATATTGGCATTAAAATCCCCACCGCTATAAGAGTGGTGGGGATATACCCTTGTTCATCATATCATTTGAAGAAAATGAGGGGAATATGATTTTTAGGAGGCTATTAAGGTAATAGATTAGTGACTTTGAATAGATGTATTTTTTTGTTTCTGATTAGAATTAATAATAATATAACCGACTACAAAGATAAGAGGAATAATGAAGACATAGATAGGCATTCCCCATACATAATAGCTTTTCAGCGTTAAGACTAGTAAATGTAAGAAATCGAAAATTGCGTGGGCTTTCATAATATCCTCCAATGTGTTTTTTTTTTTTTTTTTTGAAAATTATAACATTTTAAACTTGTTATTTGTATAATTTGGAAAGTAATTTAAGCTAATTTTAAAGTAAGAAGAAGACTTATTGATATGCAATTTTGCATACAGATATGGATTTTATTAAAATATAAAGATTTTATACTATAATAAAAACCGCTATAAAACTAAGTAAGAATAATGTATGGAGTGGAGAATAGAAATGAAATATAAAAAAATAATATATATCTTTTTCATTTCACTATTTATAGTTGGTTGCCAAAGTGAAGTGAGTAAAGCGAATAGTGTGGAAGAGTATATTCCATCGCATCTTATGAATGCGGAAGTGACGGCGGATATTATGACACTAGAGATGGATCGTGATACACGTAAAAAAGTAGAGGGTATTACTAAAAAGATGAGTGATCATGTAAAGAATGATAAAGAGTGGTACGTAAACTATATATCAGGGCATATAGATAAACAGGTGAAGCCGTATCATCCTAACTTTGGTATTACAGAAGAAGAATATAACTTTTTTAGAAACGCCGTTGAGAATAGTAGTTTATCTAATACAAGTGATGGAAAACTTCAATTTAAGCAAAAAAGTAACCATGAAATTGAAATTGTTTCAAGTAGAAACCTAGAACTATTCCAGCATCTAGTAATTGATACAGAGAAGAATATAATAAAAACTTCTTTTGGAGAATGTCAGTATGTTGGAGAAATAAAGCCATCTTCAGAAAAAAGAATATTAGGTCGAGTAAATGGCAAACAATGGATGTTACAAAAAGAAAATTTAATCTATTTATTCTCTTTAGGAAAGCTTGAAGGAGAAGATAAATCTGTTATGGTTATTTCAGTAAAAGGCATACACGAAGGAAAACTTATTAGTAACGAGGAAGTAGTCGAATTCCGTTCGATTTCATAAAGAATCAAAAAAATCACCTTACTCGTTAAAGTAAGGTGATTTTTTATTAAATAAACAATCCAGCGATTGTCGCAGATAAAATAGAAGCAAGTGTTGATGCAAATAGCATTTTCCAACCAAATTTAGAAACAACGCTTCCTTGTTTTTCAGAAAGGGCACGGATTGTACCAACGATTGCACCAATTTGGCTAATACTTGCGAAGCTAATTAAGAATACTGTAACGATTCCAACTGTACGTGGAGCTAATGTTGTAGCTGTGTCTTTTAAATCAAGGATTGCTACAAACTCATTTAAAACAATCTTCGTACCCATAATACCACCAGCTGGGATAATATCTTGAGTTGGAATACCCATTAAGAATGCGAATGGAGAAAGTACGTAACCGAAGATTTGTTGTAAAGTAACAGCATGTCCCATTGCACCTGAAGCAGCACTAATTACGTAGTTTACAACTTCCATCACACCGATAAAGGCGATCATTAATGCGGCAACGATACCAGCTACTTTTAAACCATCAAGCGCACCGTTAATCATTGCGCCGATAAAGCTGTCTCCGAATAGAGTTCTATCAAATTTCTGAATCACTTCATCTTCTTTTTTCGTATCAACTGGTGTTAATAACGAACAAACGATTAAGCTTGAGAATAAATTTAGCGGAAGAGCTGCTAGTACGTATTTTGCATCTAACATCATTACGTATGATGCTGTAACAGAAGCAGAAACGGAGCTCATCGCAGAACAACAAATGATAAACATACGATTTTTATTGAAATGCTGTAAATCGTTTTTAATAACGATTAACGCTTCACTTGAACCGAAGAATACAGAGTTTACTGCGTGGAATGATTCAACGCGTGGTAAACCAGTAATTTTTGAAATAGCACCGCCGACAACGCGAACGATGAATGGTAAAACACCTAAATAACTAAAGATTGAAAGTAGTGCTGAGAAAAATACGATAATTAATAATACGTTTAAGAAAAAGACAAAATCTCTGTGAATTCCATTAAAGAGAAAATCGACACCTGTCGTACCAAGTTTAATTAGTTTGTTGAAAACTTTACTAATGAAAATAATGATTTGTTGACCAACCTTTGTAGCAAACATAAACCAACCGATTAAAATTTGGAAACCAATCATAATTGCAATTGCACGGAAGTTGATTTTACTTTTGTTGTTTGACAAAGCAAAACATAAACCTAACACGGCAAGAATACCGATAATGCTCATTACATATTGCATGTAGTTGCCCCTTTCAGAAGTTCGTATAAAGTTTGTACATAAAACGCTCGTTATATTACTAAAAATAAAAGAACGAGGTTTTATGTCATACGTAAGATGTCTGACCTTTTAGAAAAATAAAAATAAAAAAAGACCCATATGGATTCACTTTCATCTATGAGAGAAAGCTAATCAATATGAGTCCTTTTTTGCGCATAGGCTAATATTCATTAGTTTTCCCCATAGTCCAGCAATTTAAGGTTGCCGGGTAGAAACTCTCGATCCATATTATCAAGTATATATGAGGTAACATCGTCCGTATTAAATTAGTAGTAGCGTAACATTAACAGAGAAGTATCGTCAATAGCTTTTTTTCTTCCAATAGAAAAAGACCATATAAGTATGATAAAATGTAACGCAGTGTTATGAAAAAGAGAGGTCGGAAAATGAGTACTAAAATGACGCCACCAGTTGAGAAAAACGAGTTTATAGATGTAGTATTTGAAGATTTAACACATGATGGTGCCGGTGTTGCGAAAGTAAAGGGCTATCCTATTTTCGTTAAAAACGGATTACCAGGTGAAGAAGCGCAAATTAAAATTATTAAAGTGAAGAAAAACTTTGCATTTGGTCGTTTAATGAAGCTTCATACAGAAAGTCCATATCGTAAAGATGCTGAATGCCCAGTATATAATCAGTGCGGCGGTTGTCAGCTTCAGCACTTAACTTATGAAGGACAATTACAAGCGAAAGAAAAACAAGTACGTGACGTTATGCAGCGTATCGGAGGACTAGGTGATGTTCCTGTTCATCCTGTACTTGGCATGAAGAATCCGTGGGTATACCGTAATAAAGCACAAGTACCAATCGGAGAACGTGAAGGCGGACTTGTAGCTGGTTTTTATCGCCAAGGAACGCATGACATCATTAATATGGAATCATGCTTAATTCAGGCAGAAGAAAACGATACATTAATCCAAGAAGTAAAACGTATTTGTGAAAAGCACGGTATTACTGCGTACAACGAAGAGCGTAACAAAGGAACACTTCGTCACGTAATGGCTCGTTACGGACAAGTAACAGGGGAAATTATGCTTGTCTTCATTACGCGTACAGCAGAATTGCCGAACAAAAAAGCAATTATTGAAGAAATTGCAGCGAAATTCCCAGAAGTAAAATCAATTGTTCAAAACGTAAATACGAAGCGTACGAATGTAATTTTCGGAGACAAAACGACAGTACTGTACGGATCAGAATACATTTATGACTTTATCGGTGACATTAAATTTGCGATTTCAGCACGTTCATTCTATCAAGTAAACCCAGAACAAACGAAAGTGCTATACGATAAAACGTTAGAATACGCAAAATTAAATGGTAACGAAACAGTAATCGATGCCTATTGCGGAATCGGATCAATCTCGTTATTCCTAGCGCAAAAAGCGAAAAAAGTGTACGGCGTTGAAATCGTCCCAGAAGCAATCGAAGACGCAAACCGAAACGCAGCACTAAACAACATGACAAACGCTGAATTTGGCGTAGGAGAAGCTGAAGTAGTTATTCCAAAATGGTACAAAGAAGGCGTAATCGCCGACACAATGGTCGTAGATCCACCGCGTAAAGGTTGTGATGAGGCACTACTTAATACAATCATCGACATGAAACCAAAACGCGTTGTATACGTATCATGTAACCCAGCAACATTAGCGCGTGACTTAAAAGTACTAGAAGAAGGCGGATATAAAACGCAGGAAGTACAACCTGTTGATATGTTCCCGCATACGACGCATGTGGAGTGTGTGGCTTGGCTTAAGTTAGTATAATAGGAAAGCAGTTGATATAGAAAAAATCTATACCACCTGCTTTTTGGTTTACAAAAATACCATTCATAAGCGATTTTAGTTAAAATAAATATTGCTGATTTTCACAAATTATAAATTGAGATTTTGAAATTGTATTCATAGTGAGAGGATTTGAATTTGAAATGATAGATAATTTTTGGCGTGAATTACCACGACCATTTTTCGTACTTGCACCAATGGAAGATGTGACAGACGTTGTTTTCCGTCACGTAGTAAGTGAAGCAGGTCGTCCGGACGTATTTTTCACAGAGTTTACAAACTCGGATAGCTATTGCCATCCAGAAGGTATGAAAAGTGTACGTGGCCGTTTGATTTTTACAGAAGATGAACAACCGATGGTAGCACATATTTGGGGAGATAATCCTGAATACTTCCGTCAAATGAGTATCGGTATGGCAGAGCTAGGATTTAAAGGTATCGATATTAACATGGGTTGCCCAGTTCCGAACGTTGCATCAAGAGGAAAAGGCAGTGGCCTTATTCTACGTCCAGACGTTGCAGCAGAACTTATCCAAGCAGCAAAAGCGGGCGGACTACCTGTCAGCGTAAAAACAAGACTTGGCTTTAAAGAGTTAAGCGAGTGGGAAGATTGGTTAACGCACATTTTCAAACAAGATATTGCAAACCTTTCTATTCATTTACGCACAAGAGAAGAAATGAGCCAAGTAGATGCGCATTGGGAACTAATTCCGGAAATTAAAAAATTACGTGACCGTATCGCACCAAATACGTTAATAACAATCAATGGAGACATCCTTGATCGTAAAATGGGACTGGAACTTGCTGAAAAATACGGCATTGATGGCGTAATGATCGGACGAGGCATCTTCAAAAATCCATTTGCGTTTGAAAAAGAGCCAAGAGAGCATAGCAGTAAAGAACATCTAGATCTTTTAAGACTACAGCTGGATTTACAAGATCAATATGCAGAAGTACTGCCACGCTCAATCACAGGGCTTCACCGCTTCTTCAAAATTTATGTAAAAGGCTTCCCTGGAGCTGCTGAATTGAGAAATCAATTGATGAGTACGAAGTCAACGGATGAAGTGCGTGCATTGCTTGATAAGTTTGAGGCGAGTGTTGATGAGGCTCAGGATAGTGAGACGGTTTAACGCTCTGAAGATAGAGGAAAATGGACTGTATTAATTTGTGGGTAGTTATTTTATTTAGTTTTGAGTTTTTTTGTGAATGTAACTTTTTTTGTTGATACAGTCTGCTTGCTGAAAAAAGAAGTCTTTGAGAATATAATGAACTAACGAATACTCGTAAGGAGAAAAATGACAAGAGCTGGAGTAGAGTACATTAGGCTCTATCGAGGTATGAAATGTAATCTGAATAATAGACAGAAATAAAAAATCTCTTTATTTGAGCATGGCCATCAAGTTAAGAAAATGTATGATTTTTATCTAAATAGGACCTCCTTACATGCAGAGTGCATGTAAGGAGGTCCTATTTTATGTTCAAATTAATTAATTTAACAGCGGAAAAATTAAATCTGAATTTCCGATTATAAAAATATTGTTTTTCGACTTCTTTCGACATAATTTATAAAGTTAATTATTTAGTATTGGTATGAAGATCTTTTGAATAATAGTTATTTTTAAATATTCGATAATAATTTTAGAGTACTGTGGAATTTTCTTCTGATTTGAAGATTTTTTCTTATAGGAGCTACCAGAATTTTTTTATTTTAATTGGAGGGAAATTATGAAGAAAGTATTAATAGCTTTACTTACAGCAGGATTAATTACATCGGGTTGTCAAAAATCAACAGAATCAGTACCAACAAAAGAAGTAAGCCAAAATGTTAAGCAAGATGAGAAGAAAATTATGACGAATGAGAGCAATGATATTTCGACTTCAAATTTAAGTGGAATAGCAATGTACCTAAAAAAAACTTATCGACTTGAAGATTTAGAGAGAACGCTTTCATCCCCAAGAACAAAAGAGGAAACTAGATGGTTATATGTAGATAATTATGCTAAATATACATTTGAAAGTGATGGGAAAATTATTAATCATATTAAGATTGAATTATTAGAGCCAAAAGATTTGAAGTATAAGGATGCCTTCAAATTATTAGGTCTTGATATTATGTTAGGTACTAAAATTGAATCAGAAGGCACTGAGGCGGAAGGGTATGCAAAATATGATGTTCGAGGAAATGATGCGGAAAGTGTGCAGATTGAGAAGTTTTCAGGAACTGGGGGCGGTAGCATATCTGTAAGTGTGGATGGGGCTTTCAAAAATAAAGAAGGTACTGTTTGGTTGGATTGTGACCGGGATGGTAATGTGAAATTTATTGAAATGAATTATAAGGGTAAGGCGGTAGGAAATGAAACAAGTGTTGCTAACGAGAAATTAGAACCCTTTGATGCAGAGGCAGGATCGGAAGTAGGAAAGAATATTGCAAATATAAAAGTTTATGATACGAAGGATTTACTTATTGAACAAACCGGATTAGCCCCATTTTTATTTCAAGCAACGCTGTATGATAATCCAAATATGTATTATACAGCTGATTTTCCGATAAAAGTTCGAGTTGATAATAAGTCTACGGTAGAAGAAGCTGTGAAAATCGGAAATGACATTAACAATTTAGTGGTAAGTGCTGTAAATAAAAAGTTTCCACATAAAAATTTTAGAGTCAAAACGTACATTTATCATACAGAATTGGATTCATCAGGTAATTTTAATGCTACTACATCAAAAAAATTGAAAATAATAGAAAATTAATATGTGAAACTTTGGGGATTTGATTTTAATAATAGGGCAGGGAGAAATAAAATAATGAATTGTACAGCATGTAATAAGAAATTATTGAAAACAAATAAGTACTGTACTAGTTGTGGTACAGAGAGAATAAATTTGGATGAATCAGAAGAACTATTTGATAATGGAGAATTCCATAACGATATTACGCCCCAAAATAGAAATGATAAAAACATAAAATTAATAAGAATTGCAAAAAAATCTCCTTGGTACGTGTGGATAATTGGGATTGTGTTTATAGTTATATTAGTTAACGTTCTAATTCAAAATAATAGTCCACAAGAAACAGTAAAAGGCTTCTTTAAAGCTCTTGAATCAAGAGATTTAAACAAAGCAGGTGAGTATATACATCCGAGTCTCCCTTGGGATGTAGAAGCTGGAAAACGTATTGGAATTCCAAAAAATGCGTCAATAGATATATTGAATATAGAAGAAAGAAAAGTTGGAGATAGAGCAAAATTAAAAGTTACGATAGATATCTCTCCAAAACCTTTATACGGCCCTAATCCTGACAATATTACTATTGATTTGAAGAAAGTTGACGGAAAGTGGCTAATTTATGATATGCAATAGTCTCCTATATGGATAAAATTCATTGAAACCCATAAACTCTAGTTTGTATAGAAGAAATATAACAATGTAAGAGACGAGCAGTGTATTTGAGGAATCAATGCACTGCTTTTATAGTTAACAAATATAAAATAGAATGTAGATCTAATGAACTAAGAAAAAATGAACCGAAAAGTTACTGTAACCCTTCTATAGAATCAAATTATTGCTTGGATTGTAGTATAGCCTCTATAATCATAAATTTGGTTAAGACTACAAAACCTCCCCCTAAAATGTTAAAGTAGTAACTTAACGACATTAATTTACACATGCTAAAAGCATTACTATAATCAACATTTCAGGAGGAAACCCAATGGCAATGAGCAACAACGATATATTAAAAAGAGTAAGATACGCTTTAGATATAAAAGACATAGATATGGTAGAAATCTTTAAACTTGGCGGGATGGAAGTAACGAAAGAAGACGTAGTTGATATGCTTACAAAAATAAAGAGGGCTCCTCAGCATGAAGCTGAAAATGATGAGGTAGCTGAAGATGAGTACGTAAAAACATGCGATATGATGATGTTAGAGGCATTTTTAAATGGATTTATTACTTTAAAAAGAGGAAAGCAAGATCCGAAACCAGGGCAGCCTGCACCTGTACAGAGCAAGGAGAGTGCCAATAACCTTCTTCTAAAGAAAATGAAAATCGCACTATCTTTAACGAGTGAGGACGTACTTGATATATTAGATAGCGTGGGCGTTACGGTAACAAAAGGAGAGTTAGGCGCTCTATTAAGAAAAAAAGGTCATAAAAATTACAAAGAGTGCGGCGATAGATACGCAAGGAATTTCATTAAGGGATTAGGTGTAAAGTATAGAGGATAATGAGTTCGTTAAAGCAGTAAATGATATAATAGGTAGAGTAGGACGTTCGTATCCTACTCTTTTTTATTTGTAAAAATACTATGCTAGGTGATGAAATGGTACATACATATTTAGGCGAGACAATTAATTTTCATATAACTTATAAGAAGAAAAAGTCCGTGCGTCTTTTTGTGGATTCGTATGGAAATGTGGAAGTGCAGGCTCCGAAAGGGACACCTGTTGAATACTTAGTCCAGTTGCTAGAGGAAAAGTGGGATTGGATTCAGACAACCCGTAAGGAGATGGCTGAGCGAGCGCGTGGACCACAGGAAAAGGATTACGATCAAGGAGAAGGCTTTTTGTATTTAGGGAGTACGTATCCGATACAGATTTCCCAAGATGTAAGCATTGAGCAAGACAATGCGATTTTTGAAGGGGATAAGTTACATATTTATGTGAAAGAGCTTAAGGATGAGAAAATACAACAAGCTTTAAAACGATTTTATTATAAGCAGTGTAAAACCTTAGTAGAGAAGAGCATTAAAGTGCATCAAAGTAACTTTAAGACAAAACCACGTTCTATTCGTATTACAGATAGTAGTCTTACTTGGGGTACTTGCGATTCGAATTTACAACTAACATTCAATTGGAAGCTAGCAATGGCACCACAGCGAGTAATTGACTATGTAGTCGTTCATGAAATGTGTCATATGGTTCATTTAAATCATGATCGCTCTTTTTGGCGTCTTGTCGGGAAGATAATGCCTGATTATAAGGAAATGGAGAACTGGTTAGCTTTATCTAGTTGGAAGATGACGGTTTAGGAAGGGATATCGATTTTTGTCGGTAAATCGATATTTCTTGTCGAATCGTTGATATATTGTGAGTTTTGATAGATATATTTTAAAAATCGTTGATATATTGTAAGTTACGATAGATATATTCGAAAAATCGTTGATATAATTTCATTTACTACAGGATTGTTCAACAAATCGAAAAGAGGAGATGTCACAAGGGACATCTCCTCTTTTCGATTATATAGATTATCGTCCAAACTTCACAACAAAATCTCCATCCACTTTCTCCATCTCATACCCACGATACCCCTCCGAAAGCAAAGCCTGCTGTCCACTAGCATCACTCATTAGAATACTTTGAACATCCGTCCAATCGCTTTCTTTATCTCCGC
Source organism: Bacillus sp. N6 (assembly GCF_052805735.1). Classification (NCBI taxonomy): domain Bacteria; kingdom Bacillati; phylum Bacillota; class Bacilli; order Caryophanales; family Bacillaceae; genus Bacillus; species Bacillus sp. N6. The sequence continues at coordinate 361,549 of NZ_CM127843.1, forward strand.
GCAATTTCTTCACAAAAACATATCGCAGACTACCACCATACTTCTCCTTCAGCGCAGCAATCTCCATCCCTTGCGCAAACTTATCCTTCAAACTCGGGATGTTAAAAGGAGCAACAGTGCAGCATACATAATCATATTTGCTATCTTCTTTTTGTAATTCGTCCATGATGACGTTTGCTAATATTTTTTGCATCCCATTTCCTCGACAGTTCGGATGAACGTTTGAGATTTCTTGATAGATGACGCGGTGTAGTTCATTTTCTGGCAAACCAATATTAAGCCCTAAATGTTCATCATCGATAGGCGGGACGAGTAGAGCGCGAAATGCGATGAGTTCGTTTTCGATAAAAGCACCGATCATCATGCCGTTTCCTTCTAGAATGTATTGAAATTCTTTTTGTGAGAGTGGTTGTAAACGACTTTTATCTTCTAGTGCTTCAACTACAATGTTTTGTAGTGATAAAATTTGTTCGATGTGCTCTAGTGATAGTAATGTAACGTGAAATGATTCGTTATTTAGTTTTAATGTTCCTTCGTATAGAGCCGTCATATGATAGTCCTCCTTTAGCGTACAACGTCTTGAAAGACGGTTAGTTCTTGTAATGTATCTTCGTTTATTTCAATGCCGAGTCCTGGCTTTTCGTTTAAGCGAATGAATGGTACATCGTAATGTAAGTTTCCAATGTCTTTCGTGAATTTTAATGGTCCTGTTAGCTCTACGCTCGTAATGATTTTTTTTGAGAAAGCGACATGGAATCCTGCTGAAGAGGCAACAGATGATTCGACCATTGATCCTACTTGGCATTCAATGCCTGCCATTTCTGCTTGATGAGCGAGCTTTACAGCTGGATATATGCCGCCGCATTTCATTAGTTTTATATTCACTTTATCAGCAGCTTCTAATTTAATAATTTGGCGCATTTCACGAGAGCTTTTTAATCCTTCATCAATCATAAGCGGGAGGTCTGTTTTAGAACGAATATGAGCCATGGCATCAATATCGTCCGCGATAACAGGTTGTTCAATCCAGTCAATGTTTAAATGTCCTAATGAACGCAGTGCTGTTAATGTGTTTGCGCTATTTTTCCAGCCTTGGTTTACATCAACGCGAATAGCGATGTCATTTCCTACACGTTCTCGTACAGCTTCAATACGTTTTACATCTTCTTTTACATTTGTACCAACTTTCATTTTGAAAGATTGGTAACCTTTTTGAATCATAGAAGCAGCTTCTCCAGTCATATCTTCAGGATCGGCAATACTTAAAACGTGAGTGACAGGGAATTCTTCATGGTAGCGCCCGCCAATTAATTGATATACAGGTTGATTTAGTTTTTTGCCCATTATATCAAAACAAGCAATATCAATTGCGGCTTTCGCTGTTGGAACACCGTAAATTGTATTGTCCATCATGTCGTGTATTTTTTCGATATTCATTGGATTTTCCCCAATTAGAGCAGGGGCTAGCGTATGTTTTAAAGTATGGAAAGTACTTTCCCATGATTCACCTGTGACGTGATCATCAGCAACGCCTTCACCGTAACCGATAATACCTTCATCTGTTTCCATTTTGACGATAATAGAGGGCATATCAGAATAAGAGCCATAACTAATAACAAACGGATTGCGAAGCGGTAAACGAATTGCGTAAAGATGAATAGCTGTAATTTTCATTGAATAGAAACCCCTTCCTGTTTACAATAGTTTTATACATTTGATATAGTTGACGTTAAATAGTCGTTAATTAATGATAAGGAGTTAGAGAAAATGATGATAAAAATTGCAGTTGTCGGTTCAAAGGAGTTTATGGAGAACATTTTTCCTATTGCTCAAAAATTAGAGGGAATAGAAATTGATCCATATATTTACCTTCATCCGGCGGAATCTTCTGAACTATTAAAGTGTCTAAAGCCTTGTGATGTCATCTTTTTCTCAGGTGCTTTACCTTATTATATGGCAAAAGAAATAAGAGAACAATTACGAATTCCAAGTACATACTTACAGCAAGACGAGACAACTGTCGCATCTTCAATTCTTTCTATCATGTATCATCAAAGTATTCAACCACATAACATTTCCATTGATTTAGTAGACCGCTCTTTTATTACAAATGTGTTCCATGATATCGGTATAAAAGAAAGTCCGCAAGTGTTGGATTATGAAAATATGCTGTGGAGTAAAGATGAGATAAATAGAGTTATCGATTTTCATGTAGCTAAATATCAATCTGGAGAGGCTCATTTAGCTTTAACTAGTATTCACGCTGTTTACGACGAGCTTCAAAAAATAGGTGTTCCTTCAGAGCGTATGATTGATCCAACACAATCCATTATACATGGGCTAAAAGATGCAAAAATAAAAGCTGAGTTAGCAAAAAGCTATTCAGCTACTGTTGGTGCTTGTATAATTTCTTCCTTAGAATTACGAACGAGTTTGCTTGAAAAACTAGATGTCATTTCAAAAGAACTACGTGGTTCATTTAAACAAGTGGATGAAATGACATGCATTTTGTATACAACTCGTGGTGATATCGAATCAATTATTAAAACAAATGCGATAGATAACTTGTTTGCGAGCGTAGAAGGAACGATAGCTATTGGATTTGGTTATGGGAAAACCGTGAAAGAAGCGGAGCAAAATGCAAAAATTGCTCAAAGTTTTGCAAAGAACAATCCAATAGATTGTTGTTTTTATATACTAACAAGTGATAAAGATTTGTTTGGTCCGTTCCCGAAAGAACAGAGAGTACAAAGTTTGAAAAATGATAATCCGGAACTAATGAAAATAGCGAAGGAAACAAAGCTTAGTCCGGCCAACTTGTCAAAAATCATTCAATTTAGTCAATCGCACCCGTCATTGAAGTTTACAGCAGCTGACCTTTCTGAGTACTTACAAGTGACTCGAAGATCGACAGAAAGGTTGTTAAAGAAATTAGTTGATTACGGGTATGCTCATATTTGCGGCGAGGAAATGCCCTATCAACAAGGGCGACCTCGCGCACTATATGAACTGAATTTACCGCTATTTTTAAGCTTCTAGTTGAGCTTTTTGTTTCTTTAGTAGTTCTGCTTTTTCAATGTCTGATAGTTTTACAATTGTGAAGCCTGTTATACCATAAATGATTGAGATAATAGGTACGATGAAATTCAAAATAGCATAAGGAGCATATTCAAATGCACCTACGCCAAGTGTTGCGAGAATAAATACACCGCACGTATTCCAAGGAACGAAGACAGAAGTTAATGTTCCACCATCTTCTAATGCTCTGGATAAGTTTTTTGAATGTAGTCCTTTTTCCGTGTATGCATTTGCGTACATTCTTGAAGGGACAACAATTGAAATATATTGTTCAGAGCAAGTAAGGTTTGTTGCAAAACAAGATGCGATAGTAGAAGCGATAAGCCCTTTTGCTGATTTCGCTAACTTTAAAATTTGATTTACAATTGAGCGAAGAATACCTGTATGTTCTAATACTCCTCCGAAAGTCATAGCGACAATTGTCATAGAGACTGTATTCATCATCGAATCTAAGCCACCGCGGTTAAATAGTTCGTCTACTAGCTTGTTTCCAGTGTCTATAACAAATCCAGCTTGGAGTGCACCGACAGATGCTGAGACAGAACCACTTTGAATAAAGACTTGTGATAAGAATCCTAAAATAATACCGACGAGAATCGCTGGTATAGCAGGGACTTTTTTAGCGACCAATACCATAACGACTACGGGTATAATGAGTAGGAAAGGCGAGATAACAAAGTTTTGTTGCAATACTTGTAACGTTTGATCGATGCTCTTCGCATCAATATTGTTAGCGCCGAAGCTTCTTCCTAAGAGAGCGTAGACGATAAGAGTAATAATTAAACCTGGAACTGTAGTAAATAACATATGACGAATGTGTGCGAATAAATCTGTATTTGTTAATCCTGCGGCTAAGTTAGTTGTATCTGAAAGCGGTGACATTTTATCGCCAAAATAAGAGCCTGAAATAATGGCACCAGCAACCATTGGAGCTGGAATTCCCATACTTAGGCCAATTCCCATTCCAGCAACACCAATTGTGCCCATTGTGGACCAAGAGCTACCAATTGCTAATGCAACGATAGAACAAATGACGGTAATGGAAACTAAAAATAGTGATGGAGTTAAAAGTTTTAAACCGTAATAAATCATCGTTGCGACGATTCCACCGCCAATCCAAGCACCAATTGTTAAGCCAACAAGAATAATAATGACGATAGCAGGTAATGCAAGACGAATCCCTTTATACATTGCTTCTTCAAGATCATTCCATTTGTAACCGTAACGCCAAGCGACAATAGAAGCAACGGTTGTACCAATAATAAGTGGAACGTGAGGGGTTTGTTTTAATACAACAATTGTAACCATCATAACTGCAACGGTAATGATAATAGGGATAATCGCTATTCCAAAAGGTATTTCTTTTTTCATAAAGTTCCTCCTTGTTACGTATGTTTGTTTGTATTTTTAGAATTGTCGTAAAATAGACGTTTATTAGGTTATGATAACTAAAAGTTTATGTAAGCGTCAACATAAAAAACAGAAAATAAGGAATGTTCTAGTTGTTTGTTTAGTTTGTAATATAAGTGCAGAGTAAGCTTTTTAAGTATTTAAAAATAAATAATTGACTTTTTTCTTAAAATTCAATATGTTCATAAAAACATCTGTTTTTCATAAGTATAATTAACCCGAATCGTTTGTAATGTGGGAAGGAGACTGGAACGTTGAAAACATTAGAACTACAAGAGCGCTTAACGGAGATTTTTCAGCATTTACACGAAAACCCTGAAGTAAGTTGGAAAGAATATGAAACGACAGCGTATATTACTGACTTTTTAAAAGAAGAAGGAATTTCATATAGAACATTTGATGATTGTCCAGGTGTAATTGCTGAGATTGGAGGCGGGAATCCAGTTATTGCGATTCGTGCTGATATGGATGCACTTTGGCAAGAAGTAAATGGAGAATTTAAAGCGAACCATTCATGTGGCCATGATGCTCATATGACCATTGTAATGGGACTTATTTTACAATTGAAAAATATGAGATGGAAAAGTGGTACGGTTAGATTTATTTTTCAGCCAGCAGAAGAGAAGGGTAATGGTGCTTTGAAGATGGTGGAGAAAGGTGCTGTAGATGATGCCGATTTCTTATTTGGCGTCCATCTAAGACCAATTGAAGAACTATCTTTGAAACAAGCAGCCCCATCTATTCGCCATGGAGCAGCAGGATTTTTAGAGGGTATGATTCATGGGGAGGATGCACACGGGGCAAGACCACACCAAGGTGTGAATGCAATTGATGTCATTTCCATGATTAATATCGGTTTGAAAAATATTTGGCTGCCACCGCAAAGTTCTTATTCAGTAAAAATGACGAGATGCCAAGCTGGTGGTGATAATTTAAATATTATTCCGGGAAATGGTCATTTCAGTTTAGATGTAAGAGCAGAGAGTAATATACTATTAGAAGAATTAAAGAAAAAGATTGAGCATGTAATAGAATCAGCTGCATCGATGGGATCAAAAACTTCATACGAATGGATGGATCTTGCACCAGGAGCAGAGGTTTCCGAAGAAGCAGAGCGTTTTATGCGTAAAGGTATTCTCGAAGTGTATGGGGAAGAGAGATGTACAGGACCTCTCTATACGACGGGAAGCGATGATTTCCATTACTATACAGTGAAAAGACCACATTTAAAAGCTGTCATGCTTGGACTAGGAGCAGACCTACAACCTGGATTACACCATCCGTATATGAGGTTTGATCATAGTTGTATTATGGATGGGGTAGAAATATTGAAACAAACTGTATTGAAAGTGTTAGAAGACAGGGGCTAGAGAGCTCCTGTTTTTTTGTCGTGAATTGTCGGCAAATCGATATATTTGAAAAACCGTTGATATATTTTGAGTTATGATAGATATATTGAGAAAATCGTTGATATATTTGAAGTTACGATAGATATATTAAGAAAATCGTTAATATAATTTCACGTACCTATTAATTTGATGAAAAATGAGCCTCCAGTACATGGTGTATAATAATAAGTACCATTTTTTAATAGGAGAAAACGAATGAACGAACAATATTACGATGCAGTTTTACATATAAAAACAGTCGGTGAGCAAAAAGGGTTTAACAAGTCTATGCATTATCATCGCTATGAACCGACACCGTATAGCGGGTTAGATGAGTTATTGAATCAATATGAAATACGAAGTAGCGACCGAATTGTAGACTTTGGGTGCGGAAAAGGGCGATTAAACTTTTATATGCATCATAAATGTGGTGCTTCAGCAGTTGGAATTGAAATGAATGAAGAGTTTTATAAAGAAGCGATGGATAATCGAGATCGTTATGCACGAAAGGCAAGAAACAGTAAGGGGAAAATTCAATTCCAATGTTGTTTAGCGCAGGAATATGAGATTGATCCATGCGATAACCGTTTTTATTTCTTCAATCCGTTTTCTGTACAAGTGTTTATGAATGTAGTAAATAACATTTTACTTTCGGTAGAAGAAACGGGGAGAGAAGTGGATATTATTTTATATTATCCTTCTGAGGACTATATTTTTTTCTTAGAAAATCAGACTGCGTTTGAGCTGAAGAAAGAAGTTAGATTGTCAGGTGCTTATGAGAAGAATGGGAATGAGAGGTTTTTAGTTTATACATTAGGGTAATAAAAAAACAGGTGCCAAGGCACCTGTTTTTTTATTAGTTACGGATTAAGTAATCAAATGCACCTAAAGCTGCGTTTGCACCTGAACCCATAGAGATGATGATTTGTTTGTACGGATTATTTGTACAGTCACCTGCAGCAAACACTCCTGGTACGTTTGTAGCGCCGTGCTTGTCTGTTACGATTTCACCGCGAGCGCGTTCAACTGTTTCGCCTAACCAGTCTGTATTTGGCACAAGACCGATTTGTACGAATACACCTTGTAATTCAACGTGATGAACTTCTTCAGTTTCACGATCGATGTAAGAAATACCGTTTACTTTATCAGTACCAGTGATTTCTTTCGTTTGAACGTTTTTCAGAACAGTTACGTTTGGTAAGCTGTTAAGACGCTCTTGTAATACAGCATCAGCTTTTAATTCTGGCATGAATTCAAGAACAGTTACGTGCTTAACGATACCCGCTAAGTCGATAGCTGCTTCAATACCAGAGTTACCTCCGCCGATAACTGCTACGTCTTTTCCAGTGAATAATGGACCGTCACAGTGTGGGCAGTATGCTACACCTTTATTTTTGAACTCAGCTTCACCTGGTACGCCAACATTACGCCAGCGAGCACCTGTAGAAACGATTACGCTCTTACTTTTCAGAATAGCGCCGTTTTCAAGTTCCACTTCAATAAGTTCTTTTTTCTCTAAACGTTTCGCACGTTGTAGATTCATTACATCGATGTCGTATTCTTTTACGTGCTCTTCAAGGCTTGCTACTAGCTTAGGACCTTCAGTCTTTTTCACGCTGATGAAGTTCTCAATGCCCATAGTATCCATTACTTGACCACCGAAGCGCTCAGCAACGATACCAGTGCGGATGCCTTTACGTGCTGCGTAAATTGCTGCACTTGCACCAGCAGGGCCACCACCAACAACAAGAACATCGTATGGATCTTTATCAGAAAGCTCTGATGCATCTGGACCGTTACCCATTTTAGCTAAAATTTCTTCAAGTGTCATACGACCGCTTCCGAAAGATTCGCCGTTTAGGTAAACAGTTGGTACTGCCATAATGTCTTTGCTTTCTACTTCCTCTTTGAATGCAGCGCCATCAATCATAGTATGTGTAATACTAGAGTTAAGAACGCTCATTACGTTAAGAGCTTGTACAACATCAGGACAGTTATGACAACTTAGGCTGATATAAGATTCAAAATGATATTCGCCTTGAATGTTTTTAATTTGATCGATTAATTTTTGTTCAATTTTTGGAGCGCGTCCACTTACTTGTAGTAAAGCTAGCACTAATGATGTAAATTCGTGTCCTAATGGAATACCAGCGAATACGACACCAGTGTCTTCACCAGGGCGGTTTACGCTAAAGCTTGGTGTTCTCTCTAATTCAACTTTTTCTACTGTAATCTTAGATGACATAGTAGCTAATTCGTCTACTAGAGCTAACATATCTTTAGATACGTTATCGTCTCCTGCGCTTACTTTAAGTAAAATATCGTTCTCCATTAACTGAAGGTATTGGGATAGTTGTGTTTTTATATCTGCATCTAGTATCATTTTGATCGAACTCCTTAGATTTTGCCTACAAGGTCAAGGCTTGGTTTAAGTGTTGCAGAACCCTCTTGCCATTTAGCTGGGCAAACTTCACCTGGGTTGTTACGTACGTATTGAGCAGCTTTAATTTTGTTAACAAGAATGCTTGCGTCACGGCCGATACCGTCAGCATTGATTTCCATAGATTGGATAACGCCGTCTGGATCGATGATGAATGTACCACGAGCAGCAAGACCTTCTTCTTCCATTAAAACGTTGAAGTTTGTAGTGATTGTGCGAGTTGGGTCACCAATCATGATGTACTCGATTTTGCCGATAGTTTCTGAGCTATCATGCCATGCTTTGTGAGTGAAGTGAGTGTCTGTAGATACAGAGTATACTTCAACGCCTAAGTCTTTTAGAGTTGCGTATTGGTTTTGTAAGTCTTCAAGTTCAGTTGGGCAAACGAATGTGAAGTCAGCTGGGTAGAAACAAACTACACTCCATTTTCCTTTTAAACTTTCGTCAGTAACTTGGATAAATTCTCCATTATGGTAAGCATTAGCTTTAAACGGTTTTACTTCTGTGCCGATTAATAACATGTTAAAATTCCTCCTAAATGTTGGTTTTGAGCATCAAAAAATAGTGTGCTCATAAAATATATTTTTTAATTAACTATAATAATTCTAATTCGATATTAATTATCATATAGAAGTGGTTATTTTGTCAAGAGAATAAACCAACTTTATACCAATTTAATTAATATTTATTCTCAATTAAGACTAACAGGGAATGGAAAGGTAATTTTAAGTCTATAAATTTTAGATGAGTAGTTGAAAGTTTAGTGTGTACGTTAGAGATAGTGTGTAAGTTTAATTTCTTGGGAAGGAAATATTTCTTAGAAGTTGTAGTTTTGAAAAGGAACTGCTTACTTCTATTTTACAAAGAATTTTGTGATAAATAAAATAAAATGAATCGGAAAATTTTTGAACAATTTTTGTCATCTCAAATATATAATTAGGAAGTATATTACGATGATAGTTAGAAACATTGACTCAAAGTGCTAACAAGATATAATAAAACCTAGATATACCTTTCAAAAAGAAGAATACATATTTATAGGATGAAAAAATTCAACCTATTATTTTTTATAGCTTTTAGAAAACGCTTACAATTAGTATGGAGGGGAAACCATGTCTAAGTTCACGAAGTATTTTTTAATGGAAGCTAAAGATGTGATTGCATATGTGAAAGAGAAATTATCTAAGTTTGAAAATGCAAAGGGGTTACAGTGTAAAGAAATAGGTGATGGCAATTTAAATTATGTGTTCCGCGTTTGGGATGAAAAAGAGAACATGTCTGTCATCGTAAAGCAAGCTGGGGATACAGCTCGCATTTCAGATGAGTTTAAGTTGTCGACGAATCGTATTCGTATAGAATCAGATCTTTTGCAGTTAGAGGATGAGTTAGCACCTGGACTTGTTCCTAAGGTGTATTTATTTGATAGTGTGATGAATTGTTGCGTAATGGAAGATTTATCGAATCACACAATATTACGTACAGCACTTATAAATCATCAAATATTTCCGAGGCTTGCGGATGATTTAACTACTTTTATGGTAAATACACTTTTGTTAACATCGGATGTTGTAATGAATCATAAAGAGAAGAAGGAATTTGTGAAGAATTATATAAATCCTGAATTATGTGAGATTACAGAGGACCTCGTATATTCAGAACCATTTACCAATCATAATAAGCGTAATGAGTTATTTCCGTTAAATGAGGGATGGATTAGGGAACATATTTATAGTGATAAAGAGCTTCGTATGGAAGTAGCGAAACGTAAATTTTCTTTTATGACGAATGCACAGGCATTACTTCATGGTGATTTACATACTGGTTCTGTTTTTGTAAGAGATGATTCTACAAAGGTTATTGATCCTGAGTTTGCTTTTTATGGACCTATGGGATATGACGTTGGGAATGTAATGGCGAATTTAATGTTTGCTTGGGTGAATGCAGATGCAACGATGTCACCTGGAGCTGAGAAAGATACGTATATGGATTGGTTACAAACTACGATGGTAGAGGTAATTGATTTATTTAAGCAGAAGTTTTTAGGTGCTTGGGATATTCATGTGACCGAGATTATGGCGAAGGAAGAAGGCTTTAGCGAAGTCTATTTGCAATCTGTATTAGAGGATACAGCTGCAGTGACAGGTCTGGAATTAATTCGCCGTATTGTTGGATTAGCGAAAGTAAAAGATATTACTTGTATTGGGAATGAGGAAGCACGTGCTAGAGCGGAGCGAATTTGTCTTCAAGTAGCGAAGAGTTTTATTTTACGAGCGAATCAATATAGAACGGGCACAAGTTTTGTGGAAACGTTAAAAGAACAGTCAACGCACTACGCGAAGTAAGGGGAGAATATGATGGAAGAGCAATTAATACCAATTCAGTGGAAAGATGATGCTTTAGTTTTGTTAGATCAAACGTTATTACCAAATGAGATTGTCTATGAATCTTTTAAAACAGCTGAAAGTGTGTGGGATGCAATACAAGTAATGAAAGTACGAGGTGCACCCGCGATTGGTGTTTCAGCTGCTTATGGAGTGTATTTAGGGATAAAGGAATTTGCTGAAAGTACGGAAGAAGGATTTATGGATGAAGTAAGAAAGGTATGTACATACTTGGCGACATCAAGACCGACTGCAGTAAATTTATTTTGGGCGCTTGAAAGAATGGAAAGTGTAGCGACAGATAATGCTCACTTATCAATCTCACAGCTGAAAAATAGATTACTAGAAGAGGCAAAAGAAATTCATAGAGAAGATGAAGAAATTAACCGTCAAATTGGAGAGCATGCATTAACATTATTCCATGATGAAATGGGAGTATTAACGCATTGTAATGCAGGTGCTTTAGCGACGACTAAGTATGGTACTGCGACGGCTCCAATGTATTTAGCGAAAGAAAAAGGATGGAATTTAAAAATTTATTCGGATGAAACGCGTCCTAGATTACAAGGTTCAACGTTAACAGCATTAGAACTGCAGCGAGCGGGTATTGACGTTATTGTTATTACGGATAATATGGCAGCTATGGTCATGTCACAAGGGAAGATTGATGCAGTAATCGTTGGATGCGACCGTGTGGCAGCAAATGGTGATGTAGCAAATAAAATTGGCACATTAGGCGTATCTATTTTAGCTAAGTACTACAACATTCCGTTTTATGTAGCAGCGCCAACACCGACAATTGATTTAAAGACATCGACAGGAAAAGAAATTCCGATTGAAGAAAGAGATGCTTCTGAAGTGATTAATCGTTTCGGACAATATTCAGCTCCGAAAGAAAGTAAAGTATATAATCCAGCATTTGATGTTACTCCACATGAAAATGTAACAGCGATTATTACAGAAAAAGGGATTGTAAAGGCACCGTTTACGGAGAATTTAAAAAAGCTATTTCAATAAGTAGATAAATATAAAAGTCAGTCATCATAAGCTTCATACTTAGGGGGATGTATATGTTATTACAAAAAGAAAGAGAAGAAATTGTAGCGTATGGAAAGAAAATGATTTCTAGTGGTTTAACAAAGGGGACGGGAGGTAATATTAGTATCTTTAATCGTGAACAAGGTCTTGTTGCGATTAGTCCAAGTGGTTTAGATTATTATGAAACAAAGCCTGAAGATGTAGTTATATTAAACTTAGATGGTGAAGTAGTAGAAGGAGAAAGAAAGCCATCAAGTGAACTAGATATGCACCTTATTTATTATAGAAAGCGTGAAGATATAAATGCGCTTGTACACACACATTCTCCTTATGCAAAGACGATTGCATCATTAGGATGGGAACTTCCTGCAGTATCGTATTTAATTGCTTTTGCAGGCCCGAATGTACGCTGTGCGCCGTATGAGACATTTGGTACGAAGCAATTAGCAGATGCTGCTTTTGAAGGCATGATTGATCGCCGTGCAGTGTTACTTGCGAATCACGGTTTAATTGCTGGGGCAAATAATATAAAAATGGCGTTTACTATTGCAGAAGAGATTGAGTTTTGTGCTCAAATTTATTATCAAACAAAAAGCGTCGGAGAACCGAAGTTACTGCCAGAAGACGAGATGGAGAATTTGGCGAAGAAGTTTGAAGGGTATGGGCAACAGTAGAAATCTAACGGAAATGTTATTCAATGTGTATTAAAATGGCCGTGAAAGAATATATATTCTTCCATGGCCATTTTAGGATTTTAATTATTTAGATATATTTTTGAGTTGCGAATCTAATTTCCAAAAACCGATTCCTGAGAATAGTGCTGCTAATGAACCAATAATTGCAGCAATACCGATATCTCCGAACATCATTCCGCCCATTAAGATACCAAAAATTCCAATTAAGATAAGAATAATAGAAATAGCTTTCATTATACGATACTCCTTAAAACGTAAAAGTTATATGTGATAATATAACATTAATAGAGTTTATAATCAAAAATATTTTGTTCAGGAATTGTATTGAGGTAGGAAATATGAATGGTGAATAAAGGGTTAGGAGAAGGAAACGAAAGGAAAAAACATCCTCAAAATTGAGGATGTTTTTACGCTTTCTTAAGCAACAAATACATAAAGTAAGGAGCCCCAATTAAAGCAACGACAATACCTGCTGGAATGCCATTAGGATCAACGATATTTCGTCCAATTGTATCTGCTAATAATAATAGCCATCCGCCAATTAAAACGGCGATAGGCATGAATATTTGATGCCTTGGACCTACTAAAGATTTTGCGATGTGAGGAGCCATTAGTCCAATAAAGCTAATTCCTCCTGTTACGGAAACAGCAGCGGCAGCAAGTGCAACGGCTGCGATTAATAAGTATCTTCGTTCTTTTTCAATTTCAATTCCAACACCGATTGCGACCGGTTCGTTTAATGCTAGAATGTTTAATCGATTTGCTTTATAGAAGACAAATGGGATTAATACAATTAGCCATGGAAGTATTGCTAAAACAAATGTCCAGTCATCTCCCCAAATGTTTCCGGCAATCCATTTTGAGATAAAGTCCACTTTCATACGATCAGCGGATGAAATAAGGACAATCATCGCTCCAGATAGTGCAAATGCAAAACCGATACCAGTTAATGTTAATCGTATTGGTTGAAGTCCAGTTGATTTACTATATGAAAATACGTAAATTAGAACAGCTGTCAGAAATGCCCCAATAAATCCAACGACAGGTAGTAAGTAAAGAAATGAACCTACGTCTATTGGAAAGTATAAAAAGAAAATAGCAACAGCAACACCAGCCCCAGAGTTAATACCAAGAATACCAGGTTCAGCTAAATCATTTCGGGTAATTCCTTGCAGAATAGCCCCTGATAAAGCGAGAGCCATACCAGCTAATAATGTAATGACAATTCTAGGTAGTCTTAAAGAGTATAAAACGAACTCCTCTTTAAAAGTCCCTTGCCCCATTAATGTTGGGAGTAGTCGATCATAAGATAAAGATGCTGAACCAAGTCCCATTCCAACTACAATGGTTGTGATGATTACTATAAGTAAAGCGAGTATAATGAGACGCTGTTTTCTTAAAATAGATTGCATCATGAGAATGTTTTTCCTCCTTTACGTACAATGAATAGGAAGAATGGTAATCCTACAATCGCGACAATTGCCGCAACTGGTGTTTCGTACGGAGCGTTAATAGTACGTCCGATTGTATCTGCAAGTAGCATAAAGGAAGCTCCAGTAATTGCTGACATCGGTATAACAAATCGGTAATCTGGACCGACAATTGGGCGTACCATGTGAGGTACCATTAAACCGATAAATGCCATATTTCCAACAAGCGCTACAGATGCACCTGCAAGTAAGACAATAATGATAAATAAAATAGTTTTAATAACAATAATTTTTTGACCTAGTCCAATAGCCACTTCCTCACTGAAACTAAGAACTGTCAATTTTTTTGCTAGTAAGATAGCGATAAAGATACTAATTGAAATGACTGGAATAATAATTTTTAATTGGCTCCAAGTTGTTCCAATTACGCCCCCAGCAGTCCAAAGTGATACATCTTGTGAAATTTTAAAGTAAATGCCAATTCCTTCTGAAATTGCGAGTAGAAATGCTGAAACTGCAGCACCCGCTAATACAATTCGAAGAGGAGAAAGGCCGCCTTTTTTCACCATACCAATTCCAAATACCATCATTGCGCCAATTGCAGCACCGATAAAGCAAGCTAACGTTAAGTAAAGATAGCTGATGGAAGGATTGAAAGCAAGTGTTAGTGCAAGCGCAGCATTTGCTCCACCAGATAGCCCTAATAATCCAGGGTCCGCAAGTGGATTTCGTGTTAATCCTTGCATAATTGCTCCAGAAACGGCTAATCCAGCTCCTACAAAAATAGCAGCAACTTCACGTGGTAAACGTATTTCTCGAATAATAGATATTTTGTCTCCTTTAGCGGAGGAAGTGAGTGCTAACCATACATCTTTTATCGAAGTATCTGCAGCACCTAATACCATTGCAACCATAAAAATAAGAAAGAATGCAATTAAGCTTAAAATTAGTTTGTATGTAAAAGCTATAGAACGTGGATTATCATGATCTTTTGTCATTCGTTTCACATCTTTTCTGTTCATAGAATAAAGGAAGAGGAATTCTTAAATTAAGAATTCCTCATGTTTGTATTATTTACCAAGAAAGCTCTTCTTGAAGAAGTCTAGTTGGAAATCTAATGTAAGTGGATCATTGAAATAGAATTCCATCATGTTTGCTTCATATACACGATTATTTTTTACTGCTGGGATGTTTTTATATGATTCTGTCTCTTGGAATGAGTTATCAGTATCTTTGTTTTTACTTACGATTAAGTAATCACCAGCAAATTCAGGTAATACCTCAGTAGATAATGCGTAATAACCTTCTTTTAATGCTTTTTCTTTTACTTTTTCAGGCATTTTTAATTTCATTTCTTGGTACAGAATCTCTGTTCCGCGGCCCCAGTTCTCGCCGTATACATAAAGCTGTTTGTTGAAGTTTTCTACAACAGAAACTGTTGCATCTTCACCGATTTTTGCTTTAATTTCTTTACCAGCTTCTTGTGCACGTTTCTTGAAGTCATCAACCCAAGTTTTTGCTTCTTTTTCTTTGTTTAATAACTTACCAATTTCTAAATGCTGTGTTAAGTAATCAACTTTTCCGTAAGTGTATGTTACAGTAGGAGCGATTTTCTTTAACTTATCGACATTTTTAACATTTGATAAACCAATGATTAAATCTGGATTTAGTTCAGCGATTTTTTCAACATTTTCATCTGATACTTCAGCAACATCTTTAAGTTTACTATCAAAACGTGGGTTTTGTTTAGACCATGAATCTACCCCAACAAGATTTACACCTAATGACATTACGTTACCAGCGAATGATGATAGTACAACAACGCGTTTTGGATTTGCAGGAACTTCTACTTTACCATTTTCAGATTGGTATGTAATTGTTTCTGATTTACTACCTTTTGCATCGTTCTTTTTGTCTGTAGAGCCATTGCTACAAGCACTCATAACAAGAACGAAAAGAACTGTTAGTGAAATAAATAACTTTTTCATCGTCTTTCTCCTTTAACATAGATGATATGTGTATACAATAATTTGTTTAACTGTAATCTTTTTGAAAGAGTAGTGGTAAAGCAAAATGATTTATTAAAAATCTTGAATATGAGATTTTATAATATAGTATTAACCATATTAATGAAAGAAGATGTAATCTCAAATTTGCTAATTATTAACAAAATGATAATGATTATCACTATTGATTCTTTAAATAATATAATTTTATATAGGTGTATTGTCAATAGTAATTTTGATTGTAAATTTTGCGGAAACAGGTTATATTTTATTGAGAATGATAATCAATGATTAATAGCTGAGGAGTGAGCACGAATGAATCGAGAAGAATTGTTTGATGTAACCGTGATAGGCGGAGGACCTGCAGGGCTTTATTCAGCTTTTTATAGTGGACTCAGAGAAATGAAAACAAAAATAATAGAATTTCAACCACATTTAGGTGGAAAAATACATGTGTATCCGGAAAAAATGATTTGGGATGTAGGAGGACTATTGCCGGTTACAGGTGATAAGTTAATTGAACAACTTGTACAGCAAGGGTTAACATTTAAGCCGGAAGTTGTATTAGATACAAAAGTAGAATCGATTATTCGTAATCAAGATGGTACTTTTACATTAAAAACAAGTACTGGCGAAGAACACTTTTCAAAAACAGTTATCGTCGCAACAGGAAGTGGTATATTGAAACCGCAAAAGTTATCTATTGAAGGTGCTGAGCGATTTGAAGTATCGAATTTAAATTATACAGTTAAATCTTTAAAGCGTTTCAAAGGTAAAACAGTTATTATTTCCGGTGGAGGCAATTCTGCTGTTGATTGGGCAAATGAATTGGAACCAATTGCGAAAAAAGTGTACGTAACCTATAGAAAAGAAGAATTATCTGGTCATGAAGCACAAGTAAAACAACTTATGAACAGCTCAGCGGAGTGTTTCTTTAATACATCGATTACAAAATTAATTGCTGGTGATAATCATGAAGCGATCGAATATGTAGAATTAACAAATCATGAAACAGGTGAGGTTTCTCACTTACCTATTGATGAAGTTATTATTAATCATGGATATGAACGCGACATTACATTATTAGAAAATAGTGAGTTAGACGTTGCAATTATAGATAATTATTATATTGCAGGTAATGCAAATAGTGAGTCTTCAGTAGATGGATTATATGCTGCTGGAGATATTTTAAAGCACGAAGGGAAACTACACTTAATTGCAGGTGCATTCCAAGATGCTGGAAATGCTGTGAATAAAGCAAAGCAATTTATCCAACCAGATGCAAGTGAGTACGGAATGGTTTCTTCTCATAATGAAGTATTTAAGAAGAGAAATCGCGAACTGATTAAGCAGATGATAAAATAATAAGGAACAAGTATACCCCCACATACTTCTCTATTCAAATGGATGAGAGATGTACGTGGGGGTTTTCCTGTTTACTATATTTTCAATCATTATAATGACACCGGTTTCATCAGTTCATATGATATGAACATTTTTATTGGTAAAGCATCTTAGAAAACAATTTAGCTATGTTTTGCTTACGCAGAACATGGCTAAATTACGCTGTCCCTTTAGCGCGTTCATTAGGAAATGGCATATTTAGTATAGAAGCAATATATTGTTTTCCATGTTTTCGAGCCAATGATTCTAATATTTGACGGACGCGTTTTGTAAGATGGCCTTGTTTTTTGATGGCTTCACAATATGCGTCATAGAAAGCATATTTAGCCCAAAGGAAATCATCTTGTTGGAATAAGAAATGATTTTTGTACCATTCACCAATTGTATGATAACAATTGTTTTCATGTATTGCTGTGCTTTGAGAAAGAAAACGATCAGATAAAGATACATTCAAATGAGAAATTGTGTTTTCTGTTTCAACTTGTAGTGTTTTTTCTAACATTGTAATGATGTGACGAGTAGCCATATGTTAACTCTCCTTTGTGTAAATGGGTAATACCATTCTATATTTAAAAAATTCTTACTATATAATACTATACAATATATGGAATGCATCTACCTGCTTTTTGAACTGCATTTACAAAATCTTTTTTATTTGTTTACAAAAATAAAGTAAAGTAAGATACAGTATAGATGAAAAAATAATAAAGGAATGAACGCATTGTATATAACAGTAGAAGAGACTGCGGAGTATTTGAATTTACCAAAATCGTATATTGAAGAGTTAATTCAGCAAAAGAAAATTCGTGCGCTATTCGATGGAGAGCAATATTTAGTAAATAAAGAACAATTTAATACACATTTAGAACAAATGGAGAAATATAAGCAATTAGTGGAAGAAATATTGAACGAACCAATTCCAGAAGATATGGATGTTAAAGACGAAGATTAAACTATGGAAAATCCCTTATGAAGATATGCAGAAATGTATATTCATAAGGGATTTTTTGTTTGAAGATATCAAAAACATAAGGAGTTTTTAGCCTTTCTTCAAATTTTGATAGGTAGTAGTCTACCATGTTAAAAGCATATTTTTTTCTAGCTAGGACAAACATAGAGAACGTAACCTGTACAGATACATATACTATCAGTGCAAAAGCTTATAAATTAATGGAAGGGGTTTTCTCGTGAGTTTATTTCATTGTGATTTTCTGAAAGACTTAATTGGATCTTTTGTGAGAGTAAACAGGGGTGGTCCAGAATCTCAAAAAGGGACAATAGTCGCTGTATGTTCGGATTACTTTGTATTAAAGAATGAAAAAGGAGAGCTCTATTACTATCAGATTCGTCATCTGAAAAGTATTACAAAAAATGCGAAAGATTGTAAAGCAGATGATTGCAGATGGTTGGAATGTGAATGTGAAGATGACTTTGAAAAGTTACTTCAAAGCTTCAAATATTGCTGGGTGAAAATTAATCGTGGTGGCCCAGAGAAAGTTGAAGGTATTTTACAAGATGTTTCTTGTGAATTTGTGACACTAATTGTAAAAGAAGAAGTTATATTAGTTGCAGTATCTCATATTAAGAGTGTCGCAGTAGCTTGTAGAGAAAGCGAAGAAAGCGACAGTGAAAGCAATAGTGAAAGTGATGATTCGGGTCGAGCTCGCGCACAAAGACAGTCAAGAA
This sequence comes from Bacillus sp. N6, assembly GCF_052805735.1. Lineage (NCBI taxonomy): Bacteria > Bacillati > Bacillota > Bacilli > Caryophanales > Bacillaceae > Bacillus > Bacillus sp. N6. The sequence goes on from NZ_CM127843.1 coordinate 380,505, forward strand.
GAGGAAGATAATAAGAAAGGAGGATACAAATTTGGAAAGTATATTATGCTGTGAACAAATTAAAGGCTTAGTCGGTGAGACTGTAAAAGTAAATCTTCGTGGACCAGAGAGTCGAGTGGGGGTACTTGTATCGTTAGGAAGAGATTACCTTACATTACAACTTCCTCTTGGTGAATTAGTATATTACCAATTGAAACATGTGAAGAGTCTAGTTAAGAAAGTGAAAGAAAGTAAATGTGGCGATGGCTATGTTTCATGTTTCTGCTCTGATGATGATACTTTTGTCGATGTATTACGTGACTTGAAGTATAAGTGGGTAAAGATTAACCGTGGCGGCCCAGAGTGTGTAGAAGGCCTATTAAGTGAAGTGCATGAAGAATGTATTACGCTAGTAAACGGTGATGAAGTTATTTATATCATTAATTATCATATTAAGAGTGTGAGTCAAGTAGTGAAATGTAAAAAGAATGAAGATGAATAATGTTTAATAAATAAGAGGGGCATTATGAGGGAAAGAGAAGAACAATTTCTTATTTCGATAGTATGAAAAGGAATTACTTACTATTAAGACAGAACATTGCCCTGATTATTTTTTTGAAATGGAAGATAGGAAAGCTGAAATTTATAGGAAGGAGGATATAGATGAATGAGTTAAACAAAAGTATTGGGGAAAATATATATGTTAAATTAATCGGTGAAAAAAGATTTAAAGGTGTATTAATAGACGTAGGAAATGACATTATTGTTCTTTACAATGGACAAGACTATGTATATATATCTTTATATCATGTACAATACTATAAATTTTTAAGACCACATGACGAAGACATACTAAAACCAGATGTTGATTCTGTAATTAAGAGGGAATCCCCTTCAATTTCTTTGAGAAAAGTATTAAGTACTTCTAAAGGGATTTTTACAGAAGTTTATGTAGCAGGAAATGCTCCAATACATGGTTATGTTACAAGTGTGATGAACGACTATATTGTTTTTTATAGTCCGGTTTATAAAACGGTATATATATCTTTAAAGCATTTAAAATGGTTAATTCCGTATAAAGAAAACCAAGTACCGTATGCCCTCAATAAAAATGAACTCCCCGTAAATCCGTTAAATATTACATTAGCTAGAACATTTGAAGAACAGCTTATTAAAATGACTGGGAAAATTATGGTGTTTGATTTAGGTGAGGAGTCCAATAAAATTGGAAAAATGGCGAAAATTGATGAAGGTCATATTGAAATATCAAAAGCACGTGATGCAAAAATGTATGTGAATATTCAACATGTAAAATCCGTCCATTGTCCGTAGATTAGTTAGAAGGGCTGGCTTTTTCTTTTATATGCAGAAGAAAAGGTCGAGCCTATTTGTTTTAGCTTAATTTGGATATGAGGGGAAAAATGAATTGAATATAAATATATTATAGTGGAATCTTGTTTTGAAGAATGTGCACTAATTTATAAAGAAATGTGTACGAGCTATCTTTTTATGTATTCAATTTATTTTTTGAGGAGGAGCTGCTCAACTAATTTATTAAAGGGGTTTTGTTTGTGGAGCAGTTTCCGAATTCGTTATCAATTACATTGCTTGGTAGTGCTGGTGGAGCAGCAAAAGCAGTTTTAGCAATTTTAAATCAAGCGATAGCAAATGAAAAAGATCCAATTTATGAAGTATTAAAGAATGCCAAATTTCATTTGGTGGATATAAAACAAAAAGATAGGACTTATTATGATGAGTTGTTTTCGAATTTGAAAAGTCAATTATATTTATATGAAATAAACCTTCAAAATGTAGTGGAATTTAAACAACATTTAAAAGAAAAAAGAACGAGTGTTGTGATTGATGTTTCAGGGGCAGATACAATTAGAGTATTAAGCTGCTGTAATGAACTAGGAATTTGTTATATTAACTCAGCCTTGGAAAATGAGGCAGTAGATCAGGACGATAGCTTAATCGGCTTTCAGCTTACGGAAAGATATACAAGGTTTGAGAAGGAGAAAGAGAAATTTACAAATACAAAAGCGATTATAGGTTCAGGTATGAATCCAGGTGTTGTTCAATGGATGGTTGTTGAGCTTATGAAGGAACGACCAAGTGAAAGGCCAAGAGCATGTTATATTGTAGAACATGACACATCGTTTTTGAATGATACAGCACTTATAAAGCCACATACACTTTATGCTTCATGGGCAGTAGAGCGATTTTTAGATGAAGCAATCTGGAGTTATCCGATGTATATGAGTCATCATCGTCCTCTTTACTTTTATGAAGATGTATATGCTTCAGAGTATAAAGTGAAGTTAGGAGAAAAAGAATTCTATGGTTGTTTAATGCCACATGAGGAAGTATTAATTTTAGGGAAAAACTTTAATATGGAAGTTGGTTTTCTTTACCGAATTAATGAGTATACAACAAATATAATTAGACAGAACTTAGATCAAGTAGAAGATTTATGGAACTGGAATCGTAAAGTGTTTAATCCAGCGGAAGAAGAGGTTGCTGGAGAGGACTTGGTCGGTGTGTTACTCGTTTATGAAAATAGTGAGACATTTATGTATAATGTGATGAATAGTAGCCAAGTTTTTCGTAAATATAAAACGAATGCAACGTATTTTCAGGTAGGGTGCGGGATTTATGCGGGCTTGTCCAGTTTACTTTTAGATCAATTTGAACAAGGTGCTTATTACGTCGAGGAGTTGTTATTAAATACAGAAAGTAAGTACGGTGAGTATTTAAATTTATATATGAAGGATTTTGTAATAGGGCATAATAATTTTACGGATGGATTGTTACATGACAGGGTAAGATGGATGTAAGTTGTTACCAAAAGGAAGGAGAGATCTCCTTCCTTTCATTATTATAAGGTTAAATATTGCCCTGAAAGCAATTTCATACTTATACTTTAAGGAGATAACAATGAAAGTTTTTTGTATCGATCAAGGGGAGTTTTTATATGAATAAATACAAGAGCTTGATTTATGAAGAAAGAAGAGCCTTAAAGGTATTTATATTATTATTTTATATTATATTCTTTTTATATGACGCTATATATTATTTTGTATATCCTGCTATGAATATTAGTGGAACAGCGGTAGGTTGGCCAGAAGGTAGTCTTGGGATAGGTGTGCCTATATTTGTAATAGCATTATTTCCTATTTCTATATATCTTCAAAAAAGAGGGTATGTATATTCTGTAAAATATTTATTTTTATTTGGGTACATGTTTATCAATCTTGTGAATAATTTAATGATTTATTTGCGAACGGATAGACCTTTTGAACATGGTAGTATGGTAGAAATGTTATTAATTTTATTTGCCCCAGTTTTCGTGAATAGAAAATACTTTTATTTAGTGTCCTTTAGTGTAATTGGAAAGTACGTATTTTTCACATTGCTATTACAAGATTTAAAAGTGGTAATTCCACTTGTTTTATGTATATTCTATTTCATTATTTCACATTCTTTATTAAAACGATTTCAATCTTATGTAAGAACAGTGGTTGAAATGATGAACAATATGAAAGAGACGGAAAATTTAGCTGTGATTGGGACTATGTCTACAACAATTGCCCATGAAATTCGAAATCCGCTAACAGCGTTAAAAGGGTTTACGCAAATGCAAAAAGAAAGAAATCCAACTGATACGATGAGCTACGACATTATGCTACAAGAAATTGAAAGGGTTAATGGATTTGTTAGTGAATTGATGTTGTTAGGAAAACCAAAGCCAACAAATTATGAAAGGTGTAATATACGAGATATCCTTCTATATGTTGTGCATCTAATGGAAAGTTATGCAACGCAATATAGAGTTAAATGTCATATACAAGTAGATGGGAATTTACCGGCTATAAACGGTGATGATAAGCAATTAAAACAAGTGTTATTAAATATCATTAAAAATGGAATAGAATCAATGCCAGAGGGCGGAGAAATTCATATCCGTGCATATCAAAAAACGCAAGGACATTTGTGTATTTCTGTTGAAGACCAAGGATTTGGTATAGAGAATGATAAATTAGAAAAAATCGGCAAGGCGTTTTACACAACAAAGGAGACTGGTACAGGACTTGGATTAATGATTACATATAAAATTATTAAGGAACATCAAGGGAGTATCACGATCCAAAGTAGTCTAGGAGTAGGAACGAAAGTAGAAATTTTTCTGCCGACCGTTTAATGTATTGGGAGAAAAGATTTTTCAGAAAAGTGTTCTTGTTGTGTAAATATAAACATTTTATAAAATGTTTCAAGAAGGGTTTTTTTTATAAAATACTTCGTTTATAATGGAGGAAAATATCGACATGAGATTGATTGCTCATGTAACGGTTCAGTAGTGTTATGAAAAGATAAGAAGGGGTGCACGCGCATCCTTTTTTCTATGCAGATATTATGAAAGAGGTGGTATGATGGAATTAACATTAAATTCGACTGTATGTTTACACACGATTCAATTTCGAAAAGAGCAAAAGAATTATATTGTAAAAGATACAATTACAGGAGAAAAATATGAAATGCCGCCACTTTGGATTGATGCATTGGCAATGATGCGTGACGGTTTTTTATTGGGAGAAATTGAGGAGAAATTAAAAGAAGAGTATCCATCCGAAGAAGTGAATATGTTAGCATTCACGAGGCAACTGTTAGAACTAGAACTTGTTGAAATGGTAGATGGAGAAGAGATAGCTTGCACAAAGAAGAAAGAGATAGATTGTTTAGCTTGGGTGCGTCCTCGTGTGGAACAATTCTTTCTTAATTTAAATAGAAAATATAGAAGCAAAGACCAGTAGTGGCCTTTGCTTCTTTTAATCCCGCTATTTGCTGGGCAGTAAGACCCCCACTTCAAAATTCAGCGGAAGCAAAGAAGTTAGGTGTGGGATGAACAAAACCTCCACTGATTAAAGGTTCACTTTATAGGTTGTGTTTAAAATATAACAGCAAATGCTCTTGCGAAAGCACCGTCACTATTTTTAATTTTTAAAGGTGCTGCTGAGAAAAAGAAACGTTTTGCTTCGATAGCATCTAGATTTGTTAAGTTTTCAATTAAATAAATATTATTCCCTAGTAATATGTGATGAATCGGTGATGTTTCTGTTGTGACTTCATCAGGAGAAATGAAATCTAAACCGATAGATTTTACTTTTAATCGCACTAGTTCTTTAGCTAATTCTTCAGAAAGATAAAATGCTTCCTTCTCATAAGCTTCTGTATTCCATTTTGTGGATAGATTAGAATGAAAAATAACAATATCACCTTCTTTTATGTGAGTATTATGCAATACTGCCTTAGGTAATTTTCGCTCTTGAATATGTGTTACATCTATAAGAACAGCTTCGCCTACAAATTGATCCAGCGGTAATCGATCGATGGTCGTTGCGCCTGAAATAAAATGCGCAGGGGCATCACAATGCGTGCCAACATGAACGACAGAATGAAAATCTGTAACTTGATAGCCTGATTCTTCAACACTTGTAACAGCTTCTAGTTGTATTTTAGGTGTTCCAGGAAATTGAGACATATTATTTTCAAATGTTTGCGATAGATCAATTACTTTCATTTTACATACCTCCAATATATGTTTTTCAAATAATAAAAAGCTCATCCTTCAGTATCAAGAAAGATGAGCTTTACATGCTAGTTGAGTTTTATCTTCCAAAATGCAATGCATTTTGCAGGAATTAGCACCTATTCAGTTTGTATAAACTGAGGTTGCTGGGCTTCAAAGGGCCGGTCCCTCTGCCTCTCTTGATAAAGAAGTATTCAGTTTTTAAAATCGGAATTTTCCGATAGTTAAATTGTAATTCATTTCCTTTTTTCGTGCAATACAAAATAGGTATTCACCCAAATAAAGCTGCTCGCATATTGTAGCTTATGTAAATAGAATGCTGCGAAGGAGTGAGTGCAGTGACAGGAAATATATTAAATTATTATGCTGGTGGTAATACAGCTAGGGGATTTCACAATTTATACGAAGAGAATTTAAAAGGATTAGACAGATTATTTATCTTAAAGGGTGGCCCAGGAACGGGAAAATCTTCTTTAATAAAGGCAATAGGTCGTGAATGGATTGAAAAAGGATATGATATTGAATTTTTACATTGTTCTTCTGATAATAAATCGGTTGATGGTGTAATTATCCCAAAATTAAAAGTAGGAATTGTTGATGGGACATCGCCGCATGTTATTGAGCCAAAAATGCCAGGAGTTGTTGAAGAGTATATAAATTTAGGAATTGCTTGGGACTCAGATAAACTAAGAAAGCAGAAGTTAGAAATTGAAAGATTTGTTTCAGAAGCAAGCAAAGCTTTTCAGTCTGCTTACGCACGTTTTAAAGAGGCATTGGTTATACATGATGAGTGGGAGAAGATATATATTGATAATATAGATTTTAATAAAGCAAATGAACTAACCAATCAGCTAATCCAGAAATTATTTGCAGATAAAAGCGGGAGACAATCGCTTGTAAAACATCGTTTTTTAGGAGCTGCTACACCGAAAGGAGCAGTTGATTTTGTTCCTAATTTAACAGAAGGGTTACCACATCGTTATTTTATAAAAGGGCGCCCAGGCTCTGGAAAATCAACGATGCTCAAAAAGTTAGCTAAGGCAGCTGAAGAAAAAGGGTTTGAAGTTGAAGTATATCATTGCGGATTTGACCCGAATAGTCTTGATATGGTTATCGTAAGAGAATTAGGATTTGCAATTTTTGATAGCACCGCACCACATGAATATTTTCCAAGTCGCGAGGGTGATGAAATTATTGATATGTATGCCCTTATTGTTACGCCAGGGACGGATGAGAAATATGCGAAGGAAATTCGTGATGTCTCCATTCAATATAAAGCAAAAATGAATGAGGCGATGTCTTTCTTAGCGAAAGCAAAATCGGTTCGTGATAAATTAGAACGAATTTATATTGCTGCTATGGATTTTTCAATAGTAGATGCATATAAAGAGGAGATTCAAAAAGAGTTTGAACGAATTGCTACTACTGTAATCGAAAAGCAACAATAGACGTTTCATTAGGCTGTCAGTAATTTCTGACAGTTTTTTTGGTATGTAGTAAAATTAGTATTGTATTTGTCGAATTTCCAAGGAAATAATCAAAAAATGGAGGTGTTATGCAATGAGAGAGAAAATCGAGTTGGAGTTAGAAAGAATTGAAAAAGAGAATGATGTGAAAATTTTATTTGCGGTAGAATCAGGGAGTCGTGCTTGGGGTTTTCCATCGAAAGATAGCGATTATGATGTTAGGTTTGTTTATATACACCCGGTAGAATGGTATTTATCAATTCATGACAAACGAGATGTAATTGAATATCCAATTAGTGATGATTTAGATATAAGTGGTTGGGATATTAAAAAGGCGTTGCAACTATTCGCGAAGTCGAATCCTGCTTTACTTGAGTGGATTCGATCACCAATTTTTTATTCGAAAAACTCTAATTTTCCAGAACTACTTCAACAGATGAGTGAGAAGAATTTTGATCCAAAAGCAACGATATATCATTATTTACATATGGCGTCGAAAAATTATCGTGAATTTTTGCAAGGTGAGAATGTAAAGCTGAAAAAGTACTTTTATGTATTACGTCCCATTTTAGCTTGTAAGTGGCTAGAAGAGAAAACGACCTTACCTCCTGTAGAATTTGACCGATTGATTAAAGAATTATCATTAGAACGTAGCGTATTAGATGAAATTGAAAAGTTGTTAATAAAGAAAAAAGCAGGTACTGAATTAGATGTTGGATTGAAAATTAAGGTGCTAAATCAATTTTTAGAAGAACAAATTCATTACTATCAGCAATATGTAAAAGGAATTGAAAAGGGATCAGGAATCGATATTGAGAGTTTAAATACATTGTTTCGAGATATGTTGTTTGAAGCATATGAAAAAGAGCACAAGTAAGTTTGTGCTCTTTTTATTTTGTAGGAATGAAGAAAACAGATATAGCTGCGATAAGACCTGCAAAGGAGAATAAGTAAAAATTCCATGCTAAGTCATATTGCATTGTCATAATAATACCGACGAGAATTGGGCCAGCAATTGCACCAACTCGGCCAAGCCCCAGTCCCCAGCCTAAGGAGGTAGCTCGGATATGTGATGGGAAGTATTGTGTTACATATGCATTTAATATTTGAGTAATACCGACTGATCCAATACCAGCAAGGCCAATTAAAAGATAAATGATTGTAACAGATGGTTTGATTGTTAATAGTCCGATACATATGGCTGCCATAAGATAAGAGATGCTAATAACAATTTTTGCTCCTATACGATCAGCAATTGCTCCAGCGAATAATGCGCCGATAGCGGCGGTAATATTTAGCATAAGTAGAAATGACAGACTAGACCCAAGAGGATATCCTGCCTGGCGCATCATCTGTGGTAACCAAGTGTTTAAACCATATATTAAAAACATTCCCATTATATAAGTGATCCAAAAAAGTAGCGTTGCTTTTATGTATTCTTTTGAGAATAAAGTAAAAAATCCATTTTTCTTTCGTATAGTAGAGGGGTCTTGATGAGTTTTATCTTTTACATGAAATTCAATTTGAAAACGATTAAGAATTTGGTTCACTTCTTCTTGGCGATTACGTGATAATAAAAATTGAATGGACTCGGGTAAATAGCGAATAATGAAAGGAATGAGGAGTAGTGGAATCATTCCGATACCAAACATAATTCTCCATCCGAAATCTTCTAACATAAGCATGGACAAAATAGCACCTAACACGATACCTAAAGGATAGCCAGTAAACATAAGAGCATAAATAAAAGATTGCTTTTTTTTTGGTGAATATTCAACAGTAAGTGCTGAAGCTGTTGGGATAACACCGCCTAATCCGATTCCTCCTATAAATCGAGATAATCCAAATAACTCAGGAGAAGGAGCGATAGCCGCTAAACCCATTGTGATAGAAAAAAGTGCTAAACAGCATATAAGCGTCCATTTACGCCCAATTAGATCTGTAATCGTTCCAACTAGAATAGCCCCAATAAACATCCCAAATAAAGCATAGCTTGCAATTGTACCAGCATGCGCTGGTGATAGCGCCCAGCTTTTGTCTTCTAGGAGCTTTGGTAGAACGGCACCGTAAATACCTAAATCATATCCATCAGCTAAAATGGCTAGCCAACAAATAAAAACAACAAGTTTTGTAATAGAGATTGGAAAGATAGTTTCTGTAGATTCTAGATGAGGTGGAGCTGAAGGTTGCATAATATTCACCCCTTTTAATGTGTAGATGAATATATTATTTTATTTAATGTTAATATTTTCCTCCTTGTGTCGAATTTTATCTGAAAAGGTTTTATAACAAATAAAGAAGTTCAACAGTAATTCTGTTGAACTTCTTTATTTGTTTACTCATTATCAACTCGTTTTAACGGTTGATCTGCTGGGCCTTCAAGAACGTCTCCCTCAATTGAAAAACGAGAACCATGGCAAGGGCAATCCCAAGTACAATCACCATTATTCCATTCAACTTCACAGCCGAGATGTGTACAAGTTGTATCGACGATATGTAATTTTCCTTCTTTGTCCTTATAAGCACCTGCTCGTTTACCGTTAACATGTACGACAGATCCTTCACCAACTTCGAGATCTTCTGGCTTACGTAATGCGGTTTCAATCTTTCCTGCAATTAAATGTTTCGCAACATCAATGTTTTGGGAGAGGAACGTTTTTATATCTGGATTTGCATGGAAGCGTGATGGTGCATACAGTTCTTTATAGGGACTGTGAACTTTTAGGATGGAGTCCTTCAGTAGGTGAGCGGCAGCAGTTCCAGTTGTCATTCCCCATTTGCGATATCCAGTTGCAACAAATATATTTGGATTTCTTTCGTTAATATGTCCGATATAAGGAAGCTTATCTAGAGTAATTAAATCTTGTGCTGACCATCTATAAGGAACTTCATCTATTCCAAAAGTGGCTTCAGCAAAAGAATAGAGTGCTTCATAATGAAGCATCGTATTTATTCCTTGTCCTGTTTTATGACTCTCTCCGCCAATCAAAATTAATTTTTCTCCATTGTTTGTTATATAGCGTAAGGAGCGCTTTGGATCATCAATACTTAAATACATGCCACCTGGATACTCCGTTTTTACTTTTATTGCAAGAGCGTAGGAGCGTTCTGCGTACATTCGCGTAAAGAAAAAGCTATTCGCATCATAAAAAGGAAAATGTGAACAAGAGACGACATATTCACAAGTGATATGATGGCCCTCTTTTGTAATTATTTGTGGATAATCGCCCTTTTCCACATCCATGGCCGTTGTTTGTTCGTAGACCTTTCCGCCCATCTCCACAAACTTTTCTAAAAGTGTTTTTAAATAAAGAAGGGGATGGAATTGTGCTTGATTTTTCATTACAAGCGCAGATTGTACTGGAATAGGAATCGATAGAGATTGAACATAGTCACAAGGTATATTTAATTTTTGATAAGCTTCATATTCTTTCGATAAATTTCTTAATCCGTTATCGGTAGTTGTATATAAATATGAATCTTCATTTGAGAAATTACAGTCGATTTTATATGTTTGAACAGTTTTATTTATGAATTGTAGAGCCTTATTATTTGATTCATAGTAAAGCCGGGCCTTTTCTACACCGAAATGATTTATTAATTCATCATAAATAAGATCATGTTGTGCTGTTACTTTCGCTGTTGTATGCCCAGTCGTTCCGTTTAAAATACGACCAGAATCAATTAAAACAACATCGATGCCTTCTTTTGCAAGTAAATAGGCAGTAGTAATACCTGTAATACCAGCACCGATAATAGCAACTTTCGTCTTTATATTTTCGGATAAACGAGGGAAAGTAGGAAATTGAGTAGATTCAATCCAATAAGATAGCGGCAGTTGTGGGAATGTATCACCTGTCATTGCGGAAACCTCCTGATTTTAGAACAATTTTCCTTTTAATATTTCCATATTATATGAAATTCATGTGTGTTGTTTTAGAGGAAGTCTATTTTTATTAAAAGAGTGTATAAATTATTTTAATATAATTAATTAGGTGGGGCATTATGAAGAAGTAGGATTTATATAAAACTAAATTCAAATGATTCTGTTTGTTGATTACATAGAGAGTTATTGAATGAGATAGAGTCTATGCCGTTTAAGAAAATGTCTATATATAGTGGGTAAATCCTTATGAAATCTATACATTTTCTTTAGTGAAATAAAGTATGATTATAAAAATATAACCACCTTTTATTACTAGGTCATAAAAGGTGTTGACAATATAGAAATTCTATTGTTATGATTCATCATGTGGAAAGGTTGATAGAGAGTAAAAAGAGAAATGTTTTTCATTGATAATAAAAGCGAAAAATAAGTGACGATAGAGTGAGTATATTTTCCTTATAATAGATGCTTTTTGGATCATCTAGTAAAATCAATCTGGAAGCAAGAATTGATATATGTAAGTTGCGCAAGGCGCGGCATAAGAAAGGAGCAAAAGGATGAAGGAGCTTCATACGTTTGGGTGGTATGCAGCACGTGTATCACCACATTTGCCGAAAAAAGCATTTAAACCAGTGCCTACTCGTTTATTTGGTGGACTGGCTTATTTGCTTGTGGCATTGGCGGGGTTAATATCGATTGGTGTATTTGAATTGAATGTGTGGGCGAATCTAGGAATTGCGATTGTTCTTGGATTATGTTTTGCTTCACTAGGATTTTTAGGGCATGAAATTTTACATGGAACTGTTGTAAGAAAGGCATGGCTTCGTGACTTCTTAGGCGCGATTGCATTTATGCCATTATCAACAGGGCCAAAGCTTTGGAGAAAGTGGCATAATGCAACGCATCATGTTCATACACAGCATGAAGAGAATGATCCAGATGCATGGCCGACACTTGAGAAACTTAAGAAGAGTAAGTTTTTGAGTTGGGTATATCGTATGCCTTTACATGTACGTTCATTCTTTAGTTTTCTGTCACTAACAATTCAATTTACATTGCATTCGACTCGAATGTTCTTTCATTTTATAAAAGAGTTCAAGTCATCCAATCAAAAATCTGTATGGCTTCAACTTCTTTTGCCTTGGACAGTTTGGATTAGTTTATTGTTTATTATGGGACCTGGAAAATGGTTATTTGCATATGTCATTCCGTTGTTAATTGCTAACTTTATTGTAATGGCATATATCGCAACAAATCACCGCTTAAATCCAATTGTTCCAGTAAATGATCCGTTAGCAAACTGTTTGTCAGTAACAGTGCCGCGCTGGGTAGACGTTTTACATTTCAATTTCTCATATCATACAGAACATCATCTGTTCCCGGCTATGAGTTCAAAATACTATCCGTTAGTAAAAGAGAAGATTAAAGAAATGTGGCCGGAACGTTATCACGAAATGCCGATGACAAAAGCATTAGCAGCCCTATGGAATACACCACGTGTGTATTATCACGGAAGTGAATTAGTGGATCCGCATAGAGAGCATTTCTATGGTTCTTTAGGAAATGGACTAGATCCTCATAATATTTCATATCGTGAGGAACATATAGAGGAAGACGAGAGTATTAAAAAAGTAAATCAGTAAAAATTAATATATTTTTGCAGTGAAAAAGCAAGCCATCTCAGGCTTGCTTTTTCTTATAAAGAAACTTCCTTTTTGTTCTTTTTATGGAATTGGACGGAGTTAGTTTCTTTTCGTTGTAATCGTTTTTCTAAAAGATTAACGAAATAAGTAAATAGAAGAACAATTACGAGGTAGTATACACCAACAATCATGTAAGTATCTAATTGTTGGAAGTTACCTGCTGCAATTGATAAACCTGATCCCCATAATTCGGACAGTCCTACGTAAGCAACAAGTGAAGAGTCTTTTAATCCGATAATAAATTGGTTTCCTAGAGGAGGAAGAGACAGACGAAATGCTTGTGGTAATATAATCCGGCGCATAGCTAAAGGGTAAGGCATACCTAAGGAGCGAGCGGCTTCCAATTGTCCACGGTCGACGGATTGAATGGATCCTCGGAAAATTTCCGTAACATATGCACCGTTATGAATTGCTAAAGCGATTGCTCCTGCCCAAAAAGGGGTAAAAACAACAACGGATGTAATCCCAAAATAGAGAATGGCGATTTGAACAATTAAAGGTGTACCACGAATAATAGCAATGTAGACATGAGCGATACTATTTAAAACTTTATTGTTAGAGATTCGAAAGAAAGCAAATAATAATCCAATTAATGAACCGAGTACTAGGGAGGTTAATGTTAATTGTAATGTGACAATAGTAGCCTTTAAGAGTGTGGGATAGGTAGAGATAAAAATTTCAAACATGCGTTTCACCTCATATTGTATAGATTTTAGTAGAGAATGAAATGCCCCACATAAAATGAAAATTTAATCAGTGGGGCACTGTTTATGAATCTTTTGAATGGCTAACTTACTTACTTCGTTTTTTCCTCTTCACCAAGAATATTACGCCCGAACCATTTTTTACTGATTTTTTCATACGTACCATCTTTAATGATTTCATCTAACGCTTTATTTACTTTCTCAACCATTTCTTTATCATCTTTGCGAATAGCAATTCCCATTTCATCAAGATTTAATGGTTTTCCGGCTTCTTTTATATTTGATTTTCCTTCTTTTATCATACGTAGACCAACCATTTGATCCGTAATTACTGCGTCGACACGCCCAGGCTCTAAGTCCATAAGAGCAGTAATATCGCTGTCATATTCTGTGATTTGATCTGTATATTTTGCAACAAGATTTTTAAAGGTACTAGCTTTTACAACACCAATTTTCTTACCTTTTAAATCTTCTGGAGAAGAGATAGCGGTATTCTTTTTAGCTACAAAAATTTGGGCGCCAGAACGATAGTACGGATTTGAGAAACTAACAGCTTTTAAGCGCTCCTCTGTAATTGCCATACTACCCAGTATTACATCATATTTCTTCGCTTGAAGACCTTGAATTAGCGTTTCCCATGGGTTTGTAACTGGCGTAGCCTTCATGTTCATCTTTTTAGCAAGAGCTTCACCGATTTCTACATCAAAGCCGACAAGTTTGCCGTCATTTTCTTTATAGTTAAAAGGTTTGTATAATCCACTCATCGCATAGCGAAATTCTTTTTCACCATTTGATGAAGTAGTAGAGCTTTCTTTGCTACAAGCTCCTAGTATGAAGGATGTACACAGTGTAATGCTCGCAACAATGGTTAATAGTTTTCTTTTCATAAAACCCCTCCTATATATTGATCATACGGATGGTTTTTTAGTATGTTATTGAAATATTTTATTTGGATGATTAGTTGTGCACCGTATGAATGTATTCCTTTTCGTTTGAAACAGAAGTTACATTATAAAACGTTGCGTAAAAATTGTTTTGCTCGTTCATGTGATGGAGCTGAAAAGAATTGTGCTGGCGTAGCATCTTCTACAATCTTTCCATCATCCATAAAGATGACGCGATCAGCTACGTCTCTTGCGAAATTCATTTCATGAGTAACAATAACCATTGTCATCCCTTCTTCAGCAAGTTCTTTCATAACTTGCAATACTTCTCCAACAAGTTCAGGGTCTAAAGCTGAGGTAGGTTCATCAAATAGCATAATCTTAGGGCTCATTGCAAGAGCTCGTGCAATGGCAATGCGCTGTTTTTGACCACCTGAAAGAAGATGAGGAGTTACATCCGCTTTATCTTGAAGGCCGACTTTTTGGAGAAGTTGAGTTCCAATATCCTTTGCATTTGCTTTCTCTAATTTTTTTACGTGAATAGGTGCTTCTATGATGTTTTCTAGTGAGGTCATATGAGGAAAGAGGTTAAAGTGTTGAAAAACCATACCGACATTTTCACGGACTTTATTTAAATTTGAATGCTTTGGATCAATTCGCTCACCTTGTAAGTGAATTTCGCCTTCATCGTACATTTCTAAAAAGTTAAGACAGCGAAGTAATGTACTTTTACCAGAACCACTGGCACCAATTAAAACAACAACTTCTTTTTCTTTTACTTCTAAATCAATTCCTTTTAACACATCAAGTGAACCGAATGATTTTACTAGATTTCGAACTTGAATCATACAAAACCCCCAGTTAAAAATATATTTTACAAATGTTGCCCCTTATTTCTGTTATTAGTCATAAATTGTCAGAATCCTTTATTTTTTTCGTGCAATTTGATATTCAAAGAAATAATATTTTTAAAATCTCTATATCCTTCTATAATGAAAATATGGATAATAATATATAGGTAGTATTTATATTGCTTATAAAAAGGGGGAAAAGGAAGATGGAAAAAGAAAGGAAAACATTTTCTTTTGGATTACGTACACAACTTATGCTATTCACTACAGTTTTAGCTTTCATTACATATTCAACAAGTATCTTTTTTATTTACGTGATATACGATTATTTTCAAAGTTATGTAAGTCAAACTGTATATAATATTATCGTTATGTTATTAGGGGTAGTATGGTCTGGAATTTTAGCATATGGAGCAGCCGTATTTTTAATTAAACCGCTTCGCAAGTTAGAAGAGGCGGCAAGAAAAGCAGCTGAGGGTGATATTCGTGAAGATGTTCCATTACCGAAGACAGATGATGAAATCAAATCTTTAAGTGTTGCATTTAATATGATGTTAGGAAACTTAAGGGGCATGGTAAAAAATATTGATACAACATTTTCGTATACAAATAATCAAGTACAGCAGATTAGAAAACAAACAGGCGAAGCAACGAGACAAGCGCAAGGTGTATCTGAGACACTTGCAGAGATTTCTTCAGGTGCTGAGCAATCAGCGGCATCAATTCAAGCAATTGTTTCTGCTGTTGATACAACGACTTCTATTGCAAGTGAAGTAGAAGAAAAAGCGAAGCAGTCTGATACATTGTCTTCAGAAATGGTTGAAGCTTTAGGGCATAGTACTCGTGTCTTTACGTCTTTAATTCAAGGTATTCAAACATTGGCAAAAGAAAATGAAGATTCAATGCAAAATGTACAGAAGTTAGAAGAACGAATGAAACAAGTAGAACATATTGTGTCTGTTGTGAGTGCGATTGCTAGCCAAACGAATTTATTAGCACTAAATGCTTCTATTGAGGCAGCTCGCGCAGGAGAGCATGGAAGAGGCTTTGCGGTTGTTGCGGAAGAAGTACGGAAACTTGCAGATGAAAGTGATCATTCTGCAAGAAACATATCGCAGTTATTACGGAATATGCAAGATGAAGTACAACAAGTTGCAATGAAAATGACAGAACAAGTGAAAATAGCTAAAGAAGAGGCGAAACGTGGGGAAGCTACGGAATTAATTTTAAAAGAAATGTCATCAAGTGTTATGGAAGTAGCCGATGCAACTCAGCAAATTAGTAGTTATATGAATGAACAAGTGAGCCACATTCATCAAACAGGAGCACAAACAAAAGCTGTAGCAGCAATTGCTGAAGAAACGTCAGCTGGTTCGCAAGAAGTGGCGCGTGTAACGCTACAACAGTCTAAAAATATGATAGTAATCGATCAATTATTAAAGGATTTAGAGAAGCAAGCAACTGATTTGAAACAAACAATTGAACGATTTTCAATGTAAAAGGAAGAACAGAATGCTGTTCTTCTCTTTTTTATTTAGTTTGATTTAATATTTACAGTTAAACTATGAACGTTTCCGCAACATTCTTTTCTCTCCCTTTCGGATGAAAATTATAGCGAGCTATAATATTAAAAGGGGTGTCTTTTATGAAAAAAGAAAAAAGACAACGGTTAATTAAACAATTTGTAAAGGAGTATGAAATAGATAAGCAAGAAAGATTAGTAGAATTGTTAGCAAAAAAAGATGTATTAGTAACACAAGCTACGGTTTCTCGCGACATTCGTGAGTTAAACTTAACGAAGGTACCTTCTCAAGAAGGATTAATGATATATAAAGTTTTCTCAGAAGAGCATTTACAAACTGATATAAAGTTAAAGAAAAAATTACGAGAAGTTGTTGTGAAAATTGATTGTGTAGATCAATTAATGGTTATTAAAACATTACCTGGTAATGCACATGTTATTGGTGTTTTATTTGATGAGTTAGATTGGAAAGAAAAAATAGGATGTATATGTGGAAATGATACATGCCTTATAATTTCACAGTCGAAATCAGATAGGGAGATTATAGAAGAAAGATTAAATTTAATTATTTAGATGCAAAAATCCTGTTTTTAATAAAATTAAAAACAGGATTTTTGTTTAAATACGGAAGTTAAATATTCAACATATATGCGTAATATATGTGTTTTTTATTGAAAAAGCGAGAGAGTTTGTTATAAAAATACAAATTCGTATGATTTTAAAAAAATAACTTGTTTAATATTTCACAATGATAATGTGGATGCTTTCACAAAGATAAAAGTGCAGAGCATTTATTATGTACTTGTAAGACATCAAACATATTTAAAAGGAGGTACAACAAATGAAACATCCGATACATGTTACTTCAGAAATTGGGGAATTACAAACGGTTTTATTAAAACGACCGGGTAAAGAAGTGGAAAACTTGACGCCAGATTATTTGCAGCAATTATTATTTGACGATATTCCATACTTACCAATTATTCAAAAAGAGCATGATTATTTTGCACAAACGTTACGCAATCGGGGTGTTGAAGTTCTTTATTTAGAAAAACTAGCCGCTGAGGCGTTAGTAGATAAAAAACTTCGAGAAGAATTTGTTGATCGTATTTTAAAAGAAGGACAGGCTGACGTAAATGTTGCACATCAAACTTTAAAAGAATATTTACTTTCCTTTTCAAATGAAGAATTAATTCAAAAAATTATGGGCGGTGTACGGAAAAACGAAATTGAAACAAGTAAGAAGACACATTTATATGAATTAATGGAAGATCATTATCCGTTTTACTTAGATCCAATGCCTAATTTATATTTTACTCGTGATCCAGCAGCTAGCGTGGGCGATGGCTTAACGATAAATAAGATGAGAGAACCAGCGCGTAGACGTGAATCATTATTCATGGAGTACATCATTAAATATCACCCAAGATTTGCAAAACATAATGTACCAATCTGGTTAGATCGTGATTATAAATTTCCAATTGAAGGTGGCGACGAGCTAATTTTAAATGAAGAAACAATTGCGATTGGAGTGTCTGCTCGTACTTCAGCTAAAGCAATTGAACGTTTAGCTAAAAATCTCTTTAGCCGACAAAATAAAATTAAGAAAGTGTTAGCGATAGAAATTCCAAAATGCCGAGCATTTATGCATTTAGATACAGTATTTACAATGGTTGATTATGACAAGTTTACAATTCATCCAGCCATTCAAGGGCCAAAAGGGAATATGAATATTTATATTTTAGAAAAAGGATCAGATGAGGAAACTCTTAAAATTACACATCGTACTTCTTTAATGGAAGCATTAAAAGAGGTATTAGGCTTAAGTGAATTAGTTCTTATTCCATGTGGAGGAGGAGATGTAATTGCTTCTGCTCGTGAGCAATGGAATGATGGCTCGAACACATTAGCAATCGCACCAGGTGTAGTTGTTACATATGATCGCAACTATGTATCCAATACGTTATTACGGGAGCACGGTATAGAAGTAATTGAAGTGCTAAGTTCGGAATTATCTCGTGGTCGTGGGGGTCCACGTTGCATGAGTATGCCAATTGTTCGTAAAGATATTTAGTATAAATAACGGAGAAAGTAGGGATGAAGTATGTTAATGACTAGACCAAATTTAAAAGGAAGAAGCTTTCTAGCAGAAAAAGATTTTACACAAGAAGAATTGTTATATTTTCTAGATTTGGCAGCAGAATTAAAAGAGAAAAAGAAAAATGGTATCCCGCATCATTATTTAGAAGATAAGAATGTAGCGCTCTTATTTGAAAAAACCTCCACTCGTACGCGCTGTGCATTTACAGTAGCATGTACAGATTTAGGGGCGAATCCTGAATATTTAGGGAAAGGTGATATTCAGCTTGGGAAAAAAGAATCCGTAGAGGATACAGCAAAAGTGTTAGGGCGTATGTTTGACGGAATTGAGTTTCGTGGATTTAATCATGAGACTGTAGAATCTTTAGCACAAAATTCTGGTGTGCCAGTTTGGAATGGATTAACAGACATGTGGCATCCAACACAAACACTAGCAGATTTATTAACAATTAGAGAACATGTAGGGAAGTTGAAAAATGTGAAGCTCGTTTACGTTGGAGATGGACGAAATAATGTTGCTAATAGCTTACTAGTTGGTGGAGCAATCGTTGGAATGGATGTACGTATTTGCACACCAGAATCTTTATGGCCTGCACAAGAAGTAATTGATTTAGCAAAAAAATATAATGAACAGGTAATGATAACAAGTAATGTGGAAGAAGCTGTTGCGAATGCAGATGTAATTTATACAGATGTATGGGTGTCTATGGGGGAAGAAGAAAAATTTGCTGAACGTGTCGAGTTATTGAGACCTTATCAAGTAAATATGAAAATGATTAAAGAAACAGGGAATGAAAACGTGATTTTCTTACATTGTTTACCTGCATTTCATGATGTTGAAACGATGTATGGCGAAGAAGTTTACGAGAAATATGGGTTGAAAGAAATGGAGGTAACTGACGAAGTATTCCGCAGTAAACATTCAAAAGTATTTGATCAAGCTGAAAATAGAATGCATACAATTAAAGCGGTTATGGCAGCTACTTTAGGAAACATGGAGTAAAGAAGAAAGGGAGTCTTCCTTTCTTCTTTCTCCTCCTTTAGACACTATCATTCACTATTGCTTTTGTATTGTTATTACAATTAAAGAGAGGTGAGTGGAATGGGTGAAGATAAGAAATTAGGGTTGTTTACACTAACGGCTCTTGTAGTTGGGTCTATGATTGGCGGTGGAGCCTTTAATTTAGCGAGTGATATGGCAAAAGGTGCTGGTGCTGGAGCCATTATTATTGGCTGGGTTATAACAGGAATTGGAATGATTGCACTTGGATTATCTTTTCAAAATCTAACTGTAAAACGGCCAGATTTAGATGGTGGTATTTTTAGCTATGCAAAAGCAGGATTTGGTAATTTTATGGGATTTAATAGTGCGTGGGGATACTGGCTATCTGCTTGGCTTGGGAATGTAGCTTACGGTACATTATTATTTTCTTCATTAGGATATTTCTTCCCGATCTTTGAAGGCGGTCAAAATGTAGAATCCATTATTGGTGCAAGCGTATTATTGTGGTGTGTTCACATGTTAATTTTACGTGGAGTTCAATCAGCAGCACTTGTGAATTTAGTAACTACAATCGCAAAATTAGTACCTGTATTTGTATTTATTGTCATAGGAATCTTCGCGTTTCATATTGATACATTCTTAGATGGATTTTGGGGGCAAACTGGTTCTTTTTCATGGGGAGCAGTTGGCAGCCAAGTTAAAAGTACAATGCTTGTAACTCTATGGGTATTTATTGGGGTAGAAGGGGCTGTTGTTTTATCCAGTCGAGCAAAAAATAGAAGTGATGTAGGGAAAGCAACGGTTATTGGTTTAATTGGTACACTCATCATTTACATTTTAATCACATTATTGTCTCTTGGACTTATGCAGCAAGCAGACATTGCAGGTTTGAAAAATCCGGCTATGGCTTATTTATTTGAAAGTGTTGTTGGAAAATGGGGTGCTATCTTTATTAATTTAGGTTTAGTCATCTCTGTATTAGGTGCTTGGTTAGGTTGGACTTTGCTCGCTTCTGAAATTCCATATTTAGCGGCTAAAGATGGAGTATTTCCAAAATGGTTCGCAAAAGAAAATAAAAATAAGGCTCCAGTAAATTCATTATGGATAACAAATGGTTTAATACAAATATTCTTGTTAACATTCGTCGTTTCTGATCAGGCGTATAACTTTGCATTCTCTTTAGCATCTTCAGCTATTTTAATCCCATATGCTTTTTCAGCATTTTATCAACTGAAGCATAGCTTAAAGTCTGAAGAAGCAGATCGAAATAAAAATATAATAATTGGCTTGATCGCAAGTATTTATGGCATGTGGTTAGTTTATGCAGCCGGTTTAGAGTATTTATTATTAACAATGACTTTATATGCGCCAGGTATTTTTATTTTTTACAATGTTCAAAAGCAAAAGAGTTCGAAGCAAATATTTACTCGAGTGGAATTAGCATCATCCGTAGCAATTGGTGCTTTAGCATTCTTTGCGATTTATGGATTAATTACAGGCAGTATTACTTTATAAAGCGCTGTGAAAGCGAAATCAACTGGAGGGCTGGAATATGGTACGAAGAAAAATTGTAGTTGCACTAGGGGGAAATGCGATACAGTCTGGAGAAGCTACTGCGGGAGCGCAGCAAGAAGCGTTGGAAAAAACGGCGGAACAACTTGTGAAAATAATGGAAAATGATGTGGATATAGTAATTGCGCATGGAAATGGCCCACAAGTGGGGAATATTTTATTACAGCAAAAAGCTGCAGAAACGGAAAAGACACCTGCAATGCCATTAGATACTTGTGGGGCAATGAGCCAAGGGATGATTGGATATTGGATGGAAAATGCGATTGAAAAGGCATTGAAAAAACGGAATATAAACAAAGATGTAGCAACGGTTATAACACGTGTTGTTGTGGATAAAAAAGATGAGGCATTTAAAAATCCAACTAAACCAATTGGTCCTTTTTATACAGAAGAAGAGGCCAGAAGATTAATGGATGAAACAAAAGCAGTGTTTAAAGAAGATGCTGGTAGAGGATGGAGACGTGTTGTTCCATCACCGAAGCCTGTAAGTATTCATGAACATAAAGTGATTAATTCTTTGGTCGAAGATGGAAACATAGTGATAGCTGTGGGCGGAGGTGGAATTCCAGTAATTGATTCTGAAGAAGGGTTAAAAGGAACTGAAGCGGTTATCGATAAAGATTTCGCTGCGCAGAAATTAGCAGAATTAGTAGATGCCGATACGCTCGTTATTTTAACTGCAGTTGATCATGTGTATGTAAATTATAATCAACCGAATCAAAAAAAATTAGAGCATGTCACAGTGAATCAATTAGAAGAATATATTGAAGAACAACAATTTGCTGCGGGAAGCATGCTTCCAAAAATTGAAGCTGCTATTAATTTTGTTAATACAAATCCAAAAAGAAAAACAATTATTACGTCTTTAGAAAAAGTATATGAAGCACTAGAAGAAAAAGCCGGTACTATTATTTCAAAACAGAATGTATGCATGTGTATTTAAAATTATTATGTACGCTACTTAGTATTAAAAAAGAATGGAGTTAGTAACTCCATTCTTTTTATTTATTAATATTTTTTGTATTCATTGTTCATAAAGTTTTCATGATGAAATCTGAATATACAAGTTAATTATGATAAAATTCAAATTGAATACGCTTTCTTGATTTTTCGCTCCAACATACAGCAAGAGAGAGGGAATTTTATGAATAGACGGAACGTAGTGAAAGACTTAAAGCAGTTCGAATTATTTGCTCATTTAACAGAAAAAAAATTGAAAGGCTTAACAGAGTTTGTTTATTGGCGAACTTATAAAAAAGGTCAATTTTTATTTTTAGAAGGGGATTCAAGGGAAAGAATTTACTTCATGTTAGATGGTTTTGTAAAGTTAGAGCGGGTTAATCAAAATGGGAACTTATTATACGATGACTATGTAAAGCGGTATTCTATTTTTCCTTATGGTGGTATGTTTACAGACAGAGGATATAACTATACAGCAGAAGCAATGACGGATGTGGAGGTATATTATATTCCAACGGTAATCTTTGAAGATATGGTAAAATCCAGCAGAACGCAATTGATGTACGTTGTTCAGCAATTATCATCTATATTAAAATTGAATGAAAATCGAGTGCAAAATATTACAATTCCTAATGCACAAGATCGTGTTATCCAAACGTTAAATTATTTAATGCAGGATTTAGGAGAACAGAGTGGGGAAAAGATTGTAATTTCATGCCCACTTACAACAATTGAAATATCCAAAATATCTGGAACATCTCGAGAGACAGTTAGCAGCGTATTAAAACAATTAAAAAATGATAGCATTGTTACAATTTTAGATAAAAAAATTACAATACACAATCCAACATATTTTGAAGAAATCTCAATGTGAAAATTGTATATTGATTTTTTAATTCATAATGTATATTAATAAGGTTCTTTATATATTTATAAGGAACTTTTTTACGTTATCCTCTATAAAAAGATTGTATAGTATGGTAATAATAGCTAAAATCGATAATAAAAAACAAAGTGAAGGGGAGAAAGAATGATTCGTATTGAGTATGATCGATTAGTAGCTATTTTTTACAGTATAGGGGTTTTGTTATTATTAAAAATTCCAAATGATAATGAATTAATTGGGGAAAAACTATTCAATGTCTATAAGGTTCCAATACATACGTATGTTTATATGGATTATAAAGTCTCAAATATATTGATTGTTTCTTTCATACTACATGTAATTGCATTTATAATATTTTTAAAATGGCTAGGAAAAAAGGAGTCTAGTACATTTAGAAAAATGAATAAGATAAA
This sequence comes from Bacillus sp. N6, assembly GCF_052805735.1. Lineage (NCBI taxonomy): Bacteria > Bacillati > Bacillota > Bacilli > Caryophanales > Bacillaceae > Bacillus > Bacillus sp. N6. Next base: position 404,021 of record NZ_CM127843.1, read on the forward strand.
AGTAGTAGGCATTAGTATTTTGATTGTAATGATGCCGTTTATTTTAAATAACATCATCCAGACATTAAATAAAACATGGTACTACGCAGGAAAAACAGGGGTAGAAGCAATAGAATATAAAAAAGAAGATAGCCAGTGTAGAATGGAGAAAAATGGAGATAATATCGAACCGAAGTGCATTGTTACTTTAAAAAATTATCGTAATCATTCACAAGCATTAAAAGTTGTTTTATATGATAATGCAAACGAGAATTCAAAAAGTTATTCAGTACCGAAACCAGTCTATTTACAAAAACACGAGACAAAACAATTCGAATTTCAAGTTCCTGTTTCTTATAATAATGGTATTGAAAAAGATAAAGTACCAGATATTAAATTACATTTATTGCATGAAAATGATACGAAGTACAATTAATCTGTAAGTAAAAGTTTATGAGTAGGAGCAATAATTTGAAACGATATAGAAAATCAACTTGAATCATCCAACATACTGCAAGGTAACGGTATATTGGATGATTTTTTTATGTTATCCCCTTGTTTCACGTATGAAAAGGAGGAATACTTTGTTGGAAATGAAAAACATCACAAGGATCATACATGGTTTTTACTTTACGCAATCTGTGAAAGTTAGAGCCATAATAACTAGTTTGCCAATTTTTAATGTCGATATCGGGCCAGTTCACATAGTCACCTAGTGTATAAGGATCTAAGCTTTCTCGTAAATCTTTAACCCAGCGTATATTTTGATTTTCTTCATCATCGCATTTCCAAGAGGTAATGTATTCTTGAGCAATAATTGCTTTACGATGAAAATAAGCCGTTTCATTCGGCGAAATATTTTCAACAGCACCTATGAGCGATTGATGCCAAATACTAGCATCTTTATTTGGTACATGAGAAAGAAAGTATTGCATGATTTGAATGCCTTTAAGGGGAATAGGTTTATAGACATAGGAACCAGAGCGCTTGAAATTTTCAGGGATGTTACCGCCATTAAAAAATTCGACAGCCTTTATATAAGGAACTTCTTCTATAAAGAGAGAGGGGCTACCAGTTTCAAGAAGAGGGGATAATAGGGAATGGAGTTCAGAGGGAGAACCGACAAACTCGCCTTGTGCTTCAATTTTATTTCGTTGCTTGGCGAATAATTCGATCGATGAAGTGAGACGTTCATCTATATAAGGTGCCCAGTTTTGCCACGCTTGAAATGCAGCAATAAAGTCTTCCCATTCCCATGTAATTGAGAAAATTGATACATTTTTTATCGGGTGGACTCGAAAAGTTAAGGAAGTGATAATTCCGAAGTTTCCACCACCGCCACCACGGCATGCCCAAAAAAGGTTAGAGTTTTCTTGTTCATTTGCACGAATGAGTTTTGCACCAAATTTTCCACACGCTTGTACCATTTCCACTTCCATTAATTGATCACATGTTAATCCAAATAAGCGCGAAAGCATACCAATACCACCGCCAAGTGCTAATCCAACAATTCCAACGCTTGCACTTGTACCAGCAGGAATTGTAACACCGTAATTCCAAAGTTCTTTATAAACAGTGCCAAGATTTGCACCAGCCTCAATTGTTGCTGTTAATTTCTCTGTATTAACAGTAATGCGATGCATTTCACTCACATCAATAATAAGTCCTCTATTTAAAAGAGAAAAATTTTCATAGCTATGACGTCCACTTCTTAACCGAAATGGTATATGACGTTCACGTGCCCATTTTAAGGCGTTACAGATATCCTTGTTATTTTGACAAAAAACAATAATACAAGGGAGTTTTGGAATACTTAAATTTAAATTCATTCGGGCTACATTGTAGTCAGGATCTGTGGGAACAACGATACGACCTGTTAATTTTGTTTGCTTCAATTTCTTACTCCTTTCCAAAATAATCAGAGCTTTTTATTAATATATGAAAAATGTCTGTAATACGCGTGGACAAGGAGAGGTGGAGAATGAGATTTACCTTTGTGAGAAATAAATAAAGCATAAGAATAAAGAATCTACATAGAGTTCAATGAAAACAGTTGCAAACTGTTCATATTTTGTTATGATAGTGTTACGAAAACGTTTGCATAAAATTCTGATGGGATGCAAAAGGAGAGAAGGACTATGAATAAGACATGGTGGAAAGAAGCAGTTGCTTATCAAATTTATCCACGAAGCTTTATGGATTCAAATGGTGATGGTATTGGAGATTTACAAGGTATTATTGCAAAACTGGATTATTTAAAAGATTTAGGTATAGATGTAATTTGGATTTGTCCAATGTATAAGTCACCTAATGATGATAATGGTTATGATATTAGTGATTATCAAGATATTATGGATGAGTTTGGTACAATGGCAGACTTTGATGCTTTACTAGATGAAGTTCATAAGCGTGATATGAAGCTTATTATTGATTTAGTTATTAATCATACGAGTGATGAACATCCATGGTTTATTGAATCACGTTCATCTAAAGATAATCCGAAGCGTGATTGGTATATTTGGCATGATGGTAAAGATGGTGCGGAGCCAAACAACTGGGAAAGTATTTTTAATGGTTCGGCATGGGAATATGATGAAGAAACAGAACAATATTATTTACATCTATTCTCACGTAAACAACCAGATTTGAACTGGGAGAATAAAGAAGTTCGCGAAGTACTATATGATACGGTTAATTGGTGGCTTGATAAAGGTATTGATGGTTTCCGCGTTGATGCGATCAGTCATATTAAAAAAGAAGAAGGCCTTAAGGATATGCCAAATCCAAAAGAGTTAAAATATGTGCCATCTTTTGATAAACATATGAATGTGAAAGGTATTCAACCTTTATTAGAAGAGCTAAAAGAAAATACATTCTCTAAGTACGATATTATGACTGTTGGTGAAGCAAATGGCGTTAAGATTGAAGATGCTGAGCTTTGGGTTGGAGAAGAGCAAGGTAAGTTCAATATGGTATTCCAGTTTGAACATTTAAGTTTATGGGATGCAGAGAAGAAGAAAGACCTTGATGTTGTAGGATTGAAAAAAGTATTAACGAAATGGCAAAAAGGATTAGAGAATAAAGGATGGAACGCTTTATATATTGAAAATCACGATAAACCACGTATCGTTTCAACATGGGGAGATGATAAACAATATTGGCGTGAAAGTGCAACAGCTCTAGGAGCGATGTATTTCTTTATGCACGGTACACCGTTTATTTATCAAGGACAAGAAATTGGTATGACAAATGTTCAGTTACCAAATATTGAAGATTACGATGATGTAGCAATTAAAAATTTATATCGCGAGAAAATTGCAGAGGGCGTACCACATCAAGATATGATGGAGATTATATGGGCTTCTTGCCGCGATAATTCACGTACACCTATGCAGTGGAATGATGAGATGAATGCTGGTTTCACAACAAGTACACCTTGGTTTAGCATGAATCCAAATTACAAAGAAATTAATGTTGAAAAGCAAAAAAATGAAGAAAAGTCTATTTTCAATTTCTATAAGAAAATGATTGCCCTGAAAAAAGAGCACGATGTACTGAACTATGGTACGTACGATTTACTTTTAGAAGACGATCCACAAATTTATGCATATACACGTACGTTACAGGATGAAAAAGTCATTGTAATTAGTAATATCTCAAAAGAGGAAGCAGTGTATAATGAGGATTTATTTGCACTAGAACGCAAACGTTTGCTTTTAAATAACTATGAAGTTGCGGAACATGAAGAAGTAACAACAATTGCTTTAAAACCTTATGAAACAAGGGTTTATCGCATTTCATAATAAAAAAGGATGCTCTTTGAGCATCTTTTTTTATGAAAAAAAATAAATTTCTATTGCAAAGTGAAAACGCTTTTATTAAAATAGATTTATGAAAACGGTTGCGTAAAGATAAAAATAAAGTAACATAAGGAATCGTTTTCATAAAGGGAACAGAAATTATAATTTAAATCATTATGTTGTTATAAATAAAGGGGAGGAAGAACAGATGAAAATTACGTCTTTTGATTTTTGGCAAAAGTTCGGGAAAGCGTTATTAGTTGTTGTAGCCGTAATGCCAGCAGCTGGTTTAATGATTTCCATCGGTAAGTTAATTGGTATGTCTGCTGGGGATGTTAACGCAGTTCATACAATCGCTCGCGTAATGGAAGACATCGGTTGGGCAATCATTACAAATCTACACATCTTATTCGCAGTAGCAATTGGGGGATCTTGGGCGAAGGATCGTGCAGGTGGTGCATTTGCAGCGCTATTAGCATTCGTCTTAACAAACCGAATTACAGGAGCTATATTTGGCGTAAACGCTCAAATGTTAGCGGATTCAAAAGCGACAGTTTCTTCAGTAATAGCAGGAGATTTACTTGTAAAAGATTACTTTACTTCTGTACTTGGTGCACCAGCATTAAACATGGGAGTTTTCGTGGGGATTATCACAGGTTTCTTAGGAGCTAATCTATATAACAAATATTATAACTATAATAAACTGCCACAGGCATTAGCATTCTTTAATGGAAAACGATTTGTACCATTCGTTGTAATTCTTTGGTCTACAGTTACTGCGATTGTATTATCACTTCTATGGCCATTCATCCAAAGTGGGTTAAATGAATTTGGTCGCTGGATTGCAGCTTCAAAAGATAGTGCACCAGTTGTTGCACCGTTTGTATATGGAACGTTAGAGCGTTTATTATTACCATTTGGTTTACACCATATGTTAACGATTCCGATGAACTATACAGAGCTAGGCGGAACATATACGATGCTAACTGGTTCAAAAGTTGGACAAGTTGTAGCAGGACAAGATCCATTATGGCTTGCATGGATTACAGATTTAAATAATTTATTGGCAAATGGAGATACGAAGGCATATAACGATTTATTAAATAACGTTGTACCAGCTCGTTTCAAAGCTGGACAAGTTATCGGCTCAACAGCAGCGTTAATGGGGATTGCATTTGCGATGTTCCGTAACGTTGATAAAGAAAAGCGTGCAAAATATAAACCAATGTTTTTATCAGCAGCATTAGCAGTATTCTTAACAGGTGTAACAGAACCAATTGAATTCATGTTCATGTTTATTGCTCCAGTATTATATGTTGTATATGCTATTACAACAGGACTTGCATTCGCGTTAGCTGATTTAATTAACTTACGTGTTCATGCATTTGGATTTATTGAGTTAATTACTCGTACACCAATGATGGTTAACGCAGGTTTAACAAGAGACTTAATCAACTTTGTTATTGTTTCATTAGTGTTCTTCGGTCTTAACTTTACACTATTTAATTTCTTAATTAAAAAATTCAACTTACCAACACCAGGGCGTGCAGGTAACTATATTGATAATGAAGATGAGGCATCAGAAGGAACAGGAAATGTACAAGAGGGTTCATTAGCAACAAAAGTTATCGATTTATTAGGTGGAAAAGAAAATATTGCTGACGTAGATGCTTGTATGACACGCTTACGTGTAACAGTAAAAGACTTAGATGTTGTTGCACCAGAAGCACAGTGGAAACAAAATGGTGCTTTAGGGCTTATTGTAAAAGATAAAGGTGTACAAGCAGTATATGGTCCGAAAGCTGACGTATTAAAGTCAGACATTCAAGATATGTTAGGTGCGTAATAATATGAAATTGCTAACTTTAAACTGTCATTCTTGGCAAGAAGAGAATCAAATAGAAAAGATAAAATACCTTGCTAAAGTAATTCAAGAAGAAGAGTACGATGTCATCGCATTGCAAGAAGTAAGTCAGTCCATACAAGCTGAAAATGTATGCGGTAACAAGAAAAAAGATAATTTTGGACTTTTACTATTAGAAGAGTTAAAAGCACTACATGTAAAAGATTACAATATTACTTGGGATTTCTCTCATATTGGTTATGACGTGTACGAAGAAGGATTAGCGATTATAACGAAGCATAATATTATAAAAGAAGATACGTTCTTTATTTCAGAAAACGAGGATACAACGTATTGGAAAACACGTAAAATTGTAAGTACAACAATTGCTTATAATGGTGAAGATATAACGTTTTACTCTTGCCATCTCGGTTGGTGGAATGATGAAGAAGAGTCATTCAAAGGGCAAGTTGATCGTTTGATGGAGCGTGTAGATAGTAATAAGCTCGCCTTCTTAATGGGGGATTTTAATAACAATGCTCGCTTGGAAGGCGAAGGTTATGAGTATATGATGCAAAAAGGGTTGTATGACACATATGAATTAGCAATAGAGAATGATGAAGGAACGACTGTCCAAGGCGAGATTGCTGGTTGGGATGAAAATAAACATAATTTGCGAATCGATCTAATATTGTGTAACCAAAGTAAAAAAGTTCATTCTTCAAAAGTTATTTTTAATGGTACAAACAGAAATGTAATTTCAGATCATTTCGGTGTAGAGGTTCAATTGGATATATAATAGAAGAAATCCTCACAGAGAATAAAAGCTGTGAGGATTTTTTTTAGGAATACAAGTATTTCCAAGAGAAAATACTTGTATTTTTTATGACATTTCATATATATTTGTTATTATTGAATGTAAAACCGATTTGGTCATTTTGTATTCATACTTTGACTCACTTCGTTATATAATAAAGTAAGTGAAAGTTAATGGGAAAAAATAGTACGTTTTTGGTTAATACACGATGTAGAAAGTGATATAATTGCAAAATGCATGTATCATTTTCTAAAGAAGGAAAAATATATAATTAGGTGATAACTTCTATGAAACAGATTTGGCGTATTTATAAGACAGATTTACGGAATGTAGCCAAACATTGGGCTGCAATTGTTATTGTTTTAGGATTAATGATTTTACCATCGTTATATGCATGGTTTAACATTAAAGCTTCTTGGGATCCGTATGGAAATACAAAAGAGGTTCCCATTGCAGTTTCTAACCAAGATGCAGGTTCTAATTTAAGAGGGAAAGATATTAATATCGGGAAAGAGATTGTAGACTCCCTTAAGAAAAACAAAAATCTTGGCTGGAAATTTGTAGATGAAAAACAAGCGATTTACGGAGTTGAGCGTGGGGATTATTATGCAAGTATTACGATTCCAAAAGACTTCTCTGAAAAAATTGCAACTGTTCTGGATGAAAATCCTAAAAAACCAGAACTGGATTACTATGTGAATGAAAAAGTAAACGCGATTGCACCGAAGATTACAGCAAAAGGTGCATCAGGTATTACAGAAGAAATTAGTAAAAACTTTGTAAAAACAGCAAACGGTGAGATTTTTAAAATTTTCAATGACCTTGGAATCGATTTAGAAACAAACTTACCAAGTATCGAAAAAGTAAAAGATCTTGTATTTAAGTTAGAAGCGCAGTTCCCAGAAATGAATACACTTATGGATAAGGCATTAGATGATGCAACTCGAGCAGAAGATGTTGTGAAAGTAGCGCAAAAAGAGTTGCCAGTTGTAGAGAGTGTTATGAATGATGGGCAAGAAGCGTTAGGGAATTTAGATAAATTCTTTGCGAGAAATGATGAAACATTGAATCGCGCTCCGGGAACTATTAAGAATAATTTAATGGTAATGCAAAAAGGTTTAGATGGTGCCGCGGCAATTACGGATTTCTTAAAGAATCCATCATTGGATTTCAATCTGGCACTTCCAGATCCATCCAAGTTCCCAGACTTACCGAATATAACCATCCCGCAAATACCAACACTTCCAGAGTTACCGCAAGTGAATGGCGAGGGATATAAAAATATTGCTAAAAATATTAATCAAACTGTAAATAATGTTTTTAGTTCAATACGTGTCGGAACAACTTATGCACAAGGCGTTATAAACGGATTGCAAAATGGTAATTTTGATCCAGAAAAAGCAAAACAAGACCTTAATAAGGTTTCTGAAAATCTTCAAGGTCGTGCAGATAGTGTTTCATATTTAATTGATGTCTTTACTAAATTTAAGGAATTTGCACCAACTGATTCTGGAAAAGACTTCTTCCAAAAACGAATAGATAAATTAACGAATCTTAAATCAGCTATAGAAAATGCAAATGGCGGCGTTAAAGATATCGCTAATATTATTGGTACAGGGCAAGAAGTGAAACAAGATGTCAGAGATGCTGCTAATAAAAAGTTAGATGCAATAAATAACTTGGTAAATCAAGCAGAAGCAGATTATAATGCGACGTTTGTAGCAGATTTTGAAAAAGCAGTAAGCACAGCTGAGCAATTGAAAAATAAGGCTGACAATGTAAAAGAAGATGCTCAGCAGCTTAGAGGCAATTTAAATCAAGATATAAATAAGGCTAATGAGATATTAAACAATGGTAGAGAGAACTATGATCAGGCTGTAGCGGATTATGCAAAACTAAAAACCAGTCTTGAAAAGGCAAAAGAAGATTTAAGTAATAAAGGTGTTAACGGCTTAGATTCTACAAAAGTAGCCTTAAATGAATTAAATGGGCAGTTTAAAGCAAGTTGGAATTTAGTTAATGACATGATTCCAGTTCTGGAAAGTACAAATAAAGTGTTAGCTGATGTGAATAGTGATAAAAACCTTAATGGTACAATTTCTAAGTTAAATAAAGCAAAAGATGGTTTGCAAAAAGGAATGGAGTTAACTGATAAAGGAATTGACGCTATTAATAAAGGTCAAAAACCAGCAGCTGATGTTATTGAAAGTATTAATCAAGTGTCTAAAAGTGTTTCGGGTCAAATTGGTGACATTTTAGCTAAATATGACTCAGAAATCACTCCAAATTTCAATGCAGCAATTGCTCGCACAAAAGAGATGTCTAAAAACACATCTCAAATTTTAAAAGAGGCAGACAAAAAGCTTCCAGATGTTAAAAAATTACTAGAAGATTCATCAAAAGGCTTAGTAGATGGTAAAAAGAAATTAGCAGACATTAAAGCTGAAATGCCAGCTACTGAGAAAAAGATTAAAGAATTAGCAGATAAAATTCGTGATTTTGAATCTGAAGAGGATTTAAAAGACATCATACGTTTATTGAAAAATGATGTTGAAAAGCAAAGTGATTACTTTGCGAATCCAGTAAATTTAAAAGAGAATAAATTATTTGCGATGCCGAACTACGGTTCAGCAATGTCACCATTCTATACAGTGCTTGCATTATGGGTAGGCGCATTATTAATGGTTTCATTATTAACAGTAGAAGTACACGAAGAGGGCGCGAATTATAAGAGCCATGAAATTTACTTCGGACGTTTATTAACATTCTTAACGATAGGTCTTTCACAAGCGTTTATCGTATCGATGGGAGATATATTCTTACTCGGTACGTACGTAGTCGATAAGTTCTGGTTTGTGTTATTTAGTTTATTTATTGGTGGAGTCTTCGTTTGTATCGTATACTCACTCGTTTCTATTTTCGGAAACGTTGGGAAATCGATGGCGATCATTTTACTTGTACTACAAGTAGCAGGATCGGGCGGAACATTCCCAATCCAAATGACACCAGCGTTCTTCCAAGCAATTTATCCGTTCTTACCGTTCACATACGCAATTAGTGCAATTCGTGAAACGGTTGGCGGAATGCTTTGGGATATCGTAATAAGAGACTTACTTGTGTTAAGTGTTTTCGTAGTAGTTATGATTGTTGCTGCGTTATTACTGAAAACACCAATTAACAAATCAAGTGAAAAATTTGTTGAGAATGCAAAAGGAAGTAAAATCATTCACTAAGAAAAGGTTCCTACCGAGAGCGGTAGGAACCTTTTTGTTTAATCGAACTTTAATTTTTTTAATGCGTCTGCGAACGGGTTGTTTAATGGTTCTTCTTCTTTTTTCTGTTGTTTCATATATTTTTGGACGTCACGTTTATCAGCTTTGTTTCCAGATTCTTTTTTACGTCTCTCTTGGAATGTAGAAAGTTTCTCACGATAGCCACATTTACATGCAAAGATTTGACCTGCACCTTCACCACGTAATTCTAGTTTCTTCTTACATTGTGGGCAACGAGCGTTTGTTGTGCGAGATACATTTTTACGATGACCACATTCACGGTCTTGGCATACGAGCATTTTTCCTTTTTTGCCGTTTACTTCTAGCATCGGTTTACCACAGTCTGGACAAGACTTCGTTGAAATGTTGTCATGTTTATATTTTTTATCACTCGATTTAATTTCAGAAACAATTTCTTTCGTATAGTTCTTCATTTCAGAAATGAATACTTCTTTTTTTAGCTTACCTTTTGCGATAGCCTCAAGTTTTTGTTCCCATTCACCAGTTAGTGTAGGGGATTTTAACTCTTCTGGTACTAAATCAAGTAACTGACGGCCTTTTGAAGTAATATGAATATCTTTGCCGCGTTTTTCAATTAAGAAAGAGTTGAAAAGTTTGTCGATAATATCTGCACGTGTCGCTACAGTACCTAATCCACCAGTCGATTTTAATGTATCAGCAAGTTGTTTATTTTGCGTATCCATATATTTTGTAGGATTCTCCATTGCTGAAAGTAAAGTTGCTTCATTAAAGCGTGCAGGTGCTTTCGTTTGGCCTGATGTTTGCATAATTAACTTTACAGTTAATGTATCGCCCTTTTCAATGCGAGGAAGAAGCTGCTCTTTTACGTCATCAGTTACATCATCGTCTTCAAATCGATTTTCGTATACTTCCTTCCAACCAGCATGTAAAATCGTTTTTCCGCGTGCAATGAACGTTTCACTACCAACTTTAGTACGTAATGTTAGTTGCTCGTATTCGAATGCTGGGAATAAAACAGCTAAGAAACGTTTTACAACTAAATCATAAATTTTGCGTTCTTTATCTGTGAATGCTGAGAAGTTAACGTATCCTTCTGTTGGAATAATCGCATGATGATCGCTTACTTTACTATCATCAACAAATGATTTGTTAGGTTTGATAGGCTTTTGTAATACTTTATGTGCGAAGGGACGGTATTCTCCAATACCACATGCTTTTAGACGTTCTGGAAGTGTTCCAACGATATCAGATGAAATGTAGCGTGAATCTGTACGAGGGTACGTTAGCACTTTATGCTGTTCATACAATTTCTGCATAATATTTAATGTTTCTTTAGCAGAGTAACCGAACTTTTTATTTGCATCACGTTGCAATTCAGTTAAATCGTAAAGACCAGGAGAGAATGACTTCTTCTGTTTCTTATCAATTTCCACAACAGTAGCATGTTGTTTATCTAAACTTTTTACAATACCATCAATTTTTTCTTTATTAAAACTACGGCTATTGCCATTTGCATCTTGCCAAGTAAGTTTGAGTTTCTCCATCGTTTGAGCTTCGATGCCGTAGTAAGTTTGAGCTTTGAAGTTCTTTATTTCATCCTCACGACTAGCAATCATAGCAACAGTAGGGGTTTGTACACGGCCGCAATTTAACTGGGCATTAAAGCGAGTCGTTAAAGCACGAGTTGCATTAAGACCGATATACCAGTCAGCTTCTGAACGCGCAACTGCTGAAGCGTATAAATTGTCATAGGCTTTACCTGGTTTTAAATTTGCAAAACCATCTTTAATTGCTTTATCGGTTACAGAAGAAATCCATAAACGTTTGATTGGTTTATTTAGCTTAACTTTATCGATAATCCAGCGTGCGACTAATTCCCCTTCACGTCCAGCGTCTGTTGCTACAATAATTTCATTTACATCTTTTCTAAGTAGCTGACTTTTTACAGCATTAAATTGTTTACCAGTTTGTTTAATAACCGTTAATTTTAAACGCTCAGGTAGCATCGGTAAATCTTCTAAATTCCACTTTTTATATTTCACATCATAACTTTCTGGATCTGCTAATGTAACGAGATGACCTAAAGCCCAAGTTACAATATATTTATTACCCTCAAGATAGCCGTTTCCTTTTTTATCACACTTCAGTACACGAGCAATATCTCGTGCAACGGAAGGTTTTTCAGCGATTACAACGCTTTTTGACATATTAAAAACATCCTTTCAAATTTCCATAAGTTAAATATAGCATACATCTTCTTGAGATTCAGTTTCGCTCCATATTTGAGTTGTTTTTAATGGAGTGAACAAAATCCCAACTGATTAAAGTTTCACTTTATCAGTTGCTTCTATATTAAATAGAAAAGTAAAGAACTTGTTATTTTACTAGAATAAGAGTAGACTTTGAAGTAGATGAATAAGAAACACATGGGAGTTTGTGGATACAAACTGAGAGTATGGCTACTAGTCCGTCATTGACCATTTGAACCTGTTGGATAATGCCAGCGTAGGGAGAGTGTAAAAGCACATGTTCAGGCACTTTGCGTACGCGCAAAGTGTCTTTTTGTGTATCTCCCATCATTATAGTTAGGAGATGAAAAGGATGAATATGAAAGAAATTAGTAAAGTAGTGGATTTGGTGAGAGAATCTAATCCGCTCGTTCATAATATTACAAATGTTGTTGTAACAAATTTTACTGCTAACGGTTTGTTGGCACTTGGGGCATCGCCTGTAATGGCGTATGCAAAAGAAGAAGTAGCAGAAATGGCTAGCATTGCTGGAGCGTTAGTATTAAATATGGGGACACTTCGTCCTGAAGAAGTAGAAGCGATGCTACTCGCGGGTAAATCAGCAAATACGAACAATGTGCCAGTACTATTTGATCCAGTTGGTGCAGGAGCAACTTCGTATCGAACAGAAGTTGCGAGACATATTCCGGCTGAAATCGATTTAGCAATTATCCGCGGAAATGCAGCTGAAATAGCAAATGTTATTAATGAGAAATGGGAAATTAAAGGGGTAGACGCTGGTACTGGAAATGGCAATGTTGTAAGTATTGCAAGGCAGACAGCAGACGAACTAAATACAGTTGCGGTCATTACTGGAAAAGAAGATGTTGTTACAGATGGAGAGAGAACTATTGTTATTCGAAACGGTCACCCTATTTTAACGAAAGTTACGGGAACAGGTTGTTTACTAACTTCTGTAATAGGAGCATTTGTAGCAGTGGAAAAAGATTATGTAAAAGCAGCAGTAGCAGCATTAACGTTTTATGGTGTAGCTTCGGAACTGGCAGCTGCTAAGACCGTGGAAAAGGGACCTGGTAGTTTCCAAATTGAATTTTTAAATCAGTTAGCGAATACTACTGCTGGTGATATTGAGAAGTATGGAAAGATTGAGGAGTTAGAGTAAGGGGGATGAAACACATGATGCGCATTGAAACAAAGAAGATGTCTAAGTTATTACAAGTGTATTTTATTATGGGAAGTAATAACTGCACGAGGGATCCTTTAGCTGTATTGAAAGAAGCGTTAGATGGTGGAGTGACACTTTTTCAGTTTCGCGAGAAGGGGGAAGGTTCTTTAATCGGAGAAGATAGAGTGCGCTTTGCAAAAGAATTGCAGACGCTTTGTAAGGAATATAGTGTTCCTTTCATTGTAAATGATGATGTAGAATTAGCCATTGAATTAGATGCAGATGGTGTTCATGTAGGACAAGATGATGAAGGAATTACATCTGTTCGTGAAAAAATGGGAGATAAAATTATCGGCGTATCTGCTCATACAATTGAAGAAGCACGCTTTGCAATCGAAAATGGAGCAGATTATTTAGGCGTTGGACCTATTTTCACAACGAGTACGAAAAAAGATACGAAAGCGGTTCAAGGAACGAAAGGATTAGCTTATTTTAGAGAACAAGGAATTACAGTGCCAATCGTTGGTATTGGTGGGATTACAATTGAAAATACAGCAGCAGTTATAGAAGCGGGTGCGGACGGTGTTTCAGTTATTTCAGCAATTAGTTTAGCTGAATCTGCGTATGAAAGTACGAGAAAATTAGCTGAAGAAGTAAAGAGAAGTTTGTAGGGAAGGACGTGTAGTATTTTAAGTGCTACATGGAGAAATGGACTGCCCCAAATTTTAAACAAACGTTTGATTAAAAAAGCACAAACCTTTTTAAATAAGGGTTTGTGCTTTTTCTTTAAAACATAATAGAAATTAAAAGCATTCCAATGCCGATAGAAGTAAATGTTGCGATTAAACCTGGAATCATAAAGCTATGATTTAATACGTATTTACCGATACCTGTTGTACCAGTACGGTCAAAGTTAATGGCAGCAACGATTGTTCCATAGTTTGGAATGAAGAAATATCCGTTTACTGCAGGGAACATTGCAATCAGTAGTGCTGGTGGAATACCAAGGGATAGTCCAAGTGGCATTAAGGCACGTACTGTTGCTGCTTGGCTGTACAGTAAAATAGATAGAATGAATAGCGCGATGGCAAATAGCCAAGGTGCACTTGTTACTAAATGCTGAATGGATCCTTGAATCATATTTAAGTTTCCGTTAAAGAAAGTATCTCCCATCCAAGCGATACCGAAAATAGCAACAACTGCTGTTGCCCCTGCTTTAAAGACGTTACCAGACACAATGCTTTCTACATTTGGTTTACAGAAAATAATAATAAGAGCCGCGATAGTTAACATGACCATCTCAATTGTGTTCGGCATGGAAAGGCGAGCTAACTTCCCATCAACTATCCATCCTGGACGAAGTGCTTCAAATGAACCAAGAAGTACAACAAGGAAGGTTCCTACAAGGAAAAGGATAACTGATAATTTTGCGCCCTTTACACCTACAAATTCTTTTTTCTCTTCAAGCTTAGGAATCATTCCTTCTTTTAATCGTTTTAAGTATTCAGGGTCCTCACTTAATTCTTTTCCCATCTTACTAGCAACGAATGCTGCTAACATACAAGCAATGAAAGTGGAGGGAATACTCACTTTTAAAATATCTAATAAAGTGATTTTATAGTCAGCTAACATTGCTAAAAGAGCAACTGTGGCAGCTGAAATTGGACTAGCTGTAATTGCTTGTTGAGAAGCGATTACGGCAATCGACATTGGGCGTTCCGGTCTAATCCCTGATTCACGAGAGACTTCTGCAATAACAGGAAGTACAGAATAGGCAACGTGACCAGTGCCTGCACATAGTGTGAATAAATAAGTAACAATTGGAGCAAAAAAAGTAATACGCTTTGGATTTTTTCGTAATGCCTTTTCAGCTAGATGAACAAGATAGTCCATTCCTCCAGCAGCTTGCAAAGCACCAGCAGCTGTAATTACTGCCAAAATCATAAGCATTACATCGATAGGAGGCGCGGTTGGTTGTAAGTGGAAGACAAAAACGAGTATTGCCATACCAACTCCACCCATTACTCCTAAACCAACTCCGCCTAGGCGTGCACCAATAAAAATACAGAGTAACAAGGTAAGAAATTGTAGCCAAAACATGATAAACTACCTCCGAAATTCATTAGTTAAGATATATTCGAATAGTTTAATTTGAATGAAAATTAAATAAATACCCGAAGAAATCCTTGTTGTTTATACATTTTTTATTATATAACACAAAAAAAGTAACATTCACGTACTTTTTGAAATTATTTTGAAAAAGCAATGCATTAAAAATTTGTATTTATATCTCTAAATAAGTAGACATTTTGATTTATATGTTGTAATCTTTGAAAGAGAATAAATTAATTCTCATAGAACTCCCATATCGTTCAACTCGTTCAGCGAGAAAGGCAAACTGATGGAAACATGAGGACGCAAAACTACAGGAGCTAAGGTCGAAAGGCTACGCTAGCCAGTTACCGGACGGATAGGGTTGGTCTTGGCCAATGCTTTTACATTGGCTTTTTTTTATTCTCGAACATATTGAGAAACATTTTCAAACAAAATATTCATATATTTTGTTTTTTTTGTTTATGTTAATTAAGGAAGGTGGATATTAATGAAAAAATATTGGCATAAGTTATCGTTCCTTCAAAAGAACGTCTTATTAACCGTATTAGTTATTTTGACACTTGTTGGAAGTATGGGTGCACTAAGTTTCAACATGTTTCAAAATAGTATGATGTCTTTATTTGAAAGGCAGTCTATTGAAACAGGAGAAATAGTATTGAAAAAATTGGATGTAGAATTAGTTAGAGACATGGCGAAAGATCCTACAGCCGAAAAAGTGAAAAAAGAAAAGTTAACAGAGAAATTAGATGAAGTGTCAAAAGAATTGAAAAGTGTTGGACAAACGTATGTTACAGGAGCAAAGCCGAATGAAAAGCGAGAATTACAACTCGTTGGTTTGACTACAGAGTTAACAAAAGCGTTCCCTATAAAGCCGGGAGATTATTATGAACAACCCGCTCATTGGATGAAGGCATACGATAAAGTCATTGATACGAAAAAGGCCCAAATGACAGAAGTATATGAAGATGAAATAGGTTCGTGGGTGACAATATTAGAACCAATTACAGATGGAGAAAATAATATTGTTGCAATTATTGCGGCTGACTTAGATGCTTCCATTGTTCCTATTACAAAAGAGAAGTTTATGATACAGGGCTTACTCTTTATCATTATTTCATTAGCAATTGCGACTATTACTCAATTCTTTATCGTGCGTCACTCGTTAGCTCCATTAAAAGATTTACGAGAAGGGTTACGTAAAATTGGTGAAGGTGACTTAAGTATTAAATTAAAAGAAAGACCAGATGATATTGGAATTATTAATGTTTATTTCAATAACACGATTGAAAAATTTAAAGGGATTATAGATAAAGTAAGGCAAACTGCTGAGCAAGTTTCTTCTTCTTCACAAGAATTGTCGGCGAGTACAGAGGAAAACAGCATGGCAGTTCAAGAGATTGCAAGTTCTATTGAAGGTTTAAGAGTAGGGGCACAGTCTCAAAAAACTTCAGTACAACAATGTTTAGGAATTGTACATGGAATGGAAGATAAGGTAGAAGAGATAACTGGGGCTGCGAAACAAGTTGCGGTTGCTTCTGAAGGTATGGAGCAACATTCAATTGAAGGTAATGAAGTGATTGGACAAATTATTAATCAAATGAGTTTAATTCAAAATGCAGTACAAGATTTATCTTCCATCATTTATTCGTTAGAAACAAGGTCAAAAGAAATTAGTGATATCGTAACTGTAATTACAGGTATTTCAAATCAAACAAATTTATTAGCTTTAAATGCTTCTATTGAGGCTTCACGTGCTGGAGCAGCGGGGAGAGGGTTTGCAGTTGTTGCTGATGAAGTACGAAAATTAGCAGAACAAACGGAAGCGTCTGCTAAAGATATAGCGAAATTAATTGGTGAAACACAAGCTGAGACAGAAGATGCTGTAGTTTCAATGCAAAAAGGTTCAAAAGAAGTAGAAACTGGAATTTCACTTGTTCAAAGTAGTGGAAATTTCTTTGAAAAAATCTCCAAATCAGCGCAATCTGTTACAGATCAAGTAAAAGCTGTTTCGGGTAATTCGAGTGACATTTTACAAAATAGCCAGAATATCGTTCAAGTCGTAAATGAATTATCACATATTGCAAACACTTATGCCAACAGCAGTAGTAATGTTGAAGAAAGCATGAAAGAGCAAGAAATATCAGTACAAGATATTGCAGAATTAGCGACTTCTTTAAGTTGGCTTTCTCAGGAATTACAAGAGCTTATTGGTGAGTTTAAAAGCGAATAAGGAGAAAGTTCAATTCTAATCAAAGGGGATATCTCCGCTACTGATTATGAATTGAACGAATCTGCCCGTTAATAAGGGATGAAAAAGGTGTGAATTTTCACACCTTTATTATATTTAAGAGAGGAATTTACATAAATATGAAATTAGCAATTTCTTATAATGAGATGGTAAAAGAATTTTTAGGGAAAGTAGAAGGAAGTATTAAAATACCTAAAGATGTGCAAGGAACGGAACTTAGGATAAAAAGGAAAACTGAACTATTTCCAAATTTGACTCATATTGTAGATTTAATAGGAGCGACTGCAACGTGGTTATATCATATTTCTAAAGAAAAACATATTGTCGTGCTTTATCATGTAAGAGGAAGTTTATTTCCGATTACTATTGAAGTTTCTAATTTTCTCTCCTATGAAAGTTTGAATTTACAGATTGAAGAGCAACTGGAACAAATTAAAGAAATGAATGAGGAAGAAATAGAAGAGTTTCAAAACGGTAATACATTATATGAAATGTCACCTATTATTATTGGTGAAACATATTATGAGCTACAAGACACGAATACATTACAATTTGTATTTAGTAAAAATATGCAAAGTGTAGAAATAATATTTAATAGTGTTAATTGGAAGGAAACAACGATTACTCGTTATGCACAACAAATACAAGGTGTTTTAGTTGATATATCACAAAATACTAATAAGTATATAAAACATTTTAATATTATTACAGAGGCCGAGATGGCACTTTATAGTCAAGTGAATGATACGACAGCAGTATATCCTGAGAAAAGTATCGTCGATATGTTCTATAATACTGTTACTCAATTTCCAAATCGTATAGCTTTATCTTCAAGGGAAGGTACTTTAACTTATGAGGAGCTAAATAAAAAAAGTAATCAAATAGCTCATATGTTAATTAAAAACGGCGTCCAATTAGGAGACTATGTTGGAATATTTATGAAACGTAGCATAGACACAGTAGTAAGTATGGTAGCTATATTAAAAGCTGGTGCAGCGTATGTTCCGATTGATCCAGATTATCCGGAAAGTAGAATACAGTACATTATTCAAGATAGCCAAGCGAAAGTTATATTGATGAAAGAGACGCCTATAACATGTGATGGAGTTCAAACAGTTTCAATGTATGATAGTGAAACTTGTGAAGATATAGATGTAAAGTTGTCTATTCATTGTGATGATGTAGCTTATATGATTTATACGTCTGGTTCAACAGGGAATCCAAAGGGAACGATGTTAGCACATAGAGGGGTTGTTAATCTGTACACTTGGATGCAAAAGCAATATGAATTGACAGAAGAGGATGTATTTGCCCAATTTCCTTCTTTTAGTTTCGATGCTTCTGTATGGGAGTCATTTGCTTCTTTATTCTGCGGAGGAAACTTGTATGTATTATTAGAGGAAGAGCGATTGTCTGTAGAAGCATTTGCAAATGCAATCTATAAAGTGAAAGCAACTTCGATCTTGGCATTAGCAACAATTTTTGTTCGACAAGTAGCAACTTATTTAGCAGAAGAAGATATATATAAGCTAGCTTCCCTAAAAAGAATTGCGATTGGCGGTGAAATGTTGCCTGTAGAGGTTATTAAATTGTGGAGAGAAAGGATAGGTACAAATGTTGAAATTCATAATGTATACGGACCGACAGAATGTACTGTAGTGACGACAACCTATAAAATACCTAGTCAGTTAAATGAGGATGTTGCGAGTATTCCCATTGGTAAACCATGTGCTAATTATCAAGTTATGATTTTGGATGAGAATATGAATCTTTGTCCAATTGGTGTACCTGGTGAATTATATATAGATTCAGTAGGATTAGCAAAAGGGTATTTTAATAAGCCTAATAAAACAATTGAAGCTTTTATTCAGAACCCTTTTAATCCTATAGTTAATATATATAAAACAGGTGATATTGTTAAGTTGTTAGAGGATGGAAATATAGAATTTTTACATCGGAAAGATGATCAAGTAAAGATTAGAGGACATCGTATTGAACTAGGAGAAATCCAAAGTAAAATTTCTCAAAATCATAATATAAAAGAAAATGCTGTTTTTGCTAAGAAGAGTAAGGAAGGTAGCCAATATTTAATCGCGTTCTATACAACTTTAAATAAAAAAGAAATACCAGAATTAGTTTATCAGTTACAAGAGCAATTACCAGATTATATGGTGCCATCTAAACTAATTTATATTAATGAATTACCACTTACACCTAATAAAAAGATTGATGTTAAGAAGTTAGCTCAGTTAGAAGAAAAGTATGAACCGGTTCGTCTACAAGAATATGTTGCACCTTCTAATAAAGCAGAGAAACAAATAGCGCGCGCTTGGGCGGAAGTATTAGGAATTTCAAAAGTTGGAGTGCATGATGATTTCTTTACAATTGGTGGATATTCATTAAAAGTATTACGAGTCTTAACATTGTTAAAAGAAGATTTTTCACATTTAACAATTCAAGATTTCTTTAAAGAAAGAACGATATATGGATTAGCTCGAATTGAGCGAGAAGTAAAAGTAGAGAAAGAAGGAGTATTTCGTGAATATAAAGTGATTCACGAACCAGATACTATTACGTATGCAAACGTTTTGGAAGAAACCCAGATTTCAAATGTCTTTTTAACAGGAGCTACTGGTTATTTAGGATCACACATATTATATGAATTGTTGAGAGATACATCTGCTACTATTTATTGTTTAGTAAGACCAACCAAAGATGTGCAACAAAGAATTATAGATACATTAACAGGCTACTTTAGTGATATATGTGAAGAATGGTTACAGCGTATACAGGCCGTAGCTGGTGATCTGGGGGAAGAGTATCTTGGGATGAGCGAAGAAGAATTTATGTTCATCAGTTCTAAGATGGATACGATAATTCATTGCGGTGCAGATGTAAGACATTTTGGAGATGTAAAACAATTTGAAAATATAAATGTCCAAGGAACTAGCCGTATGCTAGCATTAGCGGAGAAAGGTGCTACATTCCATTTTATTTCTACAATTGGTATCCCGTTAGAATTAGCGGTAGATCAATGGGATACATACATGAAAACTGGTGATTTTAATTACAGTGTAGACTTAGAGAATGTATATTCAAATAGTAAACTACAAGCGGAAAACATTGTTCGTGAAGCAATGAAAAATGGTTTGCGCGGAAATATTTATCGTGCAGGTAATTTAGCATGTCATTCAGAAACAGGTTCGTTCCAACAAAATATTGAAGGAAACGCATTTTATCGTCTTATTAAAACAATGCTATTAATTGGGAAAGCACCAAATGTGAAGTGGAAAGTTGATTTCACACCAATTGATTTTGCTAGTAAATCAATTGTATCGTATTTAAAAGATTCGCAAATTGTAGGAGAGACGTTACATATTTGTCATCCACATCAAATTGAGTTTGAACAATTTATACAGTTAATTGGAGAGTGTGGATACAATCTTGAAATGGTTCCACTTTCAGAATATGTAAATACCGGACTTGAATTAGCGAAGGAAAATGAAGTAATAGCAGAGTTAATTGCTTCTCAAGTTGCAGGAGATGGAGCGCAGCAATCTGAAATTGTAATGGGTACGCGTAGAACGAATGAATGGATTAAGAAAAAAGAATTGATAGTACCAGCAATCAATAAAGAATTTATACAGCAGTTATTAGCTCATGGTGAAAAAGTTGGATATTTTCCAAAAATAATGAAATGATTATGCATGCTTTTGTTTGTTCAATAAAATAAATCATGCTACAATGAAAACGAATTAAGGACCGGGGAGCCAATTGGCTGAGAGGATGTAAGTAAACATCGACCCTCAACCTGATCTGGATAATGCCAGCGTAGGGAGTTACTTAAAGTGATGTAGCATATGTTATTCTATAATAACTTGCATACAAGGCTTTCCTACGCAGTAGGAAAGCCTTTTCTTATTTTTGAAATCTAATTTTATAAGGGGGATTTTATTATGTCACAACAAGTTACAATGTCATTTTCAGTAGTACCACAAGCGAAAACGAAAGATGTATATTCTGTTGTCGATAAAGCAATTGAAGTTGTGCAACAATCGGGAGTTCGTTATGAAGTAGGGGCAATGGAAACAACTTTGGAAGGAGAATTAGATGTACTTCTTGATGTCGTTAAACGTGCGCAACAAGCTTGCGTCGATGCTGGAGCAGAAGAAGTGATTACTTCTATTAAAATCCATTATCGTCCAAGCACTGGTGTAACGATAGATGAAAAGGTTTGGAAGTACCGTGATGAATATGCAAAACCAGAAGCAATCTAAACTTATTACAACTATTTGGCTTATCCTTCTCATTGCGATATGGGAAGGATCTGTTTCATTATTTAAAATCGAACCGTGGATTTTACCAAAGCCTTCTGCCATTGTTCAAGAATTAATTGGGATGAAAGATTTACTATTACCAAATACGATGCAAACACTGCAGGAAGTTATAATTGGACTATTCTTTGCAATTTTATTGGGGACGAGCATCGCAATTATTATGGACGTTATACCGTTATTTCGTATTTTAATAAATCCATTGCTCGTTATTTCGCAAACAATTCCAATTGTTGTACTTGCACCGCTATTTATTATTTGGTTTGGATATGGGATGTTGCCGAAAGTAATGGTCGTAATACTCGTTTGTTTCTTCCCAATTGCGCTTAGTATTTTAGAAGGTTTTCAAACAGTAGATAAAAACATGTTGAAGCTTTTACAAACAATGAAGGCGACAAAATGGCAAGTTTACCAGAAAGTAAAATTTCCAGCAGTGCTTCCATACTTTTTCTCCGGTTTAAAAATTGCAGTTACATATAGCGTAATGGGGGCAATTATCGGAGAATGGCTCGGTGCAAGTGAAGGATTAGGCGTTATGCTTACGAGGGCTACAAAATCCTTTTTGACTGCCCGAGTATTTGGTGTTGCAGCAATCATCGTTATAGTGACATTATGCCTGTATTTTATCGTAGAGTTTATGGCAAGAATAACAGCACCATGGATATATAGAAAGGACGGCAGAAAATGAAAAAAGGTTTGAAAGTTATGTTAGCTGCCTTAGTAGCGGTAGGTGTGGCTGGATGTAATCCGGCGAAGAAAGAAGAAAGTGCAAGTAAAGATCAAAAAGTAAAAGTAGTATTAGATTGGTTTCCAAATACGAATCATACTGGCTTGTATGTAGCGCAAACGAAAGATTATTACAAAAAGCAAGGATTAGATGTAGAAATTATTCAACCAGGTGACAATGTAACAGCAGAGCAAATGATAGCATCAGGAAAAGCAGACTTCGCAATAAGCGCACAAGAAAATGTAACATTAGCTCGTGTGGAAGGAATTCCTGTTGTATCTGTAGGAGCGATTATTCAGCATAACACTTCAGCGTTTGCATCGCTTAAGAAAGATAATATGACGTCACCGAAAGATTTTGAAGGTAAACGTTATGGCGGCTGGGGAGGACCAGCGGAAGAAGCGACATTAAAGACGATTATGGATAAGCATCAAGCTGATTTTAATAAAGTTGAAAAAATCATCTTAGGACAAACAGATTTCTTTAAATCAATCGGCCGTGATGCAGATTTCGAATGGATTTATTACGGTTGGGATGGTATTGAAGCGAAGCGCCAAGGAAAAGAGTTAAATACGATTATGGTGAAAGACTTAGATCCAGCGCTTGATTTCTATAGTCCTGTTATTATTACGAGTGAAAAACATACGAAGCAAGATAAAGACTTTGTGAAAAAGTTTATGAGTGCAACAACAGAAGGTTATAATTTTGCAATTAAGGAACCGAAAGAAGCTGCTGATATTTTAATTAAAGCTGTTCCAGATGTAAATAAAGATTTAGTTCAAGAAAGCCAGAAATGGTTAAGTACGAAGTATCAAGATGATGCGAAAGCATGGGGAGTACAGAAGGAAGAAATTTGGACGAATTACATGAATTTCTTATATGACAACAAAGTTATTAAAAAGAAAATCGATGTAAAAGATGCTTTTACAAATGAATTCCTTCCAAGTGAAAAATGAGCGGATTACAAATAAAAAATATAGTGAAATCTTTCGACGGAAAGAATGTATTAGAGAATATTAGTGCCTCTATACAAGAGGGAGAGTTTGTTTCTTTTGTAGGACAGAGTGGTTGCGGGAAAAGCACATTATTAAACATGATTGCAAATGTTGAAAAACCAACAAGCGGGAACGTAATATATAAAGATAAGCAAGTACAAGAGCAAGATGTTGTTAGTTATATGCCACAACAAGATTTATTACTACCGTGGCGATCAGCTTTGCAAAATATCGTTCTTCCGTTAGAAATTGAAGGAAAGCCGAAAAAACAAAGGCTGACAGAAGGAATGGAAGCATTAAAGCAGTTCGAACTAGATGAATATGCAGACCATTATCCAGATGAATTGTCTGGTGGTATGCGTCAAAGAATTAGTTTTCTGCGCACATATTTATGTGAAAAGCCAATTATGCTGCTTGATGAGCCTTTTGGAAAGTTAGATGCATTTACAAAAATGGAAGTACATAGCTGGCTTTTAAACTCTTGGCATCAAGAGAAGCAAACAATCGTTATGGTGACACATGACTTAGATGAGGCAATCTTGCTTTCAGATCGCGTATTTATTTTATCTCAAAGACCAGCGTCAATTGTTGGCGAGGTACAAGTGAAATTACCTAGACCGAGAACGATGGATATGTTAACATCACTCGAATTAAAAAAGGATAAAGAAGAGATTTTAAGTGTGTTAGCTCCTTATATGAAAAAATAGAAAAAGCCTTTTAACAGTTTTTAGTATAATTACTGTTAAGAGGCTTTTTTTAGAATATGAAAAGATGGAGAAGGAACAAAAGGGAAAATAGAGAATAGAATATAACAGAGTAGTTTATACTCTTAATATAACAAATGTTAAAGGAGTGAAAGGATAAAATGACTTTATCAACTGTTCTTCAAATGGTTTTAGCTTGATATGGGAGAAGTCTGCCCATTTTTTAAGATTAAGCTAAATTGAAGACAGCAGGTAAAGAACCTTAATCCTTTTTTACGATAATATGTAATGGGTAAGGTGTATTCACCTTACCCATTTTTATATGCATAATTAAATAAGGCTTCATACTGTTGGTCTCTCTATTTAGCTTATGGACGATAAGTAAAGGAGAGAAAAAAATGAGTATATTAACAGTAGAAAATTTAAGTCATTCGTATGGTGAGAAAACCATCTTATATAATGCGTGCTTTCGATTATTAAAGGGGGAGCATGTTGGGTTAGTAGGGAAAAATGGGATTGGAAAATCAACACTGCTAAGAATTTTAACAGGAGAACTTATACATGATGATGGGAACATTGAATGGTTTCCACATGTGAAGGTTGGATTTTTGCAGCAGCATATAGATTTACAAGAAGGGATAACAATTGAAGGATACTTGCAAAGTGCATTTTCTAACTTGTATGCAATTGAATACGAAATGTTAAAAATTGCAAAAGAGATGACTGAGGCAGTAGAAGTAGAAAAATTGTTAGTAAGGTATGGAGAGTTACAAACTATATTGGAAAACTCTAATTTCTATCAAATTCATACAGAAATTGAAGAAGTAGCAATTGGTTTAGGGCTGTTTGAAATAGGATTGGAAAAGGATGTTTCAAAGTTAAGTGGAGGACAGCGGACAAAGTTATTACTAGGAAAGCTTCTTCTAGAAAAAGCTGATGTTTTATTGCTAGATGAACCAACGAACTATTTAGATACAGCACATATAGAATGGTTGCAATCGTACTTGAAGTTGTATGAAAAAGCTTATATTATCATTTCGCATGACGAAGTGTTTTTGAACAATATTACGAATGTCATTTACCATCTAGAAGAACGAAAAGTTAAGCGATATGTAGGGGATTATGAAAAGTTTTTACAAAGTTATCAAGTGCAAAGGAAACAATTACAATCGGCGTATGTGAAACAACAAAAAGAAATTGCTCAGTTAGAAACATTTATTCAAAAAAATAAAATTCGAAAAGCAAAACAGGCAAAAAGTCGAGAGAAAGTATTGGAGAAAATGCGAAGGGTTGAAAAGGTAAATAATGTACCTCAGTCCTGTTTTGCTTTTACTGTTTATAATGAACCAGTAAGTCGTATATTACAGGCTGAGAAACTAAGAGTGGGTTATAGTGAGCCGTTATTTCCAGACTTGAATTTACAAGTGAAAAAAGGAGAAAAGATAGCTATTGTTGGTCAGAATGGTATTGGAAAAACGACAATATTAAAAACATTATTAGGTCAAATAAAGCCGCTAAGCGGTTCGATTTTTGTTGGGGACCGAGTAAATCCTGCTTATTTTGCACAGGAAGAGTTTGCTTCAGAAATAACACCATTAGAGAAAGTTTGGGCACAACGACCAGATATGACAAAGAAAGAAGCGCGCCAAGCATTAGCGAAGTGTGGATTGAAAGAAGAACACGTATTAAAACCTATTCGTTTATTAAGCGGTGGAGAGCAAACGAAAGTGCGTTTATGTGAACTTATCGTAACGAAAAGCAATGTTTTAATTTTAGACGAACCGACTAATCATTTGGATGTAGAAACTAAGATGGCTTTACAGGAAGCGTTACAACAATACAAAGGAACGATTTTAATTGTCTCACATGAACCTTCTTTCTATGAATCGTGGATAACAAAAGTATGGAATATAGAAGATTGGAATGCTGAACAATATGAATAAAGAAAAGGCATTAGCTTTTATGAGCTAATGCCTTTTCTTTGTGATTAACATGATTTTCGAGAACTCTTACATGAGAATTGTATGAAGAAGCACTCTTATGGTGCGCTTATAAGCGTGCTTTTTCTTTTGTTATATTTATAATAATACGAAAGCCTTTCCCTAACAGGTGACTATCTTTCTTTATATATATAGATAGTTCAAAACGGAATGAAAATAATTCCTATATGTAAAGGATAATGTGGATATTATAGGAAGACAATAGAAATTAAAGGAAATTCATGTAAAATTCAAGTGAACTTCATATAAACTTCATATTAGAAACTAAATATAATTATAATAGGTTATTATGATATTTTTGATTTTTCATAAAATTAAAAGTTTGAATTTAGGAAGTCTTGCTCGAACCTAAATTCAAACTTTAGTGAAATAATTAATGGATATTACGTCTAGTTTTCGCTAATGACGGCATTTAAAATTTCGGCAGGATTACCTGTTCCTGCACCACCAATTGTAATAGATCCACCAGGAGGAATTTCGCCATTCCATCCTGCGTTTGTAATTACATAATGATTATTTGTTTTACTACTAATTTTAGAATCCCAAACTTGTGTTAAATTGCCGCTATAATCAAATTCTAATTTCCAATTTTTAATAGGAGTCGTTCCATTATTTTTGATTATAATCGAGAAGTTATAACCGCTGCCCCAATTCGAAGTGACTGAAAATGTAGCAGTGCCATTTCCATCAGGAGGTGTCGTATTAGTTTCATCCGTTTTGACAGTAAGAGCGGTAGGTTGTGATTTATTTCCAGCAGCATCTTTGGCAATTACTGAAAATGTGTATTCTGTATTAGGTTTTAAGTTTTTAATTGTAATGCTATTTGTTGTTGTACTCCATTTCTCTTCTCCAGCAGTAATTTCATATTCCGTAACTCCTACGTTATCAGTAGATGCAGTCCAGTTTAATTGAACTGAGTTTGAATTTTTATTCGTAACTACAATATTTTTAACATTCGTTGGTGGCTCAGTATCTTTTTGACTAATAGGTCCACCAAGTAATTCTTTTACTAGCGTATCAAGTAATTTTGGACCACTACAACTATATTTTGGACTTGTACGGCAATCCCCGCTTAGTTCCCAAAACATTGCTCCACTTAAACCCTTCGTCTTTATATAGTCTGTTTTATATTTCATAGATTCATTGTCATCGTAGCTAATAAATGTGCCTGTAGTCGCATTATATAAGTAAGGTACTTTAGCTGTGTCATTCCAGTAGCGTACAAAACCATTTTTATTAACGTAATTGGCTGCTAAATCACCGTAATCATACACACCTGTGTCACCGGTAGAATAATCATCCCAAGTACCTTTAGAAGCAAGTTTCCCATCGCTACCTGGTTTGCAAGGTTGATATTGTCCGTTATTTTCTTTGCCACAACTTTTCCAGCCACGTCCGTAAAAGGGTACGCCTAATACTAGTTTATCGACTGGAACACCTTCATTTGTATAAACATTTATAGCACCATCTACGTAAAAATTCGTATTTGCTGCTGGATCATTTGGATCCTTATATAGAGCTGCATTATGATTAGAAGTAGCTTCCCATCCGCCGTGGAAATCATATGTCATAATATTAATCCAATCGAGTATTTGAGAAATTTTCTTTAGCTCTGTATGATCAGCGTAGCGTTGGCTTGCACCTGAAGCGATTGTTAGTAAATATTGTTTGCCATCTTCAGTACCTGCTTTATTCAAAGCATTTCGGACGTCTTGAAGAAGGAGAGTGAAATTTTGTTTATCTTCAGGACGATAACTACCACCAGGAATCGTTTCAACGCCCGGATATTCCCAGTCTAAATCTACGCCATCAAACCCATATGCGCGAAGAAAAGCTACTGTAGATTCAGCAAATACTTTTCTTGTTTTTTCATCAGCGGCCATATCAGAAAAGCGGTTAGACCAAGTCCAGCCACCAACGGAAATAATTGTTTTTAAGTGAGGATATTTAGCTTTTAATCGTTTTAGTTCTCCGAAATTTCCGCAACGGGCATATTTATCGCAATCTTCCCAAGTTGTACCTGAGCCAGGATACGATTTGGTAACATCAGCCCATGGTTCCCCGAGTACGAGAGTACCATTAGGAACCTCTTTATTTTGCAATGGTACACCAGATTCTTTACAGTTCCACGTTTGTTTATTTGGATTATCAGGATGAGTAGAAGGGTTTCCATGTTTTCCATTCCAACAAATATCCGCGAAAGCATAGTTAAGGTGAGTAAGTTTTGATGCATCAATGTCAGCAACTTGATAATTACGTCCGTAAACGCCCCACGAAGGAAAGTACCCAACAATTTTTTGATTTTGCTTTGGTGAATCTGCTAATGCGAGATTTGGAGTAATAAAATTTGTGAGAAAAAGAGGTAAGAAAAGTAGTAGAGATAGTAATAGCAGTGTGAATTTTTGAGACCTCATAGCCATTTCTCCTTTCAAAATAAAAGATATATTTAAAGGCATACGCCAATAAATCAAAATGAATCTAGACGTATGAAACGTCTAGATAAAATGATCAGACATCACGAAGTCTATACAAGGGAGCTGGGGGTGATTAAATCGTAACAAATGTAAGATTTAGTGTAAACGCTTTATTCAGTTGTAAAAGACTTTCTCAATACAAAAAGGCTTGAATACAAACTATATATGAAAACGAAAGATCGGTATGGGAGGAAATAGCTCATTATAAATAAATTTGAGAAAAAATTGTATGGAGCCAATTATTAAAGACGTAGAAAGATAAGGAAATATCATGTAAAATAATAGTAAAAATATGTAAAGGAGGGAATAGTGTGGATGTGTTTTTGAACATTGCTGAAGAAAAAATTCGAAAAGCAATACGGAACGGTGATCTTGATTATCTTCCGGGAAAAGGAAAACCACTACAATTAGAAGATTTTTCAATGGTACCTCCAGAACTTAGAATGAGTTATAAAATTTTAAAAAATGCGGGAATGATTCCACCAGAAATGGAACTACAAAAAGATATATTAAAAATAGAGGATCTAATTGCTTGCTGTTATGATGAAGAAGAGAGAAAGAAATTAAGAGAAGAGTTAACAGTAAAAACGCTTCGTTTTCAGCAGGTAATGGAAAAGAGAAAGATTAAAGATAGTTCAGCTTTTCGTATGTATCAAGAAAAAGTATTTCGTAAATTACGCTAAGAGGGATAAGATGACTACATTTAAAACGATAGAAGAATTAGCGACCTATATCGAAGAACAACAATTGGTACTTCTGTTTATTAAAACGGAAAATTGTGGTGTTTGTGATGTTATGCTAAGAAAAGTAAATTGCGTATTAGAGAATTATGATTACGTAGAGAAAATAGAGATATTACTACAAGACATGCAAGAGATTGCGGGGCGATATGCCGTATTTACAGGACCGACAATTTTATTATTTTATAATGGAAAAGAGATCCTTCGAGAATCGCGCTTCATTTCACTTGAAAATCTAGAGAGAACCATTCAATTATTCGAGGAATAAGGGAGGCTTTTATATGGAATTTATTATTGTCATACTATTATTTGTTGTAGTTGGAATAATTGTAACAGCAGTTCGATCGAACAAAAAGAAGGTAAATCTTACAAAACAAAATAACATTCATAATTCATCTAACAGCTCATCACCATTATTTTTCTTTGCTGGATCTGATAATGATAGCTCGCATGATGGTGGCTCACATGATTGTGGAGGGTCTTTTGGGGGAGATAGCGGAGGAAGCTGCGGTGGTGATTGATGAAAATGCGCCTTATATAGGCGTATTTCTTTTTAAACAAACGTTTGATTAGTCGGCTTACATATGCATAAACACAGTTAAACAAACGTTTGATTAATATTTTTAACATACTAAGGGGAATGGAAATGAAAAGGGAACCGAAAGTGAAAAATAAGGGGAAAGTAGTGTTGTTTTTATTAGCTGCGGGAGGTGTAATTCTTGTTAAATTAGCATTTAAATTTGGAACAATACATATGATTCGAACTTGGTTTGAAAGTACGTTTTCTTAAATAAGGAATATAGCCTCTTGCGATAGAGGTTTTTGATTTGTTATCATTAGACTGAACGGTCGGTTTAAAGAGGTGTGAATATGAGAAGAAGTGCAGAAGAGATAAAGAAAGAAATTGCATATAAAGCAGAAAGTCTATTTTCACAGAAGGGCTATGCAGCTACATCTATGGAAGAGATTTGTGAAATTACAGAGCGAAGTAAAGGAAGCATTTATTATCACTTTAAAAGTAAAGAAGAATTATTTTTATTTGTAGTGAAACAGCATACGTATGATTGGGTTGAAAAATGGAATGAAAAAGAGAAGTTGTATAGTACTAGTACTGAAAAACTATATGGTCTCGCGGAATATCATGTAGAGGACATACAGCAACCAATTTCAAATGCAATAGAGGAATTCTCTATGAGCCAAGTTGTAAGTAAAGAGATTCTGGATGAACTGTTAGCTTTAACTAGAGAATCATATGTTATGTTTGAGAAATTAATTGAAGCAGGTATACAGTCTGGAGAGTTCCGTGAAGATAATGCTCGTGATCTTATGTATATTGTGAACGGATTATTATCAGGGCTTGGAGTACTTTACTACGAGTTAGATTATAAAGAGCTGAAACGTATTTATAAAAAGGCAATAGATGTATTGTTAAAAGGAATGGCAGCTGAATAATAAGTCAGTTGCTTTTCTTACAAAACAAATTAGACCGAACGGTCGGTTTATGGAAGGGGGATGAAAGTGAAAGCTTTATTTAAAAACCGAGCATTTATGCTCGTTATGGCATCTGATATTTTACAACAATTTGCAATTTGGATCAGAAATATGGCTCTTTTATATTTCATAATGGAGCGGACAAATAATGATCCAGTTTCAGTGTCTCTATTATCTGTCATGGAGTATGCACCTATCTTTATTTTCTCGTTCATTGGTGGTGCATTAGCAGATCGCTGGAATCCGAAAAGAACAATGGTCGCTGGAGATTTGTTGAGTGTACTGTCTATTATAGGAATTGTCCTGTTGTTAAAGCTGGATTATTGGCAGGCTATATTTTTTGCAACACTCATTTCCGCGATTGTAGGTCAGTTTTCTCAACCGTCATCGTCGCGTATATTTAAGCGCTATGTAAAAGAAGAACAGGTAGCAAATGCGATTGCATTTAACCAAACATTACAGTCATTATTTATGATTTTTGGACCAGTTGTAGGATCAATTGTGTATACACAACTTGGCTTATTTACATCACTATATAGTTTAATCATTCTATTTTTGTTATCGGCTATCGCCCTTTCATTTTTACCAAAATGGGTTGAAAAAGAGCAAGTGGCAAGAGATTCATTAAAAAATGATATAAAAGAAGGATGGAAATACGTTCTTCACACGAAAAATTTACGTATGATTACGATCACTTTTACAATTATGGGTTTAGCTGTTGGATTAACAACTCCATTAGAGGTGTTTCTTGTAATTGAACGTTTAGGCATGGAAAAAGAAGCTGTTCAATATTTAGCAGCAGCTGATGGAATAGGTATGTTAATCGGTGGTATTGTTGCTGCAATTTTCGCTTCAAAAGTGAATCCGAAAAAGATGTTTGTATTCGGTATGGGCATATTAGCGATATCATTTTTAGTAGAAGGGCTATCTACATCATTTTGGATTACTAGTTTCATGAGATTTGGAACAGGTATTTGTTTAGCTTGTGTTAATATTGTTGTCGGTACGCTTATGATTCAACTTGTACCAGAAAATATGGTTGGAAGAGTAAATGGGACGATTTTACCACTGTTTATGGGGGCAATGCTAATTGGAACTTCACTAGCTGGAGGATTAAAGGAACTAACTTCACTAGTTACTGTATTTTGTATAGCGATGGCACTTATTTTATTAGCGATAGGGCCAGTTCTACGTATGCAAATAAAGAAAGAAGCTGTCGCTAATAAAGAGGAACTAACAAATTCGTTAGCTTCGAAATAACTATTGTAAGGGAGCAAAATTGCTCCCTTTTTCTTTGAGGAACTTTTGACAACTATATGAGCCAATTATATACTGATGTTGTAAAAATGATTTTACAGGTTAGGAGCAATGGTGTGAAAAATCAAATCTATGAATTACGCACTGAAAATAATATTTCACAAGGCGCATTAGCTGATAAATGCAAGGTTTCTAGACAAACGATAAATGCAATTGAGAATAATAAATATGATCCAAGCTTAGCGTTAGCATTCCGTTTAGCTGAAGTATTAGGAACAACTGTTGATAAATTATTTTTGTACAAGCAGTAGAGTCGTTCATTATAAGGCGCACTGTTAAAAATAAAAAAGATCCTCTTCTTATGAGAAGAGGATCTTTTCTTATAGCGTTTTAGTCTTTGGACTAGGTGGTGTAACAGATGTATTATTTTCTGGAACTCTAGTGAGTAAGAATCCACCGATAATAAACAATACAATAATACTAAGAACACCAGCGTTTGTTTTTCCTGTTAATTGCGTTGTAACACCGACTAATACCGGGCCCATAATTGCGGCGAACTTACCAAAGATATTATAAAATCCGAAGAATTCATTAGCAGATTCTTTTGGTACTAGTTTTGCAAAGTATGAACGACTTAGTGCTTGAATACCACCTTGAGATGTAGCAACTAACATTGCTAAAATCCAAAAATCAAGTGTCGTTTTTAAGAAATAAGCATATGTGCAAATAATGATATAAATAATGATACCGACATATAACATTTTTTTACCAGTAAATGTTTCAGATAGTTTTCCGTATAGTAACGCAAATGGACAAGCGACAATTTGTGTTACAAATAATATGATTAATAGGTTCGTTGCACTGATACCGAGATCGGTTCCGTAAGCTGTAGACATAGTAATAATTGTATCGACTCCGTCAATATAGAAAAAGTAAGCAATTAGAAACATAAATACAGTTTTATATTCTTTAATATTTTTAAAAGTATCAGCAAGACGTTTGAAGCTCATTTTAATAGGTCTTGGATGACGCTCAATATAGTGTGTTTGCTCTACGTTTTTAAGCATCGGAATTGTAAATAACCCCCACCAAAGAGCTGTTATCGCGAATGAAATTTGACTAGCAATGCCTACTGATAAAGGGATAGTTCCTTTTTGAGCAAGAATAATAAGAGCGATACAACCGATAAAAGGAATAGTACTCCCAATATAGCCTAAAGCGAAACCTCTTGTAGAAATTCGATCCATTCTATCTTCAGAAGTGACATCTACTAAAAATGCATCATAGAAAATGTTGGCTCCAGCAAAACCAACTAAGGCGAGCATATAGCATCCTAATAATAAGTACCACTGAGATGTTGGAACGACTGCTAACATACTTGTAAATACGATACCAAGTCCAAAGAAGAATGTGAAAAATCGTTTTTTAAATCCTTTATAATCAGCAACTGTGCCGAGAATAGGAGCAAGTATAGAAATTAAAAGTGTAGCGAACGAGTTTGCATATCCCCAATATGCTGTTGAAGTTGCACCAGATAGCCCGGCTTCT
Source organism: Bacillus sp. N6 (assembly GCF_052805735.1). Classification (NCBI taxonomy): domain Bacteria; kingdom Bacillati; phylum Bacillota; class Bacilli; order Caryophanales; family Bacillaceae; genus Bacillus; species Bacillus sp. N6. Next base: position 437,761 of record NZ_CM127843.1, read on the forward strand.
TTTGCAGCTGCTTTAAAGTAAATTGGAAATAATGCAGTTGTAATGACGAGCGAATATACCGAGTTCGCCCAATCGTATAATATCCAGCTTTTTTCTTGTCTGGACATTTTTTTCATATAGTGTTCCCCCTTAAATTTGTTCTACTAACAGTGTACAAAAATAAAAATTATAAAAAGAGAAACAGTGATGATTTTTACAGAACTTTTACATATATACACAGTTCTTTACAATTGGAGTAAATCCTCTACAATTGATCCGTCTGTTTCGCCTAAGTGTAAACCGAGTAGTCTAGCGATAGTTGGACCTTCATCAATAAGTCTCATATACGGGACGGTAACGCCGGTTTTTATTCCTTTTCCAGCAGCGATAAAAATTGTTTCATAGTTAGGTTTTGTTGGAGAGTATCCATGCGTACCAAATGTATATTTTTTACTAGGCGTAACATCTTTTTCAGTAATGTCTTTTATAAAATCTCCTGTATAGTTTTCAGTGAAATAATACCCCTCTTGCGCTTCTAACATAAATAAACAATTACCATCTGCACCGCAGTCTTTCGCAGCTTCATCATGAAGTATAAATTCAATTCCATTCTGTTTATTTTGCAGCAGTTCTTCAAGGAGTAGTTGTACTTCTCGAATTGTATCCGTATCATTTTTGTCTTTCACATATACATAGGCAGACCCGTCGCAACTTTGACAATAGGCCTTCCAATCTACTAATAGCCCTTTTTTATTTATAGATACGAGGCCTTTTTGTTGGAATAGCACATTTAATTGAATCGCTTTGTTTTCACTTAAAGCGCTATGGTCACCAAGAGCGATAATTGTACTCTCTTCGTATAGGTCACTGTCTTTTAAAGTTTGAATAATTTTCCCGAGCCGCTCATCATGTCTATGAATTGCAGCTATTGTTTCGTTAGATTCAAAGCCATGATAATGTCTTTGCGTGTCTAAATCAGTGAAATGTACGAACATAACATTAGGCTTTTTCGTCTGAATGGTGTGTACAGCAGAGGCGAGGACGAAATCATCCAGCTCTGGTTGTGATAAACCATTTCTTATATGGCCGAAACGAAGATTTAAATCTAATTGGTATAGTGGGCTACCGCTAAATAAGGAAACTAACACTTGATTTTGCCAAGGTCTATTGGGGAAAATTTCTGGTAAATTGTAATCAATGTTTGCTCTCCCAGTAACAGGCCATAGAAGGGCAGCTGTCGTTAAATTTGCTTTACGCGCTTCATCATACAATGTTGTTCCTTTTATCGATTTTCGGTACCAATGCCAATCAGGTGATTCACGTCCTGGTTGAAGTAACGTATTACTAACAACACCGTGCTTGTTAGGGTAATTACCGGTTACGATTGTTGAGTGGCTTGGATATGTTACAGAAGGATAAATTGGTTCTACTTTTTCGACAACCGTGCCCTTTTTTATTAGAGATTGGAAATGAGGTAGTTTTTGTAGTATAGGAAAATCTAAAGCTGATAAACAGTCGAATGATAAAATAATGACACGATTCGTTAATGCTTTATCCATAAAGTAATCCTCCTAATTATATAAAACCTATTATTATATATTACTATTAATACCTAGTAATAAAAATATGTTTCTGAATAAAATTTATTGTTTATTTTCAGAAAAATTAAACATATAATAAGTATAAGGGAATCTATGGACGGAGGGAATAGTATGGACTGGTTAGATGGATTCGGTATATTTTACATCATTGGTGGCATCACAATTCTCCTTGTATTTGCTATTTCATATTTACTAAAGAAACGTTTTCCAGACAAACAGTTTGATATTATATTTGCACTGATTGTAATACTTCTTTGCTTAGCATCATTTCCTGTTACCATGATGGTTATTGGTGGGTGGGAAGGAATGGGATATGGATTTATTGGTTTCTTCGTTCTACTAGGTACACTTATTGGTATGATTGCACATCAACTTGTAAAAATCTCTCGAAAAAGCTACGTATAAAACTGTAAAAAATGAAAAGAATATATAATAATAAGAAAATTAGCTATTGTTTTAAAAAAGAATTTGTATTATGATAATCAACAAATTTATTTCGTTATAACGATGAAAAAGGACTAGTACATATTCAACCTTTTTAGCAGAGAGAGAATCCGCCAGGCTGAAAGATTCTTAAAAAGGCAATATGGAACCTGCCTTTGAGTTCTGCATATGCAGCGGGAATTTCCCGTTATCAAAAAGAGAGCATGCGCAATTTTTGTGCATGAATCAGGGTGGTAACGCCGGCAAAGCTCGGTCCCTATTTAGGGACGCGGGCTTTTTTGTATTTTCTAGAAGGAGGAAGACTGACTATGGCAAAAGAACAAGTGCAAGCCATTACGAAGATGGAAGAGGACTTTGCGCAGTGGTATACCGATATTGTAAAAAAAGCCGAACTTGTTGATTATTCAAGTGTAAAAGGGTGCATGATTTTACGTCCGTATGGTTATGCCTTATGGGAGAATATGCAGAAGGTGATGGATGAGAAGTTAAAAGAAACTGGCCATGAAAATGTATATATGCCAATGTTTATCCCAGAGAGTTTATTGCAAAAAGAGAAGGATCATGTTGAAGGATTTGCTCCTGAAGTAGCATGGGTTACACATGGCGGGGATGAAAAGTTAGCGGAAAGACTTTGTGTACGTCCTACATCTGAAACTTTATTCTGTGAGCACTTTTCAAAAATTGTGCAATCCTATAATGATTTGCCAAAGTTATATAATCAGTGGTGTTCAGTAGTTCGTTGGGAGAAGACAACTAGACCATTCCTTCGTACGACTGAATTTTTATGGCAAGAGGGTCATACAATCCATGAAACGGCAGAAGAATCGCAGGTTGAAACATTAAATATTTTAAACTTATATGCTTCTTTCTGTGAGGATTATTTAGCGATACCAGTTATTAAAGGACAAAAAACAGAAAAAGAGAAGTTTGCTGGAGCAAAGGCAACTTATACAATTGAAAGTTTAATGCATGATGGAAAAGCGCTTCAAACAGGAACCTCTCATAACTTTGGGACGAATTTCTCAGAAGCATTTGATATTAAGTTTTTAGATTGTAACGGTAAATGGCAATATGTGCACCAAACATCTTGGGGTGTATCAACAAGAATGATAGGCGGGCTAATAATGGTTCATAGCGATAATAATGGACTTGTAATGCCACCAAAAGTCGCTCCAGTGCAAGTTGTTATTGTACCAATTGCTCAGCATAAAGAAGGAGTTTTAGCAAAAGCAACAGAGTTACAAGGACATATTCAAAAGGTTGCACGAGTAAAAATAGATGCTAGTAATAAAACGCCTGGTTGGAAATTTAATGAGTATGAAATGAAGGGTATTCCAATTCGATTAGAAGTTGGTCCTAAAGATATTGAAAAGAATCAAGTTGTACTTGTAAGAAGAGATGCGAAGGAAAAAGAATTTGTACCAATGAATCAATTAGAAGAACGTATTCCAGCATTACTTGAAGAAATTCATAGTTCTTTATTTAATAAAGCAAAAGCATTTCGCGATGAGAATACGTATGCTGTGACAAATTTCGAAGAGATGAAAAAAGTAGCTGACGAAAAGCAAGGCTTTATTAAAGCAATGTGGTGCGGGGAATTGGCTTGTGAAGAGAAACTAAAAGAAGAAGTGGGAGTATCTTCACGTTGTATGCCTTTTGAGCAAGAGCATTTAGCTGAAGAATGTATTTGTTGTGGTAAAGAAGCTAAACAAATGGTGTATTGGGGAAAAGCGTATTAATACTCTTTTGATAGGTGATAAAAAGGACTTTGGGCTGCATAATAAAATGCAATCCAAAGCCCTTTTTAGTTTTATACATTATTTCATGTACTTTTTAGATGGAAGGATGTTGTTCTTATTTTACGTTTTTACGACGAATAAACAGTAACATACCAATGAGGAATGTTGAAAGACCCATTAAAATAGATATAGGGTAATGCGTTGCAGTATTAGGTAATTTATCACCTTGTTTTTTTGTATTATCTTTTACATTACCACCTTGAGAACCGTTGCCCTTCTGAGAATTGCTATCGCCTTTAACACGATTGCCACCTTGAGAGCCATTACCCCCTTGAGAACTGCTATCACCTTTAACACGATTGCCACCTTGAGAGCCATTACCGCCGTGAGAGCCACTGCCACCAGAACCGTTACCGCCAGAACCATTGCCACCAGAACCGTTACCACCGGAACCGTTACCACCGGAACCGTTACCACCGGAACCGTTACCACCGGAACCGTTACCACCAGAACCATTGCCACCAGAGCCACTGCCACCAGAACCGTTACCGCCAGAACCATTGCCGCCAGAGCCACTGCCACCAGAACCGTTACCGCCAGAACCATTGCCACCAGAACCGTTACCGCCGGAACCGTTACCACCGGAACCATTGTCACCAGAGCCACTGCCACCAGAACCGTTACCGCCGGAACCATTGCCGCCAGAGCCATTGCCACCAGAACCGTTACCACCAGAACCGTTACCACCAGAGCCACTGTCGCCAGAACCGTTACCGCCAGAACCGTTACCGCCAGAACCATTGCCACCAGAACCGTTGCCACCAGAACCACTGCCGTCAGAGCCGCTACCACCAGAACCGTTACCGCCGGAACCGTTGTCACCAGAGCCACTGCCACCAGAACCGTTACCGCCAGAACCATTGCCGCCAGAGCCGCTGCCGCCAGAACCACTATCGTCCTGAGAACCGTTATTTCCTGGAGGTTTATTATTATCCTTTAAATTTCCTTCTGCAAAATGATCGCTATTTTGTACAACAGCGTTTGTTAATGGATGGAAGTTTTCGGTTGCAGCATTACCGATATTTAAACCGCTAAAAAAAGATAAAGAGAGTGTTGATGCTAAAATGAAGATTTTCGTCATGGTTTTCCTCCTAAGAAATTAATATTCCATCTAAAATACATCCCTTTGTAATATTTCTTAGGAAAAAGAGTTTTATGCAAAAAAAACTATATATAGAAAAAGGTGGTGTATTTGTCAAAGCAGAAAAGAGTTAATGTAGATTTCCTACAAATAGTAGAGGCGGAGAATTTACATTCATAACGGTAGAGGAAGTGGCAGTAGATGAAAGAGTACATAGCGTTTGATATTGGCGGTACGCAAATTAAGTGTGGCATTGTTTCAGAAATAGGGAGAGTATTAAAGCGTAAAACAGTTGCAACAGAAATTCATTTAGGCGGAGAACAAATTATTCAAAAACTTATATATGTATCCAAAAAAATAATGAATGAACATACTATTGCAGGAATTGGTATTAGCACTACGGGAATTGTTGATATTAATAAAGGAATTGTGACGGGAGGTGCGGATCATATTCCGGGATATAGTACTATTCCTATTATTGATAGATTGCAAGAGATATTAAAAGTACCAGTATCGATTGACAATGATGTGAATTGTGCAGCGTTTGGAGAAAAGTGGAATGGTAGTGGAAGAGAGAAAGAGAACTTTATTATGCTCACCCTTGGAACAGGAATTGGGGGAGCAATTTTTATAGATGGAGAATTGTACCGAGGACATTCATTTAGTGCTGGTGAATGGGGGAATATGTTAATAGAAGGAAAAACGTTTGAAGAGGTTGCTTCGATTTCAGGATTAATTCGGCTTGTAAGAAAATATAAAGGCAAAGGCGAGTGGAATGGGAAAAGAATTTTCGAGTTGTATGATAAAGGAGATCGGGAAGTTGCTCAAGCAGTTGGGATCTTCTTTAAACATTTGGCGATCGGAATTAGTAATCTTGCTTATATTTTTAATCCAGAAACGATTATTATTGGTGGAGGAATTACCGATAGAGGAAATGAGTTTTTAAAAGAAGTAAAAGAGGAGGTCAGTAAATACTTAAATCAAGAGATTTATAATAATTGTGAGATTGAACTTGCGCAAAACGGTAATTGTGCAGGAATGATTGGTGCTATTTACCACTTCTTACATCATCATAAGTAAATTATATGAATGTTTTCATATAACTGAGAATTTATCCTTTTTATCGCTAGGTAAATAATGCTACAATATAAGAGAAGAATACAATATTTTCCGATTTGGAAAATGCTTTGTAGAAAGGGAGAAACTTCATGCCTATTATTTTAGAAAAAGGTCAAAAGATCGATTTAACGAAAGGACAACCAAAAGTAGCAAAACTACAGGTTGGCTTAGGCTGGGATCCAATTGGGCAATCAGGTGGATTTCTGTCTTCATTATTTGGAAGTAAACCAAATGTAGATTGTGATGCATCTGTTGTTATGTTAGAAGGAGATCGTTTTTTAAACAAAAATGATTTAGTTTACTTCGGAAATAAACTTTCTACTTGTGGTAGTATTATTCATTCAGGAGATAATTTAACAGGCGAAGGCGCTGGTGATGACGAAACAATTTTCGTAGAATTACATAAAGTTCCGAGCCGTATTAATCGTTTAGTATTCGTTGTAAATATTTATGACTGTGTAAATCGTCGTCAAGATTTCGGGATGATTCGTAATGCATATATTCGTATTCAAAACCCGCAAACTGGTGAAGAATTAGCACGCTATAATTTATCGGATAATTACGCTGGCAAAACGACTCTAATTGCAGGTGAAATGTATCGTCACGGAAGTGAATGGAAGTTTTCAGCAGTTGGAGAAGGAACACAAGATAAAAACTTAAGTGAGATTGTATCACGTTATCAATAAAATAACCGAGGAGGAATTGTGTATGGCATCAATTTCATTGAAAAAAGGACAAAAGGTAGACTTAACAAAAACGAATCCAGGTCTTTCAAAAGTTCTTGTAGGACTTGGTTGGGATACGAATCGTTATGATGGACAAAACGATTTCGATTTAGATGTTAGTATTTTCTTAGTAGGTGCTAACGGTAAAGTTTCAGGTGCAGAGGATTTCGTCTTCTATAATAACCCAAAAGGTGCGAATGGTGCTGTAGAGCATTTAGGAGATAACCGAACTGGCGAAGGTGAAGGCGATGACGAATCGATTAAAGTAGATTTGAAAAATGTACCTGCACATATCGAACGTATTTGCTTCACAATCACGATTTACGATGGAGAAGGACGAAGCCAAAACTTTGGACAAGTTTCTAACTCTTTCGTACGTATTTTAGATGAAGAAAAGAATGCAGAATTAATTCGTTACGATTTAGGAGAAGATTTCTCTATTGAAACAGCCGTAGTAGTAGGTGAATTATATCGTCATGCAGGTGACTGGAAATTCAATGCAATCGGAAGTGGATTCCAAGGTGGATTAGCGTCTCTATGTAATAATTTTGGTTTAGATGTAGAGTAATAGATTTGATTTATATATCCATCGGTGAAAGGCGTGTATACCGATGGATATATTTTTAAAGATAAAAATATAGAGGTGAATATAGATGGTTATTCAATTACAAAAAGGACAGAAAATCGATTTAGGTAAGACAAGCCCTGGTTTAACAAAAGCAGTAATTGGTCTTGGATGGGATATTAAATCTTATGACGGTGGATCAGATTTCGATTTAGATGCATCTGCCTTTTTATTAGATGCAAACGGAAAATGTACGAAGGAAACTGATTTTATTTTCTATAATAATTTACAGTCTCCTTGTGGATCTGTTTTACATACAGGAGATAACCGTACAGGCGAAGGCGAAGGCGACGATGAGCAACTTGTTGTAGATTTGAAGAAGGTTCCAGCAGATGTTCATAAAATTGCTATTACAGTTACGATTTATGATGCAGAAGGCCGTAGTCAAAACTTTGGACAAGTTGGAAATGCGTTTGTTCGTTTAGCGAATGAAGAGACGAATGAAGAAGTTCTTCGTTTTGATTTAGGGGAAGATTTCTCCATCGAAACAGCAGTTGTCTTTTGTGAATTATACCGTCATAATGGACAGTGGAAGTTTAATGCAGTAGGAAGTGGATTCCAAGGTGGTTTAGGTGCGCTTGTAAGAGCGTATGGCTTGGATGCATAGAAAGGAAACGATATTCGTTTCCTTTTTTTGACCTTTCTATAAATCTAGCAAAGAATAGGGGATAAAGGTAAGATGAGTATTTTGCAAGGAATCCTTGATACGTATGCTCAGTTTTTCGACTTGGACATGTGGATTAAAGTGTTGCAAGATCCAGTATCTTGGGGATTAATAGGTACACTTGTTGTACTTGAAGGGTTGTTATCTGCTGATAACGCACTTGTGTTAGCGGTAATGGTAAAACACCTTCCGGAAGAAAAACGTAAAAAAGCATTATTCTATGGACTTATTGGAGCTTATGTGTTCCGCTTTATTGCGATTGGAATCGGGATGTTCTTAATTAAATTAGCATGGGTAAAAGTGTTAGGTGCACTTTACTTAGCGTGGCTTTCAGTTAAATACTTCATTGATAAAAGAAAAGGTAATGCAGAAGAAGAGGAATCTCATGGTATGAACCAAAATAGTATTCTCTTCAGAATGTTCGGTGTCTTCTGGGGAACAGTTGCGATGGTTGAATTAATGGATATCGCATTCTCTGTAGATAGCGTACTTGCTGCATTTGGTGTATCTAATGAAGTTTGGATTTTACTATTAGGCGGAATGCTAGGTATTTTAATGATGCGTGGTATCGCTGGTGTATTCTTAAAATTGTTAGAGCGTATTCCAGAACTTGAAACGACAGCATATATTTTAATTTTAATTATTGCAGCAAAAATGTTATTGTCTGTTATTCATATTGAAATAAGCCATACAGTGTTCTTCATTATTTTGGTTGTAGCATTTGGAGCAACATTTATACTTCACTACATGAAGAATTCTGGACAAGCTAAAGAAGAAGTAGCAGCTACTAAAGAAGACAATAAATAATTGAAATGGGTTTGCTCGTTTTGCGAGCGCCCATTTTTTATAACCAAAAATAGTTTATAATAGAAGAAGGACTTAGAAAAAACGTAAATGTTTTTGGAGGTGAACTGTTGTGTTTTCACGTTTTACACTTCAACCATATGCATTAAAAGATGAATCAGATTTAAAGCAATTTGAAGCGCTTTTAGAAAAACGCCCACAATATGAGCTGACAGAGAATGAGATGAAATTTAGTTATATAGCATGTCGAATCCTTGGCGTTCCTAATGATGTAGATGAATATTTTAATGAACTGTTTGATTATAGTGAAGCGAAAGGAATCGAAGTTTTACACGAACAAAATTTAAACAAAGTGATTGATTCAGAAAAGCTTCGTCATATTCAAGAAGTGTTCGGATTACATCAAGAAGCACCAAATGGTCTGACAGTAAATAGGTTAGTTGCACACTTATCTGGGAAACAACTTTTACCGAAAGTAGACAACCCTGATTTACAGCATTACATACATACGACGTTTATTGCAGTATTGAAATTATATGAGAAACAACATAATCAGTCGTTAAAGACAGAAGGCTTCCGTCGTTTCTTAATCGACATAATTAAACTAAGCGAAAATTACGTAGCGAAGTGGTTCTCTACGATTAATTATAAGAAACGGATGCCACGTATCGTTTGGTATGGTGATGCACAGGAAAGCCGTATATATTTCTTATATTTTCTTATTATGCTCGGTTGTGATGTGCTTTATTATCACCCCGAAGGAAAAGATGGATTTGAAAATATTGATGAAGAGGGAAGAACTTTTATTATGTCCCATCCGGGTCGCATTTCTCTTGAACCATTCCCTGATCGCCGCCGCGAGCGTGTTGCAACAGTAGCGTATCAAGCTTCGAAAGAAATTGAACAAGTACTTCACCACGATAATTCACTATTATATAAACCGTGGCAATTCCGTTCGTATACACCTGTAGCACGTACGTTAAAAACGACATATGATGAACTCTTTTTAATTACGAAAGAAAAGGCATTTGTACGTCCAACATTCTTTGTTGAAAATAAACATATTTATATTCCTTCTTTATTTGCGAAAATATCAGGCGTTTCAAAGAATGATAAAGAATATTTTCAACGATTAAAGGCGGTTACATCATTTGATAACAGTTTATTAATTAATACATTCCCGTTTACGAAAGAGCAAAAAGCAAACTTCCAATATCATTATCGAGATGCATTGGACCGAGCTGGAAAATTACATCCTGATCTAATTATGAATAGCCATTGGTGGCCACATAAGCGTTTACCGGAAGGTTTACAACATGGGATTGCAGAGGCGATTATCCATACGTGCGAAAGTGAAATATGCAAACCAATTGCGAAAGAGACGAAACAAGATGTAGCGCTATATGTTTTCGCACAACTTTCTCAAATACCACCCAATATTTTAGAACAGCTTGAGAAATTTGATTATTCACAAGATGTACCGAAAATTGTTATATTTAATAATGAGAAGAGCGGAGAATTAACTCGTTCTGACGCTGTTTTATTACTATTTTTGAATCAAATTGGAGTAGATGTATTCCATTTCAATCCCACGGGCAGAAACGATATTGAACCATATGTTGAAGCGGGAGCATTTGATTCCCATTGGCTTGAAGAAGTTAATTTCGATCTTGAGTTTCATGGTTCATCAGCCTATAAAAATTTATCACAAACAATAAAAGGACTATTTCGTCCATTTTTATAAGGAAAGGGAGAATACCATATGAATAACCCAGTCGTACTAGATTCGAAAACTGAATTGAATGAGCAAACCGCACAAGATGTTCGCTTGCAACTTAGACAAGATGCAGATGTGCAACGTATTTATAACGCAGTAGATATTAAAGATCAATTGGAATTAATTGAACTTGGAAAAGAACCTTCTATGGAAATTTCACGTTTTGCTGATCAAATTTTACATACAATGTCATTATCAAAGATAGAAGATTCTGGTGAATTGTTAAAGCAACTTGGTAAAATTATGGACAGATTTGATAGTAAAGACTTTGCAGAAGAAAAAAGTGGTTTCTTCTCGCGCATGTTCAAAAAAGCGGATAAAATGATAGAACAAATCTTTAGTAAATATCAAACGATGGGCCGCGAAATTGATAAGGTTTATGTGGAAATTACGAAGTACCAAGATGAGATGAAAAAATCAATTGGAACGTTAGATGGCTTGTATGAGCAAAACTTAAAATATTATTTAGACTTAGAGAAGTACGTAGTAGCAGGAGAAATGTTATTAGAGCGTTTAAATACAGAATTAGTTCCGATGTATGAAGAGCGCGTGCGTAATAATGATCAATTAGCAGGTATTGAATTAGAGTCGCTTAAAAACTCGGTTGAAATTTTAGAGCAACGTATTGATGATTTAGAAAAAGCGCGTATGGTTGCGCTACTTACAGCGCCGCAAATTCGCATGATTCAACGTGGTAATAATAAATTAATTGGTAAAATCAATACAGCATTTATTACAACGATTCCTATCTTTAAAAATGGTATCATTCAAGCGGTAAATGCCAAGCGCCAAAAGCTTGTTGCAGATTCTATGGCTGAACTGGATCGCCGTACAAATGAATTACTTAAGAAAAATGCACAAAATATCGCAACGCAAAGTGTAGAAGTAGCGAGATTATCAGGTTCTTCTAGTATTAAGATGGAAACACTTGAGGAAACTTGGAACATTATTTCAAGAGGTATGCAAGAAACACAACAAATTGAAGAACAAAATAAACGTGAGCGTGAAGAAAGCCGCAAGCGTATGGCTACATTAACAGAGAATATCAAAAAAGAATTACAAGGATAAATGAAAAGGCAATGAGGAATATTCCTCATTGCCTTTTAGTTTCTCTTCACTAATTTAATAATCTCATTCACAATAAGTGGAATGATACTCAATAAGAGAACAAATCCCCAATCTCGCATCGTTAATGCATGTACACCGAATATATTTGCAAGGGGCGGGATGGAGATGATACAAACTTGCATAAGAACACCGATAAGAAGGGAGAAAACTAAATATTTATTTGTAAAGATCCCAATTGAAAAAATTGATTTCGTTCTTGAACGCAAGTTAAATGAATGAACGAGCTGAGAAAAACTAAGAACGACAAATGCCATCGTTTGAGCGTGTAATAGAGCATCGTCATCAATTCGCTCTGGGAAAAGAGGGAATAAATTTGTATCTCCAGTATAGAATTTTGCTCCGGCGATAAAAGCTATTAGCGTTAAAAGTCCAATGATAACTCCATTGAAAATTAGGAAAGGAACGCTGCCACTAAATAAGCTTTCTTTTGCATGTCGTGGTTTTTCCTTCATCACATCTGGATCTTCAGGATCAACCCCAAGTGATAATGCAGGCAGTGTATCTGTAATTAAATTCACCCATAAAATATGAATAGGTCGTAGTGGTGTTGCCCAGCCGAGTAAAATTGCTAAAAATAAAGCGATAATTTCTCCGAAGTTACAAGAGAGTAGGAAGAGAATTGATTTTTTTATGTTGCGATAAATATTTCTACCTTCTTCAACAGCTTTCACGATAGATGAAAAATTATCATCTGTTAACACAACATCCGCTGCCCCTTTTGCAACGTCTGTTCCTGTAATGCCCATCGCTACGCCGACATCGGCTTGCTTTAAAGATGGTGCATCATTGACGCCATCACCAGTCATAGAAACGATATTTCCTTTCGCGCGTAATGCCTTTACAATTTTCACTTTATGCTCTGGAGAGACTCTAGCGAATACATTTAAATGATTAATTTTGCTAGCTAGTTCTGTATCAGAAATGTTATCTAATTCAGTTCCAATCATAATTTCCGATATTTCTTCAGCAATGCCAAGTTCTTTGGCAATTGCAAAGGCGGTATCTTTATGGTCACCAGTAATCATAACTGTGCGAATACCGGCTTTTTTACATTCTGTAATAGAATCTTTCACTTCAGTTCGTGGTGGATCAATCATACCGACAAGACCAATAAAGATAAGATTTTCTTCAAGATGATTTATATCCACATCGTTTGAATTGTATTGTTTAAATGCGAATGAAAGTACTCTTAAAGCTTCTTGAGACATTGCTCCGGCAGCTTCTAATATTTGATTTTTATCAGAATCAGTTAAAATCTCGATTTTGCCGTTTTTAAAAATATGGGTACATCGAGGTAAGAGCTTATCAATAGCGCCTTTCGTCATGCTATAGTAGCTTTCATCGTATGTATGTACAGTTGACATCATTTTACGATCTGAATCGAAAGGTACTTCGTTAACACGTTCATGTATTTTTTCTAAATGATCTTTTTGCATGTTAAAAGTGGTTCCAGCAACGAGAAGTGCAATTTCAGTCGGGTCTCCCGTTTGTGATTCGTTATTGTAAGATGCATCATTACATAGCACCATATTTTCTAACAATAGACGTTGCGCATCATTATTTACATTTAAACTTTCTAAGCGATCGTATGTGTTATCACTATAAAAGTGAGTAACGGTCATTTTATTTTGCGTTAACGTACCTGTTTTATCTGAACAAATAATTGTGACAGAACCGAGGGCTTCAACAGCTGGTAGTTTGCGAATGATAACGTTTTGTTTAATCATACGTTGCACACCAATTGCAAGAACGATGGAAACGATAGCTGGCAAGCCTTCTGGAATAGCTGCAACGGCTAAACTAATAGCAGTCATAAACATTTCTAACGTATCCCGGCCTTGTAAAAAACCGATGAGGAACATAACGATACAAATAGCTACAGCGACAAAGCCTAAATATTTTCCGACTTGTGCTAAGCTTTTTTGAAGTGGTGTCATATCATCGTCTGCTTCATGTAAAAGGGTAGCAATCTTACCAATTTGTGAGTTCATTCCAGTTTCAACAGCAACACCGACGCCTCTTCCATATGTTACAAGAGTAGACATAAAGGCCATGTTTTTTTGATCGCCGAGTGGTACTTGCTCATCACTTTGCATGGAAGGGTGGTAGATTGCATCTTTATCAACAGGGACAGATTCACCAGTTAGAGCAGATTCTTCAACTTTTAAATTTGCGGTTTCAATAAGGCGTAAATCGCATGGGATATATCGTCCGGCGTCGAGCATAACGATATCCCCTGGAACGACGTGCTCAGATGGAATTTCTTTTAGTTCACCATTTCTCTTGACGATAGCTTTAGGTGTTGCCATCTTTTTCAATGCCTCTAAAGCTTGTTCTGCTTTCGATTCTTGGACAACACCGATAACAGCATTTAAAACTACAACAAGCGCGATAATACTGGCATCCGCCCATTCACCTACAAAGGCAGAAATAAGGGCAGCAATAATAAGGACATATACGAGGACGTCATTAATTTGGGCGAAAATACGCTGCCATAAAGTGCGTTTTTGTTTTGTAGCTAATTCATTAGAACCGTATTGCTTTAAACGTTCACTTACAATCTCATCTGTTAAACCGTGTTGTTCGTTTGTTTCTAGGTCAATCAATGTTTGATCTTTCGTCTTACTGTACCAATTGCTCATAAGTAAGCACCTCCAGTAAAAACAGTTAGCAATGGTAGTGTTGCTATTATTTGTGAGTAGTATGTATGGAGAAAAAATCTAAGGTGAGGTTCTACTTCTATTGTACAATATTTTACAGTTGGTTGAGGAAAAGAGAAGAGTTGTCATGAATTTGTTGGAAGTAAAAAAGAGCCTCATATAAGCGAGGCCCTTTTTACTTTTTAATTAATGTACCTAATTCTTCTGTAATAGCTTGCATTTCACTAATGCTGAATGTTTCACGTTTCATAACATGATCATAAATGTCACGTAAATCTTCGTACATTTCTTCGTTAAAACTAGCAGCTCTCATCGCTCCAGCATTAACCATACGTAATTTTTCTTTAATAGCTTCGACCATGTATTCAACGTTTTCTTCTGACTTTACGGATAAATCCACCGAAGTGTCCCCCTTTAAAATAACATAAGGCTATCTTAACATTTTTTATCATTTTCGTTAATGAATCTTTTCAATCCTATTAAATTAGTAGGGATTTCCTTTATATTTCATAATTGGTTGTTTATACTATAAGTATATATGAAGAAATGCACCAAGAAGGGAAGAAACAAAAACATGGTTCAAGTATTGTTTGTTTGTCTTGGGAACATTTGCCGTTCTCCGATGGCAGAAGCGATTTTTCGAAATCTTGTCGTAAAAGAGGGACTTGAAGAGAAAATTGTCATTGATTCTGCAGGAACTGGAGATTGGCATGTTGGCCATCCGCCACATAAAGGAACACAAAAAATTTAAAAAGAAAATGCAGTCACTTTTGAAGGAATTAAAGCAAGGCAAGTAGAAAAAGAAGACTTAACAAAGTTTGATTATATTATTGCCATGGACAACAAGAATATAGCAGATTTAAAAAGTTTAGGTAAAACTGGAGGCTATATTGGTAGGCTGTCCGATTTTGTTCCAGACGGTGGCTGGACAGACGTTCCTGACCCTTACTATACAGGGAATTTCCAAGAAGTATATGACCTTGTAACAGAAGGGTGTGCAAAGCTATTAGCTTTCATTCGAAATGAACAAGGAATATGAGGAAGCTTAGAAAGAAATACTTTCTAACATAAGAAATGAAAGGGTGAAGGAATATGGCAAAGAAAAATAATATTGCTCGAAACATTGCGATTGGTGTAGCGGCAGGTGTAGCTGTATCCATGTTAAAGAAAGAAAACCGTGAAAAAGTAAAAAATACAGCAGAAAAAGCAAAAACAAAGATGATTGAAATTGGTGAAAATGCAAAGATCAAAGAAAAAGTGCAAACTGTTACAGATAAAGGACGCGAACTTGCTGATTTCAATGTGGTAAAAGCGAAAGTAGCAGAAATTAAAAAATTAACCCCATCTGTTGTAGAGACGTTAAAAGAAACGAAAGAAATTTTTAGTAAGAAAAAAGTTGAGCCAGAAGAAAAGCCAGAAACGATTGAAATTCAAGCTGTATCTCCAAAGGTAGATGAGCTGAAAGCAGAAGAAGAGCCAGTAGTTGCTGAAGATGGTGGTATGAAAGAAGCGCGTGAATTATTTATAAAAGACTCAAATGCAGTGGAAAAAAAAACTGAAGCGTACATTGAGTTAAAGCAAGATAAAGAAGAGAAGAAAAGCGTTTAAACATATATGAGAAAAATTTTAGAAAAGGTGAGAAGAAATCGTACTTATTCGTTTGGTAAAGATTTATATGACCGGACGATGCGCGATGATGTAGCGGGCTTGGCAGCACAGCTCGCTTATTTCTTCTTGCTTGCAATTTTTCCTGGGCTCGTTTTCTTAATTACGCTTCTTGGATTTATTCCCATTCAAACAGAGGATGTGCTTAGTTTATTAGAGGTTTATGTACCAGATGATGCAATGAACTTAATTGAGGTAAATGTAGATAAAGTTGTAAACCAGCAAAATGGTGGTTTATTATCATTTGGTTTATTATCCATGTTATGGTTTGCCTCAAATGGTGTTAATGCGGTTATGAATGCTTTTAACCGCGCTTATGACGTGAAGGAAACACGTTCTTTTATTACAACAAGAGCGTTATCAATTGTGTTTACATTAGCTATTATTTTTATGATTGTCTTTGCGTTAATTGTTCCGGTATTCGGACAAGTTATTGGAGCAGCAGTGTTTAAAGCACTCGGTTTATCAGATAGTTTTTCTTTCGTATGGAGCATTACACGATTAGTAGCGAGTTTCTTCGTACTATTTGCTTTGTTTAGTTTCTTATATACATTTGCACCAGATCGAAAGTTAAAAAGAAGAGAAGTTATTTCAGGGGCGTTATTTGCTACTGTAGGATGGATTGTGGTGTCTTACTCATTTGCTTATTATGTAGATAAGTTTGCGAATTACGCCAATACATATGGTGGTCTCGGTGGTATCATTATTTTAATGTTATGGTTTTATTTAACTGGATGGGTAATTTTACTTGGCGGTGAAATTAATGGTTTACTCCACCATTATAGAACCGGTGACAATAATTCCCGTAATGAATAATGAGTTCTTGTTCCATAATAAAAAGGAACAGGGGGGATATTTCATGAGTAATAATAAAAAGAACCATAATAATAAAAGTAATAATAAACAAAAGAGCAGTTCGCATCCAAAGCATAAAACGAGTAGCAGTGCGAACGGTCATAATAGCTATCACTAAAAAAACGGGTCCTCTATGAGGGACCCGTTTTATTTGCTTCCTTTTAGTAATCGTAAGCCATTCAAAATGACAAGAATCGTACTTCCTTCATGGCCAATAACACCGAATGGAAGAGCTAAAAATTGCAAGAAGTTTGAACAAATTAGCATGGCAATAACGACTAGCGAAAAGATTACGTTTTGCTTCACAATACGGTTCATTCGTTTTGATAAACGAATTGCTTGGGAAAGGCGAGATAGTTCGTTCTTCATCAGTACAACATCTGCAGTTTCTAAAGCTACATCTGTTCCTTCTCCCATTGCGACACCAATGCTAGCAGTAGCTAGTGCAGGTGCATCATTTATACCGTCTCCGACCATTGCTACTGTACCGTATTTTTCTTTTAACTTTTTAATCGTTTCAACTTTTGTTTCTGGTAAGCATGATGCGTAATATTCCTTTATATTACTTTCAGAGGCAATTGCTTTTGCCGTTTCTTCATTATCTCCAGTAATCATAATTGCTTCGACACCAATGCTTTGTAAATCACGAATAGCAGCTATTGTTTCTTGGCGAAGCGTATCTTTTAAAGCGATAAGTCCAAGAATGCCTCCCTCATCACTAATATAAACGACAGTTTTACCTTCTTTTTCAAGTGAGGCAGAAATACCATTATGAAATGTCTTTGTTTCT
Organism: Bacillus sp. N6; assembly: GCF_052805735.1. Classification (NCBI taxonomy): domain Bacteria; kingdom Bacillati; phylum Bacillota; class Bacilli; order Caryophanales; family Bacillaceae; genus Bacillus; species Bacillus sp. N6. The sequence goes on from NZ_CM127843.1 coordinate 455,477, forward strand.
TCACCGATAAAATCAGCTTTACCTATTTTATAAGCGTTGTTTTCCAATATTCCTTTTAGACCAAAACCAGTTACATCTTCAACCTTTTCTGGTTTTTTTAAAGTAATGTCGTACGCATGTTGTGCATATTTAACAATGGATTCAGCTAAAGGATGTGTAGAGTGACTTTCAATTGATGCTGTAATAGAAAGTACTTCTTTTTCTGTTATATTTTCTCGAACATATACATCTGTTACGGTAGGTTTACCTTCTGTTAATGTTCCTGTTTTATCAAACGCGATTGCTTTCACAGAAGCAAGGCGTTCTAAATGTATACCGCCTTTAAAGAGAATACCGTTTCTCGCTCCGTTAGAAATGGCTGATAACGTAGCTGGTGTAATGGCAGCTACGAGCGCACAAGGAGATGCGACTACAAGTAAGATCATAGCGCGATAAAACGTTTCATTCCAGCTCCAGTCAAGTAAGAAATGAGGAACGAACATCATAAGCGCAACAACGAGTAGTACACCTTTTACGTATGTTCCTTCAAACTTTTCGATGAATAGTTGTGATGGTGATTTTTCACTTTGTGCACTTTGGACGAGACGGATAATCTTTTGGAATAATGTTTGATCGCTCGGCTTCGTAATTTTAACTTCGATAGCACCACGTAAATTTACAGTACCGGCAAATACTTCATCGCCATGTCTTTTCTCATTTGGAATAGGTTCTCCTGTGATTGCTGCCTCATCGATATTTGTTTCACCGTTATGAATCGTACCGTCAGCAGGAACACGTTCACCGGGTTTAATTAAAATAATGTCGTTAATTTGTAACTCTCCAACAGGAACACGTTCCTCAGTTCCGGTGGAAATACGTAATGCTTCTTCAGGTTGTAAGTCAAGAAGAGCGGAAATTTCTTTTTGGCTCTTACTTAACGTATAAGATTCCATAGCACCGCTGAGTGCAAAGATGAAGATTAAAATAGCCCCTTCTGCCCAGTAGCCAATAATTGCAGCACCGATAGCTGCAAAGAGCATTAGCATTTCAACATTTAGCTCTTTTTCTTCAATCGTATCTTCAATGCCTTCTTTAGCTTTTGCATATCCACCAACTATATAAGCAAGGATATAGCAAGTAATACCTACATTCATTGCATCGTTCTTTGTAAATAACCAACCAACTAAAATAAAAATACCAGATGCTACTGCAAATACAAGTTCATAATGTTTTTTTAATGTGTCCCATAAAGAGGGATGAGAAATTGTTTCTTTTGCGTGTAACGTTTTTACTTCTGAGTTCATTACTACTCGCTCCTTCCGAATTCTTATTGAGAAAAATAATCAAAATCGAAACCCCTATAAAACGACGAAAGCTGCCATCCATAATGGATAGCAGCATTTCTGTTGAATCTGTTTTTAATCGTTCTTATGTTGTAATTATTCTATAGTATATCATATGTTTTTATGAGATGGTACGGTTTTGTTTCAAGTATAAACGGAAAACTTGTGTTTTCGCAATTCCTTTGGTATATATGAATATTGTTCATAAAAAGGTCGGAAAGGAAGACAACAAGTGAAGACAGAGAAATTTTTTACCCATCCGATTGGCGTATTTATTGCTGCAATAGTAGCAACTTTTTTATGGGGAAGCGCATTTCCTTTTATTAAATTAAGTTATGTTGAACTTGGAATTCAACCACAAGAAGTTGGAGAGCAAATATTATTTGCCGGTTATCGTTTCTTTTTATCTGGATTCATGCTCTTATTATTCTTTAAAGTATTAGGAAAAGATATGAGCTTCAAAAAAGGAACGGGGAAACAGTTAATACAAATTGGTTTATTCCAAACGTTTCTTCAATATATCTGTTTTTATATTGGAATGAGTTATAGTTCGGGAATTGAAGGAGCTATCATTTCAGGGACATCATCATTCTTTCAAATTTTACTCGCCCATTTTTTATATAAAGATGATGCCCTCAATATGAGAAAAATAATTGGCGTATCGATTGGCTTTTGTGGCGTCGTTTTAGTAAATGTGCCGAGTGATGGTAGCTTATCATTTCATTTTGGAATCGGAAGCTTATTACTTCTTAGTGCAGCAATGCTGTATTCATATGGAAACATATTAGCGAAAGAAGGTAGTAAAACGTTAGATGTTGGCTATATGACAGCATACCAAATGATGTTTGGTTCTATAGGATTATTATGTATAGGGGCTTTACAAGTTGGAGTAATGCCATTTACATTTAGTCTACATGCACTACTTATGCTGATTTATTTATCTTTCTTATCTGCAGCTGGTTTTTGCATTTGGAATACAATTATGAAGTACAATAAGGTTGGAAAAGTATCTATGTATATGTTCTTTATACCCGTATTTGGTGTGTTATTATCGAGCATGATTTTAGGTGAAGCAATTCATTCATTTGTGTTACTCGGTTTAGCATGTGTAGCCGCGGGAATTATTGTGGTAAATCGGACGCCAGCTAAGCAAAAAATAGAGAAAGAAAAACAAGTAGCATAGAAAGCAGAAAAGCGATTACAATGGAAGAACAGTACTGTTCTTCTTTTTTTATAGAAAAAGGATAATAGACTAAGTGTAACGAAAAAAGATACAAAAAGCATTTATTGAGGAGAACATATTATGAATCTACTTTACGTGGTGTTAATTGGGCAAATACTTCTTTTTTTAATTGGTGCAATTTATGCAATGCGGCAGACAAAAAGAACGAAAGATAATATGCCGTTACCTTTAGCAATCCGTCTTATTCTTAGTTTTTCTTTAACAGGTAGTGCAATTTGGATATGGTTACAAGATCCATCTGTAGAGTATAGTACGTGGGTTGCACTTGGTATGACTTTATCGACTGTGGGAGATTTGTTTATGGCTGGGCTGATTCCAATTGGTCACAGGTTAATTGGTGGGATGGTTACTTTCGCTCTTGCTCATTGTTTTTATGTAAAAGCATTTTTGCAAACAGGAATTTCGTGGAATGGTTTTTGGATTGGCTTACTCGTATATGGGCTCTTTCTAATTGTAGGATGGTTCTTCTTTATCCGAAATGATAAACAGGATAAATTGTTTACGATAGGAGCTCTAATTTACGGATTGTGGGTTGGAGGAATGGCTTGCTTTGCATTCGCCTTATATTATGAAAATACAGGAATATGGTGGATACCAGCGTTTGGTGGTTTACTGTTTGTGATTTCTGATTTTATTATTGGCGTGACAGATATCGGAGGGCGTAAATTGAAGTATGAGCCACTTTGGATTTGGTTTACATATGTAGCTGCTCAAATGTGTATTGTATATGTGGGATTATAAAAAGATACTCTCAAAATAGTGAATAGACTATTTTGAGAGTATCTTTTTTGCTTGTTTAATTTGATCAGTATTACCATTTTGAAATTTCTAATATTATAATTTTATGATTCAGAATTTTGTAGAAAAATATCGGTTGTATTATTTATAATAAAAGTAAAAAGATGATGAGATGGTGAAATGATGCAAAAGAAAAAACGTTGGCGTGAATTCTTTGGAACTATTGCAATTGCATGTTTATTGGTGTTTTTGGCGAAAATTTTTGTGTTTTTCCCTACGACTGTAAAAGGAGCATCTATGAGGCCAACGTTGCAAGATGGAGATAAGGTAATTGTTAATAAGTTAGCAAAACAATTTGAAAGCTATGGGAGAGAAGACATTATTGTTGTGAAAACAGATAATTTTTATGTCAAAAGAGTGATTGGATTATCTGGAGATATAATTGAGATGAGAAATGATCAATTATATGTAAATTCTGAAGTGAAAGATGAAGAGTATTTGGATAGTAATAAAAAACAAGCAGAAAAAAAACTTATGAATTTAACAGAGGACTTTGGACCGATTACAGTTCCTAAAAATAAGATTTTTGTTATGGGAGATAATCGCTTAATAAGTAAAGATAGTAGAAATGGTTTAGGTTTTATTGATAGAGAAGATGTATTAGGAAAGTTAGCAGGCATTTATTATCCGTTTGAACATATGAAAATAATAAAGTAAAAAACCAAGCAAATTTTAGTTTGCTTGGTTTTTTTGTTAAACAGTAGGAGATTCGTTAGATACAAACATATTTTCATGTTTCTTTGTAGTACTTAAAACGAATTTATGTTGTAGCAATTGGAGTTTAAATAACGCCAAAGGATCATGATATGTTTCTGGATTGCTTCTTAGCGTTGCTAATGTTTGCTCGTCTTCCTTTATCTCAAGTTGAGCTGCATCTACATTTTGTTTCAATATGTTAAGTGGATCTTTAAAGAACATCATGATATCACGTTCTAATGCACCTTCAAATACTTCAAATTGTAGGAAGAATTGTTTTGAAATTGTGTGAGCAATTTCTGTATAGTCTTCTGTTTCAATATATTGTTTATATTTGTTGGCGAGCATAGATTGGTTTTTTTGCATATTACCAAATAATTTTCCGGCACTTTTTAAGAAAAACTGTGTCGGTGTAAAGCGTAATAAAATATTGATGTTCGTTACTGTAATTCGATTTGTCATTCGTGCAACATCTCGATTCCAATCATCTAATAATTTGAAATCGCAAGGAAGTTTCATACGTTCTTCTTTATATAATTTATTAAACGTTTCACTCATTTCATCTAAATAAGCTTGAGCTTGAATAAATTCATTATGTGCTGTTTCAATCCATTCTTGAATAGACCCAGTAAATTTAGGAAGAAGTACCTGTTGTACATGCTTTTGAACTCGTTCATTCATTGCAGCATTTAATTCTTCATGAACTAGTTTGAAATCACTATCTTCTTGAACAAGATCAGAGCAGCTCTGTAATAATTCAGGAATTTGAGAATGTATATCTCGTGTAATTTCTTCTTTCGTTAAAAGATAGGATTCGGTAATAGAGCGAATTTTATCTTTTTCAAGAGCAGTAAGGTTATTAATAAATCCAGTAAGTTTCACTGAGATGTGTTTATTCCAGCGTACGGATTTTACTAATGTATTTTCTAATTCCACACGTTCATTTATGAGATAAGCAATTGTCTTTTGCGTAAACCATATTAGCTTTTCTATACGTTCTTTTTCTATATCGCGTTTTGCAAGATTAGAGAGAATAGATTCTGTTACATCCCCAAGTTGCTGACTACTCTCTTGCGAAGGAGAGTATGGGAAGAATTGTGCATCTGGAAAATGTACTTTAAGTTTACTAATTAGTTTTTCATTAGTAGTCGTATTATTTGTGTGTAATACGAAGTGAATTTGTAAGTTTGGTACTTGTTCACGTAAATAAATTAACGTATCAATTTCTTCACTATGCAATGGTGAAGAAGAATTTAATACGTAAACAAGGCTATCTGCTGCTTGTAAGTATTCAAAGTATGCATTGTTTTTATCCAATTGTCCTTGAATGGATGGTGTAATAAGAAATGTAAACTTATTTTTTCTTAAAAATCTACTTGGTAGCTTAATTTCTATACATTTTTTCTCAAGTTCTGACTGAGCAGATGTAGCCGCTATTTGATGGAATTCATCAAGGTTAGAGATATTTCTGATATCTAACTCGGTAAATTCTGTTATTTCAGTTTGACTAGCGTCTTTAAATAGAATAGGAGTTGTTAAAGTTTCAGTTAAGATGTTCTCTCCTAATATTGAATTAACAAATGATGTTTTATCATGGTCACTAGTTCCAGCTATTAGTAGTGGTGTGACATTTAAATCACATAGTTCATGGACGAGTAGCGTAAATTGATGACTTAAATCTACATCATTTTTCTCAGCCCATACAGCGATTGTTTCGAATAAATGAGAAACTATTTCCATATTTACATCTGCTTCAGCTGATGTATTAGAAAGTAAGGATCCAGCACTTTTTACGAGTAATGATTCTAAGGTTGTAGGTGAGACTTCATTCCATGCTAATACTGCTGCAGAGACAACTAGAGAATCTTTTGCTTTCGTTAAACTGAACCAATTTGTTAATAGATTTGGTACAAGTCCGTTTAATTCATGCATAAAATGATTTCCGGTAATTAATGCAAAGTATGTTTCTTGATAGCGAGTAGAAATTTCATTCCAATCGTCATTATTGTCTGTTTCAATATGCAAGAATAAATGATTAATACTTTGAATCCAAGGAAGGTATAAGGATTCATGTTGGTAGCTATTCCAAAGAGCAATAACAAGTTCTTTAAATTGAGCTTGATCAACAGCATATAGAGCTTTTAAAGACTCATAGAAATATTCAGGCTTAATATTTTTAGTAAATCCTTTGTTTATGTAATTTATTAATGTATCAAACCAGTGTAAAGATTGTGTTCGAATACCTTCTTGAACAGCTAGTTCGATAGCGTTGTTCCAATCTTCTTGTTTTTCATAGAAAGAACGTGCAATTGCAGTAATGTTTGGGTAATCCGGTTGGAATGCAACAGCTTCACTAATCGTCTTAAAAGCAAGTCCTAAACGATCTTGTTCGATATAAAGAGAAAGAAGTTGTAATGAAACTTCCATCGTAAGAGTTGTATCTTCTGTTTGAATAGATTGATAAATTTCTTCTGCCTTTGGTAGGAATCCTAGTTCAAAATAAGCATCTGCAATATTTTTTGTTGCCCAAAGTGCAAGAGTATTATTAACTTTTTCCCATTTAAATATAGCTGCTTCAAAATCTTTATTTTGATAATAAAATTCACCTTGAGCAAATCGAATATTAGAAATGTTGGAGAATTCATTTTTAGATTCATTTATATATGCTTCACCGAGTACTTCCGATGCAGGAGTAGAAGTTTCTTCTGTTAAAAATGTTTTATAGTAAACTTTTTGAATAAATTGATTTTCAATGGTCATGTTCGTTCCCCCCTGTATAATTTAGAAAAATGATGTTGTATGTAAAAGGGTTCATGTTCTTTTAATAGGTAGAAGTTGGATTATATAGACCAAACTATGTTTTTGCTAGATATATCATTTTTCTTGAGAGTTAAACCGTTGCGAAAAGTAACTTTCCTTTATTGTAACAAAAAAACACGCATATGAATTTTTATTTTTTATCAGGACATTTGCAGGCAGTAAGAATCTAATCTCAAAATTAGTGAATGTAAGTGAGTTATGTGGGAGTCGGGATGTCTGTAGAAGCAAGATTGGCATAGGTTAATAATTACAAAACTCCCACTGATTAAAGTTTCACTTTATCTCTGTTAAAGGAAAGAATAGAAGTAGAGTTCATTATAAAAACAATGTATAGTGAATATGTATACCATGTTTGCCTTAAAGATAGAAAGGGTACAATGTGGAATAACGATCGTGCATAGGATGTGTCTTCCGAATGGAACAACATATTGGCGAGTTAATCGCGCATTATGGCTATTTTGGAATTGTTATAGCTTTGGCTGGTGGGATTGTCGGATTACCGATACCAGACGAGTTTTTATTGACCTTTGTTGGTTATAATGTTTCAAAAGGAGTTATGTCAGGAACTGCTGCTTTTTTAAGTGGGATGGCTGGTGCGATGTTAGGGATTACGTTAAGCTACATATTAGGTTTAAAACTTGGGCTCCCTGTTTTAAAGAAATATGGGCCGAAAATTAGAATTAAAGAACATCACATTGAAAAAACACATATTTTATTTGAAAAATATGGGCCATTTCTTTTAATGATTGGTTATTTTATACCGGGAGTACGTCATTTAACAGCATATTTTGCTGGGGTATCAAATTTGACACTTTGGCGTTTTTGTTTGTACGCTTACGGTGGTGCGCTCATTTGGATAAGTGTTTTTATTGGGCTTGGCTGGAAGTTAGGCGAGAAGTGGCGCTTCGTTGAGTATAGTTTACATCATTATGGAATATGGATTTTATTAATTTCAGCAGTTGTTACATGTGTTGTATGGTTTTATATAAAGAAAAAGAAAAACCGCTAATAGCGGTTTTTTTAGCTGAAAGCAATAAATAATACACCAGCTGTAATAAAGACTACACCAACGCCGGTCATAAAGTTTAACTTTTCACCGAGTATAATCATAGCGAGAATGATAGAAAATACGACGCTTAATTTATCGACAGGAGCTACTTGTGAAACCTTTCCTGTTTTGAGGGCAAGAAAATAAAATAGCCATGACGAAGCACCTGCAATCCCACTTAATGTGATAAATAGCAGTGCTTTTTTATTTAGCAGTACGTCGCCGATATTTTGAAATTTACCTTGTATGATAATAACGCCTATCATAAATAATGCCATAATAATAGATCGAATTGTTGTTGCAACGTTTGCATCGATTCCGTCTAAACCAAACTTTCCAAAAATCGATACAAGGGCAGCAGCAATTGCTGATAATAGTGCAAACAAGAGCCACGAACTCATAGTAAAATCCCTCCAATCTTACAGTATTATACATGAAAATGATTCTCATGTATAAAGTTGAAGCAATTGAGGTTTATAGGAAGCACGACTTCAACTTAACTTCTTGTTCCACCTGAATTTTAAGGTGGGAGTTTGACTGCCCGCAAATAGTGGGCTAAATAACGAAATAATCCCCACCTTATATTTTTAATAAGGTGGGGATTATTATACTACTCTGCAATTTCCTCATATAAAAAGTACGTTACATTATAAATATGTTCTACTTCATCGTCTGTCATAAACAGTAATTCGTCACGCTCAATCCCTTTTTTCTTTTCAATAAACTCAATCATGTTTTTGCGTTCTTCTCTCTTCATCAATTTTATTTCTCCTCTCAATCTGTTTTAATACAGTTTATTTAAGTTAATGCTATTATATAACAGAATCTTTAGAAAGTTCCACCTATTTTATTGTTTTTTTCAAAAGAACTTTTCGACAAAACAAGCCCACCTAAGGGGGGCTTGTTTTATTTTATAGTCGTAAAAACTCAGGCTCCGTCGTACCGGCACCATCGATGTAATAAATTGTGTCGGGATTAATTTTTATCAATACGTAATTAGGGTCTTCAGGACCGAGTAACCAACGTTTTAAGCTATTATTCCAAAACTTGTTTTTTAATGTCGAGTCTTCCTCGATTGAAGCTAACCCTTCAACTTCAATATAATCTTCATCTAATTTTTTTCCTTCTCGTCCGAGTAATACATGGACATTAGGATTGTTTTCAATATCTGTTATCTTTTTTGATTTCCGATCTGTTGCAATATATAACACAAAATCTTCGTGGAAAAACATCATAAAGGCACTATGAGGTTTATTTTCACGTACAGTAGATAATACACCAGTTCGTTGACCGCATATAATAGTTTCAATTTTTTCTTTTAAATGCATGCTTTTAGCCTCTTTTCATACTTTGTAGTTTTCTTCGTCAAAATAAGAATGAAGTATCTTTCATACTCTTTTCATCAAGATGATTTTTTAAACGTAATTGTGATGAAATCGGACAAGTTAGGAGAAGAATAATAATAATATTGAGGAGAAATACATACGATGGAAGGGTGAAAAGCATGTTTAATAAAATATTTCTTATAGTAGCACTTATAGGTGTACCACTATCTGTACTTGGAAAAACACTTCATTGGCCAGAAACAATTATGTTCGCTGTGTATTGTATTACGATTATCGCGTTAGCTGGTTTTATGGGGAGAGCAACAGAGAGTTTAGCAATTGTATCTGGTCCTAGAATAGGCGGATTATTAAATGCTACTTTCGGTAATGCTGTTGAACTTATCATTTCAATTTTTGCACTTCAAGCAGGGTTAATTGAAGTGGTGTTAGCTTCTTTAACGGGTTCTGTACTTGGAAATTTATTATTAGTAGGAGGACTATCCTTCTTTGTAGGTGGACTTAAATATAAAAGGCAAAGCTTTAACGTTTACGATGCAAGGCATAATTCAGCTTTATTAATATTTGCTGTTGTCGTAGCCTTTGTTATTCCAGAGATCTTTTCAATGAAGATGGACGCTGGCAAGACGTATCAATTAAGTATAGGTGTTTCTATTATTATGATTATCATGTACCTTGCTGCATTACTATTTAAGTTAGTTACGCACCGTGGTGTATATCAACATAAAAGTGACGAAGTAGCGCATGAAGAAGAGCCAGAGTGGTCGAAAGGGAAAGCACTCCTTATTTTAGCGATAGCAACACTGGCAGTAGCTTATGTGTCAGAGGCGCTCGTGCATACTTTTGAAACTGTTGCAAAATCATTTGGTTGGTCAGAATTATTTATAGGGGTTATTATCGTTGCAATTGTTGGAAATGCAGCGGAACATGCATCTGCAATTATTATGGCTTATAAAAATAAAGTAAATATTGCAGTCGAAATTGCAATAGGTTCTACATTACAAATCGCCATGTTTGTTGCTCCTGTACTAGTATTGCTATCTATGTTCTTCGCGCAGAGGATGCCTTTAGTATTTACCATACCAGAACTTGTATCTATGATTACAGCTGTTTTCTTAACGATTGCGATTTCAAATGATGGAGATACAAACTGGTTTGAAGGCGGCACTTTACTAGCGGCGTATGTCATTATGGGAATTGGTTTTTATTTATTATGAAAAATAGGCATAACAATTGTGCTCAGAGAAAACAATAAACAAAGTAGTATATATACCTTTACATAGGAAGGAGCCAGACAGGTGAAACGAGTATACAGCATATGTCTTTCAACTATGGTCTCGTTTATTTTATTATTTCCTAACATGAGTTTTGCAAAGACAACAGTAGGAACAAAAATGCCTTCATCTGTTTTAAATATTTCAAAAGACAATACATTTCCAAATGATGCGCAAGATTTGCCACGTTTACAGCCAAGTAAGTTTGCTCAAGAACTATTGAAAACAGCTAATATTAAAATTGAAAATCCAGACTTAATTCGGATGTTTAATGAAACGACAATTTCAAATGCGCCGCTTGCAGTAGGGTACCGGGCAAAAATTTATTTAGGTCAATGGGCTTTACATTATGAATCAGTAGACACATCGATTAATTGGGAATATAAACAAGTGAATCGAAATGTGTATGATAATCGCGGAGGAGACCGTTTATATCCACTTCGCTATAAGCAAGAAACACAAAAGACGGTTGAAGGCGATTTAACAGCAGATATGAAAGATGCTGCAGATGTGAAAAAAATGATGCTTCTCAAAGCGCTTGAAAAAGTACAATTGCCCCTTTCGTTTAAAACAACTATTGGTTATGGTACTGGACATGAGCGTGTGTATAATATTAGTCCGAGTCAACTCGGATATTTATACGCTTATACACCAGCAGTAAATGAAAAGGGAAAAGTAACATTTGGAGAAGTGTATCTTGTATTAAAGGGAAATCAAAAAAGACTTGTTGTGAAAAATATTACTTCTCAAGGAATTGGAGCGGCGATTCCAATTCATGATCATTTATTTTTTAAATTCATTTCTTCTTCCCACTCGCAATAACATAAAAAAACGTCAGCTTATAAGCTGACGTTTTTTTATAATGTAATGTTTGCTGTTTTTGATAAGAAATCTTCTGTCGGATAGTAGCTGTTTTTTACAAGAACATTTGGTCCAAGACATTTTACTGCAGGACAGTGACAGCTTAATGATTTTGCTGTTTTTGAAGCACTCCATTTGTCATATGCTTCTTGTAATGTGTTTGTTTGTATGTTTCCTAGAAGTGGAACATCACCAAAGTCCGTCACAATAATATTTCCATCGAAAATATTTACATTTAAACGAGAACGGCCATCTGGATCATTACGAACAGTGACATTTTTGCTCTCTTGTAATTTTTTAAATGTGGCAATGTCTCGCTCGTCATCGCTACAAGCATAGAAAGGTAACGTTCCAAATAACATCCATACATTTTCATCACGAATTTCTAGTAAATGCTCAATAGCATCACGAATTTCAGCTTTTGTTAAAATCTCTAGATTACTCGCGAAGTCACTTGGATACATTGGGTGAACTTCATGACGTTTACAGCCCATCTCTTCGACGATTTGACGGTGAATATGTTCAATATGTGGTAGAGTTCTTTTGTTTAACATTGTTTCGGCCGATACAAGTACACCTGCATCTGATAGAGCCTTACTATTTGTAATCATTCTTTCGAATAATTTTGCACGTTGTTCGTAAGTAGGTTTACGCTCCATCATTGCAAATCCGCCTTCAACGAAGTCATCAATTGTTCCCCAGTTATGAGAGATATGCAACACGTCTAAATAAGGAATAATTTGTTCGTAACGTGCTAAATCTATAGTTAAGTTAGAGTTGATTTGAGTGCGAACGCCTCGTTCATGGGCGTATTTTAAGAGTGGTGTTACATAGTTGTCGACGGATTTTTTTGAAAGCATAGGTTCTCCGCCAGTAATACTTAAAGAACGTAAATGAGGAATCTCATCTAATCGTTTTAATAAAAGATCCATCGGAAGCGGATTTGGGTCTTTCGGCTGTAACGTGTAACCAACAGCGCAATGCTCACAGCGCATATTGCATAACGTCGTCGTTGTAAATTCAACATTTGTTAATAGTAGTTTGCCGTACTCTTCAAGGTCCATATACGCTTCCCATGGATCGTAAGAAGGAGTAATCGGCTTCATTTTTTGTGATATCGTCATATGAAATACTCCTTTGACTATTGAAATAACAATTTGTCCATTCTCTATAATAGAAGAATATGTGCTTTTTATAAAGTGAAACTTTTTAGCGTGAAAAGAGAGAGGGCTTACATTATAGTGGATGACTGTGACAAAATTGATGAAATTTCATGCCCATAGCAATCATTTTTGCGGTATAATAAAAGCAACTCGAATTAAAAGGAGAGTGCCTTCATGGGAAAAGCAATTCAAGATAAAGATACACAATTAGTATATTTAAAAGAGCGTTTAAATATGTTCATTGAAGTAATTGATACAATTGAACCTGAAGAAGTAGAATTAGAAGATGTAGATCGTCTTCTTGCAATGTTAGATGAATTAGAATTAAAATGTGAGCAATTTAAAAAAGACGAATAATATATTAAAAAGGCTGCCAATTCCAATTTGGTAGCCTTTTTCTGTGCGGATAATAGAAGGACGATAGAAAAAGAGGTATAATCAAGTTGTGAAAAATTTCATTTATGCTTTAATAGCGTGAAACAAATAAAAAGCTAAAGAGCATAACAATGGAATTTTCAGCTCATAACGTTTTGGTAGCGTTCACAATTGAGGGGGAAGTAACAATGGAAAAGCTTCAAGAAAGCATGTATCAACTAATTGTTGAAACGTCAACGAACTTACCGAAAGATGTTCGTCGTGCGATTCAACAAGCGAAAGAGCGAGAAAATGCAGGGACTCGTTCTGCGATGGCACTTGGCACAATTACAAATAATATTAAAATGGCTGATGATAACATCTCACCGATTTGCCAAGATACAGGGATGCCAACGTTTAAAATTTATACACCAGTTGGTGTGAATCAATTAAAGTTGAAGGAAGCTATCTATAATGCGCTTGAGCGGGCGACAAAAGATGGTAAACTTCGTCCAAATTCTGTTGACTCTCTTTTTGGAGACAATAGTGGAAATAATTTAGGACCAGGTACACCGGTTATTAAGTTTGAACAATGGGAAAAAGATTATATTGATGCACGTTTAATCCTAAAAGGTGGTGGCTGTGAGAATAAAAATATTCAATATAGCTTACCGTGTGAACTAGAAGGACTTGGACGAGCTGGCCGTGATTTAGAAGGAATTCGTAAATGCCTTCTTCATGCAGTATACCAGGCACAAGGTCAAGGATGTAGTGCTGGTGTAATTGGTGTTGGTATCGGGGGAGACCGCACATCAGGTTATGAATTAGCAAAAAATCAATTATTCCGTACATTAGATGATGTCAATCCAGTACCAGAGTTACAACAACTTGAAGAGTACGTATTAGAAAATGCGAATAAGCTTGGCATTGGTACAATGGGATTTGGTGGAGAAACAACTTTACTGGGCTGTAAAATTGGCGTGTATAACCGCCTGCCGGCTAGCTTCTACGTATCTGTGGCGTATAATTGCTGGGCATATCGCCGCCTAGGTGTAACAATCCATCCTGAAACAGGTGAAATTATGGATTGGTTATATCAAGAAGGTGAAGATACACTTCAGCATGAAGCACAAGAAAAAACAGAGCAACGTGAGATTGTATTACAAGCACCAATTACAGAAGAGCAAATTCGTGGACTTCGCGTTGGTGATGTTGTAACAATTAATGGCATGATGTATACAGGTCGTGACGCAATCCATAAGCATTTAATGGATAATGATTGTCCAGTAGATTTAAATGGACAAATTATTTACCACTGTGGTCCAGTTGTTGTGAAAGATGACAATGACAATTGGCAAATTAAAGCGGCGGGTCCAACGACAAGTATTCGTGAAGAACCGTACCAAGGCGATATTATGAAGAAATTTGGTATTCGCGCTGTTATTGGAAAAGGCGGTATGGGTGCGAAAACATTAGCGGCTTTAGAAGAACACGGCGGCGTGTACTTAAACGCAATTGGCGGTGCGGCGCAATATTATGCTGAATGTATTAAAGAAGTGAAAGATGTTGATTTCTTACAATTTGGTATTCCAGAAGCAATGTGGCATTTACGCATTGAAGGTTTTAAAGCAGTTGTAACGATGGACTCTCATGGTAATAGTTTACATGCAGATGTTGATAAAACATCACTTGAAAAATTAGCGAGCTTTAAAGAGCCGGTATTTAAATAAACAAAAATGCATCTCGAATCTTTCGAGATGCATTTTTTGGTATATATAGAAAAACATGCACAGCATGAAAGTAAGTAAGGAAACAGAAACTACAGGTACGATTATATATGGAAAGGAGACTATTTATGAAATATAAATGGTTATATATCGGTCTCATTTTTTCAATTATGATGGCACTTGTTCCAGTTTCGGCATTGGCTTATACAAATACTCCACATAACTGGGGAATCCCGCGTCCTAAAAATGAAACAGTACCAGATGCAGGAAAGTTATATACGGATTTACTGCAAAAAAATGGCGGGTTTTATTTAGGAGATACGAAGAAAAAAGATATTTATTTAACATTTGATAATGGATATGAGAATGGATACACAGGGAAAATCTTAGATGTATTAAAAGAGAAAAAAGTACCAGCAACTTTCTTTGTAACGGGGCATTACATTAAAACACAAAAAGATTTATTGTTAAGAATGAAGGATGAAGGACACATTATTGGAAATCATTCTTGGAGTCATCCTGATTTTACAGCGGTAAATGATGAGAAGCTTCGTGAAGAATTGACGAGTGTAACGGAAGAAATTAAAAAAGTAACTGGGCAAAAAGAAGTGAAATATGTACGTCCTCCGCGCGGCGTATTTAGTGAAAGAACGTTAGCTCTTACGAAAGAAATGGGCTACTATAATGTATTTTGGTCACTTGCATTTTTGGATTGGAAAGTGGATCAGCAAAGAGGATGGCAATATGCGCATAATAATGTTATGACGATGATTCACCCAGGATCTATTTTATTACTTCATGCAATATCAAAAGATAATGCAGAAGCACTTGCGAAAATCATTGATGATTTGCGCGAGAAAGGGTATCATTTTAAAAGTCTAGATGACTTAGTAAAAAGCAATCAACCGTAAGCATGTATGCTTACGGTTTTCTCATGCTATAATGATGTGTAAAAAGGATGGGGAAACGTATGTGGAGCGAACATGTTACGTTAGAGTATCCGTATCATTTTGAAGAAGTATTAAAACGTTTATCTTTTGATCCTCTTAACGTCATTCAATTAGATGAGAAAGTCATTTATATCCCGCTTTGTATAGACGAGGAACAGGTTGTTGTTCGCTTGCAAGGGATTGGTACTGTTCAAAATCCACAGTTTTGGATTTCTAGTCAGACAGGAAATCCGGAGAAAGTTATGAAACGAATGAGGGCCATTTTTCATTGGAATGAACCGTTTCATGATATACAAAATCATTTTTTAAACACATCATTACGTCCACTATTTGAAACATATGCTTATACTCCAATTATTTTAGAATTTGATTATTTTGCTTGTCTTCTTCGCTGTATCATTCACCAACAAATAAATTTGAAATTTGCTACTGTGTTAACAGAACAATTTGTGAAACGGTATGGAATAGAGAAGAACGGTGTATTCTTTTTCCCCACTCCGGAAATAGTAGCAAATATTTCAATAGAAGAATTGAGAGAGCAGAAGTTTAGTCAGCGAAAGGCTGAATATATAGTAGGATTAGGTCGAAGTGTTGTCAGTGGTACATTAAATTTAGCGAGTATAGAAAATGGAACGGAAGAAGAAGTTTCAGCACAATTGTTGCCAATTAGGGGAATTGGTGCATGGACAGTGCAAAACTTTTTAATGTTTGGGCTTGGACGGAAAAATATGTTCCCGAAAGCGGACATTGGGATTCAGCGTGCAGTGCAAGGTATATTTCAATTAGATGATAAACCTGATGATGTATTTTTAGAAAAAGTGAAACAAGAGTGTGAACCATACTGCAGTTATGCAGCGTTATATTTATGGAAAAGTATAGAGTAGAGGTGTAATAATGATACAAAAGCAACATGAGAGTAAGTTGGAAGTTGGTCAAACGTTTCCTGTGACAATTAAACGTCTTGGGATTAACGGAGAAGGCGTTGGTTATTTTAAGAGACAAGTTGTTTTCATTCCAGGGGCATTACCAGGAGAAGAAGTTGTTGCAGAAACAACGAAAATTCAGCGTGGCTTCGCTGAAGCGAAAGTGAAAAAAGTTCGTAAAGCTTCACCGCATCGTGTGAAAGCACCGTGTCCAGTATATGAGGAGTGTGGCGGTTGTCAGCTGCAACATTTAGATTATAAAGAACAATTGAATCAAAAGCGTGATATCGTTGTACAAGCATTTGAGAAGTACATGAAAAACAGTATGGAAGAGAAAATTCGTCCAACGCTTGGCATGGAAAATCCATGGCATTACCGTAATAAGAGTCAATTACAAGTGGGGCGTAAAGACGAAAAGGTTATTACAGGGCTATATAAACAAAACTCACATCAGTTAATTGATATTGCTCATTGTATGATTCAACATAAAGCAACGAATGAAGCGACAAAAGTTGTAAGACGTATTTTAGAAAAATTAAATGTTTCTATTTACAATGAGAAAAAACAAAAAGGTTTAGTACGCACAATTGTAACACGTACTGCAGTTCAAACAGGGGAAGTACAAGTTACACTTATTACAACAAAAGAAGAATTACCAAATAAAGAACAATTTGTTGCAGAAGTACAAAAACAGATGCCAGCGGTTAAATCAATTATGCAAAATGTAAACTGGCGTAAAACATCTGTTATTTTTGGAGACAAAACATTTAAATTAGCTGGAAAAGAAGTAATTCAAGAAACACTTGGCGATTTATCATTTGAATTATCAGCACGTGCATTCTTCCAATTGAATCCAGAACAAACAGTTGTTTTATATGATGAAGCGAAAAAAGCAGCTGCGTTAACAGGCGATGAGAAAATTGTAGATGCGTATTGTGGTGTTGGTACAATCGGACTTTGGCTTGCGAACGATGCAGCGGAAGTACGTGGTATGGATGTAATTCCAGAAGCGATTGCAGATGCAAGGAAAAATGCGAAGCGTCACGGATTTACAAATACGAAATATGAAGCAGGTAAAGCTGAACAATGGTTACCGAAATGGGTAAAAGAAGGATGGCGTCCAGATGTAATTGTTGTCGATCCACCACGTACAGGTTGCGATGATAAATTACTGGAAACAATTTTAAAAGTGAAGCCGAAACAAGTTGTGTATGTGTCTTGTAATCCTTCTTCATTAGCACGTGATGTACAAGCATTAATGAAGAGCTATGAAGTGGAGTATGTGCAACCAGTTGATATGTTCCCGCATACAGCTCACGTAGAAAATGTAGTGAAGCTTGTTAGAAAGTAAAGTTTATTAATATTCCCTCATGGTATGAGGGAATATTTTCTATGAAGGAGAATATTATGCATAATTATAAATTAACGATTCAGTACGATGGTGCACGTTTTAAAGGATGGCAACGTCTCGGTAATAATGATAATACGATTCAAGGAAAAATTGAAAGTGTCATATCTGAAATGGTCGGAAAAGAAATTGAAATTATCGGTTGTAGTAGAACAGACGCTGGTGTACATGCTTTGAATCAAGTTGCTAACTTTCAAAGTGATGAGAAGTTAGTGGAACATAAAGTGAAAAAATATTTAAATCAATATTTACCTAACGATATTAGCATTACGAATGTGGAAGAAGTACATGATCGCTTCCATGCTCGTTACAACTCTAAAGCAAAAACATATCTGTATAAAATTTGGAATGAAGAGCATACAAATCCATTTATGCGTAAATACAGCATGCATGTGAATAAAAAATTAAATGTGGAAAGCATGAAAGCAGCTGCGAAACATTTAGTTGGTTCACATGATTTTACTGCTTTTTCAAATGCGAAATCAAAGAAAAAATCTATGGTTCGAGAAGTATATACACTTGATGTGATGGAAGAGGCAGGGTTTGTACAAATTAGAGTAAGTGGTAACGGCTTCCTTCATAACATGGTAAGAAAAATTGTTGGGGCATTAATTGAAGTTGGATTAGGACAATTAGATGCTGAAGCAATTCCAAACATTTTAGAGGAAAAGCAGCGCAATCAAATTAATTGTCTTGCTGAGGCAAGTGGGTTGTATTTAGAGAATGTTGAGTTTTAATGGCAAATAAAAAAATCGGGCTAAGTAGCTCGATTTTTTTTAGTATTACGAAGATTTCTCGTTTTTTATACGTAGCTTCAAATTCCAAAAAGCAGCAAGCATAATAGCTGCAAAGGAGCCAAAAATTGTTCCTAATAGCTTTGCATAAGGAGAGCTGCTTACATCGGCATTAATGAATAACATCATACAGAGCATGGCAGGGAAAAAGTATAAGTATTGTAATAACTTTAATTTTTTATCATCACTCATATATATAGCCCCTTTCTAGCATGTTATATGTTTATTATAACATATTTTACCAAGTTGTTTTTACACTTGGAGACATGTTCATTTCATATGTGTAAATGCAGTTTTTTAATTCGATATTGTAAGTTTTGCCTACTTAATCCTAAAAATTTTGCAGCTTGTGAGATGTTGCCATGATTCTCTTTAAGAATTTGGTTAATGTAGTTCTTTTCCATCTTTTCTATTGTGTGTTTTAAAGTTTTTGGTGCATCAGTATTGTGATTAGTTAGTGCATGTTGCATATTGAATTCTGTTTTTATTCGTTCACGGAAGCGAGTAGGCATATGAAACGCTGTAATGATGGTTTCATCTTCTATTAAGTTCATGGAACCTTCAATTATATGTTCCAACTCCCGTACGTTCCCAGGCCAATCGTATGCATAGAAAAATTCTCTTACATTTACATCTACATCGGTTACGTTTAGCCCGAATTGAGTATTATATTTTTCAATAAAGTGCTGAACAAGAGCTAGAATATCTTCTTTTCTTTCACGTAAAGGCGGAAGACATAAAGTAACGACGCTTAATCGGTAATATAAGTCTTCTCTTAATCGATTATGTGAGATGGCTTCGAAAGGATCTTCATTGATAGTTGCTATAATACGAACATCAATTTCTTTTTCGTGTGTGCCTCCGATTCTTCGTATTGTTTTTTCTTGTATAGCTCGTAGTAACTTCGCTTGAAGTGCTGGACTTAATGAGTTGATTTCATCTAATAGCAAAGTTCCTCCGTTCGCTTCTTCAAATAAACCAGCTTTATCGATAGCTCCTGTAAATGCACCTCGGTTTGTACCGAATAATAAGCTTTCCATGAGTGTATCAGGTATAGCGGCACAGTTCTGTGAAATAAAGGGTTTTGTTGAACGCTGACTTTCATTATGGATGCTTTGTGCAAATAGTTCTTTCCCAGTGCCTGTTTCTCCTACTAGAAGTATGGAGGAAGATGTACGAATTACTCTTTTCCCTTCAGTAATGATTGATTGAATAGCTTCAGAATCACCAATTATGTGATCAAAGGTAAATTTAGTGCTTTGTTTTCGAGAAGGGCCCATTCTTATTGTTTGCTTTAAGTTACTAATTTCTTTTGATATTTCAATAGCGCCTTTAATTTTTCCATTTTCTATTATAGGGAAAGTATCGTTAATCGTTGTAATTTCTTGTCCTTTGTTGTTAAAATACGTTTGTTTTATATTTTTGTTTGTTTTTCCTAATTTTAATGCCTCTATAAGAGTACTATTTTTATTTTCTTCAAATGCAAATATTTCTAAAGGACTTTTATATAATACATCTGAGCGTTCCATTGATTCAATTTCCATCATTTTGCGGTTATAGATAATCGTTTTACTTTCCTCATTAATAATATGAATCCCGATATCGAGTTCATTGAGTAAAGTTTCATATAGCATGTTCATTTCAATGATCTGTTTAAAATTAATGTCTTCTGTACGCATAGATTATCTTCTCCTCATTTCACCCTATGAAGACTGACTTTTTATAATTTTATTAAAATTCTTATAAAACCGCAAAATTTTTTTGCTATTTTCCTTTTAAAACTTTTCAAATGATAGAAAAATTTTGCGGTTGTGCACGCTTTTTTGTGTAAAACTCTCATTTAATATATGAATTAGAGACTTGGTACGCATTTTGCATAAATAATATTTGAAATCTCTAGAGGGGAGAATATGAATTTTTACAGGATATACAACGTTTCGGTGTCAATTAATAAGAGGGAGGGATTTATAAAGTGAAGACAGTTATAGAAGGTGTGTATAGTCCTTGTTATGGAAAAGTAGAGAAGTTATTTGTTACGGAAAGTTCTTACGTATACGAGTGGGAGAAATTAGCGTTAATTGAAACGATAGATAAACAGAAAGTAGAAATTAAGATAGGAATCAGTGGTTATATTGAATCATTAGAAGTAGTAGAAGGACAAGCTATTGCTGATCAAAAGTTATTAATAACAGTAAGGGATGACCTTTTAGTAACAGGCAGTGATTAATGTAAGTGATGTGTATTTTTGCTATTTTAAATCATTATTTTTACGGTGAAGAATTTTAAAAACGCTTACATTGAATGGATTGGCAAAGTGAAAAGGGGGGATTTATATGATGGATCAAAACCAAGGATTAAAAAGAGAATTGAAAAGCAGGCACATATTTATGATTGCACTCGGTGGAGTTATTGGTACAGGACTTTTTTTAGGATCAGGTTATACGATTCATGAAGCTGGGCCTGGAGGAGCAATTGTAGCCTATCTTGTCGGTGGATTTGTAATGTATTTAACGATGCTCTGTCTTGGAGAATTAGCGGTTGCGATGCCTGACGCAGGGTCTTATCAAACGTATGCGACAAAGCATATTTCCCCTGCAGCGGGTTATGTAGTGGGATGGATGTCGTGGTTAAACTGGTCTGCTACGATAGGCATTGAATTAATTGCGGTTAGTATTTTGATGAAACGTTGGTTTCCTGATGTACCGTCATGGATTTGGTGTGTAGTATTCGCGGTACTGCTCTTTGCTATTAATGCGTTATCTTCAAGAAGTTTTGCGGAAGTGGAATTTTGGTTTGCAAGTATTAAAGTAATTACAATTATTGCATTTATTATTTTGGGCGGGGCAGCAATGTTTGGTTTTCTAGATATGAAAGGAAATGAACCAGCGCCAATGTTCTCTAGCTTTACTGATTATGGTGGATTGTTTCCAAATGGATTATCAGCCATTTTAATTACAATGATTGCAGTTAATTTTTCTTTCCAAGGAACAGAATTAGTTGGTATTGCAGCAGGTGAGAGTGAAAATCCAGAGAAAACGATCCCGAAGGCAATTAACAATACAGTTTGGCGTATACTTGTTTTCTTTGTACTATCTATTTTTATTCTTGCTGGACTATTCCCTTGGCAGCAAGCAGGAGTAATAGAAAGTCCATTCGTAGTTGTATTTGATAAAATTGGTATTCCTTATGCAGCAGATATTATAAATTTCGTTATTATTACAGCAGTACTATCCGTTGCGAATTCAGGATTATATGCAACTTCGCGTATGCTATGGTCTATGTCTAATCAAGGAATGATTAGTCCAATTTTTGGCAAGTTATCTAAAAACGGTGTTCCTATTTATGCATTAATCGTAAGCACAATTGTAGGGTGTCTCTCACTACTATCAGGTATTTATGCGGAAGATACAGTTTATTTATGGCTGCTTTCTATCGCTGGGTTCGGAGCGATACTAGTTTGGGCATCTATTGCTTTATCAAATTTATTAGCTAGAAGGTCATACATGAAGCGGGGCGGGGATGTTAAGGACTTGAAATTTAAAACACCATTGTATCCATTTGTACCACTTCTTGCGTTAGTATTAAATTTAACAGTAATCGTTGGCATGGCCTTTATTCCAGAACAAAGAATGGCATTGTATTGTGGTATTCCATTTATGATTGTTTGTTTACTGTTTTATCGTGCTACAAGAAATAAGGGAAGTAATGTGGAGCATATTGAAAAGACAAATACAACGGAAGTAGAGAATTTATAATAGTGATTAATTAGGAGACTGTAAAATTGTAAACAGTCTCTTTTTTTGTGAAAATAAAGCTGGAAACATACTATGTATGCAAAGGGGAATTAGCGATGAATCCAGAAGTTTCGCAGTTGTTAAAACAAATAGATTCAAGGAAAGAGGAATTACTAGAACTTACAAAAACTTTAATTCGTTTTGAAACACCAGCACCGCCAGCGAGAAATACAAATGAAGCACAAGAATTTGTTGCAGAGTTTTTAAGAAAACGAAATTTTAGTATTGATAAATGGGATGTATATCCGAATGATCCGAATGTTGTTGGGGTAAAAAAAGGGATAAAAAGTGACTCATATAAAAGTCTTATTATTAATGGACATATGGATGTAGCCGAAGTGTCAGCAGATGAGGCGTGGGAAACAAATCCATTTGATCCATTTATAAAAGATGGCTGGTTAGTTGGACGTGGCGCAGCAGATATGAAAGGTGGGCTGGCTGGAGCGCTATTTGCCATTCAACTTTTACAAGAAGCTGGTATTGAATTACCTGGAGATTTAACTTTTCAATCGGTAATTGGAGAAGAAGTTGGAGAAGCAGGTACACTTCAATGCTGCAAAAGGGGTTACGATGCTGATTTTGCAGTAGTAGTGGATACGAGCGATTTACATATGCAAGGACAAGGCGGTGTCATTACTGGATGGATTACAGTGAAAAGTCCACAAACGTTTCATGATGCAACGCGCAGACAAATGATCCATGCTGGAGGACGTTTATTTGGAGCGAGTGCGATTGAAAAAATGATGAAAATTGTACAAAGCTTACAAGAATTAGAGCGCCACTGGGCAGTTATGAAAACATATGAAGGCTATCCATTTGGAACAACAACAATTAATCCAGCTGTTATTGAGGGAGGAAGGCATGCGGCGTTTATTGCGGATGAGTGCCGATTGTGGATAACAGTGCACTTCTATCCGAATGAAACACATGAACAAATAATAAACGAAATTGAAGAGTATATTGGAAAGGTGGCAGCTGCCGATCCATGGTTAAGTGAAAATCCGCCACAATTTAAGTGGGGCGGAGAATCAATGATTGTAGATCGTGGGGAAATTTTCCCTTCATTAGAAATAGATAGTGAACATAAAGCTGTAAAAAAACTTAGCTCAGTACACGAGTCTATTCTATCAAAAAATGCAATTTTAGATATGTCTGCAACGGTAACTGATGGCGGTTGGTTTAGTGAGTTTCACATTCCAGCGATTATATATGGACCAGGTACATTAGAAGAAGCACATTCTGTAAATGAGAAAGTTGAGATTGAACAGTTAATTGAATTTACAAAAGTGATAACAACATTTATATATGAATGGTGCCACACGAAAAAATAGATTTGTATAGTAAAATCGTACGAGTATGTATACTTGTACGATTTTTTAGTGAACTATTTCAGAGTTGAATATAAACAACTGAAATAGTTCTTTATTTTGCTATGTCTTTCGTTTCATTTCAATTAATTTCTCTTTCGCTAATTCAACGGCAATCGCATCATCTAAATAGCCAATTGGAAAGAGATAGTCGGGAATAATATCTGTCGATAATATGAAATAAAGTAATGCGCTCCCAAGAACTGCACGTTCTTCTTTTGAAATGGTTTCATTACAAAATTGTTGATACATATCTGTTAATTGTTCAATAAAAGGACCAGCACTATCAATTTGCTCTAATTTGCTTGCAAAACTGTCATGAATACGTTTTTCGCCTTCTGTTGTCTGGGCATAGCGTTCGTAATTTTCGAGTTCTTGTTTTACGCGAGTTGTAGTGTAATCGAAATCGAATAAGTTAGAGGATTGTAAAGTTTGTTGAATGGTATCAAGAGATGTGTACATATCCGTTTTTTCTTTATTAATGTGAGGAGAATCAGGGTACATTTCATCAAATAACAATTGGGGTGGAACTTGAAGACATTCTGCAAATTTTTGTAGATGTTTTTGTTTTGGCGGTTGTTTGCCATTAATAATTCTTGAGACTGTTGCAGGATCAATATTTGTAAGTATTCCTAGTTGGCGCATAGATAAGGCGCGTTCTTTTAAAAGTTTTTTTATTAATTTACCAAGCCGATCATTCGGGTTTTCATTAGCCATAGTGCAGGCACTCCTTTTTTAGTGTTGAAAAAATGTTGAGCATTTATTACAAGTATATGAAACAGACAGGCACAGTTGCTCAACATTTTCATAATATGCATTGAAAAGTGAGAAAAAGGGGTGACTATTTATGAGTACGGTAGGCTTATTTTCAATTTTTTTAATTGGGATCGCTTCTAATTTAGATAATGCAGGTGTTGGGATTGCGTATGGCATTCGTAAAATTCGTATTTCGTGGTTTAACAATTTTATCATCGCATTCTTTGGATTTTTATTTACTTTACTAGCTGGATTTTTTGGGAACTGGATTGCATTATTTATTTCAGAGTTTACAGCAAACCTGATTGGAGCAATCGTTTTAGGGATAATTGGGGTGTTTATTTTATGTCAGCCTTTCTTGGGTCAAAAAAATACTGTAGGTTCTAAAGATGATAATGTACTTATGGGAATTTTACGTGATCCAGAAAAAGCAGATTTTGATGGATCTAAAACAATTAGTTTTTCTGAAGCACTTGTTTTAGGAGTTGCATTATCTATTAATAATATTGCAGGTGGGTTTGATGCTGGAGTAACAAATTTAAACCTTTGGCTTACAGCGACTATTTCTGGGGTATTTAGTTTTATTTGCATAAGTGGTTTTGCATATGTAGGAAAACGATATTTAGCAGAATACTTAGGGAAATGGGCGACGGTTATTGCAGGAGTGTTATTAATTCTTATTGGGATCGATCAGTTGTTGTAAGGAGAGTAGAAAACAAGGTTCGAGTATTTCCTTGGAAATACAGCAAGGGATTGCATATATCGACGTACTTTTCTCCATACTAATACGGATTTCTTTTAAGAAAGGGGGATTTGTATGGGACGCGGGAAAGCATTTGATCATAAGAAAAAAGGGCATGATCATCAACCACCTAAAGGTGCGTTCATTCATAAAGATGTAAATGAACATACTTTGGAAGAGGAAGAGCTACCAGTAAATATTGAGGCGTATAAAAATAGTTTAAAAAAACATTAAAAGCACCTACATAGGTGCTTTTTTTACCGTATATCTTCAATTAATTGTTCGGATTCTTCATGCATACTGTACTCACTTAATACTTGAATGCAAAGCCACTTTAATTCTTCGATCGTATGCTCAAGTTCTTCAGGAAGCACATGGTGAATGTCTTCAAGTCCCATTCCGAAATGAATAAGTTCAAGTACTTGATCATCGATGTTCCGATCCATTAATAGTTCAAGTACTTCTAAATTGAATATGTATCGGTGAGCTTCATCGAGTGAAACAACTTTTAGCTTTAAGCTTTCTACAATACTCAATATAAAAAGAAGAATTGTTTTTTCAAGAACAGGCTGTTTTCCCATTTGAAATATTAGTTTCATCTTTCACACCTCCACATATAGCGCTAGGTTGTACTATATTATTCAGGAGGGGGGAACAAATATGCATGATATAGAGAAACTTTCAGCACTGTTTTTGTAAGAGGATTGATAACTGACAAAAGTGAGGTTTTGGTGAAATAAAAAATCCTGCTAGTATAGCAGGATAACTCGCGATTAAAAAATACTCCAGCCTTCTTGAGCAGAAAGAAGTTCAAGGATTTTAAAACCAGCAATGCTATTTCCGTTTGCATCTAAAGCTGGTCCGAAAATACCGATTCCCATATCGCCTTTTACGCAACCGAAAATACCACCGGCTACACCACTTTTTGCAGGGATACCAACACGAATTGCAAATTCACCAGATTCGTTATACATACCACATGTGACCATAAATGTTTTGCAAATTTTTGTAATATGTTTAGGGATGATTTGTTTCTTTTTATATGGATCATATCCATCCATTGCAAAAATTAAGCCGATACGTGCTAAATCGATGCAGTTTACTTCAACTGCACATTGACGAGTATATAAATCCATAAGTTCTTCAATATCACAATCGATAATTCCGTTTTGTTTCATATAATAACAAAGTGAACGGTTTAGATAAGCTGTCTCTAATTCTGAATCGGCAACTTTAGAGGAATAATTAATAGTAGGATTATCTGTTATTTCACGTACAAAATGAAGAATACGTTCCATTTTTTCCTCGTTATCTTTTCCTGCTAACATGCTTGTAATAGCTAATGCTCCTGCATTTATCATTGGATTAAGGGGTTTGGACGGACTTGTCGTTTCTAACTTAATAATAGAATTAAATGGGTCACCCGTTGGTTCCATTCCAACTTTAGAAAATACATATTCTTCGCCACGGTCTAAAAGGGCAAGGGCAAGTGTAATTACTTTGGAAATACTTTGAAGAGTAAATAGTGTTTGTGAGTTGCCTGCATGGATATATTCTGTTTCTTTATGGAAAATGGCAATCCCTAAATCGTCTGGATTTGCATTTCCTAGTTCGGGGATATAAGTAGCAAGTTTTCCTTTTTTCGTATATGGTTTTACTTGTTCTAACAACTGTTGTAAGTTGTTTGTTTCAATGCACTGCATAGTACCAACGCTCCTATTTTGAATTAACTAAGTTTACTTTTCCCGATATGCTCGGAAATAAATAATAACATGAAAAAGTGGAATGATAAAACGAAAGTTTAATGTGCTATAATAGGTCTTTCGTTTCGAGTATTCTGTATTTTTAAAAGGAGAATTTTCCTTTTATATAACAGTTTGGAAATAGGAGATTTATCCATAAAAAGTTCAGAAATAAAAACTACACATCTATACAACTATATGTTATTATGGTTATGTAATAGAAAGCGTTTTCTAAAGCGTATTTATAATGATAACGATTTCATAAATTTAATTAGGGGGAATTAAAATGTTGCAGTTTTTACAACGTATTGGTAAAGCTTTAATGCTTCCGATCGCAGTACTACCAGCAGCAGGATTATTGCTTCGTCTAGGACAAGAAGACGTATTAAACATTCCTGTTATGGCACAGGCCGGTGCAGCAATTTTTGATAATTTAGCACTTATTTTTGCAATTGGTGTTGCAATCGGTTTATCTATTGACGGTAGTGGTGCAGCTGGTCTTGCAGGTGCAATTGGTTATTTAGTTATGAAGAATACAACTAATGCTTTAAGTGTTACTTACTCAACAGCAGAACTAAATGATAAATTAAAAAGTGTTCAAGATTTAGTTGGTTCAGTAGATCCAACTAAATTAGCGGATACGATGAATAAAGTTTCTAAAGCAGCAGCTTTGACGCCCAAAATAAATATGGCCATACTCGGTGGTATTATTGCCGGGGTTATCGCTGGATTACTATACAACAAATTCCATAAGATTAAACTACCAGAATGGTTAGGATTCTTCGCTGGAAAACGTTTCGTACCAATCATTACTTCTATTGTAATGCTTCTTTTAGGATTAGTATTCGGTCAAATTTGGCCAACAATCCAAACTGGTATTGATGCAGTATCACACGGTATCGTAAACTTAGGTTCAATCGGTGCAGGGTTATTCGGATTATTAAACCGTTTATTAATTCCAATCGGTTTACATCACGTAATGAACACATATTTCTGGTTTGTACTTGGTGACTTTACAAATGCAGCTGGCGATCTTGTTCATGGTGATATCGCTCGTTTCTTTGCAAAAGATCCATCAGCGGGTATGTTTATGACTGGTTTCTTCCCAGTTATGATGTTTGGTTTACCAGCAGCTTGTTTCGCAATGATTGCGGCTGCTAAACCAGAAAAACGTAAAGCAGTTACTGGTATGTTAGCTGGTTTAGCGTTAACTTCATTCTTAACTGGTATTACAGAGCCAATCGAATTCTCGTTCATGTTCTTATCACCAGTATTATATGGTGTGCATGCAGTATTAACAGGTCTTTCTTTATTCATAACAACATCACTTGGCATTCGTGATGGTTTCACATTTAGTGCAGGTGCTATTGATTATGTTATTAACTTTGGTATTGCAACAAAACCTATATTATTAGCAGGTATCGGTTTAATTTATGCAGCAATTTACTTTGCAGTATTCTACTTCTTAATTAAGAAGTTCAACTTAAAAACTCCAGGTCGTGAAGATGACGATGAGTTAGTTGAAGATGCGGATGCACCAGTTGCAGGTTCAATTGGTGAAACTTACGTAGCAGCTTTAGGCGGAAAAGAAAACTTAACAGTTATTGATAACTGTGCAACACGTCTACGCTTACAAGTGAAAGATGCTGGTCAAGTAAACGAAGCGGCACTAAAACGTGCGGGTGCAAAAGGTGTTATGAAATTGAGTGACACAAGTGTACAAGTTATCGTAGGTACAAATGTTGAATCTGTTGCCGATGATATGAAAAAACACGTATAAATAATTAGATAAGAGGATATCCAAAAAAATTGATAACATCAGTTTTTTAGAGGATATCCTCTTTTTTTATGTTGAAAATTTAACGGGAATCTTACTTTTGTAAATTTTCTTTTTCTTTTTTGTATATATAGGTTGGTAATATGTGCAGTGCGTGATAAAGTAGGGATGATATAGAATGGATTATCCATAATCTACTAAAATGAAACTTTAGTAGAGGAAGTAAATTATTGGTGAATAAGGGGAAAAAGGCAATTATGGATCAGGAAAAAAATAATGCGAATGGGAAAGCACGTCGGCCGATTGTATACATAAAAAGAACAATCATTCTCGTCTTACTATTATTACTTGTATATTTCATGTATACAAAAATTGTTGCGCATAATAAGAAAGAAGAAACTTTAAAAGCGGCAGCAGAAATGAAGAAACAAGAAGAGCTAAAAAAGAAAGAAGAGGAAAAAAAGAAGCAAGAAACACAAAAACAAAAAGAGCAGGAAGAACAAGTGAAGCAAGCGCAAGCTGTGGAGAAACCTGCTGAAGGGCCACCTCAAGAAATTAATGAAAACGCTCAACTGGATCAATATTTACAAAACGCAGGGTTTAGCGGGACAGCTGTTATTGTGAAGAACGGAAAAGTTCTTTTGAATAAAGGATACGGTATGGCAAATAAAGAGCAGCAAGTACCGAATAATTCAGAGACGACTTTTTATATTGGTTCTATTTCAAAGGCGTTTGTAGCAACTGCTATTATGCAGTTGAAAGATCAAAATAAATTACAAGTAGAAGATACTGTTGCAAAATATATTCCAAATTTCCCACAAGGTAATAGTATTCAGCTAAAACATCTATTAACACATACATCAGGGATTCCCGAATATGAGCAGGGAAAAGAAGATATTTCTCATGAAGAACTGATAAAGCGAATAGGAAATCAAAAGCGTATTGGTGGTCCAGGAGAGAAGTGGAAGTATTCCGATTCGAACTACTCTATACTTGCATACATTGCCGAGAAGGTAAGTGGACAGTCGCTTGAAGAATATATTAAACAACATATTTTTGCTACTGCTGGTATGAAACATTCTGGTTTTGGCACAGCGTTAGAACAAACAAGATTCCCATCAACGGGTTATAAAATAGTAAATAATAATATGACAACACCTAATATTCCGAGCATGTCACAACTATATGGTTGTGGTGATATATATACGAGTGCACATGATTTATATTTATTTAACGAAGCGTTATACTCTGGAAAGTTAATTTCAAAAGCGAGTTACGATCAGATGTTTACAGCCGTGAAAAAGGATTACGGATTTGGCTGGTACGTAGACCCAGGAAGCTATTCGAATCACGGTGTAATGCCAGGTTGGAATTGTTTAAATGGATTTAGTAAAAATGGTAGTGTGTATGTTGTTTTATTATCTAACATTCAAAATAACATTAAATCATTTGGTAAAGTGAATAATGATATTTATACGATGTTGCGAAATATTGAAGTGTAAAAAACTATCCTTTTGGATAGTTTTTTTTTGCCCTGAAACAAATATTTCTTTTAGAAAATGTATGCCTTACCTATCACAAAAATATCTATTTTGTATACATTAAGATGTATGGATGTAAAATTTTATAATCTAAAAATAATAGGAGGAGAAGTGTATGTGTCTGTTCAGAAAATATTGGCATAAATTATCAAGATTGTTTAATAGACAATTAAGCTATTTTTTAGATGATAAATTATTGCCTGCTGTGGAACGACTTTTATTTTCGCAAAACTTTGCAAGGTTTATTCAAAGAAACTCTAAGCAAGCTACGGAAGAATTTATAAAATCAAGCCAAT
Organism: Bacillus sp. N6; assembly: GCF_052805735.1. NCBI lineage: Bacteria > Bacillati > Bacillota > Bacilli > Caryophanales > Bacillaceae > Bacillus > Bacillus sp. N6. The sequence continues at coordinate 486,216 of NZ_CM127843.1, forward strand.
TTCAATCTATTATTTGCAACATTTTAAAAGAATGCAATACATCACCTTTTAAAGAAATTGCAAAGCAGTATTTAGGTAAAAACGTTGAAATTACGGTGACAGTTGGACAATTAACAGGCGTTATTGTAGCAGTCGGTGATGATTTCTTAACATTGCAAGAAGGTATAGGAACTGAAGTTTTATTACCATTTACAAGTATTATATCAATTAAAGAAGTGTAAGAAAGGAGAGCTATATATGTTATTTACTGATGAATTACGTAACCATGTTGGTGAATTAGTGCAAGTTGTGACAGCTGTAGAAATTGTTACAGGCATTCTTTTATCTGTGACAGATGGGGCGGTAAGTGTTCGTACTTCTCCTTCTTATGGACCACCGGAAGATGTAATTGTGCGTACTCCTATTATTGCTTATGTTCGCTTGGAAGGGTAAGCGTGATACAAGTATGAGAGTATCAGTTGTTATTCCAGCGCACAATGAAGCGAGTACTTTATCACAAGTTTTAGTAGAAGTGGAGAAGCTCAAGCCTTACGAAATTATTGTAGTAGATAATGGCTCGACAGATGGAACGAAAGACATAGCGTTACAACATCATTGTCACGTGATTTATTATAAACATTCTCTTGGCAATGATGTTGGACGGGCTATTGGAGCTAGAGAAGCAAAAGGTGAAATTGTTTTGTTTTTAGATGGTGATATTGTTATTGATAGTAAAGAGTTACAACGTTTCGTGAAAGGAATTCGACAAGGGCATCAAATTGTTGTGAATAATTTAACATGGTCGGTTTATTTAAAGATGAGACCACATTATACGACAGTTGGAAAGTTCATGTTGAATCGTTATTTGAATAAAAAGGAGCTTGTTGTTGGATCTTTAATTGCAATTCCACATGCGATGAGCAGGGAAGTTATCGAGAAACTTGGGTGGTGGAATTTAGCAGATCCAGCACTATTTCAAGCGATAGCGATGTCTAGAGGAGTAGATATTGTTGATATGGCTTCGGTCGATGTAATTCACACAAATAAGGTTCGTCCTGTGCATACAGGAACATCACCTGGTTCTCCTTATCCGAAAGCGACTAGCCGTATTATGGGTGATCATTTACGTGCTTTGCAATTTGTAATCGAAACATATGGTAAACGCGGCGGTTTTTCGGAGGGAAACAGGGATAGGGAGTTTATAGGGAACTATAAACCAGTTGTATTAAAGAAGGAAAAAGCGAAATATAGTGCGATTATACCAGTGTCAGAAGAAAAAATGACGATAAGATCTGTTATACAAGAAGTGAAAAAAGCAGGGATAGATGAAATTATTGTTGTCGCGAATGGAGCAGATTTTGAGACTGTTAAACAGGCAAAGTTAGAGAATGTTATCGTTATTGAATTCGAGGAAGCACTCGGACATAATGTAGCTCGAGCGATAGGAGCTATGCATGCCACAGCCGATATTTGTTTATTCGTTGATGGTGATTTTGTTATTCCAGCAAAAAAACTCACTCCATTTTTGCAAGCTGTTGAAGATGGAGGTGACGTGGTTTTAAATGATTTACAATGCTTATTAGATATGTTTCATCCTGCAGATCCAATTAGTATGGGGAAATATTTTGTGAATTTAGTAGCGAAAAGACCGGATTTATGGAATAACTCATTAACGGCAGTACCACATGCTATGCATAAAAGGGTAATAGAGAAAATAGGATATGACTCGCTTGTTATTCCGCCATTAGCTCAAATGAAAGCTATTTTGGAGGTTTTTTCTATTACAGCAGTAGAATTTGTAGATGTTATAAAAACCAATCGGGTACGCCCGGAGCAACATGGATTTGTAAATGGACGTATTCCGGCATTTGACCGTATTTTCGGTGATCAACTTGAGGCGATTGCTTATCTATTACAATATACAGACGAACGTGGGAGTTTTACAGATGGAGATCGCGATAGAGACACTATTCAACAATTGAGAAAGGAAGAAAAGAATACAGATGAATGCTAGTAGTAAAGTAGCTATTATTGGATTAGGGTATGTTGGTCTTCCTTTAGCAGTCCATTTTGCAGAAAGAGGACATACCGTACTTGGATTAGATAAAGATACTAGAAAAATAGAATCGATTATAAAAGGAGAAAGTTATATTCCAGATGTTTCTTCTAAAGTGTTGCAAAGTTTATTGACTAAAAATAAATTAATAGTAAATACACCAGATAAAGGTATTACTGATTTCCAAAGTAGTGATTATGTTATTGTTACTGTTCCAACTCCAATTAATGAACGAAGAGAACCAGATTTAAGTGCTCTCATTTCAGCTTCGCATTATATACAACAAAATCTCCAAAAAGGACAAACCTTCATTTTTGAAAGTTCCACATATCCAGGCACACTTGAGGAAGTTATTATTCCTATTATTTCTCAAGCTGGCCAAAAGGTAGGAGAAGATTTCTATATCGGATATTCCCCTGAGAGAATTGATCCAGCAAATAGTCAATATTCAGTTCAATCTATTCCAAAAGTTATTAGTGGACAAACAGAAAAGTGTAAACAAAAAGTACAGGATTTATATAGTACCATTTTTGACGTAGTTGTACCTGTTAGTTCGCCGAAAGTAGCAGAGATGTGTAAGTTATTTGAAAATATTCAGCGCTTAGTTAACATCTCTTTAGTAAATGAGTTAAACACATTATGTGAAAGTTTAGGGATTGATTTTTATGAGGCCATTGAAGCGGCATCTACAAAACCTTTTGGATTTACTCCGTATTGGCCAGGACCAGGGATAGGGGGGCACTGTATTCCCGTAGACCCCTTATATTTTCAATGGAGAATAAAAAAGAATGGGGCAATTAGTCAATTAATTGAGGCGGCACATGTAATTAATGAAGAAATGCCAGAGAAAATAGTCCGGAAAGTAAAGGGCATGGTGCAATCACCCGGACTAGTTTTAATTGTAGGAATCGCATATAAGAAAGATGTAAATGATTTGAGAGAATCACCGGCTTTGCCAATTATTCAATTACTAATAAAAGAAGGATACGAGATAAAATACCATGATTCATATATTTCTTCCGCGGAAATTGGAGATAAGGTGTATCAATCTGTTGCTTTAGATGAACAAACAGTTAAAGAGGCAGGTTGTATTTTAATTTTAACTGACCACTCTAATATCGATTGGAAGCTTTTTAAAGGAATGAACCGAGTAATAGATACACGGGGAATCGTAAAGAAGGTGAGTGTATGAGTAAGAAATGTTTAATTACAGGTGGGGCCGGATTTATTGGATCTCATTTAGCTGAAGAGTTGGTGAGAAGGGGTTATGAAGTCACGATTGTGGATAACTTCTATAAAGGGAAAAATAAGTATCATAATGAGCTAATGAGAGAGATTCGGGTTATTCCAATAAGTGTTTTAGATAAAAACTCTATTTATGAATTAGTAAATCAACATGATGTAGTGTTTCATTTAGCAGCAATTTTAGGTGTTAAAACGACAATGGAAAAAAGTATAGAGCTCATTGAAACGAATTTTGACGGAACGAGAAACATTTTACAAGCAGCATTAAAAGGAAAGAAGAAAGTAGTTTTTGCATCTACTTCAGAAGTATATGGTAAAGGCAAACCGCCTTTCTCTGAAGAAGGAGATCGATTGTACGGGGCAACTTCTAAAATTCGTTGGAGTTATGCAGTTTGTAAAACGTTAGAAGAAACATTATGTTTAGGATACGCATTAGAAGGTTTACCTGTAACGATTGTTCGTTATTTTAATATTTATGGTCCAAGAGCGAAAGATGGTCCATATGCAGGAGTAATCCCGCGATTTATCCGTGCAGCTTTGCAAGGAGAAGACATTCTCGTATATGGAGATGGAAAGCAGACACGTTGCTTTACGTATGTGAGTGATGCGGTAGAAGCAACAATTCGGGCAATGGATGAGAAGGTAAATGGTGAGATTATTAATATAGGTTCTGAGAACGAACAGAGTATAAAAGAAGTAGCAGAAACAATAAAAAAACTAACGAAATCTTCTTCGAAAATTGTACAAGTTCCTTTTGAGGAAGTATATCCACATGGCTTTGAAGAAATTCCGAATAGAAGGCCGAACGTAACAAAGTTAAGAGAACTTGTTCAATTTCAAGCGACAGTAACGTGGGAACAAGGATTGAAAGAAACTATTAAATGGTTTCGTGAAGAAAACAATGGCTAAGTCGCTATCAGTTATTATTCCTGCAAGTAATGAAGTAGATACGATTTCAGGCGTTATTCAATCGGTAAAGCCGTTAAATCCAGTAGAGATTATTGTCATAGCAAATGGTTGTAATGATGGTACAGAAGAGGTTGCTGATCAGCTAGGTTGTAAAGTAATCAGGTATACAGAACTATTAGGAAACGATGTTGGGCGTGCAGTTGGCGCAAAACATGCGATAGGTGATGTATTACTATTTATAGATGGGGACTTTGCTATTCCAACTTCCAAATTACAATTGTTTCTTAATCCAATTTTACATGATCAGACTGATATCGTTTTAAATAATTTGGACGCATTGTTTTTAAAGAAACAAAAACCCCATTCCGTTACAGTGTGGCGTCAAATATTAAATGCAATGTTAGAGCGTGAAGAATTAAAGATAGATTCTTTATTATCTGTACCTCATGCGTTGACGAAAGAAGTCGTCCAAAGTATTGGATATGAATGTTTAGTTAATCCTATTGTAGCTCATTTACGTATAGCACAAAGTAAATGGAGAATTAACCGTCATTGTGCTATTGATGTTATTACGCCGAATAAATTTCGACCGATTGAACATGCTGCATATGGCACAAACCTTTCTCAATCTGAAAGACGAATGATAGGTGATCATATAGAAGCAGTTGCAGAACGAATAGTAAGCAGTGATATACGCGGGGGATATTATGATGGAAATAGGAAAAGGGATAGCGTCTATCATACTTTAAATTTCGAAGATTTTTATCAAGGATGGGGCGTTACATCCAATTTGTATAGAGAAAAGCAACTATCGGTTGTTATTCCTGTACAAAATGAAGAGAAAACAATTGGAAAGGTTATAGAAGAGCTTCGTAAAATTGAACCTTTTGAAATCATCGTTGTCGTAAATGGTTCGTCAGATAAAACAGCAACGATTGCAAAATACAAAGGCGCAACAACCATTGTATATAAAGAAGCCCTTGGAAACGATGTAGGGCGTTCACTTGGAACTTATTTTGCAAAAGGAGAAATTGTGTTATTTATAGATGGTGATTTTGTTATTCCAGCTAGTGAACTATATCCTTTTGCAAAAGCTATTGCAGATGGAAAGGACGTCGCATTAAATGATTTAAATCATTATTTAGATTTAAGAGTACCACTTCATCTTGTAACTGCATTTAAGTATGCACTAAATTTAGCTTGTAATAGAAAGGATTTAGGGGTAGGCTCACTTATTGCGGTACCTAATGCATTTAGCCACAAGTGTTTGAAAGCAATTGGATATAAATCTTTATTGTCACCTTGTGTAGCACAGGTGAAGGCTCTTCTTTCTGGATTTGAAATTGCATGTGTATGTCGTGTTGAGGTTGATAAGATGAACCGTATTCGTCCCAGTGAACATTTTGCAAAAATAGGTCATCCTCCAGCTGTACTTCGAATTATAGGTGATCATATAGAAGGACTAGAGCAAATAATTGCATCAACAGACAATCGTGGCGGATTCTATGATGGCAATAGAAAAAGAGATGTTTTATAGAAGTAACAAAAAAAGTGTACAACATGTGTACACTTTTTTGTTCTGTTATAAAAACTATAACAGATTAGGAGATAAGAGTATTACAGCTCTACAATGGGTATTGTTCTTATATTACAAAATAGGACTCGTATATAAGGATACCAAAAAAATACAATTAAGGAAAGGGTTAATTTTAAAGACTTTTAAATGAAGTTAACACTATATATATAGTAGTTTGCTCAACATTTCACAAACATGTCACAACTATTTCGTTCACTTTCGTAAAAAAGTAGTATTCTAAGTGTGTAAGCTGTTATATAAAAAATCTTAGTCCTGTACTAATCAAAAATGGAGGAGATTAGGATGACTCAAGTATTAGAAAATGTTAAAAACGCATGGGAAAACTTTAAAGGTGAAAAATGGAAAGCAGAGATTGATGTTCGCGATTTCATTTTAAATAATGTAAACGTTTTCGAAGGAGACGAATCTTTCTTAGCAGAAGCAACTGAAGCAACGAAACAACTTTGGGATCAAGTAATGGATTTAACAACAAAAGAACGTGAAAACGGTGGCGTTCTTGATATGGATACAAAAATTGTTTCTTCTATTACATCACATGACCCAGGATACTTAAATAAAGATATTGAAAAAGTAGTTGGTTTCCAAACTGATAAACCATTTAAACGTTCTTTACAACCATATGGTGGTATTCGTATGGCAGAACAAGCTTGTGAATCTTATGGATACGAAATGGACAAAGAACTTAGTCGTATTTTTAGAGATTGGAGAAAGACTCATAACCAAGGTGTATTTGATGCTTATACACCAGAAATGAGAAATGCACGTAAATCAGGTGTTATTACTGGTCTTCCAGATGCATACGGTCGTGGACGCATTATCGGTGACTATCGACGCGTAGCATTATATGGTATTGATCATTTAATTGAAGCGAAAAAAGCTGATTTGAATTTAACTGGTGGTGTAATGAGCGAAGATACAATGCGTTTACGCGAAGAGTTATCTGAGCAAATGCGTGCACTTCAAGAACTAAAACAAATGGCTGCTTCTCATGGTTTCGATATTTCTAAACCAGCAACAAATGCACAAGAAGCATTCCAGTGGTTATACTTCGCATATCTTGCAGCGATTAAAGAGCAAAACGGAGCTGCAATGAGTCTTGGACGTACTTCTACATTCTTAGATATTTACATTGAAAGAGATTTAGCAAATGGTACTTTAACAGAAGAAGAAGTACAAGAAATTGTAGATCACTTCATTATGAAATTACGTCTTGTGAAATTCGCAAGAACACCTGATTATAATGAATTATTCTCTGGTGACCCAACTTGGGTAACTGAATCTATCGGTGGTATGGCATTAGATGGTCGTCCATTAGTAACAAAGAACTCATTCCGTTTCTTGCATACATTAGATAATTTAGGACCAGCTCCAGAACCGAATTTAACAGTTCTTTGGTCTAAACAATTACCAGAGAACTTTAAAAACTACTGTGCGAAAATGTCCATCAAAACATCAGCAATTCAATATGAAAATGATGACATTATGCGTGCTGATTACGGCGATGATTACGGAATTGCTTGTTGTGTATCTGCAATGAGAATCGGTAAGCAAATGCAGTTCTTCGGAGCTCGTGCAAACTTAGCGAAAGCATTATTATATGCGATTAACGGTGGTAAAGATGAAAAATCAAAAGCACAAGTTGGTCCTGAGTACGCACCAATTACTTCTGAAGTACTAAATTACGAAGAAGTTATGCATAAGTTTGATATGACAATGGAATGGTTAGCGGGTCTATATTTAAACACATTAAATGTTATCCATTACATGCATGATAAATATAGCTATGAACGTATTGAAATGGCACTTCATGATACAAATGTTCTTCGTACAATGGCAACAGGTATCGCGGGTCTATCTGTAGTAGCAGACTCATTAAGTGCAATTAAATACGCACAAGTAAAACCAATCCGTGATGAAAATGGTATTGCAGTTGACTTCGAGATTGAAGGAGACTTCCCAAAATACGGTAACAATGATGATCGTGTAGATGAGATCGCTGTAAATCTCGTGAAAACATTTATGAATAAACTGCGTAAACATAAAACATATCGTAATTCCGTTCATACAATGTCAATTTTAACTATTACATCTAACGTTGTATACGGTAAGAAAACTGGTAACACTCCAGATGGACGCCGTACTGGAGAACCATTTGCACCAGGTGCAAATCCAATGCATGGACGTGATACAAAAGGTGCATTAGCTTCATTATTATCTGTAGCTAAATTACCATATGAAGATGCACAAGATGGTATTTCTAATACATTCTCTATTATTCCAAAAGCACTTGGTAAAGAAGATGATGTACAAGTACGTAACTTAGTATCTATGCTTGATGGCTATGCAGTAAAAGAAGGCCATCACTTAAATATTAACGTATTTAATCGTGAAACATTAATGGATGCAATGGAACATCCTGAGAAATATCCACAATTAACAATTCGCGTATCTGGTTACGCTGTAAACTTTATTAAATTAACTCGTGAACAACAAATTGATGTAATTAACCGTACAATGCATGAAAGCATGTAAATGAAAAAAAGTGTCCCTTCGCTTTTAATACATAGCGAAGGGAGGCTGTTTCAATAAAGGAGGAAGTAACATGGTAAAAGGAAGAATACATTCTGTAGAGTCTTGTGGTACTGTTGATGGCCCAGGGATTCGTTATGTCATATTTACACAAGGGTGTTTATTACGTTGTCAATATTGTCATAATGCTGATACGTGGGAAATCGGTAAAGGTAAAGAAATAACAGTTGAAGAAGTGATGCAGGATGTGACATGTTACCTTCCATTTATTGAAGCCTCCGGAGGCGGTATAACAGTTAGCGGTGGAGAGCCATTATTACAGCTAGACTTTTTAATTGAGTTGTTTAAAAAGTGTAAAGAGGCTGGTATCCATACAACAATCGACTCTTCTGGTGGGTGTTATTCTGAGGAACCAGAATTCCAAAATAAGCTAGATATTTTAATGGATTATACAGATTTAGTTTTATTGGATTTGAAACATATCGATTCCAAAAAGCATCGTAAATTAACAGGGAAACCAAATGAACATATTTTACAATTTGCTCGTTATTTATCGGATAAGAATAAAGCGATTTGGGTACGACACGTATTAGTTCCTGGTGTTACGGATAATGAAGAGGATCTACAAAAACTATCTAGCTTTATTCAAAGTCTGTCTAATGTTCAAAAAGTTGAAGTGTTACCATATCATAAGCTTGGTGTATATAAATGGGAGGCGCTTGGACACAAGTATCCACTCGCAAATGTAGAACCACCTACTGAGAAAAATGTAGAACATGCTAAACATATTTTACAAGCGGTCTAATCCAAATATTGGATTAGGCTTTTTGCTTTCTTTACAATAAAATCTAGAGTATATATTGATAAAAGAGTATACTGAAAGTAGAATATCCATAATTTTGTACGGACTAAGTGGATAAATTTACATAATTGTAAAGGGAAATCAAAATAGTAAAAAGAATTAAGAAGTAAAAGAGTGAGTATCATGGAATAGAGAAGATTTGTAAGTTATTGCGAAAGCTCTTATAGGAAAGTATAATGTAAAGATATGAGCACAGATAGGATTAAGGGGTCAATCTTATATGCTTTGCATATCCACGACAGGTACATAGCTGAAAAGGGAATTATTAGAATCTGTTTATGTAATTTTTAAGGAAAATGTTTTTCCTATTGTCGTATATGCAATATGGAGAAACAAAAAGCTAGGAGTGGATTTGTTTGATAAAAAACCCCAAGGTTTTAATATTAACTGCACATTACGGTAATGGTCATGTGCAAGTAGCAAAAACATTAGAACAAACATTTCGCCAAAAAGGAATTGAAGATGTTATTGTATGCGACTTGTTTGGAGAATCACATCCATTTATAACTGACATTACAAAATATCTATATTTAAAAAGTTATACAATAGGAAAAGAATTATATCGTTTGTTTTATTACGGGGTAGAAAAAATTTATGATAAGAAAATAGCATCTTGGTATGCGAACTTTGGAAGAAAACGTTTGAAAACACTGTTACAGGTGGAGAAACCAGATATTGTAATTAATACATTTCCAATTATTGCTGTACCAGAATTGAAAAAACAAACGGGGATTTCAATTCCTGTCTATAACGTATTAACGGATTTTTGCGTGCACAAAATATGGATTCATCGAGAAGTAGATCGTTATTTTGTTGCAACGGATTACGTGAAAGAATTGATGGTTGATATCGGTGTACCTGCGGAACAAATTGTTGAAACAGGAATTCCAATTCGGAGTAGTTTTGAGTTAAAGGTAAATTCAGACATCATATATAATAAATATCAGTTATGTAAGAATAAAAAGATTTTACTAATTGTAGCAGGTGCTCATGGGGTATTAGGAAATGTAAAAGAACTATGCCAATCATTTATGTCAGTGCCTAATTTACAAGTAGTTGTCGTTTGTGGAAAAAATGAAGCTTTAAAACATGATTTATTAAGTTTACAGAAGCAAAATTCCGATGCATTAAAAGTGTTTGGGTATGTTGAAAATATTGATGAATTATTCCGAGTTACTTCTTGTATGATTACGAAGCCAGGCGGAATAACATTAAGTGAAGCAGCAGCGTTGCAAGTACCTGTCATTTTATATAAGCCTGTTCCAGGACAAGAAAATGAAAATGCGATGTACTTTGAAAAAAAAGGAGCAGCAGTTGTCATTCGCGATGATAGTGAGGTTTTCGCAAAAACAGAGGCATTATTACAAGATGATGTGAAGCTTCTTCAAATGAAAGAAGCAATGAAAAGCATCTATCTTCCAGAGCCAGCTGGTCATATTGTAGATGCAATTTTGGCAGAAAATCATGCAGAACCGCGTCATATACCTATTAAATCACCTGCTCTTGCACAATCTTTTACTTAATATGAAACCCTCTTTGTATATGTAAAGAGGGTTCTTTGTTATTTTCAAAGAAAATTTAGCTACTTATCCACAAAAGGATTGCGCTTTCATTAAACAGTAAAGTCGGAATATTAACAACTATATCCACATTGTCCACAATTTTTAGAAAAATATCCACAATTAAAACAGTCGATATATGCTTGAATATAGAAAGATATTAAATGTTTTTGAAAATTACTAACAATTGCATCAGTTTTGTGGATAAAGTTGTCCACAGAAAAAAGGCCCCTTATGCATAAGCATAAGGGGCCTTTTTTCTTACTTCTATCAGTCGAGAAAATTATGTAATGAAAATGAATAATTAGGGGGGAAACTTCTAATTATTCATTTTCACTTTAAATGCTTTTCGAGCGATATCCTGCTGCACGATCTGCTTTTTGAAATTCGCGTTGATAGAGAACTTCTTGTGTACTAGATAATGTGTTTTTTGCTTTATCACGTTTCTTTTTATCCATTACAAATCACCTCGTGTCTTAAAGTTACTATTTATCGTTTCCAAAGACATGAGGGGATATACGCATATGGAAAATGTTAATGATTGATTATCATTTCAGAAAATTTAGATTATGCTTCTTTTAATTGATGAGCATCTTGGAAGGTTGTATCTCGCATTGTAGCAAGTGTGTATTGATCTTTTGGAATTTCATATAAGTTATATACTTCTTCGTTTGCGTTAATTTCATCATATACGGCTTTTCTTGTTTCATTTGCTAGATTCACATATTGCAGTTTTTCTGCAGCTTTAATAGAACGAATATTTATTTTACGAATACGCATGAAAATTGTTTCAATATCTAATTCATAGAAAAGTTCACTAAAAAATGAATCTTTTGCCAATTTATTATAGCCTTTTCCATGATATGGTTTGCCAAGCCATGTCCCGAGAAATCCAGCTTTTTCTTGCACATCAAATAAAGTAATTGTTCCGATAGGGTTACCCCATTCATCTAAAATTGTGCGTGAAATTAATTCACCACGCTCTTCAGCTTCAATCGTTTGTTTCGTTAAGAATAAATATTCTTCATAAGAATAAGCCTTTTGACGCACAAAAGGGAAGACAGCTGGATCCACCATTAACTCGTATAGAACGTGGCTGTCGTGTAAGTCGCGTTTTTTCAACATACTAACTCCTCCTCACACGAGGGTAGCATGACGAAAAAACACCCCACCCTCGAAATTTTTATATCAATCTTTAAAAAATTTCGGGGTGGGAATCGAACCCACTAGAACCAGTTTCTAACGCTGGTGGCGCACCATTTGCCTTCCCCATTCATCAATTTGAAAATGATAATCACGACACAAATTGATTATGGTTTCATTCAGTTTATAATCGTATAATACTTTATCTAGTCAAAAAAATAAACTAGTTTTTTTTATTTTTTTTGTAAATTATTTTTCCATCAATCATAGTTAGTACAGGCTTGGCTAAATAATGGAAAGGATGATGAGTCCATAACACGAGATCGGCGTCTTTTCCAACCTCGATGCTTCCAATTCTATCCTCTAACCGCAAATTTCGCGCTGGGAATATGGTGATTCCTTCTAGTGCTGTTTTCTCGTCTAACCCTTCTCTTACTGCGACAGCAGCACAAATATTTAAATACTGAATGGGTGTATAAGGATGATCGGTTGTTATAGAAACTTCCACACCATTTTTGGATAATATATGGTAAGTATCCCATGTCTTGTTTTTTAGTTCGATTTTAGAACGGCGTGTCAGAGTGGGACCAACTGAAACCTTCAAATTGTGTTTCGAAAGCTCTTCAACAAGAAAGTGTCCTTCTGTACAATGTTCAATACGTAGATCGAGGTTGAATTCCGTTGCAAAGCGTAGCGCAGAACTAATATCATCTGCTCTGTGAGCGTGGATACGTACGGGTATTTCACGACGTAATGCTTTTAAAATAGGAAGCATTCGAAAATCAGCTTCGTGCCCGTAGTGTTGTGCTTCATAGAATGATTCCCGAAGTAACCCCATAATCCCCATACGTGTTATGGATTCTTTTGTTCCATTACTATGGACTTTTTTAGGGTTTTCTCCAAAGGCAATCTTTAAACCAGCAGGTTCTTGAATAATCATATGATCAATACAAGTTCCAGCTGTTTTTATTACACAAGTAGTACCCCCGATAATATTTTGACTGCCAGGCATAACGTGAACGGTTGTAATTCCATTTTGTACAGCGTCTTGAAAGGCGATATCGAGAGGATGGATTCCATCTAAAGAACGAATATGTGGTGTTGAAACTTCAGATGTTTCATTGGCATCATTTCCAGCCCAACCAGTACCTTCATCATAGAGACCAAGGTGAGTATGGACATCAATAAAGCCAGGTAAGAGATGGAGTGCTCGTGCATCTATAACGGTCATATCTTGAGTAGGTTGAATAAAAGGTTTGACCTCGGTAATTCGCTCTCCTGTAACGAGTACATCGCCTTGAAACTTTGGAGATGTAATAGGGTATACAATGGCTTGTTTGAGCAATATTTTCATAGGTACCTCATTTCTGTTACTTTATAATGCTAATGGAAGTTGAGGGAAAGTAACTGAAAGGTTATTTGTATGGTAATGCTTCGGATCCTAGAAAATGAAAGTTTTAAAAGGGCCCATGTAAAATTGTGTTTTAGAAGTACTACATTGTATGCGAAAGTATATTTTGTAATGCATGGTCTATTGCCGGAAATGTGTATTGATATCCATGTTTAATTGCTTTACTAGGTAATACATGTTGCCCTTCTAGTACAAGTATGCTCATCTCACCTAATAAGGCGTGAAGCATAAATGAAGGGACAGGCAGCCAATGTGGTTTTCTCGTTGCAGCAGCGATGGTCTTTCCAAATTCCTTCATTCTTATAGGTGTTGGTGCTGTCATATTAAGAGGACCATCAATTTCTTTTTTGTGTATGATGAAATCCATCATACGAACGACATCGTCTATATGAATCCATGATAACCATTGTTTCCCAGAACCAATGGTGCCGCCGATATAGAATTGATAGGGAAGTAACATTTTTGGCAAGGCTCCGCCATCTGCACCTAATACAACGCCAAATCTTGTGTAAATTGTTCTTATTCCGAGAGAACATGCTTTAGCTGCTTCTTGTTCCCATAAAAATACTGTTTCTGCTAAAAAGTCATTTCCGGGAGTTTCTTGTTGCTCAGTAAAAGACTCTACTTCAGATGTTCCGTAGTATCCAATAGCACTTGCATTAATAAATGTATGTGGTTTTTTATGGAGTGCCTGCAATTGTTTAATGAGTCCTTTTGTTGTTTGAATTCTACTGTTTAAAATGGCTTTCTTTTGTTTCTTTGTCCATCTACTATTAATAGACTCTCCGGCTAGATTAATAACTACATCAATAGAAGAGAGGGGGAAGGTTTGTAAATCTGGTGTCCATTGAACATACTGAAGGTTAGGGTCGGAAGTTTCAGTAGTTTTTTTTCGTGTGAGGATGTAAACAGTATATCCTTTTTGAACAAAAAAAGTAGAAAGATATTTACCGATAAAGCCTGTACCACCAGAAATTGCGATTTTCACAAGTATTTCCTCCTCATTATATATATTCTTGAAAAGAAAAAATGTTCCTCGACTATGTTAAAATAATAGAGAGGTGAGAGTATGGCTGTCATTACAAAAATAGAAGTACAAAAACGATCGAAAGAACGATTTAATATTTATATTGATAAAGGCCAAGGTGAAGAGTACGGGTTTAGTGTGGATCAAGTAATCTTAATGAAACATGGATTACAAAAAGGCTTAGAAATTGATGAAATAGAGTTAGGAAATATTTTGTACAATGAAGAGGTACAAAAAGCATATTTACAAGCAATCTCCTATTTATCCTATCAAATGAGAACAAAACAAGAAATAGAAGATTTTTTACGAAAAAAAGAAGTGGGACAGGCCATCATCTCTGAAGTCGTTTCGAAATTATTACATGACCGATATATTAATGATAAAGAGTACGCTGTTTTATATACGCGAACGCAAAGTAATGTGAATCGAAAAGGTCCAACTGTTATTAAAAGAGAGTTGTTAAATAAAGGTGTTCAAGATTTACTTATTATGCACAGTTTACAAGAATATCCGAAGGAAAAGCAAATTGAGAATGCCTTGTTTCTCATAGAAAAGAAGAAAAAATCTTATCAAAAGCATTCTTTTTTACAAATGAAGCTAAAGTTAGATGAGATGCTTGTTCGAAAAGGATATTCTAGAGAAGTAATTCAAATTTGTTTGGAAGAATTGAAAGACGAAAGAGATGACGAAAAGCAACAAGAAGCGTTACACTATCATGGGAATAAATATTATGAGAAATATAAGAAGTATGATGGATGGACATTTGAAAACAAGATGAAACAAGCGTTATATAGAAAAGGATTCTCGATTGATGAAATTGAGATATTTTTGCAAATGAAACGCGAAGAGGAATGAGGAGAATAAGATGAATATGCCAAAACGCTACAGTGAAATGACACCGCATGAGCTAAGGGAAGAAATTGGCGCTTTGAAGGAGCAAGCAGTAAAAGCTGAGCAGCTTGGGATTGTCAATGAATTTGATGTATTAATGAGAAAAATGGCAATGGCTCGTGCTTATATGACGGATATAAACAAGTTCCGTATTGGTGAAATATATGAATTAGTAGAAGAACCTGGTGTATTATTTAAAATTACGTATTTCAATGGGGTATTTGCTTGGGGATATAAGCAAAATGATAATGAAGAGATTGGCATACCAATTTCCTTATTGCAAGAAAAATAAAAACCAGAGAGCACATATCTCTCTGGTTTTCATCTTTGGTAGGCGTTAAAGGAGATAGGAGATTCTAAAATTGGCGTTTTTTACATTCATTTGCCAATATAATGAGAGACTGGGTTTGTTGCGTCTGTCCGTTAACTTGCGCTTTCGCATGTTTTGGACGAGTCCACGTATGGTTAAATAATTCAGAACGACTATCTAAGCGATCACGGTAGCTCATCTTTATCACCTCGTGTAGGAAGTTAATTTAATTTGTACTACTCTTCCTGCTGATTTGCAGCACGCATACGTTCTTGTGGGTGCGTGTTAATTGTGCCGTTAGGTCGCTTCGAAGCGAAGCGTGATTTCGCTTTCGGCTGACCGTCGATTTTGCTGTTGTTTTTTGACTCAGACCAAAATTCGGCTTGTTTACCCATTGCGAACGCCCTCCTCCTCATCAGTTGATACCTCTTTAAGAAGTATCACTTATAGAATGTGCAAAACAGAAGAAACTATCCTTTAGAAATGAAGGGATAAATAGGTAAAAGGAGATTAGAACATGAATGATATTTATGAAGCATTAACGAAAGAATTATTAGACAAGAATGACAAGCTTTCTTACGGACAAGCTCGTGCATGGGTTGAATTACTTTGGGAAGATTTTCAAACAACTTATGCAAAATCAGGGCGTTATCAAGGTGAGGAAATGACTGAGCAAGTGGTACGATCATGGATTAATAATCATGGTGTACGCCTTCATGAAATGCGTACAAACAATCCGAAGTATAGTCATTTAATTAATCAAGAAGATCATTTGAAACATTAAAAAAAGCGACTTGAGTCGCTTTTTTTAATGTGGAAGTAATTCCAGTTTTTTTCGAAGTTTTTCTTCACTAAAAATCCATCCTGTATAGGAACTAATAATATTTAAATTATGGTCGAGCTGAACAATCGCGACAAATGGATAATAATCTTTACTTCGATACCGTAAATCAATGAATCGTACTTCGTAATAATGATCATGATCAAAAATATCCCAGCGATATACAGGAGAGAAAGATAGGAAGGCCGAGATGTTTTCATCTTGTTTAGCTGCTCGCATAATATCATTGTCTGGGAACGGTACCCGATCGAACTTGTCATATATCATGATGTTACCACGGTGCCATCTCGCAACGTAGTAATAATCAGCTGTAACGACTGCTAAATGATAATGATAAAATCGGTAAGAAGGAGAAATGATAATCTTTTCGACATTTTTGAAACGTTTGTGTACAACGCTTCTTATATTTCTGTGCATCATAATTCGTCCGATATAGTAAACAATCATTAATATATATGCTGCTAAGGCAGTGTATCCTTTATGAGAACCGACGAGCATGCAAGCAATTGCAAGTATATGGATAAAGAAAATTACAGTATCGAATGTATTAATCACGCCGAGTGCGACCCATTTTTTTGTGAAAGGCCGTAATGCTTGTGTACCATAGGCGTTGAAAATATCTACAAAGACGTGAAGGAAGACTGCAATAAATGACCAAAGTAGTAGATGAAGATATGGAGCGTCTGAAAAGAAGGCGAAAGAGATGCCACTTATAAGGAATGACCAAAGAATTACCGCGGGAATGGAATGAGTAACTCCGCGATGATTTCTTATATATTTAGCGTTATTACGCAATTTTAAAACTGTGTCAATGTCAGGAATGTTGGAACCAGCAATTGTAGCAAGCATAACAGCTTGTGGGCCAATATCACTTTGTGCTATGGCTGGATCTAATGTTGCTAAGCTACCTAAAGTGATACCCATAACAAGGTGAGTGGCTGTGTCCATAGAAATCCACCTCCGTTTTTTATTAATGTAACTCTTTTTATTCGATACCTCAAGTCCTTTGCCTTCAATTTCCTATGTCATCTTACTTAAATTTTTTCCTAAAATCTTTATAATAGTACTTATATGCAAAAAAATGAGGGGGATCAAGTTTGACACTTGAAATACTAAAAAATTTTAATATAGAGCAGTTTCAAAATGATTTAATTGGTTGGTTTGAAGAAGAACAGCGCGACTTACCATGGAGAAAAAATAAAGATCCATACCGCGTTTGGGTTTCGGAAATTATGTTACAGCAAACAAGAGTAGAAGCTGTAAAACCATATTACGCAAATTTTATGGGGAAGTTTCCTACACTTGAAGCGTTAGCGAACGCAGATGATGAAGAAGTATTAAAAGCATGGGAAGGTTTAGGATATTATTCTAGAGCACGTAATTTACATGCGGCAGTAAAAGAGGTAAAAGAAGTATACGGCGGGGTTGTACCGAGTGATGTAAAGAAAATTGAAAAGTTAAAAGGTGTCGGACCATATACAAAAGGCGCTATTTTAAGTATCGCATATGGTATACCAGAGCCGGCAGTTGATGGAAATGTTATGCGTGTATTATCTCGCATTTTATCAGTATGGGATGATATTGCAAAACCAAAGACTCGAAAAGTTTTTGAAGAGATTGTGCGTGAAATTATTTCGAAAGAAAATCCATCTTATTTTAATCAAGGTTTGATGGAGTTAGGTGCATTGATTTGCATTCCAAAAAATCCATCTTGCTTACTTTGTCCTGTACGTGAGCATTGCAGAGGATATGCTGAAGGTGTTCAAAAAGAACTACCAGTAAAAAGTAAAGCGAAAGCTCCTACAATGGTACCGCTTGTTGCAGGAGTACTTCAAACTAAAGATGGTCGTTACGTTATTAATAAACGTCCAAGTAGCGGATTATTAGCTAATATGTGGGAGTTTCCGAATATTGAACTTGGCGAAGGGATTCGAAGTCAGAAAGAACAGCTTATAGATTATATGAAAGAAAAGTTTGAGCTTTCGATTTCTATTGATGAGTACGCAATGAATGTACAACATACATTTACTCATCGTACTTGGGATATATTTGTATTTTACGGAAAAGTAACCGGTGATATTGTTGAAACAGATACATTGAAACTTGTATCGAAAGAAGCATTTGAGCAGTTACCTTTCTCTAAATCGCATCGTACGATTTATGAGAGTTGTGTTGAGAAAATTACAATGCAATAAACAAAAAAGTGTTCCCTAAATTGGGAACACTTTTTTAATCGTAAGAAATTTTTGTCCCATGAGTCCAACTGGCATCACCTTCTTGTAAGCCGCCCCTTGATTCGATCTCTATTACAATTTCTTTATAAATACTTTGCCCTTCCGCATTTAAATAGGGCAAAATCTGTTGTAATGAATGATGAAAATAAGCTAATTCATCTTCTTTCCATTCGTTTTTTGAAAGCATCGTTAGTTCAGTCATATCGCGTCCTATATACATATTTCCACCTCCATTTTCTATAGTTTGAATGAGTAACAAGAGATATATGCGGAATTTTTTTAAAAGAAAATTACGGATAGCTTCTAGTTGAATTGGTTACATTATTGATTGTGGAGGTGAGAAAGATGAGTAAAAAACAACAAGGTTATAACAAGGCAACTTCTGGTGCTAGCATTCAAAGTACAAATGCTAGTTATGGTACAGAGTTTGCAACTGAAACAAATGTACAAGCAGTAAAACAAGCAAACGCACAATCAGAAGCAAAGAAAGCACAAGCTTCTGGTGCACAAAGTGCAAACGCTAGTTATGGTACAGAATTTGCAACTGAAACAGACGTGCATGCTGTGAAAAAACAAAATGCTAAGTCAGCTGCAAAACAATCACAATCTTCTAGTTCAAACGAGTAATGAAAGAAAAACACTTCTCCAATTCGAGAGAAGTGTTTTCTTTGTGTGCGGGTCATTGTAATGAAAAGAAAGTGAACGACATAACTTCTAATAAGTCAACAAATGTTGTCAAAGGAGAAGGAAGTTAAAGATTAGAAATATGTAATTAGGAATAATAACTGATGAAGAAATCCAAAAGGGGGTAAGTAATGAACGATTTTGATAAGTTGGTGGGAGAACAATTGGAAACGATGGATGAGCTGTTAAAATTGCAATCACACTTAGAGAAGTATCAACAAATTGAAATGAATGAAAAAGATACGTGCGATAAAAAAGAACTGCATTTTATCCGTCAGGAAATATATAGAACAGAAGTAGCGTTGAAGATGTTACATGAGAAATTTGAAGAACAAACGAATAGTGTAATCCAATCTTTTACAACTGAAAAAATGATTTCAAATTTAGGATAAGATATATTATTGCCTTCAGGTGAAAAGTCCTTCAAATAGAGAGGGGCTTTTTCTATTACATGTCCTCGTTTATAAATAATACAGTACAATCCTTGTGTTCTGAGAAGATTGGGTATTATTGTATTCAACGATAAACCTCCTGCATATTCAGTGTGGAAAATAGAGTCTTATCCCTTTAGTTTTAAAATTTTGACAAAAAAGTTATAATAGAAGAAAAGTGAATGCCGTTCAAAGGGCATTTGCAGTTGAAAGAAGGGAGCATATATGGGATTTCCCAAAGAAGGAGAAAAAGTACAAATACATAGTTATAAACATAATGGCTCCATTCATAGAATGTGGGAAGAAACAACAATTTTAAAAGGGACACAGAGTCTTGTGATCGGAGCGAATGATCGTACAGTAGTTACAGAATCGGATGGCCGAACATGGATTACGCGTGAACCAGCAATTTGTTATTTTCATGCCAACTATTGGTTTAATGTGATTGGGATGCTTAGGGAAGAGGGCGTATATTATTATTGTAATTTAAGCTCCCCTTTTGCGTATGATTCTGAAGCATTAAAGTATATTGATTATGATTTAGATATTAAAGTGTATCCAGATATGACGTATACGCTTCTAGATGAAGATGAGTATGAAAAACATAGTCAAATTATGCAGTATCCACCTGTTATCGATACAATTTTAAAACGAAATGTAGCACATTTAACACAGTGGATTCATCAAAGAAAAGGTCCGTTCGCACCAGACTTCGTAGATATGTGGTATGAACGATATTTAATGTACAGAAATTAAAACAAACCTGCAGGGGGCTTCCCGGCAGGTTTGTCCTATTAGAGGGGGGATTATGTGCAGGGCATAAAAAGATATTTACAATTTGTTAAACCATATCGATGGCTTATCGCTATTACAATTATTATTGGACTAGTTAAGTTTGGTATCCCACTTATTATGCCGTGGTTATTAAAGTATATTATCGATGATGTAATTCAAGGCGGAGGTTCACTTCAAGATAAAACATCTCAATTAATAACAGCGATTGGAATTGCTTTTTTTATTTTTGCGGTATTAAGACCACCGATTGAATATTATCGTCAATATTTCGCGCAGCGTATCGCAAATACAATACTGTATGATTTGCGGAAGTATATTTTCGGTCACTTACAAAAGTTAAGTTTACGTTATTACTCCAATACAAAAACAGGAGAGATTATTTCGCGTGTCATCCATGATGTAGAACAAACGAAGGATTTTGTAATTACTGGTTTGATGAACGTCTGGTTAGATACTGCAACAATTGCTATTGCCATCATTGTTATGTTTTCTATGAATATAAAATTAACATTTGTTGCATTATTGATTTTACCTATTTATGTAATTGCAGTGAAATATTTTTTCGGACGTCTTCGGAAATTGACGAAAGAGCGTTCACAAGCGTTAGCGACGATGCAAGGGTATTTGCATGAACGTATTCAAGGAATGCAAGTGACACGTAGCTTTGCGTTAGAAGAGTATGAGGGGAAGCAGTTTGAAAAAAGAAATAATGAGTTTTTAACGAAAGCATTAACCCATACAAGTTGGACGGCGAGAACATTCTCGGCAGTAAATACGTTAACAGATTTAGGTCCATTACTTGTGATTGGTTTTGCAGCATATGAAGTAATTCAAGGGCAGTTAACGCTAGGGACGATGGTAGCTTTTGTTGGATATATGGATAGTTTATATAGTCCGCTTCGCCGCCTTGTTAATTCATCTACAACATTAACACAATCTTTTGCATCGATGGACCGTGTGTTTGAACTGTTAGATGAAAAATACGATATTGTTAATGTGCCAAATGCGGTACAAACGAAAAAATTAAATGGAGAAATTGTATTTGATAATGTTTCTTTTCGTTATAATGCAGATGAAAAAGAGATATTACACAACTTGTCATTAACTATGCAGCCTGGAGAGAAAGTAGCGCTTGTAGGAGCGAGTGGGGGAGGAAAGTCATCTCTTGCTAGTTTGATCCCGCGTTTCTATGATGTTTCTGAGGGAGCGGTTTATGTAGATGGGATAGATGTAAGAAAGTATAATATGAGAAATTTACGTAGTAATATTGGAATTGTACTGCAAGATAATTTATTGTTTAGCGATACAATTGGAGCTAATATATTATATGGAAATCCGAAAGCTACAGAGCAAGAAGTGATTGCAGCTGCCAAAGCTGCGCAAATTCATGATTTTATTATAGACTTACCAGATGGTTATAATACTGTCGTTGGAGAACGTGGTGTAAAGCTATCGGGCGGGCAAAGACAACGTGTGGCAATTGCACGAGTGTTTCTAAAGAATCCGTCGGTACTTATATTGGATGAAGCAACTTCGGCATTGGATTTAGAAAATGAAAGGTATATTCAAGAGGCGCTTCAGACGTTAGCTGCTGACAGGACGACGATTATAATCGCACATCGATTAGCGACGATTACGCATGTTGATACGATTATTTACATTGAAGACGGTGAGATTAAAGAGACTGGTTCTCATGAAGAGTTAATGCGAAAAAAAGGATTTTATTACAATTTATATCAACTTCAACATATAACAGAAACAGCTCCTTTAGCATAAAAGGAGCTGTTTTTTTATTCGTCTTCTTTTTTATCATCGATTTGGAGTTCTTTTTCTGGTTTATGGTATGTGTAGAAGCTATCTACAAGTAAATCTAAATGCTCTACTTCTTCACTATAGTTAATAATGGAAGAAATAAGAGGGAAGAGATGTAGCCATGTTTTATATGCTTCTTCATCGTCCTTATTTTGATATTCCATAAAGATATCAATTAATTCTTGTTTACCTGTTTCAACTTCATCAAGCATCTCAACAGATTGTTGTTTTTTTGCTTTACCAATAAATTTTAATAAAACTTGTTCATGATAATGCGTTAATGAGTCAAGTTCGTTTTGGATAGATTCCTGAAACTCTTCTGGCATGTAACGCAGTTCGTTTTCAGTACGGTGTAATGATTTTAACGTACTTAAAGCACGGCTTGTTGTCGCTAACATTTGTCTGAATAAAACGAGCTTACGAATTTTTGCGAACTTTACTTTTTTCGTGTAGCTTCTTTCTTCTTTATACAGCAAATAGTAATGGTTTAATTTGATCATTTTTTCTTTCATACGATCAATATCAGTTTTTAGCGTTGTAAAATCAGAAGCTTGCCTGCTATTCATTCGAATCCATTTTACAATTTCTTCTGTATTATCAACGATACGATGATAAAGTTTTGTTTCATATTTCGGCGGCATAAATACTAAATTTACAAGTGAAGCCGCAATAATACCAATCATAATCGTCGCAAAGCGAAGTAAGGCAAAACTAAAGAAATCTTCGCCTTGATACTCCATAATGGCGATAACTGTTACTAAGGCAATTGATATTGTGTTTTCTAATCGTAATTGCAGTGTAAGAGCAATTACTAATATACATGTTAATCCAATAATAAAAGGATTATGTCCAAAAGCAGTAGCAAATGCGATAGCAAATATCGCACCGATTACATTTGCTTGAATTTGTTCAAGTGCGGTTAAATAAGAACGGTATACAGACGGTTGAACAGCAAAGATAGCTGAAATTCCCGCAAATACCGGACTCGGTAATTGAAGTAAAATACAAGCAAATAAAGCTAACGTGATGGCAATACCCGTTTTTAAAATGCGAGCACCAAGTTTCATACCCTTAATAAGATCCTTTCTCTTGTCATAATGAATGTACAACATGATACTATACATTCATTACAATATGTTAGCAAGTGATATTTTAGTGACGTTAAAAGAAATTAGTATTCATTTTATCGCGCTAATTGTGAACAGTAAGATTCCCGCCTCTAAATTCAGTAGCTGGATGCCGGTAAACGCTCAATTGCTGTAGGCTAATTAAAGTTTCACTTTATAATTTTTCCTAATTTCTTTTAAACATCAGTTTTTAGTAAAAAGACCTGCTGAATTTCAGCAGGTCTCAAATTGTTACTATAGATTACTATGAGAAGTGTACTTCGTCAATTTTTTCTTAATAATGAAAATTACTCATGTTACTCTGTTGAGATAGATGGATCTGCCTGTTCTTTTTTCGGGATAATTTCAAAAAACTGGTTCTGTATATCATCTAATAACGGGGTTAACAAAGCAACTTCCTCATATTGCTCATGCTCGTTTAGTACACGAATATAGTCTAACAATAATTCAGTTACATCTTTCAAACCGTTTTTACTAATTGGTTGTAATGTAACATTTGCCCCTTTTGCGATTCTTCTTTTTAAGGCTTGTTCTGTTAAGCCTAAGTTTGAATCATGACGTAAATAAACAACACCGCCAGTCATGCCGGCGCAAATCCATGGACCAGGGTCACCTAAAACAAGCGCTCGCCCATTTGTCATATATTCAAAAGCAAACCCTTTAATATTGGAGTATGCCCCTATATTCCCGTGCTCTTTTTCACGGAGTGGTTTTGTTATTCTACCTCCAATTATCATGTCTGCCCCAGAAAGGCGAATGCCAGCGCGAGCATCAGCGTTCCCTTGTACGTATAGTGCCCCTTTTTGTGCGCCATATCCAAATCCTTTTCCGACAGAACCGTTATAATATACTCCGTCTTTTCCTTTTGATTTCGTTATATAAATCCCACCACCAAAGGAGGTTTTACCAATGCCATCTTGTGCGCCGCCATTTACGTGTATAAATAAATTTTCACTATTGTAAGCACCTAACCCATTTCCGGGAATAGAACCATTCGTATACTTTAATGTAAGTGGTTCAAGTTGAGTAGCTTCATATAATTTACTGCGAACGCGATAACATGATTCTAGACCACCCATAACGCGTTGCTCTACACCAACGCCTACTAATTCTTTTGAGTCAGCGGAATGAACTGTTTTAAATTGTTTTTCCGGTACGCCTTCTGTTGTTGTAACAGATGGATGTTCTATTATTTGTAGTAAATTACGTAAGTTTAATAAATTTTCGCCTCGAACTTGCTCTAATAAATCAGAACGCCCAACAATTGCTTGTAAATTTGTATACCCAAGCTGTCCTGTTAATCGTTTTAGTTCTATACCGAAAGTGGTGAATAAATTTAGCAGGCCAGCAACTGCGCTTTCTAATTCGCGCGGGACGAAGCGGCGTAATCCGTGTTCTTTTGCTTGTGCTTCAGACTCGATTTGTGTCGCAATTCCAACATGGCAAGTATCTAGATGGCACCCACGGCAAGTAGTACAGCCGATTGCAATCATTGATAGTGTGCCAAATCCAATACGGTTTGCTCCGAGGAGCATGATTTTCAAGGCATCATTTACACTTCGAATACCACCATCTGCCCAAATCTCTACTTTATGTCTCATGCTTGCTTCTAATAAAGCGTTGTGAGCGGCTTTAACACCAATTTCTACAGGGAGACCTACATGCTGCAATGCGTGAATACGTGCAGCACCTGTTCCGCCATCGAATCCGCTAATGTTAATAAAATCAGCGCCAGCTTTGGCGATACCGACAGCAATTGTTCCGATATTAGGAACGACAGGGACTTTCACGGCTACTTTGGCAAGTTGATTAGCTGTTTTAATTTCTGTAATCATTTGAGCTAAATCTTCAATTGAATAAATATCATGGTTATTAGAAGGTGAAATTAAATCTGAGCCGATTGTCGCATTACGTGCTTCAGCTATTTTGGCTGTCACTTTTGAACCAGGTAAATGTCCACCTTCCCCAGGCTTTGCGCCTTGACCGATCTTGATTTCAATTAAGTTTGATGAGTTTAGTAGTTCGGCATTTACTCCAAATCGTCCAGATGCCACTTGTTGTCCACGTGTATGTGGGTATTTCCCAATCATATCTTTAATTTCGCCGCCTTCACCGTTCAAGCTAATCATATTTAGCTGATCGGCAGCTTCTGCATATGCACGAAAGGCGATTTCGTTTTGAGAACCAAATGACATAGAACTAATAATAAATGGTAAATTATGATTTTGAATGCCGATAGATACTTCTTCAGTTGGAACGACATGTTTTGTTTGTTTCGTTTGAACAAGATGTCTGATTGCGATTGGGTTATTCTCTTCTAGTTCACTTAACTTGTCACGGTAATCATCATAAGAATTTCCTTTTGCAACATCGCCAATTGCTTTCCAAATTCGCGGGAATATATGAAATGATTTTCGCATTCTAATTTTAGGATTGTTATAATCCTCTGCTCGTATTTTTGCATCTTCAGTAAGTGATTCAAGTGAAAAAGCTAAATCATTTGAACCGAAGAAATTTGTAATTTGTAATATATTTGCAATTCCCTCATGTAACCCAATAGATGAATAGAGACGTCCGTAACCACGTAACTCATGAATTCCAATTGTTGAAATGACTTTTTCTAGTCCTTTATTAAGTGCATTATACAGATTCGTAATTGGTATTTTTGTTCCATCATTTACAGTCGCGAATAATAAATATGGATTAATACTATCTGCTCCTAATCCATATAGCGTTACAATGTCATGTAAGGAGCGAAGGGCACCAGAACGTATAACGAGAGAACAATTGCGGCGTAATTTATTTTCACTTAATGCTTGATGTACTTTAGCGGTAACTAAATGTGGATCAATCCACAAGCGTTCATTTAGATGAGCTTTTGCGTCATCTAATACTAGTAGAGAAGCACCATTGTTAACAGCAGCTATCGCTTCAAAACTAATGCGGCTTAATGCACATTGCAGGGTTTCTGACGAGCTGAATGTAGCAGAGATTGTGGCGATAGAGTTATGAGTCATAAATAGCTCTATGAGTTGTTCATACGTAATTGTGTGTAATTCCTCTGCAATAGGTTGTGCCACGCTGCCTTCTAAAATAATTGGTGAAAGCATTTCAACTACAAATGGCCGTTTTGCGCCGCTTAATAAACTTGGACGCTCTCCAAGTACAGTACGTGTAGAGAAGTGTTCAATTTCACGGTCACGGTCAATTGCAGGGTTTGTAACAACAGCTACACTTTCTTTAATAAAGTCAGCGATATTTCGTCTATCAGTATCGAGTGCGGCAAGTGGTGAGTCATGCCCAAGTGAGCGTATTGGCTCAACGCCTTTTGTTGCCATCTGTTCAAGGAGCTGAATATGTTCTCGGTCCCATCCGAAAGCGACGTATTGTTTCGTTTCAACTTGAACAGAATCACATAGCCCTTGGATTTTTTTCGTTTCAGGGATAGATAAATTTAAATGGTAATTGGTAGTATCAATTCGCTTTTTAAAACGGTTATATACTTGGATTTGATATTTGTCATATTCATAAAGAACAAGTTCATCTTGTTCATTCCATTTTAATCCAACCTTTTCTCCAGGGGCGAGTGGTTTTGGTTCTGCTACATATTTAGTTGGTGATACAACTCCAGGTTCAGAAGAGAAAATATAAGAGCTCTCTGTCTCTACTTTCCATACTGGGCGTAATCCAAGGGAATCAACACTGAAAACAGCTTCATCTTTAAAACGGGAAATGATGCCAGCTGGTCCTTGTGCAAAATGTCCCCATGCTTCACGTATATACGTATATAAATCTTGTAAAGGTGTTTCATAAAGTTTAATTTCATTAATAATTGGAGGGAACAATATTTCCATTGCTTCAAATAAACTGTAGTCGTATTGAACAAGTAGAGTTTCTAAGGTGCGGTTTAAATCTTGAGAGTCACTGCCTCCAGCAGTAAGTGGTACATCAATCATTTCAGCTTGATCGCGTAATTTTGCGATTGTGTTAATTTCACCATTATGTCCGAGAATGCTAAATGGTTGTACACGAAAAAAATTAGATAATGTATTAGTAGAGTAGCGGTTATGTCCTAATGTCATAGTTGAAGCGATAAGTGGATGTTGTAAATCATTATAGTAGGCAACAAGTGTATCACCAGCACCTAGAACTTTATATACAACATGATCACGACTTAATGAAGCAACATGAATTGCTTCGTTTTCCTCTATTTTTATTGTGACAGAAAATAATGTTTGCTCAATATTTGTAATTTCGTTTTCTGCGATAAGGGCAACTTGCCAAAATAAAGGTTCTTCTTGTTTACCAAGTGGACCGAGTGCATCGGAGTTTGTTACATCATCACTTTCGAAAATGATTGTAAATTTTTTGTTGTTTAATTGCGTACGAATATAATCTTTTAAGATAGTAATGTTTTCTTTTTTATTTAGAAAAAAATGTCCAACGATAAAGTGGGGATGATCCACAATCGTTGGATTATATCCGCTACTTTTTAGTTTTTCATTCCAAAGCGCTTTTGGTACATCAATGTGAATGCCGATGCCATCGCCCTCACCATTAATGAAACCAGCTCTATGATTCATTTTGACGAGTGATTGAATACAAAGGTCAATGTTTTCTTTTGTAGCAATTTTTCGTTTCTCCATAACGGAAACGATTCCACACGCATCGTGTTCTGCATTTCTATAATCTCGAAATAAAGACGGTGTCCATGTATTTTTTGTATTGAGCATCCGTCAATCCCCCCTCTTGTAAAAGTTAGAATAATCTTACTATTTAAGGTGCAAATCACCTTGTACACAGAGATAGTAATGCTGTAAAAGAATATAAAACAGATAATTATGAATAATTATACTATTAATACGGGATTTATGAAATAGAAAAAAGGAAAAAAGAAAGGTGAGCTTTCTTTTTTCCTTTTAATGACGGGATTATTTATTGTCTGCTAGGGCAGCAAATGCTCTGCCGACAGCTTCGATTGTATATTCAATATCTTCTTTTGTATGTTCTGTCGTTAAGAACCATGCCTCGTATTTAGAAGGTGCTAAGTTAACTCCTTCTTGAAGCATAAGCTTGAAGAATTTACCGAACATTTCACCGTCTGTATCTTGTGCGGCATCGTAATCTTCAATTGTATTTGTTGTGAAGTATACAGTTAAAGCTCCTTTTAGACGGTTTAATGTAATGTCGATATTATGTTTCGTTGCTTGCTCTAAAATTCCTTTTTCAAGCATTGCACCAAGTTCATCTAATTTCTCATAAAGTCCTTCTTGTTGAAGCACTTCTAGACAAGCGATACCTGATGCCATAGAAGCAGGGTTTCCTGCCATTGTACCAGCTTGGTATGCAGGTCCAAGCGGAGCAACTTGTTCCATAATTTCTTTCTTACCACCGTAAGCACCGATCGGTAAACCGCCGCCAATAACTTTACCAAGCGCTGTTAAGTCAGGTGTCACACGAAGTAAGTCTTGAGCACCACCGTACATAAAGCGGAAAGCAGTAATAACTTCATCGTAAATTACTAGTGCGCCAGCTTCGTGAACAAGTTCATTCACTTTTTCAAGGAATCCTGGTTTAGGTTCTACAATACCGAAGTTTCCAACAATCGGTTCTACAAGGATAGCTGCTACTTCATGACCCCATTTATCTAACGCCTCTTTTAAAGTTTCTACATTATTAAATGGAACGGTAATAACTTCTTGTGCGATACTTTGTGGTACGCCAGCTGAGTCAGGAGTTCCTAAAGTAGAAGGACCAGATCCAGCTGCCACAAGTACTAAATCAGAATGACCGTGGTAACAACCAGCGAATTTCATGATTTTTGTGCGACCTGTATAAGCACGAGCAACACGAATCGTTGTCATCACTGCTTCTGTACCAGAGTTTACAAAACGGACTTTATCTAATGCAGGCATTGCTTCTTTTAACATTTTTGCGAATTTTACCTCTAGCGCTGTTGGTGTTCCGTAAAGTACCCCATTTTCAGCAGCTGTAGTAATTGCTTTTGTTATATGCGGATGAGCATGTCCAGTAATAATAGGACCGTATGCTGCTAAATAATCGATATATTTATTTCCGTCTACATCCCAGAAATAAGCGCCTTTCCCGCGTTCCATAGCAACAGGAGCGCCGCCGCCAACTGCTTTAAAAGAACGAGAAGGACTGTTAACACCGCCAACGATATGCTCTAAAGCTTCTTTATGTAATGCTTCTGACTTTGTGAATTTCACTACAATTCATCTCCTTACAAAAATCTATGTATTATTCTAACATGTTTTTCGAAAAGACGTATTGTTTGTGATAGCGAAGGCAGTTGGGTAAACTATTCGTTGTGACATTTAGGAGGGGGGTCCGATTATGAAATCGGTAATTGAGGTACAAGGGTTACGTAAAGAGTTTACAGCCTATTCAAGTCGTCCGGGCTTAAAGGGTGCATTTCGCGATTTATTAAATCGTAATTATAAAATAGTACCAGCAGTAAATGATGTATCTTTTACTGTAAAGCAAGGTGAAATGGTTGGTTATATCGGTGAGAACGGTGCTGGTAAATCAACAACAATTAAAATGCTTACGGGGATTTTGACTCCGACATCAGGGCAAATCACAGTAAATGGAATGAATCCACATAAACAAAGAGAAGAATTTGTAAGAACAATTGGTGTTGTCTTTGGACAGCGCTCGCAACTTTGGTGGGATATTGCAGTCCAAGAATCGTTTCGTTTATTAAAGAAAGTGTATGGTGTATCAGACGCTCAGTATAAGGAGCATATGGAGCACGTAATTGAAACGTTAGATATAGGGCCTTTATTAGATAAACCAGTTCGAAAATTATCTCTCGGTCAAAGAATGCGTTGTGAATTAGCAGCAGCCTTAATTCATAATCCACCGTTATTATTTTTAGATGAGCCAACAATTGGGTTAGATGTACTTGTGAAATTGAAAATACGTGAATTTTTAAAAGAAATGAATGAACGTTATAAAACAACAATTTTATTAACTACTCATGATATTACGGATATTGAAGCTTTATGTGAGCGTGTTATCATGCTGGATGAAGGAAATATTATGTATGACGGTTCTTTAAATAATCTTCGTACGCAGTGGGGAGCAGAGAAGGAAATACACTTTCAGTTTGTTGCACCAGTTTCCTATCAGGCTTTATCAATGGTTATGCCAGATAATCATGTTGTTTGGTCGAAAGCGAAAGAGGAAAACGCATGGGTTGCAAAAATTCCGAATGAAGAAGTTGTTATTTCAATGCTTATTTCTAAAGTAGTACAAGCATTTCAAATTAAAGATTTAAAAATTAACGAAGTGTCTACAGAGGAAATTATTCGTAACATTTATGAAGAAGGTATTACGCATGGGTAAGTATATTGAAATGATTCGAATTCGCTTTTTAATGATGCTTGCGTATCGCACAAACTATTATAGCGGGATTTTAATTTATACAATTAATATCGGCGCATATTATTTTTTGTGGCAAGCAATTTATAGCGGAAAAGAGAATATTGAAAGTTTATCTATTTCGCAAATGACTACGTATATCGCAATCGCGTGGATGGCACGTGCGTTTTATTTTAATAATATAGATAGAGAAATTGCGATGGAAATTCAAGAAGGCCGTGTGGCTGTAGAATTAATTCGTCCTTACAACTATTTAGGTATGAAAGTTATGCAAGGTCTTGGCGAGGGGATATTCCGTTTTGCATTCTTTTCCATCCCGGGCATGGTTATCGTTACGCTATTATTTTCATTGCAAATTACAACGAATTTTCAAACGTGGTTATATTTCTTCTTATCTTTAATATTTAGTTTTATTATTAATACACAAATTAATTTAATGACGGGAATGCTTACGTTTTTCCTATTTAATAATAGTGGAATTATGTATGCAAAACGCGTTGTTATTGATTTATTTTCAGGTCTATTATTACCAATTAGTTTTTATCCGTTATGGGCCCAAAAAGCAATGATGTTTTTACCGTTTCAGGCTATTAGTTATATTCCAAGTATGATTTTTTCTGAAGGTATACAGGGGAGTAAGTTGTATGAGGCTTTAGTATTTCAAGTGATTTGGGCAATTGTACTTATTATTCCAATTGTACTCATGTGGAGAACGGCGAGAAAACGTCTAATTGTACAAGGGGGATGATGAGATGCTATATATAAACTTATTTTTACAATATGCAAGTCAATATATAAAAACGAAATTGGAGTATCGAGGCGATTTTATCGTTGGTTTACTTTCTGATTTATCGCTTCAAGCAGTTAATTTAATATTTATTCTCGTTGTATTTGGGCATACACAAGCATTGAAGGGATGGAGTCGAGAAGAGGTAATCTTTATTTATGGTTTCTTTTTAGTACCATTTGCCATCTTTTCAGCTTTCTTTAATATATGGGATTTTAATGATCGATACATTATTAAAGGGGAGATGGATCGTGTATTAACGCGACCGATCCATAGCCTATTTCAAATTATATTAGAAAGAATGGAACTTGAATCTTTAATTGGAGCCATTACAGGGATTGTTGTAATGGGATATGCAGCTGTGGAGTTACAATTATCTTTTTACTGGTATGATTTCTTCTTATTTATATTGATGGTAGGAGGAGGAGCACTTGTATATGGAGGGATATTTGTTACGCTTGCGAGCCTTGGTTTTTGGTCGGATGCGAAAAGTTCAATTATGCCCCTTATGTATAACATAGGTAATTACGGGCGCTATCCTGTTAATATTTATAATCGTGTAATTCGTTTCATTTTAACGTTTGTTTTACCGTTCGCGTTTGTTGGAGTATATCCAGCAGCGTACTTTTTAAGAAAAACAGAATGGAATAGTTATGCATTCGCGACGCCACTTGTTGGTGTTATCTGTTTTACGATTGCAATCAACCTCTGGAACCAAGGAGTAAAAAGATACCGTGGCGCGGGTAATTAATTATAGAAGCTTGTTCGTTTCTAAGGGATAAATCAGTCCTCCACCTCATACATATAAAATGAGGTGGAGGACATGTTATGGGGATTTATTCTATTAATTGCAGCAATCGCTATTTTGAAAAGTGTCCAATTATTATGGAGTTCCTATTCAGATTCAACGCGTTTTTTTTCGCTGTATAATTTGGCCACATTATTTTTGATCTATACAACAGTACTGATCGCGTTTGGATTAAGTTACGTTGTATTAGAGGAAATGGGTTTCGCAGTTTTGAAAGAGGACGGAGAAAGTTTGAACGCTCATTCTTTTCAACTCGTTGAAGTTTGTTTATATTTTAGCGCAGTTACTTTATTGTCTGTTGGATATGGTGACATATCTCCGATTGGAATTGGGCGATGGATTGCAATTGCAGAAGCGCTAATTGGATATACACTCCCTTTTGCTTTTGTGATGAGGTCTGTAATAGACAATGAAAAATAAGGAAGCATTTGTTATAGTAAAGGAAAAGAGTAGGAGTGATAGCAATGATTACAGTAGGAGAAATGGCACCAGAATTCACATTAGAGGGAAGTAACGGAGAAGAAGTTAGCCTAGCTGATTTCCGCGGTAAAAATGTAGTTCTCTATTTTTACCCGAAAGATATGACGCCAGGATGTACAACTGAAGCATGCGATTTTCGTGATGCGTATGGAGTATTTCAAGAGAAGGATACGGTTATTCTTGGAGTAAGTCCTGATTCAGCGAATAGACATTTGAAATTCATTGAGAAACATGAATTGCCATTTACACTTTTAGTAGATGAAGATCATAAAGTAGCAGAGTTATACGATGTTTGGAAGTTAAAAAAGAACTTTGGGAAAGAGTATATGGGAATCGAGCGTTCTACATTCCTTATTAATAAAGACGGTGAACTTGTAAAAGAGTGGCGTAAAGTGAAAGTGAAAGGACATATTGAGGATGTTCTTTCTTATATAAAATAAATCTACGTTGGAGATAAAATATGCAGAAACAAGGCAAGTGTCTATACATATTTTACTGCCTTACATAAAGTGGAAGTGTAGGGCATACCTCCTCAGATGATAGTATTCCAAGTGCGATTATGTCGCACTTTTTTCTATTTAATATATGAAGAAAAAGGGAAAGATACATAAAAACAAGTCCTGAATATAAAAATAAACCACATACTTATAGTAGAAATATTGACGATTTATAAGAAAAGGAGTACACTCTTTATAAGAATTATAAAATAATAATCCGTATAGAATCGGGGTGCATGACGGTGGTCAAAGAAGAATTAAAAGAAGCGCTAGAAATGCTGAAAAATACGGGTGTACGCATTACTCCACAGCGTCATGCTATTTTAGAGTACCTTGTGGAATCAATGACGCACCCAACAGCGGA
>NZ_CM127843.1:525000-732500 GCF_052805735.1 Bacillus sp. N6
TAGGCAAATCCGCTTATCGTGAAGGCTGAGCTGTGATGGGGAAGCTCCTTATGGAGCGAAGTCTTTGATTCCCCGCTGCCAAGAAAAGCTTCTAGCGAGATAAAAGGTGCCTGTACCGCAAACCGACACAGGTAGGCGAGGAGAGAATCCTAAGGTGTGCGAGAGAACTCTGGTTAAGGAACTCGGCAAAATGACCCCGTAACTTCGGGAGAAGGGGTGCTTTCTTAACGGAAAGCCGCAGTGAATAGGCCCAAGCGACTGTTTAGCAAAAACACAGCTCTCTGCGAAGCCGTAAGGCGAAGTATAGGGGGTGACACCTGCCCGGTGCTGGAAGGTTAAGGAGAGGGGTTAGCGTAAGCGAAGCTCTGAACTGAAGCCCCAGTAAACGGCGGCCGTAACTATAACGGTCCTAAGGTAGCGAAATTCCTTGTCGGGTAAGTTCCGACCCGCACGAAAGGTGTAACGATTTGGGCACTGTCTCAACCAGAGACTCGGTGAAATTATAGTACCTGTGAAGATGCAGGTTACCCGCGACAGGACGGAAAGACCCCGTGGAGCTTTACTGTAGCCTGATATTGAATTTTGGTACAGTTTGTACAGGATAGGCGGGAGCCATTGAAACCGGAGCGCTAGCTTCGGTGGAGGCGCTGGTGGGATACCGCCCTGACTGTATTGAAATTCTAACCTACGGGTCTTATCGACCCGGGAGACAGTGTCAGGTGGGCAGTTTGACTGGGGCGGTCGCCTCCTAAAGTGTAACGGAGGCGCCCAAAGGTTCCCTCAGAATGGTTGGAAATCATTCGTAGAGTGCAAAGGCATAAGGGAGCTTGACTGCGAGACCTACAAGTCGAGCAGGGACGAAAGTCGGGCTTAGTGATCCGGTGGTTCCGCATGGAAGGGCCATCGCTCAACGGATAAAAGCTACCCCGGGGATAACAGGCTTATCTCCCCCAAGAGTCCACATCGACGGGGAGGTTTGGCACCTCGATGTCGGCTCATCGCATCCTGGGGCTGTAGTCGGTCCCAAGGGTTGGGCTGTTCGCCCATTAAAGCGGTACGCGAGCTGGGTTCAGAACGTCGTGAGACAGTTCGGTCCCTATCCGTCGTGGGCGTAGGAAATTTGAGAGGAGCTGTCCTTAGTACGAGAGGACCGGGATGGACGCACCGCTGGTGTACCAGTTGTTCTGCCAAGGGCATAGCTGGGTAGCTATGTGCGGAAGGGATAAGTGCTGAAAGCATCTAAGCATGAAGCCCCCCTCAAGATGAGATTTCCCATAGCGTAAGCTAGTAAGATCCCTGAAAGATGATCAGGTTGATAGGTTCGAGGTGGAAGCATGGTGACATGTGGAGCTGACGAATACTAATAGATCGAGGACTTAACCATATAATATGTAGCAAATGTTATCTAGTTTTGAGAGAATATAAAAAACTTGTTGACTTTTAAAGTAAATAAGTTATAATAATGATTGTCTCAAAAGAATAATGTCTGGTAATGATGGCAGAGAGGTCACACCCGTTCCCATACCGAACACGGAAGTTAAGCTCTCTAGCGCCGATGGTAGTTGGGACCTTGTCCCTGTGAGAGTAGGACGTTGCCAGGCAATATTATTCCGCAGTAGCTCAGCGGTAGAGCTATCGGCTGTTAACCGATCGGTCGTAGGTTCGATTCCTACCTGCGGAGCCATTGGAGAGCTGTCCGAGTTGGCCGAAGGAGCACGATTGGAAATCGTGTATACGTCACAAGCGTATCAAGGGTTCGAATCCCTTGCTCTCCGCCATAGGATTTATAATATTTGGCCCGTTGGTCAAGTGGTTAAGACACCGCCCTTTCACGGCGGTAACACGGGTTCGAATCCCGTACGGGTCACCACTTTGGAGGATTAGCTCAGCTGGGAGAGCACCTGCCTTACAAGCAGGGGGTCGGCGGTTCGATCCCGTCATCCTCCACCATATAAATTTTATATGAATAGTATTATCGCGGGGTGGAGCAGCACGGTAGCTCGTCGGGCTCATAACCCGAAGGTCGCAGGTTCAAATCCTGTCCCCGCAACCAAATGGTCCCGTGGTGTAGTGGTTAACATGCCTGCCTGTCACGCAGGAGATCGCCGGTTCGACCCCGGTCGGGACCGCCATTTTAATAAGGCTCGGTAGCTCAGTCGGTAGAGCAGAGGACTGAAAATCCTCGTGTCGGCGGTTCGATTCCGTCCCGAGCCACCATTTATTTCAATAAAATACGCCGGCTTAGCTCAATTGGTAGAGCAACTGACTTGTAATCAGTAGGTTGGGGGTTCAAGTCCTCTAGCCGGCACCATGTAAGTTTCGGAGGGGTAGCGAAGTGGCTAAACGCGGCGGACTGTAAATCCGCTCCTTCGGGTTCGGCAGTTCGAATCTGCCCCCCTCCACCATTTACATAGGGGCATAGTTTAAAGGTAGAACTGAGGTCTCCAAAACCTCCAGTGTGGGTTCGATTCCTACTGCCCCTGCCAAATATATTTACACAACATGGCGGTTGTGGCGAAGTGGTTAACGCACCGGATTGTGGCTCCGGCATTCGTGGGTTCGATTCCCATCAGTCGCCCCATTTTTATTTTAAAAATTACAAATAATTTAATTGATACTTACATATAATTAAGTAAGAATTCGATGGGCTATAGCCAAGCGGTAAGGCAACGGACTTTGACTCCGTCATGCGCTGGTTCGAATCCAGCTAGCCCAGCCATTTTTGCGGAAGTAGTTCAGTGGTAGAATACAACCTTGCCAAGGTTGGGGTCGCGGGTTCGAATCCCGTCTTCCGCTCCAATAAAATTTAATATGGCGGCATAGCCAAGTGGTAAGGCAGAGGTCTGCAAAACCTTTATCACCGGTTCAAATCCGGTTGCCGCCTTTTCTTTTGTGCCGATGTGGCGGAATTGGCAGACGCGCACGACTCAAAATCGTGTTCCTTCGGGAGTGTCGGTTCGACCCCGACCATCGGTATCATGAACGTCGTAAAAAAACTC
Organism: Bacillus sp. N6; assembly: GCF_052805735.1. Taxonomy (NCBI): domain Bacteria; kingdom Bacillati; phylum Bacillota; class Bacilli; order Caryophanales; family Bacillaceae; genus Bacillus; species Bacillus sp. N6. Next base: position 528,000 of record NZ_CM127843.1, read on the forward strand.
TATACAATTAGTATAGAGTTTTTTTGTTTTCTTTTCTTTTCATTACATGACAAAATAAGCACAAAAAGTGTACGGTGAGTAAACTGTGAAACATTAAAAGGATAAAAACAAACATTCAATTTTATCCTTTTAATTGCGGTATTTAGAGAGAATTTCTCCACCCTGGTGACATGAAGTTAAATCCGACACCACCAGTAGATATTAGTACATTATCAACGGTTAAGTTTGTAATTTCTAAAAACTTCTTTTTAAACTCTTCTCTGTTGTACTTATACATTGTTGAGTGGCACGCCCACATTTGCGTTGAAGTACTTAACCAGTTCCCTAATTCCTTCAATTCAGGAAACGCCTCAAATTGGATTGGTTCATCTCATTTCATGAATCTTACTTGATAGATAGTTGGGTTTAACTTTTCTCCTATTCCTTTAAAAGCATGTGATTTTTTTCATTTGAATGTGTCATAATTCTCCCTTCATCTTTTCTTCAAATTTTTTCCTATTTTTATTATACAACAATAGAAAGTAATTATAGGAATATTATGGAAATAGGTATTAGCAATATAAAAAGACTCTAACAGAAATGTTAGAGTCTTTTTTGTTAAATTATATTATGTGATGCTAAAATTCGTAATAAACTTAGGAATTCATGTATAATATAACTTGTCGAAAGAACAAAATGATAGTGATTTATATTATGTCTGTAATATGAATCAAAAATGAACTTTTTATATTTCTTTTAAAAATGTGTTGAACACACATTATATTTCATATTAATATTTTTATGTAGATTTAAAACGAGAAAGAGAGTGGAAAGTATGGGCCGTAAATGGAACAATATTAAAGACAAAAAAGCATCAAAAGATGCAAATACAAGCCGTATATACGCGAAATTTGGACGTGAAATTTATGTGGCAGCAAAACAAGGCGAGCCAGATCCAGAATCAAACCAAGCGCTTAGAGTCGTATTAGAACGTGCGAAAACATACAATGTACCAAGAACAATTATTGATCGTGCAGTTGAAAAAGCAAAAGGCGGTTCAGAGGAAAATTATGACGAGCTTCGTTATGAAGGATTTGGACCAAATGGAGCTATGGTTATTGTAGATACACTTACAAATAACGTAAACCGTACTGCAGCAGATGTACGAGCTGCATTTAGCAAAAACAGTGGTAACATGGGTGTAAACGGTTCTGTAGCTTACATGTTTGATGCGACAGCTGTTATCGGCCTTGAAGGTAAAACATCAGATGAAGTTCTTGAAATTTTAATGGAAGCAGATGTAGATGCACGTGACATTCTAGAAGAAGAAGATGCTGTTATCGTGTATGCTGAACCAGATCAATTCCATTCAGTACAATCTGCACTTAAAGGTGCTGGTGTTGAAGAATTTACAGTTGCAGAATTAACAATGCTTGCACAAAGTGATGTTACACTTCCTGAAGATGCTCAAGTACAATTTGAGAAAATGGTTGATGCATTAGAAGATTTAGAAGATGTACAACAAGTTTACCACAACGTAGACTTAGGAGAGTAATACGATGAAAGCCCCTGTTCGTTTAACGAATAGGGGCTTTTTTTTATGAAGTTAATTAAGGTGATGAATTATTAAAGGTATTTTGGTGTAGATAGGGAATATGCTTATAGGGATATATGAAATAACCATTATTTCTAGGAGGCTTAGTATGGAACATAAGACACCAAAGCATATAGTTGCCGTAGCGGGTTATTTAACAAATGAGAAAAATGAAGTGTTATTAACAAAGGTACACTGGCGAGCTGATACGTGGGAAATGCCAGGAGGACAGGTAGAAGAAGGAGAAGCACTTGATCAAGCTGTCTGTAGGGAAATAAAAGAGGAAACAGGCTTAACGGTGAAGCCCATCGGAATTACAGGGGTTTATTATAATGCCTCTATGCATATTCTAGCTGTTGTTTTTAAAGTAGCATATGTGAGTGGCGAAATAAAAATTCAACCTGAAGAAATACAAGAGGCTAAATTTGTTGATTTAAATGAAGAGAACATAGATGAGTATATAACGCGTCCTCATATGAAATCCAGAACGCTTGATGCGATGAGAGCAACACATTGTATTCCATATGAAACGTGGGAAGTACAGCCATATAATTTAATAGGAAGATTGTAAAGAAAAGAGTAGCTGATTTGAGATACATTCAAATCACTACTCTTTTTTGTATACTGTTTAAGAAAAAGGTAAAAATAATAATAGTGTTAGTATTGATTTATAGAACGTTTGTTCTTTATAATATATATGTTATATACATTAAGATTACTAGATAGTCAAAAGTATATATATTTGTAGATGATATAATTAAAGTGTAAAGTGAAAATATAATAGCCTTAAGGCTTACTCTGTTATTGGTTATTCGTGATTGAATATAATCTATATTCAATATTTCAGATGAATAGTAGATAAAAAAGGTCTGTGATACAATACTTTTTTACCCCGCTATTTGCCGGGAACGTGATTGGTGAGGGCTGATTAAAGTTTCACTTTATACCTTACAATGATGTAAGGTACGTGTAAGAGAAATCGATGGGATATTTTTTTACAACAATGTATTCTTAAAGTAAGAGTTATATGCTGTGTGGAAAAGAGGTGTTCAAGATGAAAGAACGAGTATTATCTAGGGTGAACTATCATCAAAAAGTTGCATTAAATCCAATGACTAAACTTTTTTATAAAGCCATTATATTATTATTATTGTTAAGTTGTACGTTATTATTCATTGGAAATGTAATGATTGAGAAAAGTGACATTAGTAAATTACATGTACCGGCTAATTTAGAGGTGCCAGAATCATTAACACATGCATTTATTGCGACAGAAGATAAAAGATTTTATCATCATAACGGTTTAGATTATATAGCAATTATTAGGGCCTCTGTTGAGAATATAAAGGCTGGTGGTGTCGTGCAAGGAGGAAGCACGATTACACAGCAGCTATCTAAAAATGCTTTTTTAACGAATGAGCGTACATTTTCTCGTAAGTGGAAAGAGATTTTTTATACGAAAAAAATTGAACGCACATTTACGAAGGATGAAATTTTAAAATTATATGTAAGTAACATTTATTATGGTGAAGGAGCATGGGGAATTGAAAAAGCAGCAAACCTTTACTTCGGTAAAAAGGTGAACCAATTAACGTTGGCTGAAAGTGCAATGATGGCTGCTGTAGTAAAAGCACCTGCTTATTACTCACCTGCCCAAAATTATGATAAAGCAGTAGAGAGACGAAATGTCGTTTTGAGACTAATGGAGAAAGAAGGCTATATAAGCCATGATGAGTATGTTCAAGCAGTTAGTGAGAAATTAGTAATTCGTCATGATATAAAAATAGAGCAGTCGATGTTAAATAGTGCGCGTAAAAAAGCAGTAAGTTAAGAGAAGTTCCTAAAGAGGAGCTTCTTTTTTTGAATAAATTGTGACAAATTGTGACACAATATCGTCACAATTATTGTGTTTTTGTAATTTATGTGAGCGTGTTCATTGCGTGACGTATATAAGTGTTGATATTATGTGTATTGTGTACAATGCTGTATACAGAATATGAAATTAAAGAGGAATGTATATGAAATCAAATAAACTCATGGCTCTTGGTATAGTTTTTTCTATCGCAGTATTGATTGTAATTGGAACAATTGCGTATAGCATCATAAATGACAAAAAAGATAAAGGGAATGAGATGTTTGCTTATTCTACGCAACAATCTTTAGGGAAAGATGATGCTCCAGTTAAGGTAGTTGAATTTGGAGACTTTAAATGTCCTGCTTGTCGTACTTGGGATGTAACAGTATTACCTCGATTAAAAGAAGAGTATATTGATAAAGGCAAAGTGCAGTTATATTTTATTAACTTCCCATTTATCGGAAAAGACTCGGATTTAGGTGCAGCAGCTGGTGAAGCAATTTATAAACAAGATAAAGATTCATTCTGGATTTTCTATGATGAGATTTATCAAAATCAAAAGAAAGATACGGAAGAATGGATTACAGAAGATTTGCTTCTTAGCATTGTGAAAGAGAAACTTCCAAAAGTTGATGTAGAGCAATTTAAGAAAGATTTACACAGTAAAGAAATTACAGAAAAAGTACGTAAAGATTCAGATCGTGCTCAAAAATTAAAAGTTCAAGGTGCTCCTTCAGTATATGTAAACGGAAATCTTGCAAACCCTGATTTCGATAGTATGAAGAAGGCCATTGATAAAGAATTGAAAAAGTGATGAGGTCTCTCATCACTTTTTCGACTTTTTTCGATAAAATTCTTGCCTCTATTTTTTTAACATGCTATACTACTTTACATAAGTTATTCTAATATCTTATATGTAATTCATATTTGCGGGTGTAGTTTAGTGGTAAAACAAGAGCCTTCCAAGCTCTGGTCGAGAGTTCGATTCTCTTCACCCGCTCCAAATTTTATTAAATGTTTTTCTATAAATTGTGATCAACGCAGTGTTTCGTTTCCGAGATAAACGAGGCATTGCGTTTTTTAATGTTTGAAAAATATAATTACATGCGAAAATAGAAGTAAATAATAGTATTCCCAAAGTGAATTACTAACCAATAAAGTCGTTACATAAGGGATGATGGATTCATCTGAGGAGGCGATTAAGAGTGGATTTTGAACAATTAAAGCAAGATGTAATTGCGTATAGTAAAACAATTGGCATAGATAAAATAGGCTTTGCGAGTGCTTCTCCTTTTGAGGAATTAAAGCAGCGCTTAATCCAGCAACAACAATTAAATTATCAATCTGGATTTGAAGAGCCTGATATAGAGAAGAGAACGAATCCGCAACTTTTATTACCGGGTGCTAAATCAATTATTGCGATTGCTTTAGCATATCCTTCAAAATTAAAAAATGCACCATTAAGTAAGCGTGGAGAACGCCGTGGAATTTTTTGCCGTGCTTCTTGGGGACAAGATTATCATCTTGTTTTACGAGATCGTTTGCAAAAATTAGAAGCATATTTAATTGAAAAACTTCCAGATATAGAAGTGAAGTCCATGGTTGATACAGGTGAATTAAGTGATCGAGCTGTATCAGAGCGTGCAGGCATTGGCTGGAGTGGGAAAAACTGTGCTATTATTACACCTGAATTCGGTTCGTACGTATACTTAGGGGAAATGATTACAAATGTTCCATTCCCGCCAGATAAGCCGATAGAAGATCAATGCGGGGATTGTACGAAATGTATCGATATTTGTCCTACAGGTGCTTTAATACAGGGGGGACAGTTAGATTCGAAGAAGTGTATTGCGTTTTTAACACAGACGAAAGGATTCCTACCTGAAGAATATCGCGATAAAATAGGAAATCGTATATATGGATGTGATACGTGTCAGACTGTTTGCCCGAAAAACAAAGGAATGGATTTTCATAATCATCCTGAGATGGAGCCGGATCCTGAGCTAGTTAAACCATTATTAACGCCACTTTTAACAATTAGTAATCGTGATTTTAAAGAGAAATATGGGATTATGTCAGGGTCATGGAGAGGGAAAAAGCCACTGCAAAGAAATGCGATTTTAGCATTAGCACATTTTAAAGAAGCATCGGCAATTCCTGATTTAATTGGTGTTATGAAAGATGACCCAAGACCGGTATTGCGCGGAACGGCAGCATGGGCACTTGGGAAAATTGGGGGAGATGGAGTAGGCGAAGCGATTGAGAAAGCGATGGAACGTGAGAAAGATGAAGAAGTACTTCATGAAATGAATCGCGGGCTTGAATTGTTAGCACAGAAAAAAGAGTAGATAATATTTCCCTTTTTCATATTGTAATATGGGAGGGAAACGAAATGGCTGTAAAAATGAATATTGAAAAGCAAGTACAACAGTTTTTAGCATATATCACAGAGAAACGAACAGACATGGATGGTATTGCTGAGGATTTACCACAAATGGCACAGAGAAAGAAACAATTGTTTCAAAGGCGTAGTGCACATATAGTGAAAGCAACTGCGGATGTTTCTTTCATTAGGCAATTAAATAGTAATGACCATCAAGAAATTGATTATCAAATACATTTTAAATATTTAATTAAGCATAAAGAATTATTTTATATTGAAGAGGAACAATTAAAACGAAGAGTTTGTTTAAATAATAGTCGGATTATAAGCGATTATGATATTGAAGTGTCAGAAGAAATTAGAATGGGTGAGACATTAGAAAGGGAAATTACGAAAGAGAAGTACGGTTCTTATCAATATAATCGTTTAGAGGCAGTGAAATATGCAGAGCGTTGGTGGGATGACCGAAATCCTATGTATCGTAATTTCCCTGATAATTGTACGAATTTCATTTCTCAATGTCTTCATACTGGAGAAGTACCTATGAACGGATATCCTAATATTCGTAAAGGATGGTGGCAAAGGGAGAATCAGTGGAGTTGGAGCTGGGCTGTTGCACATTCTTTTTATTGGTATTTGTCAGGTGCTACAACAGGACTTCGAGCAGAGGCGGTAGAGAGGCCAGAAGAACTTATTCTTGGAGATGTTATTGCTTATGATTTCGAGGATGACGGAAGATGGAATCATACGACGATTGTAGTAGCAAAAGATGCAGATGGTATGCCGCTTGTAAATGCACATTCAGCGAATAGCCGTCGACGTTATTGGAACTATGAAGACTCTAGTAAATATACACCACAAATGAAATATAAATTCTTTCATATTATTAATGGGTAGAGATTTTTCGCTCAAGTGGTATAATACGTAGTAGACAAAAAACAGAGGTGAATATCGCGTGGGAGTACATGTTGTTTTATATCAGCCAGAAATTCCAGCAAATACAGGAAATATTGCTCGTACTTGTGCAGCAACTGGAACAGAATTACATTTGATTAGACCGCTTGGATTTTCAACGGATGATAAAATGTTAAAGCGTGCCGGATTAGATTATTGGCAGCACGTGAAAATTACGTATTATGATTCAATTGAAGAATTTTATGAAAAAAATAAAGATGGTGAATTCTTCTATTTAACGAAGTATGGCGAGAAAGCTCATACAGCGTTTGACTATAGCAAGCGCGAGAAGGATTACTATTTTGTATTTGGAAGAGAAACAAACGGCTTACCAGCTAATGTAATCGAAGAAAACTTTGATCATTGTTTACGTATTCCAATGACAGATAAAGTACGTTCATTAAATTTATCTAATACAGCAGCAATTTTAATTTATGAAGCATTCCGTCAACAAAATTACCCTGGATTAGATTTAGAAATCGTTTATTAAAAGTCGCCATATGGCGACTTTTTTTTATAAAATAAAATAATATGTAATCATACATTTAAAAGAGAGGACATAATCATATAGAATGGGATATATGATTAAAAATAGATAAGACGGGTTGAGATAAATATGAAGGAAGAATATAGTAATCAAAATACCTTTTTAAGTATGATAGATATGGATTTAATTAGACAAGGGTTATTACATGCTATTCAAGATTTAGTATTTATATTGAAAGTTATTGATGATGAAACGTTTAAATATATGTATGTGAATAAAATAGGAATGGATTATGCTAGGTTAAGCGAAGAGTGCTATGGAAAAACTTTTGCAGAAGTATTACCAAAAGATATAGCGGGGATATTGCAAAGGCAATATGAAAAAGTAGTGAGAGAAGCAAAAGCACACACTTTTTGTGATGTAGTCAAATTACCAAAAGGTGAGATACATTATGAATCTTCACTTAATCCTGTCTGCGATGAAGAAGGAATATGTCAATTTGTTATTTGTATTACAAGAGATATTACAGCTCAAATTGAGGAGAAGACAGAGATAGAGGAAAAACAAATGTTATTTAAGTCGTTACTGGAATATAATAATGACTCAATTATATCTATAGATTCTATAGGGAGAGTTACATATGCAAACCCGGCAACGTATGAAATATTTGGATACCGGTATGAGGAATTAAATAATAAATTTATTTTTGAATTTATTAATAAAGAATATGAAAAAGATTTTCAAATTATATTTAAGGGATCGATGCAAGGAAAAGCAAAACAAATTGTTTCAAAGAAATATGTTCATAAAGAAGGGTACGAGCTATATATTTCTTTGAGAACTATCCCGATTATTGTGAACGGTGAAATTGTTGGAGTGTATATTGTTACGAGAGATGTTACAAGGCAAGTATTAAACGAAATGCGAACAGAATATTTAGCTTACTATGACCAGTTAACGGGATTAATGAATAGAATTTCATGTGCAAATAAGTTAAATACTTTTTTAAATGAGAGTATAAATTTTGCGCTTGTATTTATAGATTTAGATGAGTTTCATCGTATTAATGATACATTTGGTCATAAAGAGGGAGATAAAGTATTACAAAAAGTTACAGAATGTTTAAGCAATCTAAAAATAGAAGGTATGCACTTATTTAGAGAACACGATGATCAATTTGTTATGTTAATAGAAAATATAACGAAAGAATGTGTAGAGGAAGTTGCAAAAAGCATACTGAAAAATATTAGTGAATATTTTGTAATCGAAGAAGAAGATGTATATTTAAGTGCGTCAATTGGAATTGTAATGGCTCCAGCAGATGGAGAAGATGAAAAAATACTATTTCAGAGGGTCGATGCTGCTTTAGAAAAAGCAAAAGAAAAAGGAAAAGGACATTATCATTTTTATTGTAGTGGATTAGACTGTGAGCGTGAACAAAGGTTTATAATAGAAAACCAGTTACATCGTGCTATAGAAAAAAATGAATTTTTCTTATATTATCAGCCACAAATTAATATTGAGACGAAAAAAATAGCTAGTATGGAAGCTTTAATAAGGTGGGAGAATAAGGAATTAGGATTTGTTTCTCCAAACCAATTTATTCCGTTGGCAGAAAGAACAGGATTTATTATTAAGCTCGATGAATGGGTAGTAAATCAAGTGTGTCAGCAACTGCGCGAATGGTTAAATAAAGGATATGAAGTGGTCCCAATCGCAGTTAATATTTCAGCTAGACACTTTCGCTCTATTACATTAATAGAGATGATTACACGGGCTTTAAATAAGTACAATGTACCAGCTCATTTATTAGCGATAGAGGTTACAGAAGGAGCTCTTATACATAAAGATATATCGAAGAGAGTGTTACTACAATTAAAAGAACAAAATTTAAAGATTCATTTAGATGATTTTGGAACAGGCTATTCATCTTTAAGTTACTTAAAAACATATCCAATTGATACTTTAAAAATTGATCGTTCTTTTATGGAAGGTATACATATAGATGAACGTGATACGAATATTACAGCTGCAATTATTCATTTAGCTCATACTTTAGAATTGAATGTAATTGCAGAGGGAGTAGAAAAAAAGGAGCAAATACAGTTTTTGAAAGAAAAGAATGTGAAGCTTGTACAAGGTTATTATTATAGCCGACCACTATCCAAATATGATATGGAAAATATGTATTATAAATAATGCATAAAAAATGATGTGCTAAAAGCACATCATTTTTTATGTGTACCTGGTTTGTCATTGTAACCGGATGTAAAAATAGCTGTAAGAAATGTGAGTGATACACCTAAAATTAATAATAATTTCATACTAATATCCTCCTTACTTTTTTCGGTTCACGAGTTTTATTTATTACCCAAAATGTATGTAAGGTTCTTAGAAGAAAAGAATTTATTTATAATGAATAGCAGTGTAAAAACGTTAATACCTATATTATACAGAATTTTCTTTGAATTTTGGAGAGAATTTTAGCGTGCTATTATATATTTCGTTTTGATTTAAAGAATGTTTAAGGACATCCTAGCATACCTTTTATAATAATCCGATTGAACAAGGAGATGGGGGAGGAGCTATAATGGATATTCTAAAAAAGATTGAACAGCATCGAGCAGCAGAAGAACGTTTACAATGGGAAGGTACGTTTGCGGAGTATTTGGAGCTTGTGAAAGAAAGACCATGGGTGGCTCAAACAGCACACTCTCGCATTTACAATATGATAAAAGATGCCGGAATTGAAGAAGTTGATGGTAGAAGAAAGTATAACTTCTTTAGTAATCAGCTCTTTGGATTAGAGGATGCTCTAGAACGTCTTGTAGAGGAATATTTTCATCCATCTGCAAAACGATTAGATGTTAGAAAAAGAATTTTATTATTAATGGGTCCTGTTAGTGGAGGGAAATCAACGTTAGTTACGATGTTGAAACGAGGATTAGAAACATATTCAAGAACAGATCGCGGAGCAATTTTTGCAATTAAAGGATGCCCAATGCATGAGGATCCACTGCATTTAATTCCACATCATTTACGAGATGATTTCTTTGATGAGTATGGAGTTAGAATTGAAGGGAATTTATCACCACTAAATGTCATGCGTTTAGAGCAAGAATACGGATCAAGAATTGAGGATGTAGTTGTAGAGCGTATTTTCTTCTCTGAAGATCGCCGTACAGGGATTGGTACATTTAGCCCGTCTGATCCAAAATCACAGGATATTGCAGATTTAACAGGTAGTCTGGACTTTTCTACGATTGCAGAATATGGTTCAGAATCAGATCCGCGTGCGTATCGATTTGATGGAGAATTAAATAAGGCAAACCGAGGAATGATGGAGTTCCAAGAGATGTTAAAATGCGATGAGAAGTTTTTATGGCACTTATTATCGCTTACACAAGAAGGGAATTTCAAAGCGGGAAGATTTGCGCTTATTTCAGCAGATGAATTAATTGTAGCGCATACGAATGAAACAGAGTATCGCTCATTTATAGCAAATAAGAAAAATGAAGCATTACACTCAAGAATTATTGTAATGCCAGTTCCTTATAATTTACGAGTAAGTGAAGAAGAACATATTTATGAAAAAATGATTCGTGAAAGTGATGTGTCGAATGTTCACATTGCACCACATACACTTCGCGTTGCAGCAATGTTCACTATTTTAACTCGTTTAAAAGATCCGAAGCGTCCGGATATTGATTTAATTAAAAAGATGCGTTTGTATGATGGAGAAACGGTAGAAGGTTATAATGCGATTGATGTAGAAGAATTACAACGCGAATATCAAGATGAAGGTATGAAGGGTATTGATCCTCGTTATGTCATTAACCGAATTTCGTCTACAATCATTCGAAAAGAGGTACCATCTATTAACGCGTTAGATGTACTTAGATCTTTAAAAGATGGGCTGGATCAGCATCCATCGATTAGTAATGAAGACCGTGAACGTTATATGAATTTCATCTCATTAGCGAGAAAAGAATACGATGAAATCGCGAAGAAAGAAGTACAAAAAGCGTTTGTTTATTCATATGAAGAATCAGCTAAGACGCTTATGGATAATTACTTAGATAACGTCGAGGCGTACTGCAATAAATCGAAATTACGTGATCCGTTAACAGGGGAAGAAATGAGTCCAGATGAAAAATTAATGCGCTCAATTGAAGAGCAAATTGGAATTTCAGAAAATGCTAAGAAAGCATTCCGTGAAGAGATTTTAATTCGCATTTCTGCTTATGCCCGTAAAGGAAAACGCTTTGATTATAATTCACATGAACGTCTTCGTGAAGCGATTCAGAAAAAACTATTTGCTGATTTAAAAGATATAGTAAAAATTACAACATCAACGAAAACACCGGACGAAAATCAGCTTAAGAAAATCAATGATGTTGTTGCGCGTTTAATTGATGAGCATGGCTATAATTCTTCTTCAGCAAATGAATTACTACGCTATGTAGGTAGCTTGTTAAACCGATAGTTTGATAACAAAACGCTGTCTCTTGTATTTTGCGGGACAGCGTTTTATTATCCGTTCATATGTGTGTAAAGTGTCATACCTTGTCCAAATGTAATAAATTAAGATGCAATTTCATGAATTTATTGTCAATTATTTTTACAATATGCATATGATAGAGTAACCAACCATTCATACGAAAAAAGCCAACACAATACAATATGTTGCAAAGTAAAAATGTGTGCAACAATGCATTGTGTTTCTTTCTTATCAGTGGCTGAATATTTCTTTCTATTATGTGAGTGGCAAAATTTTGTTTAGGATGCTCGGGGTATTGTATGAAAAACGTTATAAATGTTTATGGGATGATTTTCTATGGGCAGTTACCTTTCAAATATTCTAGCTTGCACATTACAGAACAAAATTTGTAGCTTGCTGTTCATACAGGAAGACAATTACAGTAAGGAGGGAAAGGAATGGGCGAAGAAAATCAACCAAATTATACGATTTCACAGGAAAACTGGTCCCTCCATCGCAAAGGATATGACGACCAACAGCGCCATCAAGAAAAAGTACAAGAGGCAATTAAGAATAATTTACCCGATCTTGTAACAGAAGAAAGTATAGTTATGTCTAATGGCAAGGATGTTGTAAAAATACCAATTCGTTCTCTAGATGAATATAAGATTAGATACAATTATGATAAAAATAAACATGTAGGGCAAGGAAACGGTGACAGCAAAGTTGGTGATGTCGTTGCGAGAGATGGATCAGGTGGTCAAAAACAAAAAGGGCCAGGAAAAGGGCAAGGAGCAGGAGATGCAGCTGGGGAAGATTACTATGAAGCTGAAGTCTCTATTTTAGAATTAGAGCAAGCGTTTTTCAGAGAGTTAGAGCTGCCTAATTTAAAGAGAAAAGAAATAGATGAAAACCGGATTGAACATGTTGAATTTAATGACATTAGAAAAACAGGATTATGGGGAAATATCGATAAGAAACGAACAATGATATCCGCATATAAACGAAATGCGATGCGTGGTAAAGCATCTTTCCATCCAATTCATCAAGAAGATTTAAAGTTCCGTACTTGGAATGAAGTATTAAAGCCAGATTCAAAGGCTGTTGTCTTAGCGATGATGGATACGAGTGGATCGATGGGAATGTGGGAGAAGTATATGGCACGTAGCTTCTTTTTCTGGATGACAAGATTTTTACGCACAAAGTATGAAACAGTTGATATTGAATTTATTGCTCATCATACAGAAGCGAAAGTCGTTACAGAAGAAGAATTCTTTTCAAAAGGAGAAAGTGGTGGAACAATCTGCTCCTCCGTATACAAAAAAGCACTCGAGCTAATCGATAATAAATATTCACCAGACCGCTATAATATTTATCCATTCCATTTTTCAGATGGTGATAATTTAACATCAGATAATGCTAGATGTGTAAAGCTTGTGGAAGAATTAATGAAGAAATGTAATATGTTTGGATATGGGGAAGTGAACCAATACAATCGCCACAGTACACTCATGTCAGCCTATAAAAATATTAAAGATGAAAACTTTAGATACTATATTTTAAAGCAAAAAGCAGACGTATTTCATGCGATGAAAAGCTTTTTTAGAGAAGAATCAGGTGAGAAAATGGCATAACCTCTTTTAAAGAGGTTCTTTTTTTGTAAACTTTTTATTTTTTCAGTTGACAATGATAATGAAAATCATTATCATTTATTCGAGAAATGATTACATTTCGAATTATATATTTCAGAGGAGATGTAAAGTTGAAACAAAATAAAAGAAAACGTATAAATGCAATGATTATAGCGGCGGCGTTATCACTTCCGTTTGCTGTGTATTCGACACCTGCTTTAGCGGCAGTAGCAATTGAGGCGAATAAAACTGGACAAGGTTTAGAAGATGGTACATATGACGCTGTTATTAAAGCGTATAAAGATAAAACCAATGAAGAGTCTATGGCAGCTGTTTATATAAAGGATCCGAAATTAACAATTGAGAATGGAAAGAAAATTGTAACAGCAACATTAAGTGATAGTGATTTCTTTCAATACTTGAAAACTGAGGATATTCATACTCCAGGTGTGTTTCATGATGTGAAAGTAATATCAGAAGATAAAAAGAAAAATGGAACGAAAGTGATTCAGTTTGAAGTAGGGGAATTAGGAAAAAGGTATAATATGCGAATGCATATTTATATTCCAACAATGGCCTATGATAATAAGTACCAAGTACAGTTTGAAGTAAATACATTGAATTTAGATAAAGATGTTCCAGAAGCACAAAAGGAAAATAAAGAGGATAAAGTGGATCAACAAGTTGCGAATGTAATAGTAGATAAGCAATTACAAAGGCATATTAATAAATATAACTTGAATAGAGAGAATCTAGATAATCCAATAACTAAGGAAGATTTATTAAAAGTTAAATCCTTAATAGTCGTTGAAGCTAAAAGTAAAGGAATAAAAGACGTAAGTGGTCTAGAATATATGACGAACTTAGAAAACTTAACGTTGGAAGAAGTTAAGTTAAAAAATATAAAATTTATCTCGGACTTGAGACAATTGAAATCATTAAGTATAACCTATGGTGAACTTGAAGATATTGGACCTTTGGCTAAGTTAGAGCATATTGAGTTTTTAACTTTGAGAAACAATAAAATCTCAGATTTAAGCCCATTAAGCCAAATGAAGAAGATTAAAATGCTAGATTTAAATAGTAATTATATAAAAGATATTAAACCATTATTTACAGTGAAATCTTTAAGGACTTTGACTGTAGCAAATAATCAAATTAGTAATGCAGGTCTTGAAGGAGTTCACCAATTAAAGAATTTAAAGACATTTGAAATAAGCAATAATGGATTGAGTAATGTTGAACATATTAATGGAATGAATAAATTAATTGAATTAGGGCTTTCCAAAAATGAATTAGTAGATCTTACGCCATTATCAAAATTGTCAGGGTTACAGAAATTAAATCTAGAAGAAAACTATATTTCAGATATAACGCCACTTAGTCAATTAACACGTTTATATGATTTAAAACTAGGTTCAAATGAAATTCGTGATGTTAGACCAGTTCAAGAACTAGGAAAAAGAATGTATATCGATATTCAAAGACAAAAAATTTTTTTAGATGATGTAGAAAAAGATAAGGAAGTTAAAATACCTATCTATAATTTACAAGGAGAGCCACTTGATACTATTCAATTGAAGAGTGAAGGTGGGATCGTTAATAATGGTTCTGTTAAATGGGGGACTACCGGTGAAAAAACATATGAATTTATGTTGGATATAAATCCAGAAGAGAATCGTATTAAGTTTAATGGAACAGTAATTCAAAATGTTGTTGAAAGATTAGACGAAATCAAGGAAACAATAAAAGAGAATAATGAACAAAAGGAAAATGTAATTCTCGATAAAACTTTACAACAACATATTAATAAAGAGAATTTAGGTAGAGAGAATGTAAACGCTCCTATCACAAAAGAAGATTTATTACAGATTAAAAAATTAGAGATACTTAAAGAAAAAGGAAATGAGGTAAAAGATATAACAGGTTTAGAATACATGACGAACTTAGAAAAACTCACTTTAGAAGGAGTAGGCCTGAAAAATATTGAGTTTATCTCAAACTTGAAACAATTGAATAATGTGAATGTATCTCATAATCAAATTGAAGATATAACACCACTATCTTCATTGGAAAATTTACAGTGGTTAAATCTTGCGGACAATCATATTAAAGATGTAACGGTTATTGGTTCCATGCTAAACTTATTTAGCTTAAATTTAGCTGGAAATGAGATTCGTGATGTAAGGCCGTTAATACAATTAGGTCAGTGGTTTACAATTGATGTTGGAAGACAAAATATCATTTTAAATGATGCAAAAATAAACGAAGAAATTCAAGTTCCTGTATATGATTTAGAAGGAGAAAGTATTGAAAATATTCAATTGGTAAGTGAGGGAGGGACGTTTAATAACGGAGTAATAAAATGGAGTACCCCAGGTGAAAAGGTGTATAAATTTGATTTAGATTCTGATGAAATTAGCATAAGGTTTAACGGAACAGTTATACAGAATATAGTGGAAAAAGAAGAAGAAAAAGAGCCGGTAAAAGAAATTGAAGAAACAAAAGAAGAAGTGAAAGAGCCAGTAAAAGAAGTTGAAGAAACAAAAGAAGAAGTGAAAGAACCGGTAAAAGAAGTTGAAGAAGCGAAAGAAGAAGTAAAAGAGCCAACAAAAGAAGTTGAAGAGGTAAAAGAAGAAGTAAAAGAACCAACGAAAGAAGTTGAAGAAACAAAAGAAGAAGTAAAAGAACCAATAAAAGAAGTTGAAGAAATAAAAGAAGAAGTGAAAGAACCGGTAAAAGAAGTTGAAGAAACGAAAGAAGAAGTAAAAGAACCGGTAAAAGAAGAGAAAGAGGAAGTAAAAGAGCCAACGAAAAAAGTTGAAGAAGTAAAAGAATCAGCAACAGGATTGGATCAAGAGCCAAAAGGGAATAATCAAGTTGTTGAAAAAGAGGGAAGAAAAGCAGATACTTTAAATAAACAACATGCTAATAAGTCTGAGGAAGATAAGAAATCTTTACCATCAACAGGCGGTGAAGCTAGCACATCGACTTTACTTTCTGGAATAACACTTGTTCTTTCCGCACTAAGTATGTTCGTATTTAGAAAGAGATTATTTAAGAAATAAATAACGTTTAATCTTATTATTATATGTAATTAATTTTTACTTTTTTGAGAAGACATTATCATGGCAGTTTCATTAGAAACATGCATATGATGATGTCTTTTTGTATGAGAAATAGAGTGAAAAACCCATTCGTATGAAAATAATATTTCATATGAATGGGTTTTATTAATTTACTTTTTTCCTCAGTCATCACGGATTCAGAAGTAATTTGAGGTGCCAATTGTTACATAACTTTTTTTATTTTTTGAGATACTTCTTTCGTTTGCGAATTAACATCTTCTTTTCGCAGCTCTTTAAAGAGCGAAGTAACCATAAGAACGACTACGATAGAAAATGGTAGTGCTGCGATTATAGCTGCAATTTGTAGTGCATTTAATCCTCCAGCTTGTAATAAAAGAGCTGCAATGATCGCGATTGTTAATCCCCATATAAGTTTTAAACTATTTTTCGGTGATAAGCTTCCGTTACTCGTTTGCATGGAAACAACAAATGTTGCTGAATCAGCAGAAGTAACGAAAAATGTGGCTACTAAAATTAACCCGATAATCGTTAAAAATGTAGAGAATGGTAGATGTGAAATAACAGCAAATAATCCAATCTCTGTACCATTTTTTGCAATTTCATCAGCTATTCCAAGCGATTGGAACATTTCCATATGAATTGCGGTACCACCAAATACTGCAAACCAAAATGTACAGATAAGAGTTGGGACTAATACAACTCCAAAAATAAATTCTTTTATTGTACGCCCTTTAGAAATACGTGCGATAAATGTGCCGACGAATGGAGACCAAGAAATCCACCATCCCCAATAGAAAATAGTCCAGTTTTCAATCCAAGAAGAAGATTTTTCATTAAATGCTCCTAAATTTAATCCCATACTAGGCAAAGCTCCAATATAAGAACCGAGTGTAGATGTGAAATATTTCATAATAAATACGGTTGGCCCTAAAAGTAAGAAAGAGATGAGTAAAATACCTGCAAGAGAGAAATTCAAGTTACTCAAATATTTAATCCCACGATCTAAGCCAGTTTGTGCACTTGTTAAATATAAAACAGCGAAGATAGCTATAAGTACGAGCTGGGTAAGTAAAGTGTTATGAATGGAAGGGAATAAATAGCTTAATCCTCCAGCAATTTGTTGAGCACCAATCCCAACAGATGGTACAATGCCAAACACTGTGGCTAAAACAGCTAAAATATCAACTGTTTTTCCGATACGGGAATTTTTCGATCGATTAAATAATGGAGTAACTGTAGCCCCGATAGTGCTACCTTTTTGTTTGCGGAATGTGAAATATGCAATTGTTAAAGCGACCATTGCGTATAGTGACCACGGAAAGAGTCCCCAGTGGAAAAATGAATATTGCATAGCGAGTTTGGCGCTTTCTTCTGTACCTGCTTTTCCTGTTAATGGATCTGTAAAATGTGAAATCGGTTCAGCGATTCCATAAAAGAGGAGTCCAATTCCCATTCCTGCCCCAAACAACATGGATAGCCAAGATGGATAATTATATTTTGGCTTTTCTCCATCTTTACCAAGACGAATAGAACCGTACTTAGAAAATGCTAAATAAGCAGCCAAAATAATCATTGTAGTCATAAGTAGAGAGTAAAACCACCCAAATTTATTGAGGATAAATGAGTTTAAAGAAGATGTAACACTTTGTAAATCGTAGCCTTGTATCCAACTTGCTGGGGTAATTCCCCATATAATGAATAATGTTGTTAGCAAGAAGGAGATATAAAATACACTGTTTTCTTTTTTTATCATAGAATCCCACCCTTATTTAATAAAGTTAACAATTATAATAATCATAACAATTAAGTTTTTAATTGTCAAAAAATTCTCTTTATGTAACATGAAAGGATGTAATTTGTTTTAGGGAGGTAAAGAGAAATGCGTTCACGATATGTACAAATTATAGGAAGAAATAATATGAAATATTGCATTTTATATTGTTACATCCAGATTTTATGTTAAATTCTTGAATGGAATATTAAAATAGGGGGCAAGGATATGAACAAGAAATCAAAGATCAATAAAGTGATGCTTAGCATTAGTACAATGGCTTTATCGTTAGGGGCACTTCAAACTCATGCAGCAGCGGAAGAAAAAGTACCGTATAACGTGTTGAAAACGAAACCGGTTGGAATTGAAAAGTCGGTAGAGGAAGTTGGACATATTTCAAAAGTTGATGAAACTTTATCATTTCAAGAACGTTTAAAAGTAGGAGATTTTTCACAGCGACCAGCATCTATTACGAAGAAAACTGCAGTAAAGCAAGTTAAAGAAAGCTATTCAATGGCTGATTTAAACAAAATGAATGATCAAGAATTAGTTGAAACGTTAGGCAGTATTAAGTGGCACCAAATTACAGACTTATTCCAGTTTAATGAAGATGCAAAGGCTTTTTATAAAGATAAAGGAAAAATGCAAGTCATTATAGATGAATTAGCTCATAGAGGTAGTACATTTACGAAAGATGATTCAAAAGGAATTCAAACGTTTACTGAAGTGTTGCGTTCAGCTTTTTATCTTGCATTTTATAATAGTGAATTAAGCGACTTAAATGAAAGAAGCTTCCAGGATAAATGTTTACCTGCTTTAAAAGCAATCGCAAAAAATCCAAACTTTAAGCTTGGTACAGTTGAACAAGATACAGTCGTATCTGCATACGGTAAATTAATTAGTAATGCTTCAAGCGATGTTGAAACGGTTCAATACGCATCGAATATTTTAAAGCAATACAATGATAATTATACTACTTATGTAAATGATCGAATGAAGGGACAAGCAATATACGATATTATGCAAGGTATTGACTATGATATACAGTCGTACTTAACTGAGGCTCGTAAAGAAGCGAATGAAACGATGTGGTATGGAAAAGTAGATGGGTTTATTAATGAAATAAATCGTATTGCTCTTCTAAATGAAGTAACGCCAGAAAATAAATGGCTCGTTAATAATGGCATTTATTTTGCTAGCCGTTTAGGGAAGTTTCATAGCAATCCAAATAAAGGATTAGAGGTTGTTACACAAGCCATGCATATGTACCCGCGCTTAAGTGAACCTTATTTTGTTGCGGTAGAACAAATTACAACAAATTATAATGGTAAAGATTATAGCGGGAATACAGTAGATTTAGAGAAAATACGTAAAGAAGGAAAAGAGCAATACTTACCAAAAACGTATACATTCGACGATGGATCAATTGTGTTCAAAACAGGAGATAAAGTATCAGAAGAAAAAATTAAGAGACTATATTGGGCTGCGAAGGAAGTAAAGGCACAGTATCACCGTGTAATTGGAAATGACAAAGCGTTAGAGCCAGGAAATGCGGATGATGTATTAACGATCGTAATTTATAATAGTCCAGATGAATATCAGTTAAATAGACAATTGTATGGATATGAAACAAACAACGGTGGAATTTATATTGAAGAGACAGGAACATTCTTTACATATGAGCGTACGCCAGAGCAAAGTATTTATAGTTTAGAAGAGTTATTCCGTCATGAATTTACTCATTATCTGCAAGGGAGATATGAAGTTCCTGGTTTATTTGGAAGAGGAGATATGTATCAAAATGAAAGGCTAACTTGGTTCCAAGAAGGAAATGCAGAGTTTTTCGCAGGATCTACTCGTACGAATAACGTTGTACCAAGAAAGAGTATAATTAGCGGATTATCATCTGATCCTGCAAGCCGTTATACAGCAGAGCGTACACTATTTGCTAAATACGGTTCTTGGGATTTCTATAATTACTCGTTCGCATTGCAGTCTTATTTATATACGCATCAGTTTGAAACATTTGATAAAATTCAAGATTTGATTCGTGCGAATGACGTGAAAAATTATGATGCATATCGTGAAAATCTAAGTAAAGATCCTAAGTTAAATAAAGAGTATCAAGAGTATATGCAGCAGTTAATTGATAATCAAGATACATACACTGTACCAGAAGTAGCTGATGATTATTTAGCTGAACATGCAACGAAGTCATTAGCAGCGGTGAAGAAAGAAATTAGTGATACGTTGCCTATGAAAGATACAAAAATGACAAAACATAATTCTCAATTCTTTAATACATTTACAGTAGAAGGTACGTATACAGGTAGTGTCACAAAAGGTGAATCAGAAGATTGGAAAGAAATGAGTAAAAGAGTAAATGAATCTTTAGAACAATTGGCGCAAAAAGAATGGAGTGGCTACAAAACTGTTACGGCATACTTCGTCAATTATCGTGTGAATAGCTCAAATGAATTTGAATATGATGTAGTCTTCCATGGAATCGCAAAAGATGATGGAGAAAATAAAGCTCCAACGGTTAATATAAATGGCCCTTATAGTGGTCTTGTAAAAGAGGGAATTCAATTTAAAAGTGATGGCTCAAACGATGAAGATGGAAAAATTGCTTCTTATTTATGGGAATTTGGAGATGGAAGCACAAGTGCAGAAGTGAATCCAGTACATGTATATGAAAGAGAAGGTTCTTATAAAGTATCGTTAAGAGTAAAAGATGATAAGGGAAAAGAGAGCAGAAGTGAAACAACTGTTACGATTAAAGATGGAAGTTTAACAGAATCAGAACCAAATAATCGTCCAGAGGAAGCAAATCGTATCGGGCTAAATAGTACTATAAAAGGTAGTCTTATTGGCGGGGACCACACTGATGTTTATACATTTAATGTAGCATCAGCGAAAGATATCGACATTTCTGTTTTAAATGAGTATGGAATTGGGATGACATGGGTACTTCACCATGAATCAGATATGCAAAATTATGCGGCTTACGGTCAAGCTAATGGGAATCATATAGAAGCAAAATTTAATGCAAAACCAGGTAAGTATTACTTGTATGTATATAAATATGATAATGGCGATGGAACATACGAATTGTCAGTAAAATAAGTGCTTTTCCAATGTATGTTTAACTTTACTTTTTGTGGAAAATAGTATATTATATAGATATATAATATATCGGTTATTTTCTAGGAGGAGCCTGTCACAATAGGTTTCTCCTGTTCTTTTTTAGAGGCCTGTCTTACAGGCTTTTATTTAAAAGGGAAATGACTGAAAATTAAGAACGATAATCTTTGAAAGAGGTGGGGCATACACATAACAAAAAAGGGATTGTTTAAGAGAGGGGGATAAGAAATGGCTTTGTTTGGTTATCCACTTGAAACAATTTATTTATATGGATTTATTATTGCTACTATACTCACTGTTATTTATATCTTTTTTGGAGATATATTTGAATCGATATTTAGTTTTGGGGGCGGATCTGTATCCGTTGTTACTTTATTACTTAGTTTTTTCGCCATGTTATGTGGGCTTAGTTATATAGGAGAGTACTTATTCTCCTTTAATAGTATTACTATTTTCGGGGCTGCATTTGCTATATCTTTTATCGGTGTTTTCATCATGAAAATACTAATTTTAAAACCGATTGCAGAAGCAGAACAAAATACGATGCAACGTATGGATGAATTTATCGGTTGCAAAGGAGAAGTCATTACGACAATTCCTACAGAAGGATTTGGTGAAGTATTAATTTCATCCCAATTTGGAAGTAATGCAATCCCAGCTAAAACTGTTGGAAAAAAAGATATTTCGCAAGGAACAGAGGTTATTATCGAGGGAGTCCAAGATGGTGTTTTACTTGTACAAAACATCGCTTATTCTTTAAAGAAACCAAAATTATAAGGGGGAATTTACATGACGATTCCATTAATTATCGGTGGAGTTTTACTCGCAATTTTAATTCTACTCATTTTAGTATTTATTACGAAGTATCGTACGGTTGGTCCGGATGAAGCGTTAATTGTTACAGGGAACTGGCTTGGTGGAGGAAAGAATGTAGTTACCACTGATGATGGAAAGAAGATTAAGATTATTCGCGGGGGCGGTACTTTCGTAGTTCCGATTATGCAAAGAGCAGAGCCTTTAAGCTTATTAAACTATAAATTAGAAGTTGGTACACGTGATACGTATACGAAACAAGGTGTACCGATCACAGTAAACGGTGTTTCTATTATTAAAGTGGGATCAACAATTGAAGAAGTTTCCACAGCAGCTGAACAATATTTAGGAAAAGAAACAGAAGAGTTAAAAATAGAAGCAAAAGAAGTTTTAGAAGGGCATCTCCGTGCTATCTTATCTTCTATGACAGTAGAAGATGCGTATAGTAATAGAGAGCAATTTGCTCAAAAGGTACATGAAGTAGCTTCTACAGATTTAAAGAAGATGGGACTTCGCATTGTTTCTTTCACAATTAAAGAAATAATGGATAAAAACGGATACTTAGATGCGCTTGGTCAGCCGCAAATTGCGACAGTTAAGCGTGATGCAACAATTGCGAATGCAGAGCGTGAAAAAGAAGCACGTATTGAAAAAGCCCGTGCTGAAAAAGAGGCAAAAGAAGCAGAATATCAACGTGATGCACAAATCGCTGAAGCTGAAAAACATAAAGAATTAAAAGTACAGTCTTATAAGAGAGAACAAGAACAAGCGCGTGCAGATGCGGATCTTTCTTACGAATTACAACAAGCGAAAGCACAACAAGGTGTTACAGAAGAGCAAATGCGCGTTAAAATCATTGAGCGTGAAAAGCAAATTGAGTTAGAAGAAAAAGAAATTGCGCGTCGTGAAAAGCAATATGATGCAGAAGTTAAGAAAAAAGCTGATGCAGATCGCTATGCTGTTGAGCAATCAGCGGAAGCAGAAAAAGTAAAACAAATTAAAAAAGCCGATGCGGATCAATATAAGATTGAAGCAGAAGCGAGAGCACGTGCAGAAGAAGTACGTGTAGAAGGTTTAGCGAAGGCGGAAATTGAAAAAGCACAAGGTCAAGCGAAAGCGGAAGTACAAAAAGCACAAGGTACAGCAGAGGCAGATGTTATTAGATTAAAAGGTTTAGCAGAAGCAGAAGCAAAACAAAAAATCGCAGAAGCATTTGAATTATATGGTCAAGCGGCAATTATGGACATGGTTCTTAAAATGCTTCCAAGTTATGCGAAGGAACTTGCAAGTCCGCTTAGTAATATTGATAAAATCACAGTTGTCGATACAGGCGGCGGTGGTAAAAATAGCGGGGCCGGAAAAGTTGCGGGTTATGCGACTGATTTAATGGCAACGATGCAAGAAACGTTAAAAGCTTCTTCTGGCATTGACTTAAAAGAGCTATTAGAAGGATTTGCAGGAAAAGGAGCGGTACAACAATTATCAAGCGATAAACCTGTTGTATCTGTAGTAGGAGATGAGAAAAAAGAAGTAGATAAAGAATAGTAAGGTGGAAAGAACCTCTAGTAAGTGAAATACTAGAGGTTCTCCTATGAATTATAATATTTCGAATAATATACATTTTTATACATTGTTTTAATTATTTAATTTATATAGAATGAAAAAGATATGTATCAATTCTTTAGATGTATAAAAAGATAGAGAGTCTCATTGATACATTTAAATCGTATTATTTTTATAGAAAGATTAAATGTTAATTAATTACATTTAAAACGGTATGGAGGGGTAGAAGTATGTTTCAAAGGAAATTAAGGAGTAGTAGTTTAAAAACAAAGTTACTTGTATCATTTATTATTATTTTAATTCTTCCAAGTATTGTAATTGGTTGGACGTCTTATCAACAGGCGAAGACGAATTTTAATGAAACAATTTTAAACTCGGCGAAAGATAATATAAAAATTTTGGATAATGTAATTAATAAGGAATTGGATAGTAAAAAAATAGATGCAACTTATTTTACGAAATTATTTACACAATCAAGTTACCAAGCAGATCAAATTCAAAACATACAAAATAAACTAGAAGAATACAATAAACTGCATCCAGAAATGGAAGCAATCTATACAGGATCTAGTAATGGACAGTTCATTCAATCACCAGCTATTCAGATGCCAGATGGATATAATCCTACAGAAAGAGATTGGTATAAAGAGGCAGTGAAGAAAAGCGGAGAAGTAATTGTAACTGCTCCATATAAGTCAAAAACGACAGGAAATATTGTTATTACACTAGCAAAACAAAACGAGGATAAAAGTGGAGTTCTTGGGATTGACTTAATCATTAATGATATCGTTACTACTTCCAAGATGGTTAATATCGGTAAGGAAGGATATGTAGCGATATTTGATCAAGATAAAAATGTAGTAGCGCACCCGAAAATGAAGCCAGGAGAGAAATTAGAAGAGAAACTTAGTAAAGAATTGTATAAACAGGAAGCTGGGGATTTTCATTATTCATTAGATGGTGAAGATCGCAATATCACTTTTAAAACGAATAAGAAAACTGGATGGAAAATAGCAGGAATTATGCCTTCCAAAGAAATTATCGAAGCGGCTGAACCTATTTTCTATAAAACAATAACTGTTCTTGGAATTTCACTAATAATCGGTGGGATTGTAATTTACTTCATAATTGCGTCTATTATTAAACCGTTAAAACAACTTGTCATATCATCGAAGAAGATTAGTGAAGGTGATTTAACAGAATCAATTACAGTTCATTCTAAAGATGAAATTGGACAGCTAGGAGAAAGTTTTAACGAGATGGCTGCATCGTTACAAAGTGTCATTTCCAATATAAACACTTCAGCAAGTCATGTAGCGGCATCTTCAGAAGAATTAACAGCTAGTATGAAGCAGACAAGCGAAGCAACGGAACAAATTACACAGGCTATAGAGCAAGTATCAAGTGGTGCAGAAATACAAACGAAAGAAGTTGAAGAAGGAGCAACATTGTTAGAAGAAGTTACAGAAGGAATTCAGCGTGTTGCAGATAGTTCTTCATTAGTATCTACAGCCTCTATGTATACGAAGAAAAAAGCTGAAAATGGTGGGAAGTTAGTTGAACAAACTGTGAATCAAATGCAATTAATTCATGAGTCTGTTTCACAGTCAGACAAAATCATTGGTTTGTTAGACGATAAGTCGAAACAAATTGGAGCAATCCTTGAAGTAATTCAACATATTGCAGAACAGACAAATTTATTAGCGTTAAATGCGGCAATTGAGGCTGCGAGAGCTGGAGAGCAAGGTAGAGGATTTGCAATTGTAGCAGATGAAGTGCGAAAGCTAGCGGAACAATCAGGACAGTCTTCTACGGAAATTGGGAAACTAGTGAAAGAGATTCAATTTGATATAAAAGAAACAGTAAGCTCTATGAATCAAGTTGGAGCAGAAGTACAATCAGGACTTGTAGTTGCAAATGAAACGAAGCAAAGCTTTGTCGAAATATTGAAGTCTACAAATGATACAGTTGTACAAATTGATAGCATGGTAGATGTAGCAAAACAAATGACGGTAGATGCAAAACAAGTAAGTGCATCTATTAATGAAATTGCAGCTACGATTGAAGAAAATGCCGCAAGTGTTCAAAATATTGCTGGTTCCTCTGAGGAACAATTAGCTTCAGTAGATGAAATAAATGCAGCAGCAGTCCATTTATCACAAATGGCAGAAGAATTACAAGAGATGATTGGTAAGTTTAAAATATAATAAAAAACTGTTAAGAAACGAAGTAGTACTTATGCTTCGTTTCTTTTTTTATGAAGATAAAAAAGAAAGAAATATATAGTAACCGTGTTATGATAATAAAAAACTGTATTTTCTTTAAATTCTATCTTTAATCATGTTAGGGGAATGGTTTTGAAATTTAAAAAATTAAAACTCCAACCGAGAATTACATTAACTATTAGTACACTTATTTTAGTTGTACTTATGCTAACGAGTTATTTATTTTATTACATATTATCTGAAACGGTAGAAGAGCAAATTGGTAAACGGGCTTTGCATGTTGCGAAAACAGTTGCCGCGATACCAGAAATTCAGGAAGCTTTTCAAAAAGAAAATCCAGCTTCTATTATTCAGCCAATCGCAGAAAAAATTCGAATTGATACAGAGGCTGACTTTATTGTAGTTGGAAACAAAGAGGGGATTCGTTATGCGCATCCTGAGCGAGATAAAATAGGAGAAAAAATGGTTGGCGGAGATAATAAAGGCGTTTTATTAGAAGGGAAATCTTATGTTTCTAAAGCTAATGGATCATTAGGCCCTTCGTTGCGTGGGAAAGTCCCAGTCCGTAACCAGGAAAATGAAATTATTGGTGTGGTGTCTGTTGGGTTTTCAATGGCTGATATTCATGGAGCAGTAGAAGTGTATGGAAAGCGGGTATTCTGGATTACAATAATAGGTCTTTTAATTGGGATAATTGGCTCTATATATTTAGCGGCAAGTATAAAAAGAATGATGTTCGGGATGGAACCAGAAGAAATTTCATCTTTATATGAAGAGCATAGTACAGTGATTCAATCTGTACGTGAAGGGATTATTGTAATCGATAAAAATGGCATGATTAGTTTAGTCAATCAAGCAGCTTATGATATTCTTTCGCTAGATAAGCAACAAAATATTATTGGGGAATTTATTTTAAATGTAATTCCTAATTCAACGATACTAGATGTACTTCAAACTGGTGAAGAACAGTTTGATCGCCAATTAAATATAAAAGGACAGGCTGTTATTGCGAACCGTCTACCTATTAAAGTAAAGAATAAAGTAACTGGCGTTGTATCGAGCTTACGTTTGAAATCTGAAATGGATCAGTTAACAGCAGAATTATCTCAGACGAAGCAATATACAGAGGCATTACGAGCGCAAACGCACGAATATAATAATTTATTGTATACGCTTTCAGGTCTTATCCAATTAGAATCATACGAAGATGCTTTAGAGCTTATTCATAAGGAAACAGCGGTATATCAAGATTTTGTTCAATTTATTATGAAGCGGATTCAAAATCCATGGCTAGGTGGAATTTTAATTGGATTTTATAATAGAGCACGAGAGTTGAAGATTGATTTTATGCTAGATAGAGAAAGTGGTTTAGACAAATTAAGTCCACATATTGAGAGTAATTATGTCGTTTCTATTTTAGGGAATTTAATTACGAATGCATTTGAAGCAATTGAAAAAAATGAAGAGAATGATAAGAAAGTAAGGATGTTTGTAACTGATATTGGAGAAGAAATATTAATTGAAGTGGAAGATTCAGGGCAAGGGATTCATGATGAAATAATTACTAGCATATTCTATAAAGGCTTTTCGACGAAAGAAGGAGGAGAGCGAGGGTATGGATTAGCAAAAGTGAAAGAGTTAGTAGAAGATTTAAATGGAAGTATTGCAATTGAAAAAGGGGATTTAGGTGGTGCGTTATTTATTATTGCACTACCGAAAGAGAGAGGCGAATAGTAATGGGTGAGGAGATTGAAGTATTAATTGTAGAAGATGATATTCGGATTGCTGACATTCATCGTCGTTTTACTGAAAAAATTGAGGGATTTAAAGTAATTGGAACGGCAACGACTGGAGAACAAGCGAAAGAATGGCTAGAGCTTGTGAAGCCACAGCTCGTGTTATTAGATGTGTACTTACCTGATATGCAAGGAACGGAACTTGTCACATATATTAGAAATCATTTGCACGATACAGATATCATTATGATTACAGCGGCATCGGAAACAGATGTAGTGAGGCACGCCCTACGGGGCGGAGTAACAGATTATATCGTAAAGCCACTAATGTTTGATCGATTTAAAGCAAGTCTAGAAGGCTATCAAAAAAAGATTATACAGTTAAAGAAGAACAATCAATTATCTACGGAACAAATTGAATATTTATGGTCTCAAAGAGGCGTGAAGGGAGATCAAATAGAATATGCCCCGAAAGGGATAGATCCTTATACTTTAGCGAAAGTAAAAAAGCACATGTTAACAGTTAATGAAGAAGGGATTACAGCAGAAATGTTAAGCTCAATGATTGGAGTAAGCCGATCAACGGCAAGGCGCTATTTAGAGTATTTGATATCTGGGAAGAAAGTCCACGCAGAGCTAATATATGGAAGTGTTGGGAGACCGGAGAGACGTTATTTTCTTGCTTCTTCATAATAAAAAACAGTAGAGGATTTTATTTCTTCTACTGTTTTTTTGCATCTTATATTGGAATAATCCCTATTACAATTCCGGTAATTAACATAACCATTGTCGTTCCAACGGCCCACAATAAAGTGAAGCGTTGATGTTCACCGAAATCAACTTTGGCCATTCCGACCAATAAATAAGTGGAAGCGACAAGAGGACTTAATAAGTGAACGGGTTGCCCAAGTAAGGAAGCGCGTCCCATTTCAGCTGCACTAATTCCGTAAGTAGCAGCAGCTTTCGTCAAAATAGGTAATACCCCGAAGTAAAATGCATCATTAGACATGAAAAATGTGAATGGCATACTGAGAAGTGCTGTAATAATTGGTAGTTGTGGTCCAAGTGCATCTGGTATAAGAGTTACTACACTGTTAGCCATTGCATCTACCATTTTTGTTCCAGATAAAATACCAGTGAAAATACCGGCAGCAAATACGAGAGAAACAACTGCTAATATATTCCCTGCATGAGAAGCAATACGTTCTTTCTGTTGCTCTAAGTTTGGATAGTTAATCATAACAGCAATAGCAAAAGCGACTGTAAATAAAACAGGTAACGGCATAACTTCTAGTATGAGACAAACAAGTAATGCAGCGGTTAATAAAAAGTTAATCCATAGAAGTTTAGGGCGTTTATGCGCTGCAGCTTCAACAGTTGCAGCTTGCTCATCCATTGTTTGCATTTGTTTTAAATACTGTACATCCATAATTCCTAAACGTTTTCTTTCTTTTTTTCCAAGATAGTAGGCAACGAAAACAACCCAAATTGCACCAGCAATCATTCCTGGAATAAGAGGTGTAAATAATTCGGAAGCCTCAAGTCCAAGTGCGCTCATAACACGAGCTGTAGGTCCACCCCAAGGTGTAAGATTTGTTACCCCCGCCCCTAACATAACAACTCCAGCTAATATGAGGGGGTTCATTCCAAGGCGCTTATATAGTGGATACATTGCGGAAACTGTAATCATGTATGTTGTTGTACCATCACCATCTAGAGAAACGATAATAGTCAATATAGCCGTTCCGACAACGATTTTTAAAGGATCTCCTTTTACAAATTTTAAAATCTTACTAATGACAGGATCAAATAAACCGCTATCAATCATAATCCCAAAATATAAAATAGCGAACATAAGCATAATACCAGTAGGTGCTAATTTTTGAATCCCCTCTAACATCATAGGCCCCATATTGGCATAGAATCCGCCAATTACTGCAAAAACACTCGGAATTAATATTAAGGCTACTAGTGCTGACATACGTTTCGTCATAATTAAAAACATAAAGACAAATACCATCGCAAATCCAAGTAGTGCTAACATGTAATTTCCCCCTCAAAAGAATGATTGCGCTTTCAAAATAGAATAAAAATTCAGAAAAAGGTTTTTTATTTATAATAAAAGCATCTATTCAAATGGTAAATAATTTGAAAAATAACATCATTAGAAGCATAATTTTTATTTTGTTCATTTTGTTCACGGTAGTTAATTTGAATTTTTAAAAAGTAAGCCACTCCTCGTAAGAATGGTAGAATAAGATGAAAATAGTGAAGTGTGAAATAGGGAGTAGATGTTATATGAAAACGAGAA
This sequence comes from Bacillus sp. N6, assembly GCF_052805735.1. Classification (NCBI taxonomy): domain Bacteria; kingdom Bacillati; phylum Bacillota; class Bacilli; order Caryophanales; family Bacillaceae; genus Bacillus; species Bacillus sp. N6. The sequence goes on from NZ_CM127843.1 coordinate 558,015, forward strand.
TAGAAGAGATTTATAGCTCTTATGAAGGAAAAGTAGAGGAGATTTTTATTAATGAATCTTCTTACGTATATGAATGGGAAAAATTACTGATGATCCGAAAAAATGACGGTGAGCTAAAAAAAATTGCAGTCGGGATTAGTGGAAATATAAGATTGGTAAATGTAGAAGTTGGACAGGAAATTAGTGCGGATACATTATTAGTTAAATTAGAAGATGATTTATTAATTACAGGTTGTGAGTGATGAGAGATGTGTAGAAATAACTACACATCTTTTTTTGTTTCCTATATTACAAAAAGCACATTGTTTTTTCACAAATCTCACACAACCTTTTGGTATTCTTTTCGTGGAGTATACGGTTTCTAGGGAGGAATATTGATGAAAGCAAAATATGTCGTACTTGTTATATGTTTATGTTTCGTATTTACAGTAGTCGGGTGTGGAAAAAAGGAAACAGCAGCTATTGCCATTGATGAGAAACATGATAAATGTGATATTTGCCAAATTGGGGTAACAGATAATCAATTTGCAACAGAAATTATTTTAGAAAATGGAAAAGCGTTAAAGTTTGATGATATCGGTTGTATGTATAAATGGATGGAGATCAACTCAGATGAAAAGACGAAAGAGAAATTTGTCCGAGATTATGATTCGAAAGATTGGATTTCGTTAGAAGACGCTACTTACGTATATGATAAAACAATAACGACACCGATGGCTTATAATGTCATTTCATTTAAAAATAAAAAAGATGCAGAGAGCTTTGTATCTAACTATAAGGGGAAAGTTCTTTCGTATAAAGAGCTAGCAGAGCATAAATGGGAAATGAATAAAGAGATGATGGGGAAACCGAAAGCAGGAAATCATGGTGGACATCATTAATAGAAAAAGACAACTATGTAGTTGTCTTTTTCTATTATTACTCAGGTGCAAATATAGAAAAGGTGTAAAATTTTTAGCAGAACGGTTACAATGGAATATAGTAACCTAAAGCAATCATTTATGTACTTTTTAGAAATGTATACAAATGCGGTAAAAACGTGCTAAACTAATTGCTTCATAATGTTAATGATGGGGCCATCAGGCGTATCATTTCAATAGGTTGAGAAACATAGTATAAGCTTAAGATAATCCGATTAAAGAAGGAATCTAAAGGGCTTATGGATAAATGTACTCAAGAAGAGTTATTGTATGTGATGGAGGAATGGTTAAGAAAACATTATCTTTCATAGGAGCTGTAGTTGTGAGAAAACAAAAAATTTTATTATGTATTTTATTAGGACTTTTAATGACGGTAGTGGCTTGCGATAAGCAAGAAGAACCAGAATCGAAACCGGTTCATGTGAAAAATGAAAAGAAAAAAGAGAAGCATAAAGAACAGGAAGAATCTAAAGAAGAGAAAAGTATAAATTTAATGGACAAACAGTTGTTACTTTCAGCTACTCTTGGAGACACAGAGACAGCTATGAAGTTGATTCAGGATGGAGCGAATATAAACGTAGAAGGTGACAACGGAGAAACGCCTGTCCTTGCAGCGACGTACCAAAATCATGTAGAGACAGTTAAAGCATTAATTGGTGCAGGTGCTAATATTGAAATTAAAGATGAGAAAAAAAGTAATCCACTTCTTTATGCAAGTAGAGAAGGATATACGGATATTGTAAAAGTATTAATTAATGCAGGAGTTAATACGAAAGAAACGACTAGGTCAGGTGGGACAGCACTTATTTCTGCATCTGAACGTGGCCATGTAGAGGTTGTTAAAGAATTATTAGAGCATACAGATATTGATGTGAATTATAAAAATGAACGTGGTGGAACAGCGCTATTAGAAGCAATTGTATTAGGAAATGGTAGTGAAAACCATAAGAAAGTAATTCAATTGCTTATTGATCACGGTGCAGATGTAAACATGGCTAACAAGGAACATCTGACGCCACTGCAATACGCTGAAAAAAGAGGTTTTAAAGATATTGTAAATATGTTGAGGTTAGCTGGAGCGAATGAAGTAGTACAGCCACAACAACCAGTAGAGTAAAAAACGAAAAATAATCCCATTTAGATAGACAGAATGAAGAAATCAGTTAGTATGATGGATTCAGTAATGTGTATTTAAATGGGATTTTTATTTTGAACATGAAAAATAGATTATGAATGGATGGTATATGGAGTAAATAAGGAGGATAAAAATGAGGCTCTCAAAACTTGATTTAATAGTAATTCAGGCAGAGGTTTTATTTGTTCATAATCAAGTAGGAAAAATGAAATATGTAAATGAACAAGGAAATCCGAAAGCACCACGTTTTTTTCTTGGCAGAACTCGTGAAGGGAGTATAACGAGATATCATTGTAATGTGGATGATGAAACGGTAAGTAAGATTGAGAAGTTAATTCGAGAACCTTCAAAGCATATAGAGATAGCAAAGATTATTAATATATTAAATGAAGAAAGAACAGTGGAAAATATTTGGATGGGTCCTGCTTTCATGTTTCATAGTAATTTACATAAGCCGACTAGAGCAATACAAATAACTGAGAAGAATAGAGAGCTTTTGCGAGAAAATTTTCCTAATCTAATAGAACAGATGGAATGGAGGAAACCTTATTTTGCAATTGTAAAAAATGAAAAGGTAGTTTCTGTTTGTTGCAGTGCTAGAAGTACGCCCGTAGCTGCTGAGGCAAGTGTGGAAACTTTAGCGGAATTTCAAGGGAATGGATATGGTACTGATGTTGTTACAGCTTGGGCCTTATCAATACAAGAGGAAAAGCGCATTCCACTTTATAGTACTGCTTGGGATAACTTTGCTTCGCAAGCAGTGGCAAGCAAACTAAAACTTATTAACTATGGAATGAATTTACATATTGATTGAATTTTAAGTATTGTTTTGTTCTATTTGTTTGCATTTAAATATATAGATTAATGTAAATGGTGATATGGTGAATATTAACATTCGGTTAACACCTAATTAACAATCTATCAAAACTGACTTAATAAATGCGTAATATAGTAAAGGTAACAAAATAACTAGGGTAGAGAACATTTGAGAACACCCACTTACATATAATGTGCCACTTTCTTAGGTGTGCTCTATTCCCTAGAGTTCAAATAAGGAGAAAGGCGTTCTATGTAAGTAGGTGTTTTTAGTTTGGATAAAAATAGAACAGTTAGGTGGAATAAATGTTTAAAGAACCTTATATTGCGATGATAAAGGATTGGAAAGGATACAAAGCATACAAAAAATTGCCGAAAACAGTTTTTCTTATGACTGGTTCAATGTTGGAATTACCAGAGCGTGTATATGAATTGCAGAAACATGGACATGATGTATTTCTTCATTGTGATTTTATACAAGGTTTAAATACGAATACAGAGGAAGCGCTTTTGTATATTCAAGATGTTATCGGGGCACAAGGTATTATTTCAACAAAGGGTTCGACAATTCGAAATGCTAATAAAATTGGATTGAAAACAATTCAACGTATTTTTATTGTAGATACTTTATCTCTTACTAAATCAATTGAAAATTGTAAAACGACTAGACCAAATGCAGTAGAGATTATGCCGGGGATTATGCCTTCTATAATTAAACAGCTAGTAGAGGAAATAGAGTTTCCTATTATTGCAGGCGGGTTGATTCAAACGCGAGAAGATGCGGAAATTGCAATTCGTGCAGGAGCAAGTGCGATTTCAACAAGTCATTATGAAGTATGGATACATGAAGAAAAAAGGAGTGCAACTTTGTGATTGAATTGAAAAATGTTTCAAAGGTATATAAAAATGCAGAAGAGACAGCGGTTAAAGGCGTATCGGTTCATATTAAGAAGGGCGAATTTTTTGTTTTAGTTGGACCTTCGGGATGCGGGAAAAGCACATTATTACGAATGATCGCTGGCTTAGAAGAGATTTCTTCGGGAGATTTAATTATTAATGAACGTGTTGCAAATGATCTAGAGCCGAAAGACCGTAATCTATCAATGGTATTTCAAAATTATGCATTATATCCACACTTATCTGTAGAAGAAAATATTTTATTTGGACTTAAGGTAAGAAAAGTACAAAAAGAAGAGCGACAAAAGCGACTAATGGAAGCTATTGAAATGGTAGGACTGAAAGAGTATGTGAAAATGAAACCAGGTCAATTATCAGGCGGACAAAGACAGCGTGTTGCGCTTGCTAGGGCGATCGTGAGTCAAGCACCAATCTGTTTAATGGATGAACCACTTTCGAATTTAGATGCGAAATTACGTGCGCAAATGAGAATTGAAATTAGAGAAATTCAGCAGCGATTAGGAATTACGATGATTTACGTTACCCACGATCAAATAGAAGCGATGACTATGGGAGATCGTATCATGGTTTTAAATAAAGGAAGTATACAGCAAGTTGGAACACCACTTGACATATATAACGAACCAGCAAACGAATTTGTTGCAAGCTTTATAGGTTCTCCTTCTATGAATATAAATGATGGAGAAGTGGATAAAGAAAAAGGTGTATTACATATAGGGAAATTGCAAATTCCATTATCTATTGGACAGTTAAAGCAATTACCAGAAGGAATAATTCGTATAGGCATGCGTCCTGAGCATATTGCACTGTCTGAGGAAGGGCAAGAAGTGACGCTGCAATCTGTAGAAGTATTAGGGAATGAATCTATATTAAACTTTGCGGTAAATGGAACAACTTGGAGTGCGAAAGTCATCGGACAGTTACTCTTGAACAAAGGTGACAAAGTAAAATTATTATTCTCACAAGAAAAGTTATGCTTCTTTAACGAAAACACGAATGAACGCTTAAAAGTGGTAGCTGAAGAAGAGTTGAAAGTGGTGGCGAAATAATGATCGAAGTAAGTAAGTTACCAGTTCAAACAAAGGTGTCAAAAAAGAAAAAAATATGGGGGAGAACGAAAGATTTAAGAATAGGATTATTGTTTTTGGCGCCATCTATTTTGCTATTTTCGATTTTTCTGTTCTATCCATTGTTTAGGACGATTTATTATAGTTTTTATTTAACCGATATACATGGAGAAGCTAATCTTTTCGTTGGCTTAGAAAATTATCAATATTTATTCTCTGATCCAGCCTTCTACAAAAGTATAAAATCAACTTTATTATTTGTTTTATATACAGTTCCTACGAGTATTATATTTGCTTTGTTTCTTGCATTGATTGCAAATGGAAAGGTAAGAGGTATTGGGTTATTCCGAGTTCTGTTTTCTTCGACGATGGGAATATCAGTAGCTGCTAGTGCAGTGATTTGGCTATTTTTATTTCATCCAAGTGTAGGATTATTTAATAATATATTAGCCTCTATGAACCTTCCTGCAATCGCATGGTTAACGAGTCCGGACTGGGCACTATTCTCTGTATCAGTTACAACAGTTTGGGTGAATACAGGTTTTGCATTTTTAGTTATATTAGGTGGTTTACAAAATATTGATACGTCTTTATATGAGAGTGCATCTATAGATGGTGCTAGTTATTTATATAAGCTTCGCCGTGTTACATTACCGATGCTATCGCCAACTTTATTCTTTATTGTAACAGTAACATTAATTAGTGCGTTCCAAAGCTTTGGACAAATTGATATTTTAACGCACGGTGGACCGAATGATGCAACGAATTTAATTGTGTACTCGATTTACAAAGAGGCGTTTGTGAATCATCAATTTGGAACAGCAAGTGCACAAGCGATGGTATTATTTGTTTTCATTTTCGTTGCTACATTACTTCAATTTAAGTTTGCTGAGAGAAAGGTGCATTATAAATGATTGTTAAACAGTGGAAGCAAAATTTCCTATTATACATGCTGCTCATAATTAGTGCAGTAATGGTATTTTTTCCTGTACTGTATGCGTTTTTAATAAGCTTTATGACACCAGACGATATTCAAATGAGAAGGTTATTTCCGACCCAGTTTACTTTTGATAATTTCATTAATATTTTTCAAAAAGTACCGCTTTTTACATACTTATATAACAGTTTAATTGTATCGACAGTCGTTATGATTGGACAACTTATCGTATCAAGTTTAGCAGCTTATGCTTTTGTTTTTCTTCAGTTTAAAGGGAGAAACTTAATTTTCTTCCTGTTTATTTCAACGATGCTTATTCCGTGGGAAGCAACGATGGTGCCTAACTTTTTAACGATTCAAAACTTTGGCTGGATCAATAGTTTCGCCGGGATGACAGTGCCGTTTTTTGCAACAGCTTTCGGTATTTTCTTGTTACGTCAACATTTTATGACACTCCCGAATGAACTGAAAGAAGCTGCTTTTATTGAAGGGATTGGAAATGTAAGGTTTTTATTTAGCGTTGTAATACCGTATTGTAAAACGAGTTTTATTACGCTTGGAGTATATAGCTTTTTAACAACATGGAATATGTATTTATGGCCACTTTTAGTGACCACTGATGAAAAAGTAAGAACAGTGCAAATCGGTGTGAAGCAGCTTCAGTCTCAAGAAGTTGCAACTGATTGGGGAAGCGTAATGGCCGGTGTTACGGTTATCGTTATTCCAACATTGATTTTACTATTTTTAGGGCAAAAGCAATTACAACAAGGATTAACAAAAGGTGCAATTAAATAACTAAGAGAAGGTGAGCTTAAAATGAGTTTAGTAAAAAAAGGTGCTGCTCTATTAATGGCAGCAACAATGGCATTATCTAGTGCCGCTTGTTCAAATAGTAAAACAGAGGTAAAACCTGAAGCGCAGGCAAAAGTAGCACCAGTTGAAAAAAATGGTGATAAAACTGTAATTCGGTTCTGGCATGCGATGGGTGGAAAAACACAAGGGGTACTAGATGGTCTTGTTGCAGACTATAATAAGTCACAAAATAAATACGAGATAAAGGCAGAGTTCCAAGGAACATATGAAGAGTCTTTAACAAAATTTAGAACGATGTCTGCAACGAAAGAAGCACCAGCTCTTGTTCAATCGAGTGAAATTACAACGAAATATATGATTGATAGCAAAAAAATCACACCAATTGATAGCTGGATAAAAAAAGATAAGTACGATACGTCAAAATTAGAAAAAGCAATTACAAATTATTATTCAGTTGATGGAAAAATGTATTCTATGCCATTTAATTCATCTACACCAGTATTAATTTATAATAAAGATGCTTTTGCAAAGGCGGGCTTAGATCCAGAGAAAGCTCCGAAAACATATGCGGAATTACAAGAAGCAGCGAAAAAGTTAACGATTAAAGAAGGCGGAAATGTAAAACAATATGGATTCTCCATGCTTAACTACGGTTGGTTCTTTGAAGAATTGTTAGCGACACAAGGTGCTTTATATGTAGATAACGAAAACGGCCGTAAAGATGCTGCAAAGAAGGCGGTATTTAACGGTAAAGAAGGACAGAAAGTATTTGGAATGTTAGATGATTTAAATAAAGCTGGCGCACTTGGAAAGTATGGAGCAAGTTGGGATGATATTCGTGCTGCGTTCCAGTCTGGACAAGTTGCTATGTATTTAGATTCTTCAGCAGGTGTTCGTGATTTAATTGATGCATCTAAGTTTAATGTAGGTGTTTCATATATTCCATATCCAGAGGATTCGAAACAAAATGGTGTTGTCATTGGAGGCGCATCATTATGGATGACGAATATGGTTTCAGAAGAAACGCAACAAGGTGCTTGGGACTTTATGAAATATTTAACGAAGCCAGACGTACAAGCAAAATGGCATACGGCAACAGGTTATTTCTCAATTAATCCAGATGCATATAATGAGCCATTAGTAAAAGAGCAATATGAAAAATATCCACAGTTAAAAGTAACAGTAGATCAACTGCAAGCGACAAAGCAATCTCCAGCAACACAAGGTGCTTTAATTAGCGTATTCTCAGAATCACGAGATGCAGTTGTAAAAGCATTAGAAGGAATGTATGACGGGAAGAATAGTAAAGAAGCGTTAGATGAAGCTGCCAAAGCAACAGATAGAGCAATTAGCATTTCAGCTCGTACGAGTCAAAAATAAGAGAAAGCCGTATCCTTAAAAGGGATACGGCTTTCTCTATAGGAAGATAAGGGATCAAAGAAATGATGAAGTCTTATCTCTTTTATATGAGTAAAGGGTCTAGAGTGAATGTTGTCCTTTTCATTATTTATTTAACTCCATTGCGACTTGTTTACCATTTACGAAAACCTCTACTACCGCTACTATAACTTCCATTACTTTTTTCATCTCTCATCTCTCCTTGTTTTTGTTTCATTTCTTACTCTCAGTATAAGGAAATACAGTAATTACAACTATCGAATTGGATGACAAGAGACTTACATTGTTGTAAGGATAATAGTTTAGTTTGTAATAAAGTGAAACTGTAATCAGTGGGGGGGCTTACTGCCCGTTAATGCGGGATAAATGTGATTCAAGATTAAGATTCGGAATTTTCCGTTGTTTTGAACTATAATTAGAAAGAAGGGGGATAATATGAAAAGAATTCTTGTTATTAGTGATATTCATGGAGAGATAGAAAAGTTCGAACAGTTATTGGAAGAAGCTCAATATGATGCGAAACAGGATCAATTAATCTTACTGGGAGATTATGTAGATCGTGGTCCAAATGCGCGTGCTGTAATTGAAAAGGTAAGAGAATTGAAAGAAGAGGGAGCACTCATTTTAAAAGGAAATCATGAAGATATGATGATTAAAGCGTTAACGACAAATGAGGAACGTTCATGGAACCATTGGGTAAAAAGAAATGGTGGAGATAAGACATTATATAGCTATGGATTTGTAGAAGAAGATATTGCGGTTAATGAGAAAGACTTCTCAAAACCGATTTTACAATCTCGTGTATTAGAGGAACATATAAAGTTTATTCAAGAATTAGATCATTACATTGAAACAGAAGAGTATATATTTGTACATGCTGGGGTTGAGCCGATGAAACGAGTTTCTGAATCTGAACCATATACGTTAATGTGGATCCGTAATGAATTTCATAATGGATATAGCGGTGAAAAGGTTGTTATATTTGGGCATACGGAAACAAAAACGCTTCATGGTAGTGAGGATTGCGGAGTGTATTTTGGTAGTAATCGTATTATTGGAATTGATGGCGGGGCTGTGTATGGTGGTCAGCTAAATTGTTTGGAGTTGCCGAGTAAAAAGGTATATGTAATAAAAAATTGAAAGAGATAAGAGGAATCTTATTTCTTTCAATTTTTTATTAAGGTAAATTTAAGACAAAGCTTTTATAATAAAACTTCAAAATTTTATATAAAGCAAAACTTCAGAAGAAAATAGTTGAAAATGAAATTACGTAATGTAACTACATTCTTTTGTTACGAAGAGAAGAAACGTAATAATAAATAGAATTGAACTATATGATGGAAGGTGACAGTATGCGCTTACTCGTAGTAGAAGATAATGCTTCGTTACTAGAGTCTATCGTACAAATTTTGCGTGATGAATTTGAAGTAGATACAGCAATAAATGGAGAAGATGGATTGTTTTTAGCGCTTCAAAATATATATGATGCAATTTTGCTGGATGTGATGATGCCAGGGATGGACGGATTTGAAGTAATTCAAAAAATACGTGATGAAAAGATTGAAACACCAGTCCTGTTTTTGACAGCGAGAGATTCTTTAGAAGATCGGGTGAAGGGATTGGACTTTGGTGGAGATGACTATATCGTTAAGCCATTTCAGGCCCCTGAATTAAAAGCGAGAATTCGCGCTTTACTACGCAGAAGTGGTAGTTTAACAACGCAGCAAACGATTCGTTATAAAGGGATTGAATTGTTCGGAAAAGATAAAGACGTTCAAGTAGATGGAAAAAGTATTAAGTTGACATTGAAACAATATGAGCTACTAGAGTACCTCATTCAAAATAGCGGGAAGATTTTAATGCGTGAACAAATTTTTGATCGTGTTTGGGGATTTGATTCAGATACGACAGTAGCGATTGTAGAAGTGTATGTGCATCATTTACGTAAAAAATTAGAACCATTCAGTTATCAGAAAGATATTCAAACCGTTCGAGGTATTGGATATATATTAAAAGAACAATGAAAAAGGGAAGTATGTTTCAAAAGACACGCATTCGTTTGACTATAGTGAATTCATTAGTATTTATCCTATTAATAGGTATATTAGGTAGTATTATTTATTCATACACATATAAGCGTATTTATAATGAAGTGGATCAATCTATAAAAATGATGGCTCAGTATAGAGAAAAATTAGATGTTAAAATACCACCAAGAAAACGCATGGAGAATATCCAAATTGGAGATCCGCGAGTAACTAGAATAACTTGGAATGGAAAAATAGTGAAAATAGAGGGCGATAACCGTAAATTCCGTTCTATTTTTGAAGAGAATTTGGAAAAGTTTTCTCCAAAAAATTTAGAGGAGTTACAAGATATTGAAGTACAAGGACGATATTTTAGAGTATTTTCGCTTCAAAAAGATGGAGAAATAGTTCAAATCGTGCGAGATATAACAGCGGAAGAAAGAATGTTAAATACTTTATTTTTAATCCTTGTTATAGGTTGTAGCATAGGAAGCCTCTGTGCGATAGGTATCGGCTTTTTCCTAGCTGGTAGAGCACTCGTACCTATTCAAAATTCATGGGAGAAACAGCAGCAATTCGTTTCTGATGCATCACATGAACTCAGGACACCACTTGCAGTTATTCAATCAAAAACGGATGTTTTATTCCAGTCACCATCCGCTACGATAGAAGAAAAAGCGATGGATATTTCTACAATTTCAAAAGAATGTAGGCGGTTATCGAAACTCGTTAGTAATTTATTATTGCTAGCACGTTCTGATTCTAATCAAATTGAGATGGATAAGAAAACATTTGAACTTGATAAATTGTTAGAAGAAATAGTAGCTCCATATAAGGAGATTGCTTCTTATCAAGAAAAAGAAATGATGCTAAAAGTAGAACGTGGTGTATCTTTTATGGGGGATAGAGAGCGGATTCATCAAATGATGGTCATACTGTTAGATAATGCGATGAAGTATACAAACGAAGGCGGGCATATTCAAATTGATTGCACGCAAACGAGTAGTGCAATTCGTATACAGGTGAAGGATAACGGGATAGGAGTGAAAGAAGAAGATATTCCGAAATTATTTGATCGTTTTTATCAAGGGGATAAAGCAAGAAGTACGTCAGAAGGAGCTGGATTAGGTCTTTCAATCGCAAATTGGATTGTAGAAAAGCATTATGGAAAAATATCAGTAGAGAGCAAATGGGGAGATGGAACTTGCTTTGAAGTGATATTCCCTAAAAATCAAAGAATATAAGTAAGAAGACGATCTTGTTTTTACAAGGTCGTCTTTTTTTAAGATAAAGTTAAGAAACTATTTATATTATGTATGGCATAAAGAAAGTTCGTTACATGAAGAAGAGACTAGGTGTATGTGAGTGAGTTTTATCAATCATAATGTTATCTCAAGCAGCGATGAGATGTATGTATAGTATTAAAAAAATTATGGGAATGATGGAAAAGAAAGTGTAAGAGGGAGGAATTAATTTTGAAAAAGAAAATGATGACGGTATTCACTATTGGAGTAATGAGTTTAAGCATATTAGGGGGTGCCTCTCCTTCTGAAACATCAAAAGGAAAGACAGATTACACACAGCGCAGTAAAGAACAATTAAACAATGGAAAGATACATGCGGTGAATACAGAAGAAAAAGCGGAGAAACTAGGTATTGAAACGGAAGGAAAAGAACAAATTACGCTAGAAAAAGAAATTCATGAAACAGAAGTAGGAAGAGAAGCAGAGCAGTTAGGCATCTCGATTGAAGGAAAAGATGTTGGAACTCTGTCTGAAGAAATCTATGAAACAAAAGTGAAGCAAGAAGCCTTAAAGCTAGGCATATCGATAGAGAATACATCAATTGTAGATTTAATTAATCAAATTAATACGATTAAAATTAAAAATGAAGCGGATAAATTAGGTATTTCAACAAATGGAAAAGAAATCGAAGACATTGCGGAAGAAATCTACGGAACGAAAGTAAGAGAAGAAGCAGGGAAGTTAGACATTTCGCAAAAAGGGAAGGAAATCGAAGAGTTAGCACAAGAAGTGTACGAACAAAAAGTACAGGAAGAAGCAAAAAAATATCATATTGATTTGTACGGTAAAGATATATATCAAGTGTTAAGAGAAATTAATGAACAAAAGGTGCTACAATTGGCAGATGAGCTTAATATAGACAAAGCGAACATGAATATTCAAGAGCTAACAGAAAAAATAAAAAAAAATCAACCTGAGAGAGAAAAAGAACTAAATTTTGTACCAGTGATTCGAACGGATGCTGACGCATTTTATTCTTATTTAACGAACTAAAAAGGGCGTGAGAGTGATACGGAGGTTTAAGTGGTATATATGTATAGCATTACTAGCTATAGCTGTATGGAGTGTATATACAAATGGAATTACAAAGTATGTGGAGAAGTTGACATTCTTCAATATACAAAATGGAAAAGAACCGGAATTTAGTAATAATGATGAAAAGGCCATTTTATCAGGTGTACCATTAATTCAGCAACTACCAGAGCTAGATAGAGGCTGTGAAGTGACAAGCTTAGCGATGATGTTACAATACGCTGGTGTTTCAGTAGATAAGATGACGTTAGCAAATGAAATAAAAAAAGTTAATTTTATAGAAGATGGTGTGCGCGGGAATCCGAATGAAGGATTTGTAGGTAATATTTATACATTCTCTGAATCAGGATACGGTGTATATCATGGGCCACTTTTTCAGTTAGCGGAAAAATATTTACCTAATAAAGCTGTAGACTTAACAGGGAAGAATATAGAAGAAATTTATAAGAGTGTAAAAGCAGGGCAACCTGTAGTCATGATCACAAATGCAACATTTGCACCATTAGATGAAGATGAATTTACTACATGGGAAACAAATAGTGGAGATGTTTCTATTACGTATAATGAACATTGTGTTGTACTTATTGGGTATGATCAGGAATCTGTATATATTCGAGATCCACTTGAGGATAGCTTAGATGTAAAAGTACCGAGAGAAACCTTTGAACAGGCATGGGTACAAATGGGAAGTCAGGCGATTAGTTATGTAAAGAGCGCTAAATAAATTAGGACGAAGATTTTTAGTAATATGACTATAAGGTGAAGGATAAACATTTGAGGATTATAAGAGAAGTTCTATAGAGTAGACGCTGTTAAGAAATAAGAGAACTTTAGCATATATAATGCTAAAGTTCTCTTATTTTTATGATTAAAATACGTATAAGGAATGAATATGCAAAAATGCATAATTGAAGAAAAAATTACATTTTATCATTATATATTGTTTTATATATGTTAATTGTATAAAATGACACAAGTATCCACATTACATAAAGGAGGCTTATTATGCAAAAAATATTTAACTGGGTTAAATGTATGAGTATCAATAAAAAATTAATCATTTCATTTTTTATTATTTTAACTATACCAGGAATTATTATCGGTGGTGTTTCATATCAAACTGCCAAAACAAATTTTGAACATCAAATGACAGATAAAGCAAAGGAGAATATTTCGATTTTAAATACTGTTATTTCTCAAAATATAGAAGAGAAATTTGTTGATGCGACGTACTTTGCAGACATCTTAACAGAGGATACATATCCAAATGGACAAGAAGAAATAGTAAGAACGAAGTTAGCACAATATATAAAGCTTCATCCAGAAGTAGAAGGTATTTATATTGGAACAGAGACGGGAAAGTTTATAAGAGAACCATTTATCCAAATGGCTGATGGGTATAATCCAACAGATAGATCTTGGTATAAAGAAGCACATGAAAATAAAGGGAAAGTAATTGTTACTGCGCCATATCAGTCAGCATCTACAAAAAATATGGTAGTGACAATTGCGAAAGAAGTAAAAGATGGTAAAGGTGTTATAGGAATTAATTTAAACTTAGATAACATCTTAAAAATTTCCAAAATGATTAACATTGGTGAAAAAGGTTATGCAGTTATTTTAGATCAAAATAAGCAAATTGTTAGTCATCCATCTAGAAAACCAGGTGCAAAAGTTACTGATCCTTGGATTAAACCAATTTATGAAGATAAACAAGGAAATGTGTCTTATACAGAACAAGATGATAAAAAGAATTTAATCTTTGCAACAAATGAGAAAACGGGCTGGAAAGTAGTTGGCGTTATGTTCGATGAAGAAATTACCCAAGCTGCCAGTCCAGTGTTTTATAAGACTTTGATTGTCATTGCTATTGCTATTGCATTTGGTAGTGTATTAATTTATTTCATTACAAAGTCTATTACAAGGCCATTACGAAAAATAGCTGAATCGGCATATAAAATTAGTAACGGAGATTTAACAGAGAAAATTACAATCCATTCCAAGGATGACATAGGAAAATTAGGGAATTCATTTAATGAAATGTCTACGTCTTTACAAGATGTTATTACCCAAATTAGCTTTTCAGCAGAACATGTTGCAGCATCGGCAGAAGAGTTAACAGCAAGCGTACAGCAAGCAAATGATGCGACAGACCAAATTACAATTGCAATGGAACAAGTATCAGGTGGGGCCGAATCACAAAGTCAAGGTGTTGAAGAAGGTGCGGCTACATTGCAACAAGTAAATACAGCAATTCAAGATGTAACTGGAAGCGCAGAGTCAATTTCTATTTCCTCATTACATGCGCGAGAAAGAGCAGAAGAGGGAGAAGATTTAGTTGAACAAACCGCAAAACAAATGCAGTCTATTTCTAGATCGGTATCCGAGTCAGATGCTATTATTAAACTTCTTGATGAGAAATCAAAGCAGGTAGGGGCTATTTCTGAAGCAATTCAAAACATCGCTACTCAAACGAACTTATTAGCTTTGAATGCGGCTATTGAAGCAGCAAGAGCAGGTGAACAGGGACGAGGATTTGCTATTGTAGCAGATGAGGTTAGAAAATTAGCAGAGCAATCAGGAGAGTCATCTGGAGAGATTGCAAATTTAATCGCAGAAATTAAGGCGGATATTGAACATACTGTTAAGGCAATGGATAATGTGAATGGAGAAGTTCAACAAGGCCTTGATGTTGTAACAAAAACGAAAGTAAGTTTTACGGAAATTTTAAGTTCTACTACACATATTGTTTCTCAAGTTAATCAAATGGTAGAAACAACGAAGAGAATTGCTGGAGATGCAAATGAAGTGACAAATGCTATTGATGAAATTGCAGCTGCTGCAGAAGAAAATACAGCTAGTATGCAAAGTGTTGCAGCTTCAACAGAAGAACAGGTTAATTCCATGGAAGAAATTAGTTCAGCTTCGCAAAACTTAGCTGAGATGGCCGAAGAACTACAAGCGATGACTAGTAAATTTAAAGTATAATAATAGCAGATAAGTAAGGTGAAAATAATATCACCTTACTTATTTTTCTATTCAGCAATTAGGGGAGTCATTAACGGGATGAACAAAAGAAAAAGACTATGGAATTTGTGGAAAACGATTACATTGTTAGTTTGTACAGTTGTAATTTTTTCTTTACTTGTGACAGATATATTAATTAGTCATAATGTAGAACGGACGACGGAGGATAGCCAAGCAGAGAAAGCAAAAACAATTGCACACATTGTGGCGAATGATTCGATTGTAATCGATGGCTTGGTTGGGAAAGCAGATACCTCTGCAATCCAAACGTATACAAATAGGATATTAAAAAACACAGGTGTTCAATTTATTGTAGTTATGGACATGGATGGAATAAGAAAATCTCATCCAGATCCTCAAAAAATAGGTCATCATTTTATTGGCGGGGATGAAGGGCCTGTATTGAAAGGAAAAGAACATGTATCGTTAGCAGAAGGAACTTTAGGTATTTCCATGCGAGTGTTTGTACCAATATTTTCCGAAACAGGTGAACAACTTGGAGCAGTGGCTGTTGGTATTTCAGCAGATAATGTAAAAGAGAGAGTTAAGGAAAGTAGACATATCATTTATATTGGTGTCGGAGTTGGTGTATTAGTCGGAATTATAGGAGCAATATTGCTAGCTAGACATATAAAGAAAAGCTTATTCGGTCTTGAGCCGCACAGGATAGCAAAAATTCTTGAAGAAAGAAATACGATGCTACAATCTGTAAAGGAAGGTATTATTGCTGTAGATAGAGAGGCTAGAGTAACGTTAATTAATAATGAAGCGAAACGTCTATTTAAAAAAAGCGGACTTGAAGAAGATTTTATCGGTAAAGATGTTGAGTTGTATATGCCAAATTCACGTATAAAAGAAGTATTGCAAACGGGAGAAGTACAATTAAACGAAGAACAAAATATTTACGGAATTACGATTGTGACGAATCGAGTTCCTTTATATGTAAAAGGAGAAATAGTTGGTGCAATTGCAACATTTCGTGATAAAACAGAGATTAGAAAACTAGCAGAGGAACTAACTGGTATTAGACTATATGCAGAAGCATTACGGGCACAATCTCATGAGTTTATGAATAAGATGCATGTCGTATTAGGGCTTACACATATGAAACAGTATGAAGAATTACAGAAGTATATAAGCGGCATGGTATCAGAGCATCAATATGAAATTGGTGGAGTTATGAAAAGAATAAAAAGTCCAGTATTTGCTGGTTTTTTACTAGGTAAGCTCAGTTATGCTAGAGAGAAAAATATAAAATTAATTATAAGTGAAGATTCTTATATGCCGGAAATAGATGATGAAAGTATTGCTCATGAACTTATTACGATTGTCGGAAATTTAATTAATAATGCATTAGAGGCAGTTACGAATTGTGAAAAGAAGCAAGTTGAAGTTAAGATACAACATGGGGATATATTAACTATTACAGTACAAGATACGGGAAAAGGTATACAAGAAAAAGAAATAGAGGAATTATTTACGAAAGGTTATTCCACAAAGGGAGATAACCGCGGTTATGGTTTGTATCTTGTAAGAGAAAGTATACAGCGAATAAATGGGGAAATTCATATTCATTCATTAGTAGGAAAGGGAACAACGATAACAATTGAAATACCTAAAGGTAGGGATGAGAGGCAAATATGATTAAAGTTTTAATTGTAGAAGATGACCCGATGGTAGCAATGTTAAATACGCATTATTTAGAGCAAGTAGGAGGGTTTGAGCTTGTTCAAGCAGTTAACTCAGTAAAGTCGGCGATAGAAATATTAGAGAAATCACGAGTAGATTTAGTATTACTTGATATTTTTATGCCTGAAGAGACTGGGTTTGAGCTTTTAATGTATATCCGGAACCAAGAAAAAGAAATCGATATTATAATGATTTCAGCTGTACATGATATGGGAAGTATTAAAAAAGCATTACAATATGGCGTAGTAGATTATTTAATTAAACCATTTACATTTGAACGATTTAAAGAGGCATTAACTATATATCGAGAAAAACTTACTTTCATGAAAGAACAACAAAAAATTAGTCAATCGGAATTAGATTCGTTAATTTTACAAAAAGAAAAAAGGGAGCCTACTGTCACGAAAGAGCTTCCGAAAGGGTTAACGAAGCAAACGTTGCAATTAATTTGGCAGAAGATCGAGTCGTTGAATGGAAGGGTGTTTACAACAGATGAAATGGCACAATTAGTTGGAATTTCAAGAGTTTCTATTCGAAAATATGTAATGTTTTTGACTGACATTGGGGTGTTAGAAAACGAAATGATGTACCAACATGTGGGAAGACCTGTAAGTAAATTAAGATGTGTTGATCAAAAGAAAATAGAGTTTTACGTATAAGCGACTTAGTATAAGTCGCTTATACTTTTTTTAATTACAAAATCAATTACAAAACTTACAAAAACTATTTTTACTATTGAAAGCGTTTTAATATTGTTATTAAGAAAACGAGGGGGTGCCATATGGGAATTCAAAAGAATGTGGAAGCGGTATCATTTTCTGAAGGAAATGAAGTACAAAGAGAATCTTTCGCTTCTAAAATTATGAATGTAAAAATCGGTGTTATACCTTTACCGTTATATGTAGTATTGGCTGCTATTATTTATGGGGCGTCTGTATATAATAAATTGCCAGCAGATATGATTGGTGGATTTGCAGTTATTATGATCATGGGGATTTTCTTAGGCGATATTGGGATGAGAATTCCAATTTTAAAAAATATCGGCGGTCCAGCAATACTTTCGTTATTTATTCCATCATTACTTGTATTTTTTAACTGGATGAATCCAGCTTCAATGGAAGCTGCGACTATGTTAATGAAAAAATCGAACTTTTTATATTTATATATTTCTTGTTTAGTAGTCGGAAGTATTTTAGGAATGAACCGTAAAGTGTTAGTACAAGGTTTCGTTCGCATGTTTATTCCTTTAGTAGTAGGGACGTTAGCTTCTGTAGCAGTAGGGTTATTGGTCGGTTCATTATTTGGATTTGAAATGAAGCACACATTCTTCTTTATCATCGTACCAATTGTGAGTGGTGGTATCGGGGAAGGGATTTTACCACTGTCGCTAGCTTATAGTGATATTTTAAATGAATCGTCAGCAACGTTTGTATCACAGCTTATTCCAGCAGCTATTATTGGAAATATGTTCGCAATTGTAAGTGCAGGGTATATGAAGCGTTTAGGTGAGAAGAAACCGGAGCTTAGTGGTAACGGTGTATTAGTGAAAACAGACAATCAAGCAGAATTATTAAAAGAACAAAATACAGAGAAGCCAATTGACTTCTCATTAATGGGAGCAGGTTTATTAATTGCGTGTACGTTCTTCATCTTCGGAGGATTTGCTTCTAAGTTCATCGGTATTCCTGGGGCAATCATTATGATTTTCTCAGCAGCACTTGTGAAATACTTTAAATTAATGCCAGCAAAAATGGAGCAAGGAGCATTCCATTTATATAAATTTATTTCGAAGAATTTAACTTGGCCTTTAATGGTTGGATTAGGATTGCTATATATTCCGTTAAAAGACGTAGCAGCAGTTCTTTCAGTAGGATATGTTGTTGTGTGCGCATCGGTTGTTCTTACAATGGTAGCATCAGGTTTTCTTGTAGGGAAAGTGATGAAAATGTATCCAGTTGAATCGGCGATTGTAACTGGATGTCATAGCGGTTTAGGCGGAACTGGAGATGTTGCTATTTTATCGGCTTCAAATCGTATGGAATTAATGCCGTTCGCGCAAATTTCAACTCGTTTAGGCGGGGCGGCAATGGTTGTAACGGCGACAATATTATTAAAAATGTTTTCATGATCAAACAAGCTAGCTATATTCATATAGCTAGCTTGTCAAATTAAGGGGAGATTATAAGTATGTTAGCAAATCAAATTAATGAAAGATCATTGTTATTGCATAAAGAATTAGTAGGGAAAATTGAAATTACAAGTAAAGTGGAGGTAAATTCAGCGGATGATTTAAGCCTGACGTATACACCAGGTGTAGCGGAGTCTTGTAAGGCAATTGCGGCAGATGAAGAAACAGTGTATGACTATACAGCACGTGGCAATATGGTGGCAGTTGTTTCAGATGGAACAGCGGTACTCGGTTTAGGAAACATTGGACCGAAAGCGGCTATGCCTGTTATGGAAGGAAAAAGTATTTTGTTTAAGAAGTTTGCGAATGTAGATGCTTTCCCATTATGTTTAGGCACAACGGATGTAGATGAAATCGTTACCCTTGTAAAAAATTTAGAGCCTACATTTGCAGGGATTAATTTAGAAGATATTGCAGCACCGCGTTGTTTTGAAATTGAAAAACGATTAAAAGAAGAAACGAATATTCCTGTATTCCATGATGATCAACATGGAACAGCTATTGTCGTTTTAGCAGCTGTTATTAATGCATTAAAAGTTGTTAGCAAACAAATGGATAATGTGAAAATCGTTATTAACGGTGCGGGTTCGGCAGGAATTGCAATTGGAAAATTATTATTAAAGGCTGGTGCAAAGCACATTACGTTAGTTAGCCTAGAAGGTATTGTTTGTGAAGGTGAAACATGGATGAACGAAGCACAAATTGAAGTTTCAAAAAAGACAAATCGTGAACATGTGCGTGGAACGTTAAAAGAAGCGATTCACCAAGCTGATATTTTTATTGGCGTATCTGCTCCTGACGTATTAACGAAAGAACTTGTACAGACGATGAATGAGAAAGCAATTGTGTTTGCAATGGCGAATCCAATTCCAGAAATCTTCCCTGAGGATGCATTAGAGGCTGGGGCAGCTGTAGTAGGAACTGGGCGCTCGGATTATGCGAATCAAGTAAATAATGTATTGGCGTTTCCCGGAATATTCCGCGGTGCGTTAGATGTGCGCGCAACTGATATTACAGAAGAGATGAAATTAGCGGCAGCATATGGGATCGCTAACATCATTACTGACGAAGAACGTAATGCGAATTATGTAATCCCGAATCCATTAGATAAAAGAGTTGTTCCAAGTGTTGCAGAAGCAGTAGCGAAAGCAGCTATTGATTCAGGCGTGGCACAAATTACGAAAATACCACGTTATTAATAGCGAAAAGCAGTGCCTAAAAGGCACTGCTTTTTTGAGATAAGAAATCAAAATAATGAAGAAGTGTAGAATTATTTATGTTTCTTCACTATTTATTTAATTCCATTGCAACTTGTTTACCATTCACTAAAACCTCAGTTACTGCTACGATCACTTCTATCATTTTTTTCATCTCTCCTCTCTCCTCGTTTCATTTCTTACTTTAAGTATAAGAGAAGAGAGATAATTCAACTATCGAAGTACATGACGTAGAAATTACATTGTTGTAAGAAAGTGGTTTATTTTTGTCACTTTACTCAGCAGTGATTATAAACTGATCATAATATTTTTCATTCACATATATATTTAATAACCATAATCCAGATGAAGGTAGTGACATAGCGAGAGGGAGTTCGTTTGTAGTAGAATCGATTGTATTTGAAGTAGTCCAAGTTTGTTTGGAAGTTTCTTTTTGAAAGAGTACTGGTGTTGGAGTTACAGATCCTTGTTTTAGCGCAATAATAGACAATTTTCCAGTTGGCATCTTAGAATCTAGAAAGTGCCACATTATTTCATTTTGTTCATTTGCGATAATGGGACTATCAGCCATTGCGACTTTACCTTCGATGCCTTTTAAAGGCATTTTTCCTTCTACGAAAGAAGGTGTTTCTTCCCAATTTACATCTTTTAAAACACTAAGATGAAAGAAGGAAGGTGCGTTCACTTGATTGGATGACGTTGCGACAGCTTCAGTTTTAGATGCTTTTGAATCAGGTTGTGCTGGTGTGCATCCAGTGATGAGGAAGGAGAGAAGTAGCATAGTTCCGATTTTTTTCATGGTGCCACACTCCTAGTTTTTATTGTTAGTGTAATTGTATTTGCTAGAAGGCGGGACAATTCCTTTAAAGTATAAAAAGAGGTCGTAAGTTTTGTACGACCTCTTTTGACATTTTTTATCCCGTAAAAGCCCGATTGGTGTAGGTTAATAATCAATGGGAGATAGCCCCACTAATTAAAGTTTCACTTTATACTTGTTCAGTTGTATAGGTTGTTTCGGTTTCTTTTTGAGGCATCGTCAAAAAAATAACGGACAGAACGATACATACGCCGCCTAATAATTGATATGTTCCAAAAGATTCATTTAGCCAAGTGATTGAAACGATGGCAGCTACAAGGGGTTCAATGCTAGATAAAATGCTTGTTTCTGTTGCGGCTAAATATTTCAGACTACCGATATAAAGAAGGAAAGAAAGAGTGCCGCTTATAATGATAAGGATAAGCATAGAAAAAGTTTTTGGTGTAAGAGTTTGTGAAAATTGATTCCACCCGAATGAACGATTATAAATAAGTAGTGCAATTCCTCCGATTAACATCCCCCAACCAATTACTACAGTTGTCCCGCATTCTTTAATGAGAGAAGCCGGATGAAGGGTATAAAATGCAAATCCAATTGCTGTTAATAGTCCAAAAATAATAGCTTCTTTAGATAAAACAATATTTTCAATTGAGCCATTTGTAATAATAAAGTATGTTCCTATTAGCGCGGCTATAATTGCGAATAGTTGCATGGAAGCAGGGAATTTTCTTTGTTCAAATGCAACATACATGGTTATAAGAACAGGACCTAGAAATTGAAATAGTGTTGCTGTGACCGCGTTACTAATATGAACTGTTTCGATAAAGGCGTATTGCGCACCAAGCATGCCGAGAATAGAAAAAATAATAAGTTGTATAGAATATCTAGGGTGTTTCCAAATTTGAAATATGTTTTGTTTCTTTATAAGTAAGAAAGACAAAATAAATATTCCTGCAAGCAACAATCGAATTGTTAAAAAATCAATTGAGGATACATTAGTATGTTGAAATAGCCACTGAATCATTGGACCAGATAATCCCCATAATGTAGCCCCTGTAATAATCATAATGAGTCCGATATGTCTACCATTGTTCATTATCATGTTTCTCCTCTCCGGTATTTGATTTTTTATGTGTGACATGATACAAGGAATTATATATAAAATCTGGTACTGTAAAAAGTATCAGATTTTAGTTTTATTAAGGGGTCAGATATTATGTTAGAATTAACGCCTAATTTAAATATGAATAGTAAAAAGGCATTGTATGTGCAATTGTATGAGTATATAAAAAAAGAGATTAAAGATGGATCGATTGTCCCTTTTACGAAATTACCGGCTAAGCGAAAGTTAGCGATACATTTACAAGTAAGTAAAAATACAGTAGAGGCAGCGTACGAACAATTACTTGCAGAAGGTTATATTGAGTCGATATCGAGAAAAGGTTATTTTGTATGCAAGATTGAGCAAATGGTTCATGTAGAGGATAGCGGAGAGAGAATAGAAGAAGTACTGTTTCAGGAGAAGAGTTATAAATTTGACTTTACACAAACAGGAATTGATACGAATGCTTTTCCATTCAATATGTATCGGAAAATTGTAAATGAAGTATGGCAGCCACATAATAACGAACTTCTCTTTCTAGGACACCCTCAAGGGGAAGCGAGCTTAAGAGAAGAGATTACGAATTATTTGTATGAATCTAGAGGTGTACGTTGTTCAGCTAGTCAAATTGTATTAGGAGCGGGAACACAAATATTAGTGAAACTATTGTTTCAGTTGTTAAAGGGAAGCAATTATGCAGTTGAAAACCCAGGGTATCATAGGAAGATGGTTGTTTTTGAACAGGGAGAAGCAAGAGTCAAAATGTTATCTTTAGATAGAGATGGAATTTGTATTGCAGATTTAGAAAATAGCGATGCAAATGTTGTATTTGTAACTCCCTCTCATCAATTCCCATATGGAATGATTATGCCTATTACGAGAAGGACGCAGCTTTTACAATGGGCGAAGAAAGAAGAGAGCAGGTATATTATTGAAGATGATTATGATAGTGAATTTCGCTATTCTGGAAAGCCTATACCGGCGCTGCAAGGGTTAGATACAGAGGGGAAAGTTATTTATATGGGGACGCTATCTAAAGCATTATTGCCATCGCTACGGATGAGCTATATGGTGTTGCCGAAGAAATTAATTAAAAAGTATCAACAGCAATATTTATTTTATACACAAAGTGTTTCAAGAATGGACCAAGAAGTGATTAGAAGATTTTTAAATGAAGGCTATTGGGAAAAACATATTCATAAAATGCGTGTCGTCTACCGAAAGAAGAGAGATCGACTTGTTTTTGAAATAGAGAAGTATTTCTCTAATCGTGTTGAAGTGATAGGAGAAGATTCGGGATTACACATTTTACTAAAGGTGCATAATGGAATGCGGGAAGAAGAACTAATTAAAGAAGCTGCAAAACATAGTATTAAAATATATCCTGTTTCTACGTACTATAAAGATGGTACTGCACCTGAAAATGTAGTTTTACTTGGGTTTGCGATTTTATCAGAAGAAGAAATTGCGAAAGCGATTCAATTATTACACACGGCATGGTTTACAAGAAAGTAAAAAACATCCTCCAAACATGAGGATGTTTTTTATTATTTATTTTCATCTAAGAATAAGACCATATGCTCTTCGTCCCAATATTGTCCGTTATATTTTAATGAACGTTCTTGTACACCGAATGTTTTAAAACCTAATGATTCATAAAGTTTTTTCGCTCCATCGTTGCCAACAACAACATCAAGCATAACTTGTTCTACTTCTAAAGATTTAGCAAGCTCAAGACATTCTTTAATAAGTGCTTTTCCTGCTCCAAGTCCGCGCGCTTTTGGAGATACATATACAGAACCGATTTTAGCTTTATGTTCTTGTTTTACATATGGTTTCGTTTCCAGTGTTGCAACCCCGATTAATTTTCCATCTTTAAATGCACCTAGCGTATAGTTTTCATCTTG
Source organism: Bacillus sp. N6 (assembly GCF_052805735.1). Classification (NCBI taxonomy): domain Bacteria; kingdom Bacillati; phylum Bacillota; class Bacilli; order Caryophanales; family Bacillaceae; genus Bacillus; species Bacillus sp. N6. The sequence continues at coordinate 582,329 of NZ_CM127843.1, forward strand.
TGCTAATTTTTGTGCTTTATATTCAATCGCACACTCTTTATTAATAATATCTTCATAAGAAGAGCTGAATGCTTCAGGGTTTTGCTTTAATCCTTCTACGCGAAGTTCTAAGTAAATTTCTGCTTCGTCTTTTGTTAATACATGGATATCCAATTATATCACCCTCCAAATCTTTGCAAATGTACCTTTATTTTATATTGAAATAAGAATAATTTCAAAAGCTTAGCTTATGTGAGCTGTTTTTATGAACAAAATAACACCAGTAGTGTTTACTACTACTGGTGTTTTCACACGCATATTATTCAAAAGGTAGCTCGATTATAAAGTTTGTTCCCGCACCTAATTGGCTTGTTACTAGAATAGAACCATTATGCAATTCTACAATTTCCTTTGCAACAGCTAGCCCGATACCTTTTCCGCCTGTAGCTCGTGTTCTAGATTTATCGACACGATAAAAACGGTCAAATATATGCGGGATATCTTCTTCAGGGATACCTTCACCTTCATCTTGTACACTTATTGTAAAAGAATCTGTTTTTGTAAGTACACGTATCGTAATGGCTGTGTTTTCTGGCGAATGTTGATAAGCGTTGTGTAATAAATTTAACATAACTTGTTCCATACGTCTTTCGTCTATACAAACTTCTAAATCATCTTTGCAATATACATGAAGTTGCATTTGCTTATTTGTTAATGTTGTTTTTGTTTTTTCTACCATTCGTTCTAAAAATGGCTGAAGAAGCACTTTTTGTTTTTTTATAACAAATTGGTGTTGTTCTAATTGTACAAGCATAAATAAATCTTGGACGAGATCTGTTACACTATCCGTTTCATCCTCAATGATTTGTAAGTATTCTTCTCGCTCCTCTTTTGTTAAAGAGTCTCTCTTTGCTACCTTCGCATAACCTTTCATATAGGTCAATGGAGTTAATAGTTCATGAGCGACACTAGCGAGAAATTCATTGCGCTCTTTTTTCATATACGTAAGTTCGCTTGATAAATCTTCAATTGTTTTTGCTAAACTTCCGAGTTCATCATTCCGTTTAATACCTAATTGAATTGGCTTGTTTAATTTTGACATTTTTTCTGTCGCTCTTTTCATTTTTATAAGAGGATCTGTAATAACTTTAGAAAAAACAAAGACAGAAATAGTTGTTAAAATAATCGTCAAAATACTAATGATAAGAAATTGATGCAGTAGTTTAAGTAACATCTTTTCTAAGAAAGACGTCTTTAATAACATATATAAATTACCTTGAAATCCTTGAATTTCAAGTGGACTTACTGTTGAAATGAATTTTGATTTTTTCCAGTTTCTTTCTACAATTAACCCGCTTTTTGGGATAAATTCTGTTTTGCAAGTAAGTTGTTTTTTCATTTCTTTCGTTACGGGTTCGGAGTTAGAAATAATTTTGCCTTTATTGTCAGTTATAACGATTGTGATATCAGTATTAGCGATTAATTCGGAACCGATTAAATCTTCAGCTGCATGCTCGATAGTGAAATCCTGATACCGAGGGTGTTTAGGACGTTCTATGTATTGCTGTTGTTTAGAATGTTCATTCCATCTTGCACGGTTTACAATCTTATCACGATACCGATTACCTTTCTCTAATAGAGCATCGGTTTCTTCTTTAACACGCATTGTTGAAAGGCTCTTATAAAAAGATACGAAAGCAATTGTTTCAATACATAAAGCTAATATTAAAAAGTATGTCCCAATTTTAAGGGAAAGTTTACTCATTTTTTCACCATACCTTATTCATAATAAAGAGTCAGTGGTATACGATTTCCCACTGACCGAAGTAATTATTCACTTTTCCATTTATATCCGACTTTATAGACCGTTTCTAGGTAATTTTCAATTGGAAATCCTTTTTTGCGTAGTTTATCACGGATGTTACGAATGTGTGAATCAATTGTTCTATATTCGATATCTGTTTCATAGCCCCAAATTTTTTCGATTAAATCATCTCGGCTATAAGCACGGTTTGTATTTTGCAAAAATAGTCCGAGTAACGAAAATTCGATGGGAGTTAGCGAGATTTTTTCATCGTACACTGTGACGGTATGTTTCGTTTTATCCCACTCAATACCATTAAAACTAACAAATCCATCTTTTTTTGTACGGCGTAATATAGCCTCGATTCGCGCGACTAATACATGCTCATCAAATGGTTTTGTAATATAATCATCTGCGCCCATCGTGAGGCCTTTCACCATATCGTAGTTTTGGTTGCGAGCTGTTAACATAATGATAGGAACGTTGGAAATTTGACGAATTTGATAGCAAGTATCCCATCCATCCATATTTGGCATCATAACATCTAATAAAATAATATCGAATTCTTTTTGTTCGATTAATTTTAGTGCTTCAAGGCCAGAGGTAGCTTTCATACAAAAATAGCCGCGAGGGCTTAAGAACAGATCTAATAATCGTAACATACGTTCTTCATCGTCTACTAATAAAATTTTTACCATAATCTTGTGCACCCCAAACTGTTCATTCTACTTGTATAGTTTACATGAAAATAATAAAAAACTCTTTTTATGTGATTGAATGGAGGGCTGATTTTTTCGCTCAGAGTAATTGACATAAAAAATGCACTAGTTTTGCACAACTATTTTTTATAATAGAAAACGTAGCGACACAAAATACCCTATGTTGCGACATAACGTCATGTCATTTTATTTATAAAATGACAATTCCATTCTATTGTGTATGTGAGATAGAGAGGGTTTTCGTATTCACCTCGCATCGGATAAGAAAAATTTCCTATCTCACACTTTTTTTAAAAGGAGATCATACACATGAATTCAAAAGAAGAAATTTCAAAAAAAGAAAAGCAAGATCGTAATACGGTTGTCATGTGCGTTGCCGTATCTATGGTTATTATTATAAGTTGCGTAAATAAAATTTTGGGGATTTTATAATATAAAAAAAGCTGATTGCTTCTTAAGAAGCAATCAGCTTTTTTCGTTGTTAGGGGGAGTGTTCATATAATAAACCAAGGTAAAATTGCTAATCCAGAAGTTATAATTGCTGTAGTAAATATTAAAAGCATAGCTCGTTTGTTTTGTTTCATGTCACATTCTCCTCTACATATCAAGTACATGCGATCAGTGTGAGAGGGGGTTCCACACTGAGTAAAGTTTCATTTTATATTTTTAGTATAATGAATGGTAAGGATTGGTACGATCGATAAAGGTGACATGAAGATTACATTGTTGTAATGAAAAAAAGCATCTTTCTTATTAAGAAAGATGCTTTTTGAAAACTCCCCCGCTATTTGTGGGCAGTAACTCCCACCTTAAAATTCGGCGAATACGAGGGAGTTAGGTGGGAGTTACTGCCCGTAAAAGTCCGATTGGTTCAACTAATACTCAGTGAGGGGTGGAAAAATCTTCCGATGAGTAAAGTTTCACTTTATATTGAAGTATTAATCATTTAAGAACAGAACCATATGTTCCTCGTCCCAATATTGACCGTTATGTTTTAATGAACGCTCTTGTACGCCGTAAGTTTGGAAACCTAATGACTCATATAGTTTTTTGGCACCAACGTTACCAACTACAACATCGAGCATGAGTTGTTCTACATGTAATTTATTGGCATTTTCAATAATTGCTTTAATTAGAGCTCGTCCTGCTCCGAGACCACGTGCTTTTGGAGAAACAAAAACAGAGCCAATTTTTGCTTTATGTTCTTGTTTAATAAATGGTTTTGTTTCTAAAGTAGCGATACCAATTAAATCATTATCTTTGAAGACACCTAGAGTATACTTATCCGGATTGCTTAATCGTTTAGCCATAGCAGCCACAGGATCTTCATGTTTAAGAACATCTTCATAAGAAGAGCTAAAAGCTTCCGGATTCTTCGTTAAACCTTCCATACAAACTTTTAAATATATTTCTGCGTCCTCTGTTGTTAATAAGCGAATTTCCATAGTTGTAACCTCCCTGGTGGATTTCAAATAAATCCATTACTTTTATAAGATTGTGTATGTGTTTTGTTAGCAGTCTCTTTTAATTTGTAAAAGAATGAAAAGATATATGCTACAATGTTTTGTTTTTTAATATGTAATGAAATTATATATTAACTTTATTAACTATTCAAGTCTTTAATATATTACATTTTCATAACTAAAATAACTCCTCAATTGAGGAGTTATTTTAGTTATTCGATTGATAACCATCAATTCGATGTGGATGTGTGTAAATATTGCAGGATTCATTTCTGATAAATCCTACGACTGTAATGCCTAAATCGTGAGCGAGTTGCAATGCTAGTTTTGTTGGGGCAGATTTAGATAGAACAATTTCACATCCGATTTTTGAAACTTTGAGTAAAATTTCGGATGAAATACGTCCGCTAAATGCGATAATTTTTCCTTTAACAGATATATCATTGCGTAAACAATGACCGTATATTTTGTCTAATGCATTATGTCTTCCGATATCCATTCTTGATAGAAGGATATTATTTCGATCACATAGCGCGGTATTGTGAACACCACCAGTTTGGCGAAAGGTAGTGGAAGATTGTTGTAAAGTATTCATTAAGTAAAAACATTCTTCAGGAGTAATTTTTACATGTATATCATGTAAGTCTTTTGCTTTTGCTGCATCGTTTACGAAAATAAAACCTTGTCTACCTTTTCCGCAGCAAGAAGTGATGTATCGTTTATTATATAAAGTTTGATAGAGCGGATTCACTTTTGATGATTTTACATGGACAATTCCGTTATCTTTTTGAACCCATAGTTCTTCAACATCTTTATAGGAAGAAATAATCCCCTCAGAAATTAAAAAACCAATTACCATATCTTCAATATAATTTGGTGTGCATACGACTGTTACATATTCTTCACCATTCAATTTAATAGTAATAGGAGATTCTGTAACAATCTCATCAAGTTGTTTTGAAAATGTACCAGATTGATAACGTACAATTGTATAAGTCTCTTGCGTAGGCCCCATATTTCATTCCCCTTTTATATGTATTTCTCTCCCACATTTATCATAAAACAATGGAAAAAATAAAAACACCTATTAACAAGAAGATCACAGATTATTTTGGTTATTATTGTATATGTACGATATAATAGAACTGTAGAATAGTGATATTTTCAAGCTTTCGTAGTTATACCTTATAACATCTAGAATCGACTTCATAAGAAAGTATTTGGGTAGAGCGTTTCAAAAATATGTACAGTAATGCGATTTTGAAAACGGATTCATAATTGTGTTGTACAGTTGGTTGTAAGGAGAGGGGAAACTATGGCAGAACAGACAGTCCGTGTAACCGTCGATGGTAAAGAATTTTCTGCATCAGGTGAAAAGACGATACTACAATTATTTAACGAGAGTAATTTGGAACATCCTCAAATTTGTCATGTACCAGAAGTAGATCCAATTCAAACTTGTGATACGTGTATTGTAGAAGTAAATGGAAAGTTATTGCGTGCTTGTTCAACGAAATTAGAGAACGGTATGCATATCGAAAGACAGTCCCAGCGTGCAAAAGAGGCACAGACTGAGGCAATGGATCGAATATTAGAGAATCATCTACTGTATTGTACCGTTTGTGATAACAATAATGGTAACTGTAAAGTCCATAATACAGTACATATGATGGGAATTGAGGAACAGAAATATCCGTATGAGCCAAAAGTAAGTGCGTGTGAAGTGGATATGTCACATCCATTTTATCGATATGATCCAAATCAATGTATTGCTTGTGGGCAGTGTGTAGAAGTATGTCAAAACTTACAAGTGAATGAAACTATATCGATTGATTGGAGCTTAGACCGTCCACGTGTTATATGGGACAATGGTGTAAGTATAAATGACTCATCTTGTGTAAGTTGTGGACAGTGTGTAACAGTATGTCCATGTAATGCGTTAATGGAAAAAACAATGCTGGGTGAAGCCGGATTCATGACTGGATTGAAACCGGATGTGTTAGATCCGATGATTGATTTTGTAAAGGATGTAGAGCCTGGATATAGTAGTATTTTAGCAGTTTCAGAAGTAGAGGCTGCGATGCGTAAGACGAAAGTGAATAAAACAAAAACAGTTTGTACATTTTGTGGTGTAGGTTGTTCATTTGAAGTATGGACGAAAGACCGCCACATTTTGAAAGTACAGCCTGTTTCAGATGCGCCGGTTAACGGTATTTCCACATGTGTAAAAGGAAAATTCGGATGGGATTTTGTAAACAGTGAAGATCGTATTACAAAGCCATTAATTCGCCAAGGAGATATGTTTGTTGAAGCTTCATGGGAAGAGGCTCTTGAAGTTGTTGCATCCAATATGCAGCATATTAAATCAGAATATGGAAGTGATGCATTTGGATTTATTTCTTCTTCGAAAGTAACGAATGAAGAAAATTATCTTATGCAAAAACTAGCCCGTCAAATATATGGAACGAATAATGTAGACAACTGTTCCCGTTATTGTCAATCTCCAGCAACTGATGGTTTATTTAAAACTGTCGGTATGGGAGGGGACGCTGGAACAGTGAAGGATATTGCGGAAGCAGGCCTTGTCATTATCGTTGGAGCAAATCCAACAGAAGGACATCCTGTACTTGCAACGCGTGTAAAACGTGCTCATAAATTACATGACCAAAAATTAATTGTGGCGGACCTTCGTAAACATGAAATGGCAGAGCGTGCGGATTTATTCATTCATCCGCGCCAAGGAACTGATTATGTATGGCTCGCTGGTATTACGAAATATATTATTGATCAAGATTGGCACGATAAAAAGTTCATAGCTGAAAATGTGAAGAATTTTGATGAATATAGCAAAATGGTAGAAAAGTATACGCTTGATTATACAGAAGAAATTACGGGGATTTCGAAAGAAAATCTGAAAGAAATGGCTCGTATGGTATATGAAGCAGATGGTACTTGTGTACTTTGGGGAATGGGTGTAACGCAAAATACTGGAGGAAGTACAACTTCAGCAGCAATTTCAAATCTATTGCTTGTTACGGGTAACTATCGTCGTCCTGGTGCAGGAGCATATCCATTACGCGGACATAATAACGTACAAGGTGCTTGTGATATGGCAACATTACCAAACTGGCTTCCAGGTTACCAAGCAGTTTCAGATGATGCGCTCCGTGCGAAATTTGAAACTGCATACGGTACTACAATTCCGAAAGCACCAGGGTTAAATAATATTGCAATGTTACTTGCGGCAGATGAAGGAAAACTGCGTGGTATGTATGTTATGGGTGAAGAAATGGCTTTAGTAGATTCGAATGCCAACCATGTACAACATATTTTAGCGAATTTAGATTTCCTTGTTGTTCAAGATATGTTCTTGTCGAAAACAGCTCGTTTTGCTGATGTTATTTTACCGGCAGCACCAAGCTTAGAAAAAGAGGGAACATTTACGAATACAGAGCGCCGTATCCAAAGATTATATGAAGTATTGAAGCCGCTTGGTAATTCAAAGCCAGACTGGTGGATTTTACAAAAAGTAGCTCGTGCACTTGGCGGGGACTGGAATTATGAAAGTCCAAGTGAAATCATGGATGAAATTGCATCGCTTGCACCTTTATATTCTCAGGCAACATACGATCGTTTAGAAGGATGGAATAGTTTATGTTGGGGTAGCCATGATGGCAGCGATACACCACTATTATATGTGGACGGATTTAACTTCCCAGATAAACTAGCTCGTCTATCATTAGATGAATGGGTACCACCAGTTGTAGCGCCAGATGAGTATGATTTACTTTTAAATAATGGTCGTATGTTAGAACATTTCCATGAAGGGAATATGACGAATAAATCGGCTGGTATTTTATCTAAAGTATCTGAAGTGTTCGTTGAAATCTCGCCTGAACTTGCCCTAGAGCGCAATGTGAAAGATGGTGGTCTTGTAGAATTAGCATCACCATTTGGGAAAATTAAAGTACAGGCACTTGTTACAGATCGTGTAACGGGGAAAGAGCTATATTTACCGATGCATGCAACGGTAAATGAAGAGGCAATCAATATTTTAACTGGAACGGCGACAGATCTTTATACGTGTACACCAGCGTACAAACAAACGATGGTAAAGATGCGTGTACTACGTGAAAAAGGGAATCGTCCGTTACCATCTTCAAACCCGAGAGATAAAAAGCGTAATCCGCAAAACGGTGTTGAAATCCAGCAAAAATGGCAAAGAAAACAATACGTATCACTTGTGGACTAGGGGGCGGAGATAGTGGCGAAAGAAATTACTGTAATTAAAAAGAAAGTTGTAACAGAGGAAGAACAGAAACAGCAAGTAGCAGATGAACTTCTAAATGAGCTATCTAATAATCGTGAAGCAGTAGAAGAAACGATGCAGCTTTTAGCACAGTTGCAGAAGGCTGGTATATTAGATGCGGCAATTAGTTTACTTGCTGCGAAGGAAGATGTTTCAAAAATCGCTGTGGAGCAATTAAATCGTGAACCAGTTAAAAATGCACTCAACAATATGATGGGGGCAGGAGAAGCGTTATCTTCAGTTGACCCAGAAATAACGAAGCAAATTACGTCCAGTTTAGTTACAGGATTGCAATTTGCAACAGATGAATTAAATAGTGGTAAAAAAACAAAAGTGATGGATTTCTTTAAAGTATTAAAAGATCCAGATATCAATAGAGCTATTACATTCGGTTTTAGCTTCTTGAAAGCATTTGGACAAGGGCTAGAGAAAAAATAGAATAAATGAAAAAGTGATGGGAAGTAGCCATCACTTTTTTCATTATATGTATAAGAGTGTTCATGTTAAGCGGAATATATTATTATTAAAAAGATGGATTAGAACTGGAAATATGGAATCCATCTCAAATATCGTTTTAGAATGTGGAGGAATATATGCAACACCGTAAAAAACTATCTATACCAGGAGTAATAGGACATTCCTTTCAAACAGTTAAATTTGCTTTTTGGAATGTATTAACTTTTCAACTTGCTTATAAATTATTAGCAGCGATTGTGTTTGTTCCACTATTTGGAATCATTTTTAATAAGTTATTGTATTTTGGTGGTTATGCAAATGCGACAAATGATGAATTATTAGCGTTTTTAAAGACGCCTTATGGGATCTTAGCAATCGTAATTTTATCATTGTTAGCACTGTTTCTTATCTTTACAGAATTTGCGGTGCTTATTATTATTTCGTATTTCGCTCATAAAAGACAGAAGGTGAAATTACGTCCGATTTTATATAAAACGGTAACGTATTTACCTACTCTTTTTACATATTGCTTACCAGGATTTATTTTATATGCTGTCGTATTGTTGCCTCTTTTAAATATGGGATATGAAACGGCATTAATCCCGCAAATTCAAATTCCTAACTTTATTACAGGAGAACTGTTTAAGACAACGATGGGACAAGTTGGTTATTACACGTTCTTTGCTGTAGTCGCATATTTGAATCTTCGATGGATTTTCGTTCTACCTATTGTTGTTTTAGAGCAAAAACCATTTCGCGTGGCAGCACGTAAAAGTGCAACTTTAGTAAAGGAAAGCTTTTTTAAAGTACTATTCTTTTTAGTAGGGTTTTTTATTTCAATTGGAATTGTATATGTCGTGTTTTTGGGAATATATTTATTGTGCCTATGGGGTGTTTATGAATTTACAAACCCGAAAGGAACATTTGCATTATTAGCTGAATCAACGATTTCTGTATTTTTAACGAGCACATTGTATTTATTCAGCTTTATCGTGACGCCATTTTATATTATGGCGATTACGCGATTATACTTACAAAAGGTACCGGTTGAGGATGTTTTATTAGAAGAAGGATTAGATTATTCGAAAACGAAAGCAGATAAATGTTTTTTTCAAAAACATCGTTGGAAATTCATTGGCGTATACATTGTAGGAATTATTACTGCCGGAATGGTCGTTGCCTTCATTGTAACGTTTATTTCAAATTCGTATAAAGAACCGATTATTATGGCGCACCGCGGGTATATATCAAAAGGCGTAGAAAATACGAAAGAAGCTGTGCAAGGTGCTATTGATGCAAAAGCAGACTACGCTGAAATAGATGTATTACAAACGAAAGACGGTGAACTAGCGGTTATACATGATTTGAAGCTGAAACGTCTCGCAAATGCCAATGTGCATGTGTCAGATTTAACGATGGCGGAGTTAAGGCAACTTACCCTTAGTCAAGATGGACTTTCAGGACAAATAAGTACACTTGATGAAATCATTAAGCTAGCAAATGGCAAAATCAAACTTAATATAGAAGTGAAGCTTCATGGGGGCGAAAAAGATTTTGTAAACAAAGTCTTAAAAACGATTAAAGATAATGAATTTGAGAAGCAATGTGTAATTCAAACGTTACACTATCCACTTATTAAAGAGTTTAAGCGTGCAAATCCAGATATAAAAGTAGGGTATATATTGTATGCAAGTAGAGCTAACTTAAAGAATGTGAAGGCTGACTTTTACGTAGCAGAAGAATATATGTTAAATAAGAAATTAGTAAAAGAAGCAAGGAAGTTAAACAAACCAATTTACGTATGGACAGTAAATGATATGGAAAATTTAAAGGCATATTATAAGTTGAACGTAGATGGTATCATAACCGATTACCCTGAAGACGCACGTGAAACAATTAAGATGTTAAAAGAGCAAGAAGCGGAAGAGAGTGATTTGTTTGATAAAATTACTGAAACGACAGATGATTTGTTTTTAAAATTATTTATAAGTTACCCAGCTGCTAGCTAAATGCTAGCAGCTGTTTTTTTGTGAAAAGAATATATCTCTAAAGTATTAAGTAAAGTAATAACTGTATATGTATACGTTATCGCTTAGTTTTTTACATTGTTACATTATTGTCAAATAATAAATGATTACTGTTTATTTTGAAGAAGTATAATAAAAATCGAGTGAAAGATAATGGAATGTCACGAAACCCCTAATAGAATCAATGTTTTATATATTTACACTATTCTAAATATATAAACTTTAGAAAAATGATATGTTAGCGTTTTCATAACTTTTAAGTTATGCTAGAATAAGGACATAAGTTATTAATTATTACAAAAAGAAAAAAGAATCTCTTTTTTCTGTTAATTATAAGGGGGCATTTCATTATGCGTATTGGGGTACCAGCAGAAATTAAAAACAACGAAAACCGTGTGGCAATGACACCAGCAGGTGTTGTACATTTAATTCGTAACAATCACGAAGTATTCATTCAAAAGGGTGCAGGTTTAGGATCTGGTTTCACAGACGCTCAGTATGTTGAAGCGGGAGCAAAAATTGTTGATACAGCTGAAGAAGCTTGGAACATGGAAATGGTTATGAAAGTTAAAGAACCAATTGAAAGCGAATACAAACATTTCAGTGAAGGCTTAATCTTATTCACATACTTACACTTAGCTCCAGAGCCAGAATTAACAAAAGCGTTAATTGAGAAGAAAGTTGTTGCGATTGCATATGAAACAGTACAATTAGAAAACCGTTCTCTACCATTACTTGCACCTATGAGTGAAGTAGCTGGTCGTATGGCTGCACAAATTGGTGCGCAATTCCTTGAGAAAAACAAAGGCGGTAAAGGTATCTTACTTGCAGGTGTTCCAGGAGTTAAACGTGGTAAAGTAACAATCATCGGTGGTGGACAAGCTGGTACAAATGCTGCTAAAATTGCAGTTGGACTAGGTGCGGATGTAACAATCATCGACTTAAGCGCAGAACGTCTTCGTCAATTAGATGACATTTTCGGAAATCAAGTAAAAACTTTAATGTCTAATCCTTACAATATTGCAGAAGCTGTAAAAGAGTCTGATCTTGTAATCGGTGCAGTATTAATCCCAGGTGCAAAAGCTCCAAAACTTGTAACAGAAGAAATGATTAAATCAATGGAACCAGGTTCTGTTGTTGTAGATATCGCGATTGACCAAGGTGGTATTTTCGAAACAACTGACCGTATTACAACTCATGATAACCCAACTTACGAAAAACACGGCGTTGTTCATTATGCAGTTGCAAACATGCCAGGTGCGGTTCCACGTACATCAACTCTTGCATTAACAAACGTAACAGTACCATATGCAGTACAAATTGCTAACAAAGGCTACAAAGAAGCTTGCCTAGGCAACTCTGCATTATTAAAAGGTATTAATACATTAGATGGCTATGTAACATTTGAAGCAGTTGCAGAAGCTCACGGTGTAGAGTACAAAGGTGCTAAAGAATTATTAGAAGCAGAAACAGTATCTTGCTAATAGAAGCATTATACAAAACAAAATCGAACAATATATAATACAACATGATAAGAGCTAAGAGATAATACCTCTTAGCTCTTCTTAGTAAAAGGGGGCATACATCGTGGCCAACCTATTTAAAAAGAAATCCGTTACGCAATTGTTAGGGGAAAGTAAAAGTAAAACTTTAACGAAAACGCTAGGGGCATTTGACCTAACAATGCTAGGGATTGGTGCGATAATTGGTACAGGAGTTCTAGTATTAACTGGATTAGTAGCAGCAAGAGATGCTGGTCCAGCAGTTATTTTTTCATTTATGATTGCAGCAATTGTTTGTGGATTTGCAGCATTATGTTATGCAGAAGTTGCGTCTACACTTCCTGTTTCAGGTAGTGTGTACACATATTCGTATGCAACAATTGGTGAGTTTGTTGCTCATTTAATGGGATGGACATTGTTATCCGTATATGTCGTAACGACTGCCGCAGTAGCTGGCGGATGGACTGGTTATTTCAATAATTTAGTGAGTGGACTGGGACTTGAAATTCCGAAAGCGTTGCTAACAATTCCAGCGCAAGGTGGTATGGTAAACTTACCAGCAGTTATCGTTACGTTAGTGATAACTTGGTTATTATCACGAGGTACGAAAGAAAGTAAGCGTGTGAATAACATAATGGTATTAATTAAAATTGGTATTGTTGTTTTATTCATTGCAGTTGGTGTATTCTACGTGAAACCAGAAAACTGGATACCATTTGCACCTTACGGTTTAAGTGGAGTGTTCGCAGGGGGAGCAGCAGTATTCTTTGCTTTCTTAGGATTTGATGCATTAGCAACTTCTGCTGAAGAAGTAAAAAATCCGCAACGTGATCTACCAATTGGTATTATTGCTTCGTTAGTTATTTGTACAATCATTTATGTTGTAGTTTGTCTCGTTATGACGGGTATGGTTTCTTATAAAGAGCTAGATGTACCGGAAGCGATGGCATATGTGTTAGAGGTTGTAGGACAAGATAAAGTGGCTGGTGTAATTGCTATTGGAGCTGTAATCGGTATTATGGCTGTAATTTTCGCTTACATTTATGCGACAACACGTGTATTCTTCGCAATGAGTCGTGACGGTTTATTACCAAAATCTTTTGCGAAAATTAACAAGAAGACTGAAGCGCCAACATTTTCAGTTTGGTTAACAGGAATTGGTAGTGCTTTAATTGCTGGATTTATCGATTTAAAAGAATTGTCGAATTTAGCGAATATTGGAGCGTTATTAACATTCGCCATGGTTGGTGTAACTGTTATCATTCTTCGTAAAACGCATCCGAAATTACAACGTGGATTTATGGTACCACTTGTACCGATCTTACCGATTATTTCAATTGCATGTTGTCTATTCTTAATGGTAAATTTACCGTTAACAACATGGATATACTTTGGTATTTGGTTAGCGATTGGAGTAGTTGTATACTTTGTTTATTCGAAAAAACATAGTCATTTAAAAGACGATGGAAGTTCGCAGGATAATTTAGAACAAGCTAATTAAAGGGATATAAACACAGTAAGCCTTGTGCGTCTAGGGAGCGCGCAAGGCTTTTTCTTTTGTTGAAATAAAGGGAACATATATTACTTTGTTGAATTTTTATGTCGGAATATGAAAAAAGGGTGTGCGAATTGTACATCCTTTTTTGTATGAGAATATAGAGGATGCGGAAAATATGTATATGCCTTACTAAAATGTGAACGAAATGTTCATAAAAAAATTCAGATTTCATTGACACATATGAGTAGGCGCTCATATAATAAGAGTATAAGATATATGAATGATTGTTCATATGTTCAATTAAAGAGGTGAGCTATAATGGCTGGAAATAAAGTAGAAACACCACAAGAGACATGTTCTCAAACGATAATTCATGAAGAAGTTGTTGAGCAAGTAAAACAAACAATTCCAACTGATGAAAGTTTAAGTAAAGTAGCAGAACTATTTAAAGTATTAGGTGACCGTACACGTACGAGAATATTACATGCGCTATTTGAAGCTGAAATGTGCGTTTGTGATTTAGCTTATTTATTAGGAATGACACAATCATCTATTTCGCATCAGCTTCGTGTGTTAAAGCAAGCGAAACTTGTGAAGAATCGTAAAGAAGGAAAGGTTGTTTATTATTCGTTAGCTGACCAGCACGTAATTCATATCTTCGAGCAAGCGTTTGAACACGTAAACGAAGAAGAATAAAAAGAACGCGAGGAGGGAGAACGATGGCTGAAGCGTTAGTGAAAAAGAAACTGATGTTAGAAGGTTTAGATTGTGCGAATTGTGCAATGAAAATTGAAAAAGGTGTTGGGAATATAGAAGGAGTAAATTCTTGCTCTGTAAACTTCGCAACAAAGACAATGATCTTAGAAACAGCACAAAATAAAGAAAACGAAGTTGTTACGGAAGCAAAACAACTCGTTACAAAATTAGAACCGCATATTAAAGTGCAAGAAGAACAAAAAAATAAAATTGCTAAAGAAGTATTTATATTAGAAGGTTTAGATTGCGCGAACTGTGCAATGAAAATTGAAAATAAAGTGAAGGAAATGCCAGCTGTCTCAGAAGCAACTGTTGATTTCGTATCGAAGAAACTACGAGTAGAAGTTGCGAATAAAAGAGAACTAGAAGCAACTGTAGCAAATATAACAAATGTCGTTCAAAAGTTAGAGCCAGATGTGAAAGTTGTTCGTGAAGAGAAGAACGGTCATGACCACGGACATAGTCACGATCATGGTGAAGCAAACGTGAAAAAGATGGTAGGGAGATTAGTGGTCGGCGGAATTTTGACAGCAATTGCTGCATTAGCGAGCTTACCACAAATGGTAACAATTCCGTTATTCGTCCTTGCTTATTTATTAATAGGTGGAGATATCGTTTGGAGAGCGGTAAGAAACATAACTCGCGGCCAAGTATTTGATGAAAACTTCTTAATGGCAATTGCAACTGTAGGAGCCTTTGCAATTCAGCAATATTCAGAAGCCGTAGCAGTAATGCTATTTTATCAAGTAGGAGAACTATTCCAAAGCATTGCGGTAAACCGCTCTCGAAAATCAATTACTTCATTAATGGATATTCGTCCTGATTATGCGAATGTAAAGATTGGGAATGAAACGAAACAAGTATCACCAGAAGATGTACAAATTGGCGATTATATTATCGTTAAGCCAGGTGAGAAAGTACCATTAGACGGAAAAGTAATTGAAGGAACATCAATGGTAGATACTTCAGCATTAACTGGTGAATCTGTACCACGTGAAGTTGAAGTTGGAAATGATGTATTAAGTGGCTTTGTGAACCAAAACGGTGTATTAACAATTGAAGTTACAAAAGAGTTTGGTGAATCAACTGTATCGAAAATTTTAGATTTAGTTCAAAATGCAAGCAGTAAAAAAGCACCAACAGAAAACTTTATTACGAAGTTTGCGCGTTACTACACTCCAGTTGTAGTTATTACAGCGGCGATCATGGCGTTTATTCCACCGCTTATTTTAGAAGGAGCTACATTCTCTGAGTGGATTTATAGAGCTTTAGTGTTCTTAGTAATCTCTTGTCCATGTGCGTTAGTTGTATCCATTCCTCTTGGATTCTTTGGAGGTATCGGTGGTGCATCTAAAAGTGGTGTGTTAGTAAAAGGTAGTAACTATTTAGAAGCTTTAAATGATGTAAAATATATTGTTTTTGACAAAACAGGAACATTAACAAAAGGTGTTTTCAAAGTTACAAAAATGGAACCGAGCGAAGGTACTACAAGCGAAGAGTTATTAGAGTATGCGGCATTTGCTGAAGTGTATTCTAACCATCCAATTGCCCAATCTATTCGAAAGGCATATGGAAAATCAATTGATGAAAAAATAATCGATGATTATAACGAAATTTCTGGTCACGGTACAGTCGTAAAAGTACAAGGAAAAGAAATTTTTGCAGGTAATGCAAAATTAATGAGAAAAGAAAATATTGAATTTAAACAACCAGAAACAGTAGGTACATTAGTTCACGTTGCTGTAGATGGAAAATATGCAGGTTATATTGTTATTTCTGATGAGGTAAAAGAGGATTCGAAACAAGCGATTCAAAAGTTAAAAGAACTAGGTATTAAAAAGACAGTAATGTTAACTGGTGATGCAAAAACAGTTGGTGAAGCTGTCGGTAAAGAATTAGGCTTAGATGAAGTTCATGCGGAATTACTACCGCAACAAAAAGTAGAAGAGATTGAAAAAATTGATGCAGCGAAGCATGGAAAAGAAAAAATTGCCTTCGTTGGTGACGGTATTAACGATACACCAGTATTAGCCCGTGCAGACGTTGGTATTGCGATGGGTGGTTTAGGATCAGATGCAGCAATTGAAGCGGCAGACATCGTTATTATGACTGATGAGCCTTCAAAAATTGCGACAGCTGTAAAAATTGCAAAACGCACAAGAAGTATAGTGTGGCAAAATATCATCTTTGCTTTAGGTGTAAAAGGGATCGTTCTATTACTTGGTGCCTTTGGTATTGCAACAATGTGGGAAGCTGTTTTCTCAGATGTTGGTGTGACACTACTTGCAGTGTTAAATGCAATGCGTGTATTACGAGTGAAAGATTTATAAAAAAGAGGACGCAACCTGCGTCCTCTTTTTTATTGGTTATTTTGTTGAAATTGATTTAATAAAATAATATCAAATATTATTTTATTTTTAAATAATATAATATTAAAATTTAAAAATAAAAAACATTCGTCGTATTATTTTAATATATTTTTTACAAATATCCATATAGTATTGAAAAAACAGAGAAGGAGAAACTTCTCTGTTTACTTTTGTATGTTTTTTTCAACTTGTTCTCGAACAGTTTGAATGTAATTCATTTTATGATCCCAACATTCTTGGCTTAAATCGACAGGATACTCTTCGGGATTTAAAGTTCGCATGTATTCTTCCCAAAATAGAGCGAGACTCTGTTCATTATATTGTTGAATATCTAATATACTTGGTAGTTCATATGTTCTTTCACCGTTAACGAAAATATCTTTATGCAGTTCACGGGCTTCAAAGTTTGTTACGAATTTACTTATATATGTGTGAACTGGATGGAACATTTTTAAGCGCTCTTCTTTTTCAGGTTCTTCAGAATCTAACGCAATATAATCGCCTTCTGCATGATCGTTAACCCGATTGATAATACGATAAATTCGTTTCAGTCCTGGAGTGGTAATTTTTTCAGGATTAGATGAAATTTTAATCGTATCATTTAATTTTCCGTCAGTATCTTCAATCGCAACTAGTTTGTAAACAGCCCCTAATGCAGGTTGCTCAAAGGACGTAATTAATTTCGTCCCAACGCCCCATACGTCAATTTTTGCTCCTTGAGATTTAAGGTGCATAATTGTGTATTCATCTAAATCGCTAGAAGCGATAATTTTTGTATTTGTAAACCCTGATTCATCTAGTAGTTTTCGTGCCTTTTTCGATAAATAAGCCATATCACCACTATCAAGACGTATACCATAGAAATCAATACGATCCCCAAATTCTTTTGCAACACGAATTGCATTTGGAACACCAGATTTCAATGTGTCATATGTATCAACGAGAAAGACGCACTTTTTATGAGTTTCAGCGTATTTCTTAAATGCGACGTATTCATCGCGATATGCTTGAACGAACGAGTGCGCATGTGTGCCAGCTACAGGGATCCCAAAGCGTTTCCCAGCACGAACATTGCTTGTAGAGGAGAAACCACCAATAAAGGCAGCACGCGTCCCCCAAAGGGCAGCGTCGAACTCGTGGGCACGTCTTGTGCCGAACTCTAAAAGCTCATCATTATTTGCAGCATGTTTCATACGGGCTGCTTTTGTTGCAATTAATGTTTGGTAGTTCACAATATTTAAGAGAGCGGTTTCAATAATTTGTGCTTCACCGAGTGGTGCATCAACGCGTAATAAAGGCTCGTTATTAAATACAACTTCACCTTCTTGCATACTACGAATCGTCCCAGTGAATTTCATATTTTGTAAATAATGAAGGAATTCTTCTTCAAATTGTAATTCTGCTAAATAAGCGATATCGCTTTCAGTAAAGCTGAAATTTTCTATGTACTCTACAATTTTCTCAAGGCCAGCAAAAACAGCATAACCGTTCTCGAATGGAAGCTTTCGAAAGTATAAATCAAACACGGAACGGCGATTATGAATACCATCTTTCCAATATGTATAAGCCATGTTGATTTGATATAGGTCTGTATGTAAGGCATAACTATCGTCTTTATAATGAGTCATCGCGAGAACACCTCCATAATTTGGTTATAGTATACCAATTTTTCACCATTCGTAGCAAAGAAGAGATATTGAAGTGAAGTCAAGAGAGAAAAAAATGAAATTATGCATATTTTTTAGAAAATTTATATTTATCAATTTATATTTCTCCAAATTTTATGTATTATTAGAGTAATGGGGTAATGAGAATGGAGGAGGACAATGCAACAAACATTAGAAAAAATAGGCAAACAAGTCTTTTACAAACGGCTTCAGCAAAAAATGACACAAGAAGAACTATGTCAGGGCATTTGTTCTGTCTCATACTTAAGTAAGATCGAAAATGGAAAGATCGAAGCATCAGAAGAAATTCTACAATTGCTCTGCGTAAGACTAGAAATTGCTGTGACGGATTTGAGAGATGTAGAAGAAGATGTGAAGGGGAAGCTAGATGAATGGTTGAATGCACTAGTTCATTTGGACAAGCAACAAGTAGAACGTATATATGAAGAGTTGCAAGGTGAAATGAAGCATGTGTTGGATTTTGAAATTATAAATTATTATAAACTGCTGTATACACGTTATTTAATTATGAAAAGGGATTTTCCTGCTGTCGAAAAAGAGTTAGAGAGCTTAAAGAAGATGTACAAAAAGTATTCACCATTCCAAAAATTATTATATACGTATAGCAAAGGGTTATATTATTTTTTACAACATAGATATAAGAAGGCATTGGAGTATTTGACTCGAACAGAAGTAATGGCAAAGGAACAAGGTTATCATGAGAATGGAATATATTTCAATTTGGCTCTTGTTTATAATGAATTAGAAGTTGAACATATGACTTTACATTTTGCTAATGTAGCAATGGAAGGATTTAAGAATGAATATAAATTCCGTTATGTGATAAATTGCCAGTTACTTATTGCGTTGAGTTATATACAAAAAAAGCAATATAATGAAGCACTATCTATTTATAATAATATTTTGAGGGAAGCAAATTCTTTTGCTGATAAAGAAAGTATAACAGCTATTGCTTTAAATAATTTAGGCTTCTTGTACTATAACTTAAAAGATTATTCAAAAGCAAAAGATTATTATTTACAATGCCTAAAGTACAAAAAGGAAGAGGATTTAAATTATATTGATGCAGTGTATGAGATCGCTTTGCAGTGTATTGAATTAAAAGAATTTGAAGAAGCGAAAGATTGGATTAATAAAGGAATAGATGTTGCCAAGAGGGATGAAAAGTATAAAAGTATGCTATATATACTTTCAATGCTTAAGAATAAATACTTTGAAACGAAAGATGTTTATAAAAGATTTTTAGAAGTTGAGGCAATCCCATTTTTTAGAGGCGAAGAAAATAAAAAGGAATTAAAAATGGTGTATTTAGAACTAGCAGGATATCACGAGGAATTACTAGAATTTAAGGAAAGTAATAACTACTATAAATTAGCAATTAATTTATTAGAAGAAAAGGGAGGAAAATAATATGAAAAAAATAATTATTGGTGCTTTGGCTTTGGTAGCTGTATTAGTGGTATTGGAACCGCAATATGCTTGGACATCGGATATTTATGGTCAAGGAGAAAAAGTAGTAGAATTAATAAATTCTTAACAGAAACCCCTTTCCAATCGGAAAGGGGTTTTTCAATATTTGTTCCTCAAAATTCTACAAAACTTGAGAAAAAAATTATTTGAATTTTTAGTATATTAATAGTGGAAACATAATGCTAATATGAAACTACTCTTTTTCAAAAAAATTTTTTATTAGGGGGAAGGTTATATGAAAAAGAAGAGTTTAGCATTAGTGTTAGCGACAGGAATGGCAGTTACAACGTTTGGAGGGACAGGCTCTGCATTTGCGGATTCTAAAAATGTACTCTCTACGAAGAAGTACAATGAGACGGTGCAGTCACCTGAGTTTATTTCTGGTGATCTAACTGGAGCGACTGGTAAGAAAGCAGAATCTGTTGTGTTTGATTACTTAAACGCAGCAAAAGGTGATTACAAGCTAGGGGAAAAGAGTGCGCAAGATTCTTTCAAAGTGAAACAAGTGAAGAAAGATGCTGTAACTGATTCAACAGTAGTACGTATGCAACAAGTTTACGAAGGAGTGCCTGTATGGGGTTCTACTCAAGTAGCTCACGTAAGTAAAGACGGTTCTTTAAAAGTATTGTCTGGAACAGTTGCACCTGATTTAGACAAAAAGGAAAAGTTGAAAAATAAAAATAAGATTGAAGGCGCAAAAGCGATTGAAATCGCGCAGCAAGATTTAGGGGTAACACCGAAATATGAGGTAGAACCAAAAGCGGACTTATATGTATATCAAAACGGTGAGGAAACAACATATGCATATGTTGTAAATCTAAACTTCTTAGATCCAAGCCCAGGAAACTACTACTATTTCATTGAGGCAGAAAGCGGTAAAGTATTAAATAAGTTTAATACAATTGATCATGTGACGAATGATGATAAGTCACCAGTTAAGCAAGAGGCTCCTAAACAGGATGCGAAAGCTGTTGTAAAGCCTGTTACAGGAACGAATAAAGTAGGGACTGGTAAAGGTGTATTAGGAGATACGAAGTCGCTTAATACAACGTTATCTGGATCATCTTACTACTTACAAGATAATACGCGCGGGGCAACGATTTTCACATATGATGCGAAAAACCGTTCAACATTACCAGGAACTTTATGGGCAGATGCAGATAATGTTTTCAATGCAGCGTATGATGCAGCAGCGGTAGATGCTCATTATTATGCAGGTAAAACATATGATTACTATAAAGCTACATTTAATAGAAATTCTATTAATGATGCAGGAGCTCCGTTAAAATCAACAGTTCATTACGGAAGTAATTATAATAATGCATTCTGGAACGGTTCACAGATGGTATACGGAGATGGTGATGGTGTAACGTTTACTTCATTATCTGGTGGAATTGATGTAATTGGTCACGAGTTAACGCATGCTGTTACGGAAAATAGTTCAAATTTAATTTATCAAAATGAATCAGGGGCTTTAAATGAAGCGATTTCTGATATCTTTGGTACTTTAGTAGAATTCTATGATAACCGTAACCCAGATTGGGAGATTGGTGAAGATATTTACACGCCTGGTAAAGCAGGAGATGCCCTTCGTTCTATGAGTGATCCTACGAAGTATGGTGATCCAGACCATTATTCTAAGCGTTACACTGGTTCAAGTGATAACGGTGGCGTTCATACAAACAGCGGCATTATTAATAAACAAGCTTATTTATTAGCAAATGGTGGTACGCATTACGGTGTAACTGTAACTGGTATCGGTAAAGATAAATTAGGTGCGATTTACTACCGTGCAAATACACAGTATTTCACGCAATCTACTACATTTAGTCAAGCTCGTGCTGGTGCAGTACAAGCTGCTGCAGACTTATATGGTGCAAATTCTGCTGAAGTAGCAGCAGTTAAGCAATCATTTAGTGCTGTTGGTATTAACTAAGGATTTAACGGATAGCTATTAATAAAATACCTCAAAAATAAAGAAGGAGCCTATGCTCCTTCTTTATTTTTTTCTCCATTTTTTCCACAAATAAAACAATCCAATAACGCCTGCGATTGTTACAACCCACTTCGCTTCATTTGTTCCGTTCATGACTTGGTATGCCGAATATACTTCAATCAATAAGGCCGGTATTTTACCTATTGTACTGGCAATACTGAAGGAGAGTAATGACATCTTACCTAGAGCCGCAAATAAAGTGACGATACTTGATGGGATGAAAGGTATCAATCGAAACGATAGAACGAGTAGAAAGGCCTCTCTACCTTCTACATAAAGAAGACGCTCTACCTTTGGGTACTTATTTACTTTATCGTGAGTGAACTTTTGAAGACCCATACGGTAAATATAAAACGAGATAATAGCTCCTAATGCTTCGCCTACGATCGAAATAACAGTACCATTTGTTACGCCAAAGAGCTGTATATTAATGGCGGTTAAAAAGATGCTAGGAATAATACCTAAAAGACTAATGATGATGTTAATTAAGATACTAAGTGGAATTGCGATTGAATAGTATTCTGTTAAGAAATTTTGAATCGTTTCAGCCATTGTTTAAAATCCTTTATCTTTTTTTGCATTACACCATATTTCGTTTGTATAGGCAAGGGTAAATTTACATAATGTAGAAGAATGTTGATAAGAAGGGGTATTAATACCTTATATGGGTATTGGGTATGTAAAAACAGGGGTATTTTAAAATATTTTAAAAAATACTATAAAAACCTTTGTATAAAAGAGATTTATAGTTATATTATCAGTGTTTTCATTTGGGAAATAATCATAAAATATAGGGGGTATATATTATAGAAGTCGAAAAATAGAGGGTTGATGAAATTGCGCGGGTAAATATGGAAAAATAGATGAAAAAAATGAAAACTGATAGATTTTTTCGTTGTGAAATTGACTTTTAGTGAAGTTGCGATAATAATCATGAAAGAGGTGATATGATGAAACGAATAAGTAGTCTTTTCTTGAGTGGTTTATTGGCACTAATGCTGATCTTAAGTGGATGTGCAGGAAAAGAACAAAAAACAGAGAAACAAACAGGGAATCAATCGACATCAGTAGAAAAAATTAGTGATAATATTTTAGATGAAATGGAAGGGCCACCTAAAAATGGTCATACGATTGAAAGACATGTAGGCAAATCAGAAGAAGATTTGAAGAATCGCTTGAAGACAGATAAAGTATCAGCAGCGAGTACATACTATGACAAGGAAACAGCAACGAAAGCTGTAAAAGATAGTTTGAAGCAGCATGATAAGGAAATTCAAGACTGGTTAAAAAATTCTAAAGAGGCTCGTCTCGTATTAAATACAACACATTCATTCCCGGTTGGAAAAACGGTAATAAAGAAAAATATGAGTGTAAAAGACAAGTTGGTAAAAACTGTTACTGTTTTAGCAAGAGATAAGTCAGGAGAATTAGGGTTTAAGATTATTACTTCTTATCCATCTGATAAATAAGAAGGGGGAGTACATTATGTATACGACATTACAATACTTTCTTAAATCGTACTGTACGTTAAGTATTCATGAGGATGAAATAGTAAGAGTGATGGAAGAGTTTATTGAACAAGAAGACGAAGAAATTGTTTTGAAATTACGTGATGAATTAATAAATATGAAGAAAAAGAACGCGTGGGAAGAGGCGTGTGTATTAGCTGCGAAGCAAGGCAATCGTATGTGGTCTTTAGAAGAAACGAAAGACCATCTTGAAACTTTTTTACTATTACTGCAAAAGAAAAAGGCGTGATATAATCACGCCTTTTTCTTTATGCTATTCGGTGGATATTATCTATTCTTTTGGAGCGCTTTTATATACGCTTTTTGAAATTTGTCCATTTGATATTACTTCCCCGTTTTGTGTTACTTTTTTATACGTAACCGCTGTGATTTTATCACTAGTTCTACTAATTACTTGAGAAGAAACTTCAACATTTTTACCAGTATTTGTACCGAAAATGCGTGTAGTAATACTACCTCCATTTGAAAATGCTTGAATATAAATATGATTGCCCGTATTATTTTTAAATTTTAAATCTGGACCATAATCTGCTACTGCTGCATCTTGCCCAAGTGGTAAATAATTTACCGGCATAGAATGATTGCTTCGAGAAACAATACCTAAATCTGCCCTTAAAGCTGCGCTGTATAATGTACTACTGACTTGGCAAACTCCTCCGCCTGCACTTTGTATTACTTTACCTTGTGAATATACTGCTGCAGATTTGTAACCATGTGCAGCATCAGTTACACCAACGCGGCCGTTAAAACTAAACGTTTCATCAGGTGCGACAATAACCCCACTTAAAGTATTGGCTGACTTATTTACGTTAAATGATTGATTTCCGTTACGGCCGGCCATTGGAGTAGAATATTCAGCGATGACTTCTTTAATACCCATTTTCTGTATGTCTTCTGTAGAACGTTCGGGTTTTATGAATGTAACTGGCAATGTAACATCTGATTTACCAGTAGTAATAGCTTCGTTTGTTAAACCGTTTAGTTTCCCTTTATCAATTTTTTCTCCGTTTTGGCTTTGACTAACATTTACTGTTGAGCCTTCAATACTCAATTCTGCATTAACAGGATTTTTTAATGTTTCATTATATTTATCTTTTATAAAGGTTTCATAAGCTGTTGCATTTAATTGTGGTGTTAATTTATAGTCACGTTTTAATTCACCGTTTTCAGCTTGCTTACGCATTTTGTAACGATTCATTACGTTTCCTTCTTGTTCTTTGAAGATTTTGTCAATAATATCTTTCTCTTTATAATTTATCCCTAAATCTTTCCATGTGTAAGTTTGTTTATCGTTTTGGAATATGTAGGTAAGGGATTTTTGATCTAACTCAGTTACCTTTTGATTAATAATTGCTTGAATATCTTTCTTATTTTTTCCGTCGAGAGAAATACCTTCAAATGTAGTATTTGGTAATGTAGTAGTATCTAATTGATTATTTAATTTGGATACATATTGATATCCCCCAACACCGCCTCCACAAAGTAATATGCCCCCAGCAATTGCAGAACCAATCAGTATTTTACTTAGCTTCATTTATTTCCCCCCAGAAATTTATGTATAAATATATGTATTACATTTTTTGTATAAAAATGATGAAAATAACATTATGTACGTACTAGTATACTATTATTTTCACTATGTGTGTAATGTTTTTATAAAAAATGTTACATCTCTGTAATAATTGTCACTTATTGTCACAATGTGTATGAAAAATATGTTGAAAAATATAATAAAAAGGCTGTCTAGAAAGATCTAGCAGCCTTTTTATTATAATTTTTTATGTTCATTTTTATTCGTAACACCGAGATGTTTTTGAAGGGTAGTTGAAATAGTATCGACGCTTTTTTCATTTGGAACGTAATAATAAATACCACCTATATATTTATCTGTACCTTCTACTTGCATTTTTTCCATCTTTAAATTTGAATCCATTGAATTTTTTGTAATTGTCATCATATCATCAAACGTTAAATTGGTTTTTAAATCCTTATCGACAGCGTCTAGTAGGCCACCGATTTTATTAATTGAATTAAGAGATAGTGCCTTTTCAGCAATGGCCTCTAATACAAGCTGTTGTCGTTGGCCACGCATATAATCACTATCGATATGACGAGTTCTAGCTAGCGCCAATGCTTCTTCTCCATTTAAATGTTGAC
The DNA here is from genome assembly GCF_052805735.1 of Bacillus sp. N6. NCBI lineage: Bacteria > Bacillati > Bacillota > Bacilli > Caryophanales > Bacillaceae > Bacillus > Bacillus sp. N6. Next base: position 608,051 of record NZ_CM127843.1, read on the forward strand.
GTCCTTTTTTAAGATGAATTGCATCTGCTTCATCTTTACTATTTTGCTCTGTGAACTCAACTGGAACGTCTACAGTAATACCACCAAGAGAATCAACAATTTTAATAAAGGATTTAAAGTTGAATTTTACATAGTAATCAACTGGAACATCTAAAAAGTTCTCTACCGTATCAATTGTGCTGTCTACACCACCGAATACGTGCGCATGTGTAATTTTATCGTATTTATCACGTGATTTAATGTAGACGCGTGAGTCACGTGGAATGCTTACAAGTTTAACGGATTTATCGTTTTTATTAATTGTTGCAAGTAATAACGCATCTGTTCGAGTCGCTTTTCCATAACCTTTTTCCCTAATTTCACTTTCATCAACACCCATAATAAGTACGGAAATGTTGTCGGTCATAGGTTTAACAGCTTTTTCACGTTTGCTGGACTTATCTCCTCGACCTAGTTCAGCATAAGCATTATTTAAGACGGACTTTGCTTTACTGTATATATGGAAGGAGTAGCCTCCTGCTCCAAGTGCTACAATTAGTAATGGAATAAGAAGGAACCAAAGTAAGCGTTTTTTCTTTGAGCGTCCTTTTTTGGCTCGCGTATTGTTGTTCGTGTCGGATTTCATCATTTTTTCTCCTTTAAAACTATCAAAGTGTATACATTTAGAAGTGTATTCAAACACATAAAAAATATTTTACGCTAAATAAAAGCGATTGTACATGTATAAAAAATAGATGTCTTGATTATTTATAAGACATCTATTCGTTATTGTATACAAAAGATAGGGATAAGAAAATGATAAAATTTTACCTAATTACAACATAATGCTTACGATAATTGCAGATAAAATGCTAACGAGAGTAGCTCCATATAGTAATTTAAGGCCAAACCTCGCAACAACGTTTCCTTGTTCCTCGTTTAGTCCTTTTACCGCACCTGAAATAATACCAATGGAAGAAAAATTGGCAAAAGACACAAGGAAAACAGAAATAATACCAACTGTACGGGGAGAAAGGCTATTAGAAATTTTACTGAGGTCCATCATTGCAACAAATTCATTCGTTACAAGCTTCGTTGCCATAATACTGCCAGCTGCGACAATTTCAGAAATTGGTACACCGATAAGGAATGCGATAGGTGCAAATACATAGCCGATTAATTGTTGGAACGTAATACCGAATATAATGAGGAACAGGTCATTAATACAACTAATTAATGCGACGAATCCGATGAGCATAGCGCCGACAACAATGGCTACACGAAAACCATCAAGAATGTATTCTCCAAGCATTTCAAAAAAGCTCTGTTTTTCACCTTTGATTTCTAAAATATCTTCGTCATCTTTAACGTCGTAAGGGTTAATGATGAGTACGATAATAAAACCGCTAAATAAATTGAGAACGAGTGCAGTTACTACATATTTAGGTTCAATCATTGTCATATAGGCACCTACGATAGACATAGATACGGTTGACATAGCAGAGGCACAAAGTGTATAAAGACGGTGTTTTGGAATTTGAGCTAATTGCTTTTTCACTGTAATAAAAACTTCTGATTGGCCGACAATGGCAGAGGCAATAGCGTTGTAAGATTCTAATTTCCCAAGACCATTTATTTTACTAAGAAAGTACCCGATCCAATGAATAAAAAATGGTAGTATTTTGAAATGTTGTAATATACCAATTAAAACAGAAATAAAGACGATTGGTAATAATACATTAAGGAAAAATGGCATTTCACCTTTATTTGCAAGACCACCAAATACGAAATTTATTCCATCAGCAGCATACTCGAGTAGCTTGGTAAACAAACTGGAAATGATTCTAATTAGTATGAGGCCGACTTCTGTATTTAGTAGTAAATAGGTTAAAATTAACTGTATAATAAGCATGATAAAAATTGGTTTAAATTTAATATGCTTCTTATTATTGCTAGCAATATAAGCGAGCAAGAAAACAACAATTAGTCCGACGAAAAAAGTAATGAATTTCATGATAAGCCCCCTAAAAGAGATATTCTGCTATATATGTTTTTCATTTCAAGAGAGAATATGCATCTTTGGTAAAGAAAGGAATAGAGAGAGTATGAATATATGTAGAGTGCATCACGTTGCAATTATTTGTTCGAATTATGAGACGTCAAAGTATTTTTATGCTAGAATATTAGGATTTAAAGAACTTAATGAAGTATATAGAAAGGAACGAGATTCTTATAAATTAGATTTATGTGTAGGAGAAGAGTATCAAATCGAATTATTTTCATTTCCAAATCCGCCTGAGCGCAAAAGTTTTCCAGAAGCAGCAGGTCTTAGACATTTAGCATTTGCTGTTACAAATATAGAAGAAGCTGTGAAGCATTTAAATCAATGTGGTGTTGAGACAGAATCGATCCGTATTGATGAAATAACGGAGAAGAAATTCGTCTTTTTCCAAGATCCCGATGGTTTACCTTTAGAATTGTATGAGGTTTGAAAATTGGTGGATTTTATATAGAGTTGCTTTCCAATAATTGAAGAAACTAAAGTGAAACTTCTTTTTAAAAGGAGGTGTAACTTTAGCTAAGAAAGCTAAAGGACATATGTGGATATTTTAAAATTATTGATGGTAGTCATTCTTATTGGGTTAACAGCATTTTTTGTGGCTGTTGAATTTGCAATTATTAAGGTACGTAGCAGTCGTATTGATCAACTCGTTAGCGAAAAAAGACGAGGTGCACTGGCAGCTAAAAAGGTAACTTCAAATTTAGATGAATATTTATCGGCCTGTCAGCTAGGTATTACAATTACTGCTTTAGGGCTCGGGTGGTTAGGAGAGCCAACCATTAAACATTTACTCGAGCCGTTGTTTTTAAAATTACAATTCTCACCTGCGATTTCCAGTACAGTTTCATTTATTATTGCCTTTGCAGTAATTACATTTTTACATGTTGTCATTGGGGAGCTTGCTCCAAAGACATTTGCTATACAAAAAGCAGAACAAGTTAGCTTATTGTTATCGAAACCGCTTATTTATTTTTACCGAGTTATGTATCCGTTTATTTGGGCGTTGAATGGTTCAGCGAGGGTTGTAACTGGTTTATTCGGATTACATCCAGCTTCTGAACATGAAGTAGCTCATTCAGAAGAAGAATTAAGGTTAATCTTATCTGAGAGCTATGAGAGCGGAGAGATTAACCAAAGGGAATTTAAATATGTAAATAATATTTTTGAATTTGATAATAGAGTAGCAAAAGAAATTATGGTACCTCGTACGGAAGTTGTAGGCTTATATGAGGACGAACCATTTGAAACACATATTAAAGTAATAGCACAAGAAAAATACACGAGATATCCTGTATTTGGTGAAGATAAAGATGAAATTATTGGGATGGTTAATGTAAAAGATTTATTTATTCGTTATATGGATGGGAATCGGGACGAGGAGTGCTCGATTATGCCATATACAAGGCCAGTTATTGAAGTGCTAGAAAATATTCCAATTCATGATTTACTATTACAAATGCAAAGAAAACACATACCATTAGCTGTATTGTATGATGAATATGGTGGTACAGCAGGGATTGTTACACTAGAAGATATTTTAGAAGAAATTGTTGGAGAAATTCGAGATGAATACGATGAAGATGAGAATCCACCTATAGAGCATGTAAGTGAAGGTTATAAAATCGTAGAGGGAAAAGTGCTTATTAGTGAAGTAAATGATTTGCTTGGCATACATTTAATTGCTGATGATGTAGATACAATTGGTGGCTGGATTATGGTACAAAAACAAATCGTTGCTGAAGGAGATGTTATTGAGAAACACGGTTTTTATTTTAAAGTCCTTGAAAAGGATATGCATCAAATTAAACGAGTGGAAATAAGGAAAGTAGAAGAATGATTTTCTATAAACTTTAATAAAAAGGATATACAGAAAAATAAATGTTTGCGCTTTCAAAAAAGGTGCTATATAGTGAAGGTGGATACTGAAAAATTCTTCTGAATGATACTCGTGTTTTTAGAGGGCGGATTTTTTGGATAAGGATTTAGAATGAAAAAGTATAGGTGATAAAAATGATAGCAACGAAGGATATACGTATAGAAAAAGATTTTTTAGGTGAAAAAGAAGTACCAAGTGCAGCTTATTATGGTGTACAAACATTACGTGCCGTAGAAAACTTCCCAATTACAGGATATCGCATTCATCCATCACTCATTACAGCAATGGCAATTGTGAAAAAAGCGGCGGCGCTTGCGAATATAGATACTGGTTACTTAGCTAAAGACATTGGATATGAAATTGCAGAAGCAGCGCAAGAAATTGTTGATGGAAAGTTTCATGATCAATTTATCGTGGATCCTATTCAAGGCGGAGCCGGAACTTCTATTAATATGAATACAAATGAAGTAATTGCGAATAGAGCGTTAGAACGTATGGGGTATGAAAAAGGGGCGTATGCGAAAATTAGCCCAAACACTCATGTGAACATGGCCCAATCAACGAACGATGCGTTTCCAACAGGGATTCATATTGCAACTCTTATGATGTTAGAAGAGCTTCTTATTACAATGGAAGCACTTCATTCTGCTTTTTGTAAAAAAGCAAAAGAGTTTGATCACGTTATTAAAATGGGACGCACACATTTACAAGATGCAGTTCCAATTCGCCTTGGGCAAGAATTTGAAGCGTATAGCCGAGTGCTTGCGCGTGATATAAAAAGAATTAAACAGTCTCGTCAACATTTATATGAAGTGAATATGGGGGCGACAGCTGTTGGTACAGGATTAAATGCAAATCCTACGTATATTGAACAAGTAGTAAAACATTTAAGAACGTTTAGTGGATTCCCACTTGTTGGTGCAGAGCATTTAGTTGATGCAACGCAAAATACAGATGCATACACAGAAGTATCTGCAGCACTCAAAGTATGTATGATGAACATGTCTAAAATTGCAAACGATCTTCGTATTATGGCGTCTGGGCCACGTGTTGGGTTAGCTGAAATTCAATTGCCAGCACGTCAGCCGGGTTCATCGATTATGCCAGGTAAAGTAAATCCAGTTATGGCAGAAGTGATTAACCAAGTCGCATTCCAAGTAATCGGAAACGATCATACAATTTGCTTAGCATCAGAAGCAGGACAATTAGAGTTAAACGTAATGGAGCCTGTGCTTGTATTTAATTTAATTCAATCTATAAGTATTATGAATAATGGATTCCGTGTATTCCGTGAATATTGTATTGAAGGAATTACAGCAAATGAAGAATTGCTGAAGCAATATGTTGAGAAAAGTGTTGGAATTATTACAGCAGTTAATCCTCATATTGGTTATGAAGCAGCATCTCGTATTGCACGTGAAGCAATTGAAACAGGAAAATCTGTTAGGGAGTTATGTTTAGAACATGGTGTACTGACAGAAGAGGAATTGGATATTATTTTAGATCCATTCGAAATGACTCACCCTGAAATTGCTGGAGCTTCTTTATTAAAAAATAAAAAAATGTAATGTGAAAAACACCGATCCATTTGGATCGGTGTTTTATTTTTAAAAGATATTAAATACAGCGTTTAATTGAAGTAAGCTAATAACAGCTAGGAAAATTAAACTGTATTTCATTGCTGTTTTAAATAGAGCAGATTCTTTACCAACTAGTCCAACTGCGGCACAAGCAACTGCTACAGATTGTGGTGAAACCATTTTTGCCATTGTACCACCTACTACATTTAAGGCAACGAGTGTAGAAGGAACGATGTTTAACTGGTCTGCTGTTACTGCTTGAAGTGGTGCAAATAAAGAACCACTTGAAACTACTGAACCTGTAATGAATACGCCAATCCATCCTAAGATTGGAGAAAGAACTGGGAATGCATTACCAGTAGAAGAGAATGCAAGTCCAAGTGTAGATGACATACCAGAGTAGTTCTCTACGTAAGCTAAAGCGATAACGCTACAAATTGTATATACTGGAGCTTTTAATTCTTTCATTGTTTCAATCATTAATTCTTTAACCATTTTACCTTTTACGCGGTAAACGATAAGTGAAACGATAATTGCTAGTACAATCGCAGTAGTTGTAGAAGAGAATACATCGAATTTGAAAACAGCTGCGAAAGGTGTATCAGCTTTTGTAATTGGTGTAGTTTTCATAACAGCATTATGAAGACCAGGGAACTGAATGTTAAATACTAAGTTTGCTAACGCACCATCTGGAGCAAATAAAGCTTTAATCGGTTTTAAGTTAAAGATTGTTACAAATGCAGTTAAGAATACGAATGGAGACCAAGCATATAAAATTTGATTGAATGTATGTGATACTTTAGTTTCTTGTTTTTCTTCTTTAGTAGAAGATTTTGGTTGCCAAACACGTAAGAATAATGCAAGAGCAATCATACTTACAACGGCTGCGAAAATGTTAGTAAGTTCTGCGCCTAAGAAGTAAGTTACAAGGAACTGAGTAATTGCGAAAGAAACACCACTTACAAGAATACCTTGCCAAGTTTCTTTAATACCTTTAATTCCATCGACCATTGAAACAAGTAAGAAAGGTAAGATGATACTAATGAAAGGTAGAATAAGAACAGTTTGACGACCGATAGTTAATGCGTCAAGTTCAGTTAATTGTGCTGGTACTGTAACTGGAATACCCATAGCACCCATAGCACCACCAGCGATATTAGCTACTAAACAAATACCTGCTGCTTTTAATGGGTTAAATCCCATACCTACAAGTAGTGCAGCTGTAATAGCAACTGGAACCCCTAGACCAGCTGCGCCTTCTAAGAAAGCACCGAAAGAATAAGCGATTAATAATACTTGTAAACGTTGATCATTTGTAATGCTTGAAATACTATCGCGAATAATATTGAATTGCTCTGTTTTAACAGTTAATTTGTAAAGGAAAATTGCGGCGATAACGATAGTACAAATTGGATAAAATCCAGATAAAACACCGAACCCGGCAGATGCTACAGCTACTGTTGCTGGCATTTTATAAACAAATATTGCAAGGATAATAGCGACAATCACACTATAAAGACCAGCCATGTAACTTTTCATTTTGAATCCCATTAAACAAATGATGAAACAAAAGATTGGAAGTGCTGCGATTAGTGCAGATAACCAAATATTGTTTAATGGGTCATAAATTTGTGTCCAAGTACTCATAATAATGACAACTCCTATCTATTATATGTGAAGAAATTCACATTATTTGTGAAACTATTCACAATCAACTTACATGCTTAGTATATTCTCCTTCAACACTATTGTCAACGTAAAAAAGTATAATTATTCCATAATAGTGTTAAAAGAAAAGCTTTGTTCATAAAGTAGACAAAAAACACACTCAAATGAATTTAAGTGTGCTGTATAAGTTATTTGCATATTATTTTGCTTATTCAGATGGCATGTTCCTTATAGGCGTATATTAGATGCCATCTTTTATATCGAGTATAAAGTTTGATATATGAACTGATCTGTCCTGTTTGATCTAGTGAGGGAGGAATGGTGAGTGGATTTAATAGGAAGTTTTGCGCAATAGTCCAACCGCTTGCAATACGAATAAAAAATTAGAAACAAATTTTTAATACCACATCATCTCTTTTTACTGAAAATTCCTTTTAGCGTAACAAAGAGGTTAAGTATAGTTCAGCTACATTACGATAGGTTATCAATTATAGACGGTATTTTACAATACCGTTACTGTGCATTTCAATGAGGTGAAAATATAACAAAAAGCCTGATAAAACAACGTTTGCAAGCAAAGTATTCGTAGGCCATTATTTTGCTTTTTCGTTATATCATATAGTATAATATTCAAAATCAACAAGGATTTTTTCCTGAATTTTTGTTGATGAAAATGGAAAAATTTTTCGGCTTTATAGGTTGATAAAGTTATGTCGTAACAGGAAATATAAGAACAGATATATAAATAAATAAAAAGAACATAAAAACGCAAATAAAAACGAAAATGAGGGGAACTTTATGAGCCAAAATCAATTCGAATGTCGTATTTCAGAAGAAGATGTACAAATGTTAAGAGCGTTAGCTCACCCACTTCGTCTACGTCTAGTAATGGAACTTATGCAAAGAGGAACATGTAATGTAACACAACTACAGGAAGTATTAGAAATTCCGCAATCAACGGTTTCACAACATTTAACGAAGCTAAAGCAAAATAAAGTAGTGCGCTTTGAAAGACGAGGATTAGAAGTGTATTACCAAATCCATAATGATAAAGTAAGTGCGGTAGTAAAAACATTATTTTCTTAAAATTTGAATATTATGGAAAAAGACGTGTAGAATATACGTCTTTTTTTATTTGTCAGAAAGGTAGCGAGAGAGTAAATATTAGCATGTGAGGAAGAAATGACTATCAATCAACATGCTGCCTTACGGAATATATTCTAAAAGGAAAAGAAAAAATAGAAAGGAGTGTAGTAAGCAAAAGGAGGGATAGTAGTATGGATGTAAAACGTGTGAAGCAAATTTTATCTTCTTCAAGTAGAATTGACGTTACATATGAGGGCGTACCAGTATGGATTGAGAGCTGTGACGAGCAGAGCGGGGTTGCTCAAGTGTATGATGTATCTAATCCTGGAGAAAGCGTTCACGTGAACGTGACGGCTTTAGAGGAGAAGTAATAGAAAAGACGCTTCTAAAATTAGAAGCGTCTTTTTTGTTATTCCATCATATGTGCAATTTTCTTAGAGAACATAAGAAGTACTAATCCCAGTACGATTACGATAATACCGATGCTTGCGAATACTTCTAAATATCCTAAAGATTGAGTGAAAGCAGCTAATTGTCCTGCTAAGAAGTTTGCACATCCAGTACCAGCTAACCATACACCCATTAATAATGATGCTAATTTAACAGGAGCGATTGCACTAACCATAGATAATCCGATTGGTGATAAGAATAATTCACCGATTGTATGGAACATGTAAGTGAATACAATGAATAGTAAGTTTGCCTTCATTGTAATGTTACCTTCATCGCTACCAGTTTTTAGAACAGCTAAAGTTAAAACTAAGTACCCGATTCCTAGTAAAATCATACCGAAAGCCATTTTTGTAGGGATTTTTAAATCACCATTTTTTGTTTTTGAAAGTTTAATCCATAAAGCTGAAACAGGTAATGCTAGTAAGATAATGAATAGTGGGTTTACAGATTGGAACCAAGGTGTTGGAATTGTAAATCCACCAATTGTACGATCTACGAACTTATCTGTGTAAAGTGTTAAAGAACTACCAGCTTGTTCAAAGCCTGCCCAGAAGAATACAACGAAACAAGTTAAAATTAAAATTGCAGCTGTACGTTTTTTCTCTTGTGATGTTAAAGGTTTTTTCTCAATTACTTTTGCAGTCTTTTCTTTAGACTTTTTACCTACAACAGTTGTACCAATTGTTCCTAAGTAACGAGGTGCTAAGAAATTAAAAGCAACCTGTCCAATGATCATACCGATACAAGCTGTTAGGAATCCATATTTGTAATCTGTGAAGTAACCGCAAATGAATGGAGCGATAAGAGCTCCTAAGTTAATTCCCATGTAGAAGATAGTGAAGGCACTATCACGACGAGAATCGTTGTCGCTATATAATTGACCTAGTAAAGTCGAAATATTTGGTTTGAAGAATCCATTACCAATAACTAATAAGCCTAATCCTAAAAATAGTCCAGTTTTCGTATTCATTGAAAATAGTACGAAGTTACCAATAGCCATAATGATACCGCCAATAGTAATGGCATGTCGTTTCGTAATGAAATGGTCAGTTAACCAACCGCCGAGAATCGGTGTGAAGTATACTAACATTGTGAAAATACCGTAAATTTGAACGGCAACTGCTTTATCAAATCCTAAACCGCCACTTACTAAGCTCGTTGTTAAATAAAGAACTAATAAGCCACGCATTCCGTAATAACTAAATCTTTCCCATGCTTCTGTAAAGAACAACAAGTATAACCCTGGTGGATGTTTTTTTGGTGATTGTTGCTCTCCAGCTTTGTCTAATTTTAAAGCTGCATCCATTTTTGTTTCCCCCTAATCCTGTATAACGGATATTTATGTAATCATTTTAATTTACAAAATATTTAGAAGTCAATAGAATTATATGGAAATAGAAAGAAAATTTCTAAAAAAGTTCTATTTTTCTTCGACCGTTACTGTATTTTGCCCTGAAAACGAGATGATAAGCGTTTTCAAATGTAATAATTGAATTCTAAAAGAAAATAAAATAGTGATTAATCAGAAAATTTAGATTACAACATCTATTCTGATATAGAGAAAATATATTCTATTTACTTTTATAATATAACATATTGGGAATAAAAATACAAAATGAAATAATGTGACACTTCAGTGAAATGAAAAAACCAGCTCCATCAAAGAGAGAGCTGGTTAGAATAAAATTATTTAACAAAGCGTTTTTCGATATCATCTAATAGTAGGTTAGCAGCCATTACACCACCAGCTGTATTCCAAATAACGTCATCAACTTTGTATGCTTTACCATTTTTCACTGCATTTAAATTTTTAAATAGCGGATCATTGATATATTCTTTTTCTAATTCAGAGCCTTTTTTCTCATTTCCTTTATCGAATGTGAAGTAGAATAATACGTCGCCATCCATTGCAGAAATACGTTCTTTAGATACGTTACGCTCTGCAAAGTCGTCTTTATTTTGATCGCCAGGGCGTTTAAATCCAAGCTCTTTTAAAATAACACCAGAGAATGTATCACCATGATAAATACGAACATCACCAGGCATGAAACGAACCATAGAGATTTCTTGATTTACTTTATCACCAAGTTTGCCTTTTAAATCTTTCATACGTGATTCGTAATCAGCTACAACTTTTTGACCTTCTTTTTCTTTATTTAATGCTTTTGCATAAAATTTGAAGTTATCTTTCCATTCACCACGTAATGTTTCAGAGAATACAGTAGGTGCAATTGCTTTTAGTTGTTCGTACACTTTTTCGTGGCGCATTTTGTTACCGATAATTAAGTCTGGTTTTAAAGAAGCAATTGTTTCAACGTTAACTTGTCCTTCATCACCAACAACTTTTACATCTTTCATTTTATCCTTAATATGTGGATACCATGGGTCACCAGTCCAAGACTTTACAGCACCAACTGGTTTCACACCTAATTCAAGTAAAGCTTCAGTTCCTTCATTTGTTAAGATAACTACACGTTTTGGATTAGCAGGAACTTCTGTTTTACCCATTGCATGTTCTACAGTAACCACTTCTTTTTTATTATCTTCTTTTGTAGATTCTTCTTTGTTATTTGATTTTCCACAAGCGCTTAAAAGCATTGAAAATGCTAGTAAAAATACAAATACTGTAAACGATTTCTTCCGCATGAAATTCATTATGTACCCCCTACATGTTGAGAATATTTTTCAATAGCAAGCATGATATTAAGCCTTTATCTTTTGATTGTCAATACATATGGTTGAAAATAATTCTCATTTCCGTTGACAATAAGAATTAAGTTGAAATACACTTACAACGTATCATTATACATTGAAGGGGAAACGCTGCATGTTATTAAAAACAAATCAAGCAAAATGGATTGGATTATTTGTTGGAATCATTGCAGTCGTTATTTGTATTTGGGGAAGTATTATTTTCGGATATACAAATACGAGCTGGAAATTAGCGCTAGATGCTTTTTTCCATTTTAATGGTTCTAATGAACATATTATTATTCAAAATGTGCGCCTTCCAAGGGCACTTATAGCAGCAAGTGTTGGTGCTAGTTTAGCCATCGCGGGTTGTCTTATGCAAACTTTAACTAAGAATCCACTTGCTTCTCCAGATTTTATTGGATTAAATTCAGGTGCTGCGTTCTTCATAGTTGTAGCAATTGTAATCTTTTCAGTAACATCATTATCAGCTTTCACATGGATTGCCTTTTTAGGAGCGGCGGTTGCCGCTGTACTTGTATTTGCTTCTAGTTCTTTAGGAAAAGAAGGGACTACTCCTCTGAAGTTAACGTTAGCAGGGGTCGCAATTAGTGCGTTATTTTCATCATTAACACAAGGATTACTTGTGTTAAATGAAAAAGCACTTGAAGAGGTATTATTTTGGCTTGCTGGATCTGTGCAAGGGAGAAAGTTAGAAATTTTACAATCTGTATTCCCATATTTATTAATAGGATGGATTGCATCTCTTATGATGGCAGGGAAAGTAAATACATTGATGATGGGAGAAGACGTCGCGAAAGGACTTGGACAACGAACAATTTTAATGAAATCATTCGTGTTACTTATTATTGTACTATTGTCTGGTGGTTCAGTTGCGGTTGCTGGTCCAATTGGATTTATTGGAATTATTACTCCGCATTTTGCTAGATTTCTTGTTGGAGTTGACCACAGATGGAGAGTACCTTATAGCGGATTGTTAGGTGCAATACTACTAATATTGGCTGATATAGCAGCAAGATATGTCATTATGCCACAAGAAGTACCAGTAGGAGTTATGACAGCATTTATTGGAGCACCGTTCTTTATTTATATTGCACGTAAGAGAGGGCTTAGCAAATGAAGAAATATATTCCGTTTCGTATAGGAAAAGGCGAGCTCTCGTTTTTAATGTATAAACGAGCTTGTCTCGTCTTGTTAAGTTTACTAGTTGTTTTAATAGGATTATTCTTTGCGAGCGCAGGTATGGGAGACATGAAAATTGCTCCTTATGACGTATGGCAAGCAATTACCGGAAATGGCGATGCAATGTCAAATATGGTTGTAAATAAGTTTCGTATGCCGCGTATTTTAATTGCTATCCTCGTAGGAATTGCGCTTGCGGTAGCGGGCTGTATTTTACAAGGGCTCGTTCGAAATCCACTTGCTTCTCCTGATATCATCGGGATTACGGGCGGGGCAAGTGTCGCAGTTGTATTATTTCTAGCGCTATTTAGTGATAAAAATAATGCACTAACGGTAAGTATTCATTATATGCCGCTCGCAGCTTTTGCAGGAGCAACGATTGTAGCGGTTTTTGTATACTTATTTGCATGGAAAAATGATGGATTATCACCAATTAGTCTCGTTTTAATTGGTGTTGGATTTTGGGCATTAACGAAGGCGGCGACAACATTATTTATGTTGGTAGCACCAATTTATCAAGCGAGCCAAGCGAATGTATGGATTACGGGTACCGTTTACGGCTCTTCTTGGCAAAATGTTATGGTACTTGCGCCTTGGGTTCTCATTTTAACAGTAATATCATTTATCGCAGCTAGGCATTTAAATGCACAAGAGCTAGGGGATGATATAGCGGTAGGACTTGGGGTTCCTTTAACGAAGTCGCGTGTATTTATGTTATTACTTAGTACAGCTTTAATTGGTGGTGCGGTAGCTTTTGCCGGAGGGATTGGATTTGTCGGTTTAATGGCACCTCATATTTCACGAAGATTAGTTGGTTCTTTATACGGTGCATTACTCCCAGTTGCAGCTATTGTCGGTGCAATTCTAGTACTTGCTGCAGATTTAATAGGGCGTACAATTTTCACACCACTTGAAATTCCAGCAGGGGTATTTACATCAGCAATTGGTGCACCTTATTTCATTTATTTACTTTATAAAAGTCGGAATTCATAAAGGGAGATGAATATGCAAAAAGCATTGGAGACGAAACGCTTGACGTTGTCTTATGGTGAAACAATTATTATTGATGAGCTGAACTTAGAAATTCCAAAAGGAGAAATTACAATTTTTATCGGTTCTAACGGTTGCGGGAAATCAACTTTATTACGTTCACTAGCTAGATTATTAAAGCCAACAAATGGTGATATTTTGTTAGATAATCAAGCAATTCAAAGTATGCAAACGAAGCAAATTGCTCGTCAAATGGCGATTTTACCGCAAGGACCACAAGCACCAGAAGGACTTACAGTATTACAACTTGTAAAGCAAGGGCGCTATCCATATCAAACATGGCTGAAGCAATGGTCAGAAAAAGACGAGGAAATGGTACAGAAGGCACTTGCAGCAACAGGTATGACAGAATTTGCTGAGCGTGATGTGCATGCTCTTTCAGGTGGGCAGCGTCAACGTGCTTGGATCGCAATGACACTTGCACAAGATACAGATATCATTTTACTGGATGAGCCAACTACATACTTAGATATGACTCACCAAATTGAAGTGCTAGATTTATTATTCGAATTAAATGAAACAGAACAAAGAACAATTGTTATGGTATTACATGATCTGAATTTAGCATGCCGCTATGCAGATAACATTGTAGCAATTCAAGATAAACAAATATATGCACAAGGTAAACCTGAAGAAGTGGTAGATGAGAAACTAGTACGTGATGTATTCCGAATGGAGTGTCAAATTAGTACGGATCCGTTGTTTGGAACACCGCTTTGTATCCCTCACGGAAGAGGAAGACGTGTAGTTAAAGAAGTTGCTCAGGCAATGAGATAAAAAAACGATGAGTGAGTCATCGTTTTTTTTATTTGGTACAAGAAAATAACAGGAAGAGAGGAATACGTAAGCGACGTTTATACTCTTCTTCATCTTGAAAATAGGTTGGATTTGGTGTAGCTTCTTTTAATGATGTAATGGTAAATCCGGCTTGCTGTAATAATGTGAAATACTCTTCCGTTGTACGATGATATTTAATAACTTCTTGGTCAATCCATGGTTCAACCCGTTTGCCTAGTTTAAAATAATCATCGACGAGCCAACTCGTTCTTTTACCACTTGTTTGTAAGCTTTCAAATGAAGAAGTAATAACGGGATGTTGAACACTAAAGGTAAAGGTGCCATTTGTTTTTAAAGTTTGAAACACATTTTGAAAAATGATATCAAGATGTTCAATATAATGTAAGGCAAGTCTAGAGGTTACTAAATCAAAAGTGGAAGAGGGATAGGTATAATCTTTGAGGTTTAAAAAATGAACAGATCCATTTTTATTTTCTAGTTGTTTTTTAGCTTTTCCATACATAAGCTCGGAGCCTTCAATGCCGGTGTAAGAGTAGCATCCCTTCTCTAATAATTCCGCACCAAACTTAGCATCACCACAGCCTAAATCGAGAATTTGTTTTCCTTGCACATGACCAATGAGCTGAAAGAATACTGGTTTTTCAATGGATTCATTTGGGCTATTTTCTCGGTATCTTCGTTTCATATATTGTTCGAAAAATGCTGTGTTATTGTATACATCAGATTCTGTAAATGCCATGTTTGAAGCCTCCCTAAATATTTTTTTAATTCTATCAAATATGAAAAGTAAATGATAGATTTATTGTAATGAATCATATATAATCCAGAATTGTAAGCGGTTACTTTAAACTATTTTTCTATAATAAATTCTGAAAACGTGTTAAGCTAGTAGAGGGATTATTAGAACTATTAAGACAATAATCCGCTTACATGAACGATGGGAGGCTTCACAATGTCTAGTAAAACACTTGCGAAATTTTTAGAAGAAAATTTAGAGGATTTAAAATCAAAGGGGCTTTATAACGTAATTGATCCGCTTGAGAGTTCGAATGGACCAATCATTACAATTGGCGGAAAAGAATATATTAACTTATCTTCAAACAACTATCTTGGATTAGCAACAGATAGCCGTTTGCAAGAAGCAGCAATTGGTGCTATTCATAAGTACGGTGTTGGAGCAGGGGCTGTTCGTACAATTAACGGTACTTTAGATTTGCATATTAAGTTAGAAGAAACAATTGCAAAGTTTAAACATACAGAAGCAGCGATTGCTTATCAATCAGGATTTAACTGTAATATGGCAGCGATTTCAGCTGTTATGGATAAAAATGATGCGATTCTTTCAGACGAATTAAATCATGCATCTATTATTGACGGTAGTCGTCTATCAAAAGCAAAAATTATTGTTTATAAACATTCTGATATGGAAGATTTACGCCAAAAAGCAATCGCGGCGAAAGAATCAGGTCTTTATAATAAATTAATGGTAATTACAGACGGTGTTTTCTCAATGGATGGAGATGTTGCAAAACTACCAGAAATTGTTGAGATTGCAGAAGAGTTAGATTTAATGACATACGTAGATGATGCACACGGTTCAGGTGTACTTGGAAAAGGTGCAGGAACTGTAAAGCACTTCGGTCTTTCTGATAAAGTTGATTTCCAAATTGGTACATTATCAAAAGCAATTGGGGTAATTGGTGGATATGTAGCAGGGAAACAAAACTTAATTGACTGGTTAAAAGTTCGTTCACGTCCATTCTTATTCTCTACAGCATTAACACCAGCTGATGCGGCAGCTTGCATGAGATCAATTGAAATCTTAATGGAAAGCACAGAGTTACATGATCGTCTATGGGAAAATGGTCGCTATTTAAAACAAGGGTTAAAAGAACTTGGCTTTAACATTGGGGAAAGTGAAACGCCAATTACACCTTGTATTATTGGGGACGAAGTATTAACACAAGAATTTAGTAAACGTCTAAATGAAGAAGGCGTATACGCAAAATCTATCGTGTTCCCAACTGTAGCAAAAGGAACAGGTCGTGTTCGTAATATGCCTACAGCAGCTCATACGAAAGAAATGTTAGATGAAGCAATTCGTAAGTATGAAAAAGTAGGGAAAGAAATGGGCATCATTTAAGTAACGACATCTTTTGAATAGCTTGCAAATGAGGAGTGGGGAAAATGAAAAAAATTCTAGTAACCGGTTCTTTAGGGCAAATTGGTTCTGAACTAGTAATGAAACTTCGTGATGTATACGGCGCATCAAATGTTATTGCAACAGATATTCGTGAAACAGACAGTGAAGTAGTAACGTCTGGTCCATTTGAAACGTTAGATGTAACAGATGGACAAAAACTACATGATATCGCAAAGCGTAATGAAGTAGATACAATTATTCATTTAGCAGCTTTACTTTCAGCAACAGCAGAAAAAAATCCGTTATTTGCATGGAATTTAAATATGGGTGGACTTGTAAATGCTCTAGAAGCAGCTCGTGAATTAAACTGTAAGTTCTTCACGCCAAGTTCTATCGGTGCATTCGGTCCATCGACGCCAAAAGATAATACACCGCAAGATACAATTCAGCGTCCTACTACGATGTATGGGGTAAACAAAGTAGCAGGAGAATTACTATGTGATTATTATCATCAAAAATTTGGCGTAGATACGCGCGGTGTCCGTTTCCCAGGTTTAATTTCTTACGTAGCTCCTCCAGGAGGCGGAACAACTGATTATGCAGTTGAAATTTATTATGAGGCGATTAAAAAAGGTGCATACACCTCATACATTGCTGAAGGAACGTACATGGACATGATGTATATGCCTGATGCTTTACAAGCGATCATTTCATTAATGGAAGCTGATCCAAGTAAGCTAGTGCATAGAAATGCATTTAACATTACAGCAATGAGCTTCGAGCCAGAGCAAATTGCAGCGTCAATTCGTAAACACATTCCGACGTTTACAATGGATTATGCAGTAGATCCAGCTCGTCAAACAATCGCTGATAGCTGGCCAAACTCTATTGATGCAACAGCAGCAATGAAAGAGTGGGGCTTCAAAGCAGAATACGATTTAGATAAAATGACAACTGACATGCTGGCTAAGTTAAAAAAAAAGCTCACAGCTGAGTTAGTGATGAATTAATAGGAAGAGTCGATTCTTAGGAATCGACTCTTCATCATTTTTGGAGGGAGAGAAGCCTTATGCAGAGAGTTGATGTCGTATATGCACTAATACATGACGAAGAAACAGATAAAATATTAATGGTACATAATGTAGAACAAAACGTTTGGTCATTGCCAGGCGGGGCTGTGGAAAAAGGTGAAATATTAGAGGAAGCACTAATAAGAGAAGTGAAAGAAGAGACAGGTTTAACTGCTGCGTTAGCTGGACTTGTTGCGATTAATGAAAAATTCTTTGAAGAATCAGGGAATCATGCGCTATTTTTTACATTCCGAGTGAATGTAGTAAAAGGTGAACTTATTGCGGAAGATGAAGGTGAAATTTCTGCAATAGAGTGGGTGGATCGAACAATTGCGAATGAGCGCTTCTCATACTATGACGGAGGATTTGAATCTTTGTTAGAAGTAGCCATTCCATACAAGTTTCAACCAGAAACAAAGTAATTGAACGAAAAAACAGGAGCCACAAGGCTCCTATTTTCTATTCAATCGTCTTCAGTAATAATTTTTTCAATAGTGGTTTAATCTTTAGACGTAAATCTTCAGCGTGATTTGCAACTAAGAAGTGATGGTTATAAATGTTTTTCATCAATTGATAAGTTGCTTCTTTCGCTTCGCCTTCTTCGATGAAGATACCGATTACTTCCATACCACTTTTACGCGCGAGTTTAACAGCTTCATGCGTATCTAAAATTCCGTCTTGTTGATAGTCTAGCGCAGAAGGCTCACCGTCTGTGAAGACTAGTAAGAATTTATGTTTCTCAGGTCTTTTGGCAAGCTTTTCAGAAACGATACGAATAATATATCCGTCGCGGTTATCTTCTTCTTCACGAAGTTGCATAATTTCTGGACCAACGTTTGGTAACGTTGAGTTTTTATAATTTACAACTTCATGGATAACGTTCGGCTTATCTTCAGGTTTAGCGCTAGAGGCATCTTCCCAAAATCCGCTAATAGCGTGCGGGATTTTTAAAGATTTTAAAGCTTCATGGAATAGTACAACACTCTTCTTCGTTTCTTCCATTTTGTTATACATAGAACCAGAACAGTCAACTAACAGTTGGAATGCAACATCGAGTTCTTGTGACTCTTGTCCTTTTTTATAAAACATCCGTGGTTGTTTTTCGGTATAAATACGAAGGAATTTCTTACGAAGTCTTCCGTAATATTTATCACTATTCGCATTCGTTTTATTTTCAATCGTTTTTTCGATAATTTTCTTTAATTCTTTTACATCTTTATTGACGACTGATTTGATAGCTTGGTAATCTTTTTTCTCATCAATATTTACTTTGCGAGCTTCTTTAAATGTATGAGAAGCACCTACATTATACTTCCCATATGCACCGTCGTGCTGGCTAGAAGCGTGTGAAGCCCTTGCTTCTTCTGTATCAGCGCCATCAAAGTTGGATTGTGTACTTTTTTGAGAAGTACCTTGTACAGAACCAAGTGCTTGGTCGCCATCTTCTGATTCACGAGCAGTATCGCCCATCATGTTTGTTTTTGTTCCGCTTTCTAATTCAAAGCGTAAAAAGTTCTCGTTTTCGTTATTTTTATTTTCACGATGCCATGTGGAGAAACTCTCATCCATTTTGTTTTTATTTTCATCGTCATCTATAAGCTGCGTATCATCATTTGCTAAATCTTCGACGCGACAGTTCTTTTCGTCTGCAAGAACAGATAAGTAAAGTGGAGCATGTCCGAAATAGTTGTTAAGCATATCACTTTCAAGAAGCGCCTCTAAGCGATAGCGAATTTTCTCAACGATATACATAATATCTTCTGTATTACGTGCTTGGAATGTTTCATGTAAAATCGCTTCAATTTGCTCAAAATATTCATTATTAAACATTTCATATTTATCGCTCGTTAATGAAAGATAGCATAGGCAAAATAGACGATCACCGTGATAATTACGAACGCGGTTTATTTCATTTTGAGAGCCGAAATAATTGCGGTACATTTCTTTTCGGCGTTTAAAAATATGTTTCGTGCCAGGACGTAAGTTCTTTACGATTTCCTCAACGCGTAAATCTTCTAATAGAACAAATAATTGTGTTAAAAACTTTTTTAGGGGCGATTCTTGCAATTCAATCGCATACGAACGAATTAAAGTCATGTCCGAGTAATGTTTATTACCAAGTGCTTTTAAGAACACTTCGCTTTTTAATCCGATTACTGTATCTTCTTCTTGTCGATCATCCCAAAAGTGACTAATGACAACTTTCTTTTCAATTTCGTCGTAGTATGCTTTATAGCCATATTCAAGATAGGCATCGTCTTCTTTTAGAAGGGCATACATTAAATTTTCCATTTGTAGAAACAGCGACGCATCAATTTTTTTGTCACTAAAAATTTGTCTCATAAATTATCCCTCAAAGAAATAACTTTCTGCTAATTCACGGACAGTCATTTGTTCTGTTTCATCATTAAGTTTTGCAATTATGCTTCGTTCAATAGCGCGCATAACAGGAATATATACACCTAAATCACATGCGTCGATAATACCACGAATACTTGCTGCTTCTTCACTTACACGTCCGTCGCGAGCTAAAGGCATAAGGTCGCTTGCAAATGCAACAAACTTTTCAATTGTTGCAACATCATTTAATTTTGATTCTGCTAATAATAGTTCTTTTAATGTGTCACCTTGAATGTAAGGAACTTCAATAATAACGAAACGGTTTTTTAATGCTTCATTTAGTTCACTTGTTCCAACGTAACCTTCGTTAATCGCAGCAATTACACGGTATTCGTCATCACCGTATACAACCTCTTGTGTAAATGGGTTTGTGATCATTTTACGGTAATCTAATGCGCCGTGAAGTAGCGGTAAAGTTTCAGGTTTTGCCATATTGATTTCGTCAATATATAGGAAGTGACCGTTCTTCATTGCTTTCATAAGAGGACCGTTAACAAATGAAACTTCAGATGCACCATCTTTCGTTTGTAGTGTGTTGTATCCTAAAATACCTTCTACATCTAAGTCGACAGAGCAGTTAATGCTATGCATTGGTTTTTGGAATAAAGAAGAAAGAGTTTCCGCTAGTACTGTTTTACCACTACCAGTCGGTCCTTTTAATAGAATGTTCTTGCCAAGAAGAAGTGCTGTAATCGCATCTTCAATAATGCTATTATCAGACGCTTTATATATTTTCGTTCCGATTAAATGTGCATTTTCACCAGCTTCTTGTTTATTCTTTTCATGAATCGTAGAAAGCTGTTGTTTTAAATCAGAATGTATATGAAATTGTTCTAACATGTATTTCCCACCTAACATTATTTTCATAAAGTAATACATCTTATGATAACTTGTTTTAATATGGTATGCAAAGAAAAGGAAGGAGGATAAAGGGAAAAGAAAAAGCAATCAAGATGAAGTTGATTGCTTACAGTAAAGGAGAAATGAGCCTCATGAAAGACTCCAATATGCGTTTTTTTATACTTCTTTTTTGGAAAGAGTTCCATTTAATTTCAGTTGAATGTTTAAAGTCTTCTTCAAAATCACGTTTAATATCGTGAACTGTTTTTGATTCATAAAGTACGCTAATAATTTCGTAATTCAATTCAAAGCTACGTACATCCATGTTTGCTGTTCCAATCGTTGCAATTGTATCATCAACGAGTACAATTTTTGCATGCATAAAACCATCTTTATAACTGTAAATAGAAGCACCAGCTTTTAAAAGCGGAGTGAAATAGGATTGAGATGCTTGATCACTAATGATGCTATCACTTTTACCTGGATATAAAATCCGTACATCTATTCCGGCAATTGCACTTAAGCGTAATAATGTTAAAGTTTCTTGATCTGGAATAAAGTAGGGTGTAGCAATCCAAATTGATTTTTTTGCAGAGCCCATAACAGCTAATAATGTATTACGAATACTTTTATCATCGGAGCTTGGTCCGCTGGCTACGATTTGAACAGCACCTTCTGCATTTGAAATCTCTTTACCTGGGAAGTATTGTCTATTCATGAATTGATCCCAGGAATAAGTATTTAAACCACTAGAGGCATAGAGCCAGTCTTCTAGAAAGATTGCTTGTAATTTATATAATGCTTTTCCTTCTATTTTTAAATGACTATCACGCCAAACAGGAAATTTCTTTGAACGACCAAGATATTCATCACCGACATTGAGTCCTCCGGTAAAACCAATTTCTCCATCTACAATAACAATTTTTCGATGGTTACGATAATTGACAGTTTCAAGTAACCAAGCTGAAAAAATAGGGTCAAATTCTACAATTTCAATCCCAGCTTCTTTCATAGGTTGTAAAAATCGTCTTCTTAACGTATTACTTCCAAGGCCATCATAAAGGAAGCGTACAATAACACCATCTTTTGCTTTTTGTATTAAAGCATCTCGAACTTTTGTACCAATTTCATCAGATTTATAAATGTAGTATTGAATATGTATATGATGTTTTGCCTGCTCTATAGCTCGCAAAATTTCTGAAAATGTTTGATCTCCGTTTGTTAAAAGTTTTGTAGTTGTTTTATCTGCGACAGGACCGCCCCCAAATTTTTGTATGACTTCTGTTAAATGTAAGGAACGTTCATTTAGTGGGACTGTGAGTAATAACTCTAGTCTTCTTCCTTCTAATATTTCACGGAATAATTTTCTTTGTTCTTCTGAACGATGGAGATGTTTTTTTCTTCTCCAGCGGCTGCGTCCGAAAATAGCGTATAAAAGCACACCTATAATAGGAAGAAGTGCTAATACTAAAAACCATGCTAATGTACTTTGTGGAGATCTATTTTCTATAAAAATAACGAATGAAATTCCTACGATTGTGATGGACCATAGAGCACCGACAAATGTATATAACGAGATATACGATGTATTTAATAGGAACAGAACGATAGATACAATTGTAAATATTAATAGTAATTGAACGATAGGCTTCTTCATTTCTATATAATTCCCCTAATCTTTTTTCAATATAGACTTCTTAAATAGAAGATGTAATATGACATCTTTATTATAAGGTGTTTTGCTTTTTTTACAAAATATAGACATTTCACCTATACTTTCCGCATTTGTCCTACATACAGTGTACTATCCCATTTTTTATCTCACTCTTAACGCATATGAAAATGAAAAAATCGAAAAGGAGCGGAGAAACATGAATTATATAGAAAATAATGGATTGTACTATCGGAATCATCATGGAGGACACAATCATAACGGCGGACATCATCACCATGGAGGACACAATCACTATGATCACCATCATCATCACGGAGGCGGATGGGGCTGGGGTGGTGGTAGTTCATGGGGAGGCGGATTTTTCCCTGGAAGCTTTGCAGGAGGAGTGTTAGGCGGACTGACAGCGGGTGCATTAACAGGTGCAACAAGTGGAGGATATTATCCGGCTCCATATCCAGTAGCTTATCCATCACCATACCCTGTAACGTATCCAATGCCATACCCAGGTTATCAGCAAATACCATATTCGTATTAAACTAAAAAAGAGGCTATCCTCTTTTTTAGTTTAATACGGTATTTATTTATAAAATACTTCCAAAATTAAGGTGAAAATATGTTAATATTTTGTTATTGTAATTCAAAAACATATACATTGATGTAGAGTTTTATATTATTATTCGTGAATAGTTATGTAGTATGTTCTAATTTCTATTTCGTTATTAAAAACAAAGAGATCAGATGTGAGTGGTATTAGTTGGAAACAAGGCTTGCATAGAGCCACTTAAAGGGATTGCAGTATAATAAGGCGCGAAATAATTAGGGAGATGAGAAGCTACTAGTTATAATTGGAACGGTATAATATTGCTTTTTATTACAAATAATATTATGTTATTTTAATCGGTCTATTTAAAAAGATAATTTATGTAATGGGCTAGTATTAGAAAATGAAATATCTCTATTTCTATGAAGAGAAACAGGTTGTGTTTTAGTCAGATAGAAGCAAGGAGAGATGCGCATGCTAGAACAGAGAGGTCATGCATTATATGACTCTTCATTGCGAGATTTAAAGTTAGCATTAGATGAGTCTTCAATTGTTGCAATTACAGATCGAAAAGGTCTTATTACATATGTAAATGATAAATTTTGTGAAATCTCTAAATACAAAAGAGAAGAATTAATTGGAAAAGATCACCGTATTTTAAATTCAGGACATCATCCAAAAACCTTTTTTCAAGACTTATGGAAACGTATTTTGAATGGGAAAGTATGGACAGGTGAGATTCGGAATCGAGCAAAAGATGGTACATATTATTGGGTCAAAACAACAATTGTTCCATTTTTAAATGAAAAAGGAGAGCCATACCAGTTTATCGCAATTCGAAATGATATTAGTAGTAGAAAAGAAGCGGAACATAGACTACGGCTAAGTGAAAGTCGTTATAGGGAACTTGCCTATCACGATGCTTTAACGAGTTTGCCTAACCGTTTACAATTAATAACGACCGTTAATAAATTGATTGCAGATAAAAAAGAATTTGGTATGATTTACTTTGATTTGGACCGTTTTAAATTAGTAAATGATACGTTAGGTCATATGATAGGAGATTTACTTTTAAGCGAAGTTGCTTCAAGGTTGCATTATGTACTAGGAGAGAAAGATGTTCTGGCTAGGCTAGGTGGCGACGAATTTGTGCTGTTAACAAAAAATCATAGACAAGATGATATGAGTCAGTTAGCGACATCTGTGTTGTCATGTTTCCAGGCACCATTTATGCTTGAAGGCCATGAAGTATACATTTCAGCTAGTCTAGGACTTTGTTCTTATCCACAAGACGGACAAGATGTGGAAACTTTATTGAAAAACTCTGACTTAGCTATGTATAGTGCAAAAGAACAGGGGAGAAACGCTGCATGTTTCTTTACAGATGAGCTACGCGCGAAAATAAATCGTAGAATGAAAGTTGAGTTTGCTTTGCAAAAGGCAATTCGTGATGAAGAGTTAGATGTAGCATTGCAGCCTATTATTGATTTGAAAACGAAGAGATATTCTGGTATAGAAGCTCTAGTACGTTGTATGACAGAAGACGGACCTATTTCACCAAGCGAATTTATCCCTGTTGCTGAAGAGTCTGGACTTATTATAAAGCTAGGAGACTGGGTATTAGAAAAGTCATGCCGATTGTTTAAAACATTGCCAAATTACCAAGAAGGACTAAAGTTATCTGTGAATTTATCTATACAACAATTAATGCAGAAACGTTTTATTTTGTCTGTACGTAGCATTTTAAAGAGGACTGGTTTTCCTCCGAACCGTTTAATATTAGAAATAACGGAAAGTATTGCAGTTCGCCATTTTGATTATATTATTGCTACATTACAAGAATTAAGAAATATGGGTGTTTTAATTGCTTTGGATGATTTCGGAACTGGCTATTCTTCCTTATATTATTTAAAACAACTACCACTGGATATTGTAAAAATTGATCGTAATTTTATTCGTGAATTTCATTATGATCACGCACAACCAGAACGAACGATTGTAAAATCCGTTATTGAAATTGCTCATAGTTTAAATTTAGCAGTAGTTGCTGAAGGGGTAGAAACAGTAGAGCAAGAGAGTTTGTTACAATCAATGAGCTGTGATTATGTACAGGGATTTTATTATGCGAAACCTTTATCTGTAGGAGAGCTAAAAGAAAAGTTAATTACAGATTTTTAATAAAAAAGAGAAGCCAGCAGCTTCTCTTTATTTAATCCGTTTTTTGTGAGTCTTTCATTAGTACAGGATAAAGAATAAGACCTAATACGAACAATCCAATTCCTAAGAAGAACGTTTTTAAGTCAGCAGTTCCTGTTTTGATAACCCAAATTGAGTATACAAAAGCTAATGTAGTGATGATCCCGTCCTTTATTCGAGAACCAGGCATTATATCATACGTTTCTCCTGTAATAACCAGTTTGAATTGGTACAGAGTAGAAACAAGGTATGGAATTAAATAGGCTAATGTTGCTACGACGATAGCGAAACTATACGCTTCTGAAACAGTACCAGAAATCGTTGAAAATAAGAAGATTTGCGTCATTACATTTGTAATCAATAATGATTTTGAAGGACTACCTTTTTTATTTGTTTTCCCGAAAAACTTAGGGAAAAGTCCATTCTTTGCTGCCTGGTAAGGTACTTCTGAACTAACAACAATCCAGCCAACTGTAGATCCAAATAAAGATATAAGAGCGAGTAAAGCCATTATATATGCACCTTTATTTCCAATTGCTAAATTTAATGCGTCTACTAAAGGTTTTTGAGACTCTTTTAAAGCATCTTGCGGAAGAGCTCCCATTGTAAGTAAAGTAATTGACATGTAAATAAGAAGAGCGATAATTAATCCGAAAATCGTAGCTTTTTTTACATCGCGCTGTGATTTTGCACGATTAGAAAGCATAACTGCTGATTCAATACCGATAAATGCCCAGAGTGTTGCAATAGCAGCTGAATTGATTTGTCCACCTAATGAGATTGATTGTCCAGCTTCATTCATAAAGGTTTGACCATCTCCGAAATTAGAGGCGTTGAAAATGAATAATGTAATTACAATAAACATTGTAAATCCGATAATTTTTGCAATGGTAGCAAGTAGATTCATGTTTCCAGCTCGATCAATATTTTGAGAAAGAATATATTGAATTCCCCACAGCATAAGGCTACATACGAGGAAAGTTAACCCTTTTCCGAGTTCCAGTGAAAATCCATTTATTGAAAAAAGAATTTGCTTACTTTGTAAAACTGGAAAGAATGTTGATAAATATCCAGCAAAGGAAATAATAACAGATGCTGTTGCAGCCCAGTTAGCAGCCCAATATCCCCATGCCATACTATATCCTGCAACTTTACCAGCTTTTTTTGAAGGAAACATCGCTTGAGCATAGCTTTGTGGTCCAGCTTTTAATTCTGGTTTCCGAATCGCTAAATTTCCAAATACAAGTGCAATCATAAATACGCCAAGGCCTGTAATACTCCATGCGAGTGTAGAACCCATTGGCCCTGATACTTGTGCTAAATTTGCTGGAAGCATAAATACGCCACCGCCAACCATATTCCCGATAACAAATGCTGTTAAAACCCATAATCCCCATTTTTTCGTTTCCATTTTTGTTAACTCCTTTGTAGTAAGTTTTGCTTAAACATCATTTTTTACTAGCTTTTTGACAATAAAAAAAGAGCCATGTAGATAAAAAATACCTACATGGCTCTTTGCCTAACGTAGGTACAACGGGAATAACCCTTGTACCTACGCGTAATTTTTCCGCTAGGTTTCAAGGGTTACGTATGATGATGATGTTTTTGTGCAAATGTAACTACAGTTGTTGTATAAGTAAGCATAGTTCTTTGCTCCCTTTCTCCTCTGATTTTGAAGTTAGTATACTACATGTTTTTTTGAATGAAAAGAAAAATATAAAAATTTTTATAAAAATACGTTTTAAAGATTAAATATTTACCTATATTTTTCTTGTACTGGAAAATAAGTGAGAGATTGGCAGAAGAGTGAAGCATGTTATAATACATATAGAATTAGAAGGTGACAAGGGGCTATTGTAGATGATGAGTAAGTATGAACAAATTTATACAGAAATCAGTAAATCTATTGATAATAAACAATTAAAAGAGGGATGCAAAATCCCATCAGAAACAGAATTAATGAAGCAGTATGAGGCAAGCCGAGGAACGGTAAGAAAAGCGGTAGATTTACTGCAAGAGCGTGGATATGTGCAAAAAATTCATGGAAAAGGTGTTTTTGTTTTAAAGCGAAAGAATATTGAATTTAATTTTGGCGGTATTGTAAGTTTCCAAGAAGAAAATGAACGTTTAGGACGTCATTGTATTACAGAAGTTGTGGAAATGGGCAAAGAAAAAGCCACAAAAGAAATTGCGAAATTATTA
Source organism: Bacillus sp. N6 (assembly GCF_052805735.1). NCBI lineage: Bacteria > Bacillati > Bacillota > Bacilli > Caryophanales > Bacillaceae > Bacillus > Bacillus sp. N6. The sequence continues at coordinate 635,564 of NZ_CM127843.1, forward strand.
AATGTAAAAGAAAAAACAGAGATTGACCATATTAAACGTGTACGAAATATTGATGGAGAAAAAGTAATTTTAGATATAAATCATTTTGTATCTGAGTTTATTCCAGGATTAACGAAAGAAATTGCAACAGCATCGATTTATAAATACATCGAGAAAGAGCTTGGGCTACACATTAGTTATTCGCAGAGGGTAATTGAAGTACAGCCATGTACAGAGGATGACAGAAAGTATTTAGATTTAAATGGAACAGACTATGTTGTCGTTGTGAAAAACTTTACACATTTGTATGATGGAAGTCAGTTTGAATATACAGAATCACGCCACCGTTTAGATATTTTTCACTTTTCGGATGTGGCACGCAGGAAGTAAAGAGGTGGAACAAAATATTGTTTCATCTCTTTTTTTATAAAAAAAACACAAACTCGTATATACGAGTGTTGACTAACTTATATATACGAGTTAATATGTAATTGTAAACGGTATCAAAAAAAGAAAAGAGGGACGGGAATATGGGGAAAGACTATCGTAAAACAGCAGAGGAAGTGTTGCAGTATATTGGTGGGAAAGACAATATTGAACAAGCTGCACATTGTGTGACGAGGCTCCGTATCGCTTTAAAAGATGAAAGTAAAATAGATAATGATAAATTACAGTCTGTTTCATTAGTGAAAGGAGCGTTTCATAACGCTGGTATATTTCAAGTTGTAATTGGTCCAGGGGATGTAGATCGTGTTTACGCTGAATTGATAACGCTTGCAGGTATGAAAGAATCGACTGTAGCTGACGTAAAAGACTCTGGAAATCAGAAGTTAAATCCAGCTCAAAAGTTTGTAAAAATATTTTCGGATGTATTTATGCCGATATTACCAGCGATCGTAACAGCTGGTTTACTAATGGGTATTAACAATTTATTAGGGGCAAAGGACTTATTTTTTGATGGGAAAAATTTATTAGATGTTTATCCGAACTTAGGCGGGCTTTGGGATTTAATTAATATGATGGCCAATACAGCATTCGTATTCTTACCAGCACTTGTCGGATGGTCAGCAACGAAGCGTTTTGGTGGTAGTCCAATACTAGGGATTGTTATGGGATTAATGCTTGTGCACCCGGCCTTATTAAACGCTTGGGACTATGGAAAAGCAGCGACTGGTTTAGAGGGTCAAAAGATTGAGTACTTCAACATTTTAGGACTGTTCCAAATTGAGAAGGTAGGATATCAAGGACAAATTTTACCTGTTTTAGTAGCAGCATTTGTATTAAGTAAAGTGGAAATTTTCTTAAAGAAACATGTACCAAATGCAATTCAATTATTAGTTGTACCAATTACAACAATCGTTGTGACAGGTGTGTTAGCATTAGGAATTATCGGTCCGGTTACACGTCATATTGGAGATTTATTAACAGTAGGATTAGTAGGTGTATATGAAACAGTACCAGTAGTTGGAGCAGTATTATTTGGAGCGTTATATGCACCGCTCGTAATTACAGGTATGCATCATATGTTTATTGCAATTGATTTACAATTGATTGCACAACATGGCGGTACATTTATTTGGCCGATGATCGCTCTTTCTAACATTGCGCAAGGTAGTGCGGCACTTGCGATGTTCTGGATTTCTAAAAATCAAAATGATAAAAGTATGGCATCAACATCAGCCATTTCAGCATACTTCGGTATTACAGAACCAGCGATGTTTGGTGTGAATTTACGAAATAAGTTCCCGTTCTATGCAGCGATTATAGGGTCTGCTGTGGCAGCGATATTCATTACATTAAATGGTGTATTAGCACCTGCTATCGGAATTGGCGGATTGCCAGCATTTATTTCTATCATTCCGAAATCGATTCCAATGTTTATTGTAGGAATGATTATTGCAGTTGTGATCCCATTTACTTTAACATGGTTATTTGCAAAAAGAGTCAAACAGAAGTAGGAGGAAGTTAAACATGAAGGATTGGCATAAAAGTGTAGTCTATCAAATTTATCCGAAGAGCTTTAATAGTTATTACAATAGAGAAACCGGGGATATAAAAGGTGTTACAGAGAAACTAGATTATTTAAAAGAACTCGGAGTGGATTATATATGGTTAACACCGATATACCAATCACCACAAAATGATAATGGATATGATGTAAGTGATTACTACAGCATTGATCCATCTTACGGAACGATGGAAGAGTTTGAAGAACTTTTAGCAGAAGCGAAAGTACGTAACATTGAGATTATGCTTGATATTGTTGTAAATCATAGTTCGACTGAACATAAGTGGTTTAAAGAAGCGAAGGAAGATAAAAATAGTCCATATCGTAATTACTATATTTGGCGTGATGAAAAAAATAATTGGCAGTCTAAGTTTGGTGGATCTGCTTGGAAATATGATGAGAAGACGGAGCAATATTATTTACATTTATTTGATGAAACACAAGCTGATTTAAATTGGGAAAATGAAAAACTTCGTGAAGAAGTATATGATATGATGCGTTTTTGGCTGGATAAAGGAGTAACAGGATTCCGATTAGATGTCATTAACTTAATTTCAAAAGACCAATGCTTCTTAAACGATGAAGGTAGTACTGCGACAAGTGATGGACGCAAGTATTATACAGATGGTCCGCGTGTTCATGAATATTTACAAGAGATGAACCGAAATGTTTTTGCAGGAAAAGATGTAATTACAGTTGGAGAAATGTCATCTACGACAATTGATAATTGTATTAAATATTCTAATCCTGAGCGTAATGAATTAAGCATGACGTTTAGTTTCCATCATTTAAAAGTAGATTATCCGAATGGTGATAAATGGACGAAAGCAGAGTTTGATTTTATTAAATTAAAAGAGATTATGTCTAACTGGCAAATTGAAATACAAAAAGGCGGAGGATGGAATGCGTTATTTTGGTGTAATCATGACCAGCCTCGCATCGTGTCACGCTTTGGTGATGATGGAAAGTACCGAAACGAATCTGCAAAAATGTTAGCGACAGCCATGCACATGCTGCAAGGAACGCCTTATATTTATCAAGGGGAAGAAATCGGTATGACGAATCCTAAATTTGAGTCCATCGAGCAATATCGTGATGTGGAATCGTTAAATATATACGATATAAAGCTAAAAGAAGGGCTATCAAAAGAAGAGATTATAGGGATTTTAAAGCAAAAATCTCGTGACAACTCGCGCACTCCAATGCAGTGGAATGAAGAGATGAACAGTGGTTTTACAACAAGTAAACCTTGGATTTCAGCGGCTGAAAACTTTAAAGAAATAAACGTAGAGAAGGCATTAGAAGATAAAGAGTCCGTATTTTATCATTATAAAAAGTTAATAGAACTTAGAAAAACGTATGATGTAATTACAGAAGGAGAATATGCTATTTTGGATAAAAATGATCCTAAAATTTGGGCATATACTCGTACTATAGGAAGTGAAGTACTACTTGTTATAAATAACTTCTATGGAGAAGAAATAACGTATTCTGTACCAGCGCACGTTCAATTAGATGGAATGAAACAAGAAGTACTACTATCGAATTATAAAGATGCTAGCAAGGATATTGCAAAACTTAACTTAAGACCATATGAATCAATTGTGTATCGATATACGAAATAAAAGGTTGTATGCCGCATGGGCATACAACCTTTTATTTTAGGACACCACTGTACAAAATGTTTACCTCTACCTCAGGTTTGAATTTTACTTTTGCATAATCTTTATTCCAATTTTTCTTCTTCCATAAGTCAGGGTGATAGGCGATAAGGTGTCTGCCGATACCGAAAGCATCACAGTTTGCTTTTTGTAACTTTTTCGTTATCTTTTTAGCTTCTTTCGTAAGTTGTTTAGACAATTCTTTATTTAGTTTTTTTCTTTCATCCATTTTGTAAAGATTATCTCTCGGAGCTTCAAGCGCTATAACTTTTAGTTGGAGCTTAATGTGAGCATAAACATTTCCTTTTTTATCTGTTGTTATTTTTAAGTCTCGTTTTAACTTTCGATTGCTTACTTCAATTGTAAGATAGTCAGATGTACTAGATGAATCGTTATTTGTAAGTTTTTGGGTTATGCGAGCGCTTTTCCCCATTTTATCAGTTAGTAATACGAAGAGTACCGATTGGCGTAAAGGTAAAAGTCCAGTTAATTTATCCTTGTTAAATAAAGCTATCCCATTGGTTACAACTTCTTTTCCTTTTAGCTTTATAGATGGGAGGGTGAAATCTTTTCCGGGATCTAACATTTTTGTAGCGGCCGTTTCTAAAGTTTCCTCTGGAAATATACTCATGTCTTCTAAACTCTGTACTTTTTTCTTTAAAAAGTCTCCAATTAATAAATTTCCTACCTTCTTTTGGGCAAGTATTTTATCCGTTTCCCCATCTACTGATATAAGTTTTACTAATGCGGTTGGATTTGTTGGGTCTCTAAATCCAACGTCTAAATAAGGGAGTATGCCTTTCTTTTGGATTTTCGTTCCCAATAGTTCTACTCCATATTTAAAATAACGAATATTACCAGTAACGTTTTTTCTCAAAGAATCACTTGTATCACGTATGTTATAGCCAGTTGCTGAATGTACTTCATTTTTAAATGAAGATTGATCCCCACTTGAACTCTTTACGAGCTCAATGGTTTGCTGCAGTTTATTTTCTTCTGTAATATCAAAGCCAATACTATAAGCTAATCTCGCATCTCTTAAAGGTTCTTGATCCCAACAACCAGAAAGAAGTGAGCCAGCGCACAATATGCTACATAATTTAATTGTTTTTTTGTGCATATGGAGCTCCTTTCTTATTTCTGAATAAGGAATAGAGAAGAAATAAAAAAGGTAGAATTACTATAAAAATATAGGTGAATTTATCAGTAAATGTAGCAAGTACTTTAAGCTCCTCAGGTGTATCTATAAATAAGGCTACACTAAAAGCAATAATACCAACGATTGGAACAGCTTTTTTATGATTAGCAAGATTGAATATATGTCCAATTCCTATTGAAGCAGCACAATAATAACTAGCGATGGAGGCTACAACAGTTATCATCCAAATTGGAATGAAAATTAGGTCTGTTCGGTCTATAATCCCAATATGGAGAGAGCGTAATAAGTAAGCAACTGGTTCCGGAATAAGCTCAACTTGTTTTGGACTAAATACAATAAAGCAAATCCAAACGGTAAAAGTGTAAAAAAGAGTTACAAATCCATTAGCGATAGAAATGGCCTTTAGCCGTGCAACAGGATTCCCATTTACTTTTGGAAAAGCGATCAGAATAATTTCAAAACCATACATAGCTGTAATGGTTTCCTTTGAAGCTTGAATAATATTCCACCATCCGGCTTCTGTAATTGGAAAAATATAAGAAAAATCAGCTCGTGAAAACCCTAGTGCAATTAAAAGAGCCATGGGCAAAATGAGAATAGAAGCCATGACATAAAATCTTACAATTACTTTAAATGTATTATAGGCTACATAGCAGCAAGCTATTGTAAATAGTATGAGAATTGCAGACCAAGGGGTTGCTTGCAAAACCCATACTTTAATGACATTACAAGCATTTAACATAACGGTCATACCGATAAGTGTGAAATAAAAAACATAAGCAAAGCCTAATAGTTTTCCAAACTTATTACCAAATAGCATACAAACACTTTCATACATATCTGCATCAGGAAATCGTTTTAAGAAAAGCCACATAAGTAAAATAATAAGCTGAATCGCAAACCCAGCGATGAGAGCAGAAATCCATCCGCCACCTTTTGCTATTGGGTGAAGACGATTAGGTAAAGAAAGTATACCGACCCCAATTTGGCATTGAATAACGAAAAAGGTAAATTGAACAAGTGAAATTTTACTTTGCGTGTTTGTCACCGTCCTCATCCTCTCTCGTTACATGTTGGCGTTGCATTTTTTTCGGTTTTGGATCATGTGGTCGTTCCCAAAATGACCAAATTGGTAGTCTTACAAAAGAATCTTTCATATCTTTAATCCGCATTGGTGCAACAGGAGAAAGATATGGTGTATGGAAAGAATGAAGCTGACATAGGTGAACGAAAGTTATAATTAGACCGAATGATATTCCTACATATCCAAATATGGCAGCAAGGAGCATTAATGGAAAACGAAGAATTCGAACTGCTGAACTCATATCGTTTGATGGAACGAGAAAAGATGAGATTGCAGTTAAAGCTACAACGATAATCATTGTGTAAGAAACGAGTCCAGCTTTTACAATCGCATCACCAATTACTAAACCACCTACAATACCGATTGTTTGTCCAACTCGGCTTGGCAAGCGAATACCAGCTTCCCGTAATAATTCAAAGATTAATTCCATTAAGAGAGCTTCAAAAATAGGAGGAAGTGGTACTTTCTCTAATGAAGCTTTAATTGTATACACAAGTTCAAGCGGCAATACATCAGGATGAAAGGCTACGGTTGCGATATATATAGCTGGTAAGAGAAAAGCAATTAAGAAACTCACTAAGCGAATCATTCGGACGAAAGATCCAACAATCCAGCGGTTATTATAATCATCTGGTGATTGATAGAAAGCGAATAACGTAACAGGAACAATAAGTGCTGTTGGATCTCCGTCAGATAAAATAGCAACTCGGCCTTCCATTAAATTAGCGACAGTTCTATCTGGTCGCTCTGTATTTAATTGTTGTGGAAATGGTGAGAAAGAATTATCTTCTATAAATTCTTGTATATAACCTGGTGCCATAAGGGAATCGGTTTTTATAGTTTCTAACCTTCTTTTTACTTCAGTAACGAGATCGTCATTAGCTATGTTTTGCATATAAGCAATAGCTACTTTCGTGTGCATTTCTTCACCGAGTGTAAAATATTTAACAACTACATTTGGACTCTTAATGAGTTTACGAATAGAGGCTAAATTCGTTGCTAAATCTTCTACAAAACCAGTATGCGGTCCACGTACAATACCTTCATTATCAGGCTCTGTTATATCTCTTTTTAAAGATAGAGCTGTTTCAAAAATACAAAAGCTTTCGACTTGCTCATGGAAATATAATGATTTACCTTGTAATAAAAGCTGCACACCATAATTTAAATTCGTTTCTTTTGTCATATTCAATGTAGAAAAAGCTTTATCTAAAGCTAAGTCTGACCGTGTCAATAAAGGCTCAAGGGCTAACTGATGAATTAAATTTGGATCTGCTAAAGATTCGATATATAGGATTGTTCCTTTTCCATTTTGAAAAGGGAAATCTAATTTTTTTATATCATCAGAATGAGAAAGCTTATTTTCAATGTAATTAATGTTCTCCGGAAGTGATGGAAACATATGCTTTTGGTTTTTACTCTCTTGTTGTTCTTTTTTCTCTGTCATAATTTCCACCTCTTTTAAAGTGCAATTGTTTCTGTTAATTTTTGTCGTTTGTGAGAAATTTATGCTTGAATTATTTTTTAAAAAAGAGAATTGAAAGTTACGTTACATTGTCTTTTGTGCATTATTCAATTTCATAGCAGTACTTCTCACCTTTGTGTCGAATTAAGAAGATATATAGGAGGGATACATATGGAAATAGCTGTAGAACGTGTTTTTACAAAAGAGATTTTAAAAACAGCAGCGAATTTGTTTCATGTAACAGTGGAAGAAAAGCCACTTGGAGATTTTGAGAATTATATTTTTAAGGCGAAGGGTGATAATGATGAAGATTACGTATTACGTTTAACACATTCTTCTCATCGCTCTAAACAAGAGGTAGAGGCTGAACTAGATTTTTTACGATATGTTGCGGAGAATGGGGCAAAGGTAGCAGGACCTCTTTATTCAACGTCTCAAAATCTTGTAGAAGAAATCGCAGCAGAGGATGGGACTTTCTTTTTCGCTTCCTTATTTACATATGCAAAAGGTGAGCAAGTAAAAGGAGAAGAATCGCCTTATTGGGGAAATGCTTATTTTGAAGCGTGGGGAAAAGCGATTGGACAACTGCATCGCCTTACAATGGATTATCCTAAAACAGACTACCGTGAAACGTGGGAAGAAGACGAAAGTGGAATTGTTAATGAATTAGAAGATGAGAAAGTGAAAGAGGTTGCTGCTGTATTAATGGGGGAAATAAAGACTCTTCCAATTGGAAGAGAAACATTCGGCCTTATGCATGGCGATATTCATCCAGGTAATTTCCATTATGATGGGAAAGAGCTTACAATCTTTGATTTTGATGATGCGGCCTATAATTACTTCATTCATGATTTGGCAATGGTTCTTTATTACTCGGTCCTTTTTACACCGTGGACAGTGGAGGAGAAGACGACATTCGCTCGTAAACAGTTACAAGTGTTAAGAAAAGGATACGAATATGAGCACAGGCTGGCGGATAGTTGGTATGAATCGTTACCACTATTTTTACGCTTACGTGATATAGGTTTATATGGAACGCTTCAAAAGAAGTTTAAAGGGAAAGATATGCCTGATAATTTCTTGAAATTATCAGAAGAGCTATACGGAAGAATTATCAAAAAAGAAGCAATTGTGAATATATAATACATTTAGTTCAAAACAAAGTATATAAAACAAATATATACTTTGTTTTTTTATACAAAAATATGTTTACTTTATTAAAATAATATTGTCCTAGATTCGGTATACACTTATAATTTTATATATATTCTGAATATTCTTTATAAAAAGAGGAGGGGGAATGTTGGAAGCTATCGTAAGTTGGATCAATAATATTGTTTGGAGTCCAGCACTTGTTTATTTATGTTTAGGAGCAGGTTTATATTTTTCCATTCGAACGAGGTTTTTACAAGTAAGGCATGTAGGAGAAATGGTGAAGCTTACATTTCAAGGAGAAAAATCGGATGCTGGTGTTTCTTCGTTCCAGGCGTTAGCACTTTCTTTATCAGGGCGCGTTGGAACAGGAAATATTGCGGGTGTTGCAACGGCTGTTGCATTCGGTGGACCAGGAGCTGTCTTTTGGATGTGGGCGGTAGCTTTTCTAGGAGCAGGTTCTGCTTATGTAGAATCGACACTTGCACAAATATATAAGACGAAGCATCAAGGGCAATTCCGTGGTGGTCCAGCTTATTACATTGAAAAAGGGTTAGGGGTTAAATGGTATGCATTAGTATTCGTTGCAGCAACAATTCTTGCAACGGGGATGCTGTTACCGGGTGTTCAGGCAAATAGTATTGCTGTAAGTTTGGAAACAGCTTTCGGTATTAATACTTCTGTATCTGGAGCGGTATTAGTAGCGGCATTAGCGCTTATTATTTTTGGTGGAGTTAAGCGAATTGTTAACGTAGCGCAAGTTGTAGTGCCATTTATGGCGCTTGGTTATATTTTAGTAGCTTGCGTCATTGTTGCTATGAATATTGAAAAATTACCAGATGCTTTCATGTTAATTTTAAAAAGTGCATTTGCATTAGAAGCAGCTTTTGGTGGAATTATTGGTTTAGCAATCTCTTGGGGAGTAAAACGTGGTATTTATTCCAATGAAGCAGGGCAAGGAACTGGGCCACACGCAGCAGCTGCAGCTGAAGTATCACATCCAGCTAAGCAAGGTTTAGTGCAAGCATTTTCCGTTTACATTGATACATTATTTGTTTGTTCAGCAACAGCATTTATGATGATTATTACAGGCATGTATAACGTATTTGATGCAAGCGGAAAAAACTTTATCGTCAATAAATTAAATGGTGCACAGCCGGGTCCTGGTTATACACAGGCAGCAGTAGAATCTGTTTTCCCTGGATTTGGAAATGGTTTCGTTGCAATCTCTTTACTATTCTTCGCGTTTACAACAATTATGGCGTATTACTACATTGCAGAAACGAATATTGCATACTTAAATCGTGATAAAGATCGTCCTTGGATGTCCATCGTACTAAAATTTGTATTCTTAGGAGTCGTATTCTATGGTTGTGTAAAAACAGCTGCAACAGCATGGGCTTTAGGTGACATTGGTGTAGGGATTATGGCATGGGTTAACATTATCGCGATTTTACTACTACAAAAACCAGCATTGATCGCATTAAAAGACTATGAAAAGCAGAAAAAAGAAGGGAAAGATCCAGTATTTGATCCGCAGGAATTAGGAATTAAAAATGCTGATTTCTGGGAGCATGAGTACGGGAAAGATAAGAAAGAAGAAGTATCTTAACAGAATAGAAATGAAGAAGCAAAGGGGAAACTCTTTGCTTTTTTTATGGACAAATTGAAGCTAAAAGTTATTTTTGGGACTGTTTTTGAATATAAAAAGAATGTACATGCTTTGTTAGGGGAAGGGGTGAGTATGTTGATAGAGTTTCGTAACGTAAATAAATATTATGGCAACTTTCAAGTTTTGAAAAATATTAATGTGCAAGTGAAAAAAGGCGAAGTGGTAGTAGTTGTCGGGCCTTCAGGATCAGGAAAAAGTACATTGCTTCGATGTATAAATCAATTAGAGGCAATTACAGATGGAGAATTAATTGTACAAAATACAGAGGTACACAATAAAAAAACGGACATGAATGAATTGCGGCGAAATATTGGGATGGTCTTTCAACATTTTTATTTATATCCACATAAAACAGTTCTGCAAAATATTACACTAGCACCGATTAAAGTAAATAAAGTTTCCAAAGAAGAAGCAGAGAAAACAGCAATGTTTTATTTAGAGAAAGTAGGAATCCCGGAGAAGGCTAATGTATATCCGCATCAATTATCCGGAGGACAACAGCAAAGGGTAGCAATTGCTAGAGGACTTGCGATGCAACCGGAAATTATGCTGTTCGATGAGCCTACGTCTGCTCTTGATCCGGAGATGATCGGGGAAGTACTTGATGTTATGAAAACGTTAGCTAAAGAAGGGATGACAATGGTCGTTGTCACGCATGAAATGGGATTTGCGCGAGAAGTAGCAGATCGGATTTTATTTATGGATGATGGTCAAATTATTGAAGATACAACACCGGCGCAATTTTTTGCAAATCCTGAACAAGAAAGAGCTCGTTTATTTTTAAGTCGGGTGCTAAATCATTAGAGGAGGAATTTCATGCTTAAAATGAAAAAGTTATTTACTTTAATCGTATTTTCATGTTTATTCGTGCTTGTTGTTGCTGGATGCGGAAGTAAGAAAGATGAGGCAAAGGAAACAAATACGAAGCAAGGCGGGGCTGTTGAGCAAATTAAGAAACGAGGGAAATTAGTAGTTGGGGTGAAGAATGATACGAATTTATTTGGATTGAAAAATCCTTCAACAGGGCAGGTAGAAGGATTCGATGTTGATGTCGCGAAGGCACTTGCGAAAAAGATTCTTGGAGATGAAAAGAAGCTAGAGTTGAAAGAAGTAACGTCTAAAACACGTATTCCAATGCTGAAAAATGGTGATATTGATGCAATTATTGCGACAATGACAATTACGGAAGAACGCAAAAAAGAAGTGGATTTTTCAGATGTATATTTTAAAGCAGGACAATCGTTACTTGTGAAAAAAGGAAGCAATATTAAGAGCGTCGATGATATAAAACAAGGCGTTAAAGTATTAGCTGTAAAAGGATCAACATCTACAAATAACATTCGTCAAAAGTCACCAGAAGCGACTGTATTAGAATTTGAAAATTATAGTGAGGCATTTACAGCGTTAAAGGCAGGTAAAGGTGATGTGTTAACGACAGATAATGCGATTCTTTATGGAATGGCAAAACAAGATGCTAATTATGAAGTAGTAGGGAAAATTTTCACAGATGAACCGTACGGAATTGCAGTGCAAAAAGGTGCAGACGATTTAACGAAAGAGATTAATAACTTACTAAAAGATATGAAGGCGAGCGGGGAATACGATAAATTGTATGAAAAATGGATCGGTCAAAAACAAGAGAAGTAAAGTGAAACTTTATTTTTCTTGATAAATAGTAAGAGTGAGAGGATGAGAGTACTCATCCTCTTCTTGTAAAGAAAGAGGGGAGAATATGTGCCTGATTTTTCTATATTAACGAATAACATTGATATGTATTTAGAAGGGTTTAAATATACAGTTATGTCTAGTGTAATTGCATTAATAGGCAGTTTTATTTTGGGAGTAATTTTGGCAGTAATGCGTATTGCACCTATTCGTATTTTAAATTGGATGGGATCCGCTTTTGTAGAGTTTGTAAGAAATATTCCACTCGTATTAATTGCATTTATATTCTATTTCGCTTTACCTGTAATAGGAATTACGTTAAATGGTTTTGTAGCAGGAACAGTTACGCTTACGATATATACTGCAGCATTTATTGCAGAAGTAATTCGCGCTGGTATTTTATCAGTTGCGAAAGGGCAAATGGAAGCCGCGCGTTCCTCAGGATTAACGTATGTGCAAGGAATGTATTATGTTGTCTTACCTCAAGCTATGAAAATTGTAATCCCCCCTTTAGGAAATCAATTTCTCAATTTAGTTAAAAACTCCTCAATACTCGGAATTATTGCTGGTACTGATTTAATGTATCAAGGAGATTTAATTTCCACGAAGATGTTTGTTACGTTTGATGTTTATATATTTGTCGGGATGTTTTATTTAATATTAACAATTCCGCTCAGTATGCTAGTGCGTTATTTAGAAAAACGCTTAGCAAAGGAGGCGGTGTAAATGGATTTTAAGGGAGCAATTACAGGAGATCATATTCTGTTTTTATTAAAAGGATTACTCATAACACTAGAGGTAGCGTTCGTAGCAATTGTACTTAGCTTTATTATTGGTAGTGTAATAGGGATATTGCGCTACATGAAAATACCAGTCGTCTCACAAATATTAGGAATTATCGTTGAAGTGATTCGAAATTTACCGCTTCTTTTAATTATATTTTTTACGTATTTTGCACTTCCAGAAGCAGGCTTGAAATTAGAAATTATAACAGCTGCAATTGTTGCTTTAACAATATTTGAAGCAGCAATGATATCTGAAATTGTTCGAAGTGGTCTATTATCGATTGAAAAAGGGCAGGTTGAGGCTGCAAGATCTTCAGGATTAACGTATGTTCAAGCACTTTGGTATATTATTTTGCCGCAAGCATTAAGGAGAATGGTTCCGCCACTTGTTAGTCAATTTATTTCATTGCTGAAGGATACGTCGCTAGCGGTTGTTATATCACTACCTGAACTTATGCATAATGCTCAAATTATTAGCGGACAAAATGTGAATTACATGATCCCGACGTTTATAGTAGTAGCTTGTATGTATTTTATCGTAAATTATAGTTTATCAATTTTATCCAGAAGATTAGAACTCCGTTAACCCTTACAATATATGTGAGGGTTTTTTCCTTGTTTATCCTTATTTTCCTCTAAATAGAATCTAAATCTTGCAATAATTAGATTTTTTATATTATTTTATCAGAAAAGTTTTAATTTTATATAGAAAATGTAATCGCTTTCGTGTATATTTTTATTATCAGAAAATTTTAACAAGACATAGGGGTATGGTAGGGGGAGGATTTAGATGCAGCAACCAACGAATGAGAAATTACATCGCACGATGAAGAGTAGACATTTATTTATGATCGCACTTGGTGGTGTAATCGGAACTGGTTTTTTCTTAGGTTCAGGTTACACTATTAATCAGGCTGGACCAGGGGGAGCCATCCTTTCATATTTAGTAGGCGGATTTATTATGTATTTAACAATGCTTTGTCTTGGAGAGTTAACGGTAGCAATGCCGGTTTCAGGATCTTTCCAAAAGTATGCAACGAAGTTTATTGGACCAGGAACGGGCTTTATGATTGGCTGGTTATACTGGCTCGGCTGGGCAGTAACAGTGGGTCTAGAATTAACGTCAATCGGTTTAATGATGAAAAGATGGTTTCCAAATGTTGATGTTTGGGTATGGTGCCTTGTATTCGGTGTTATTTTATATGCTTCAAACGCAATTTCGGCGAAAAGTTATGCCGAATTAGAATTTTGGTTTTCTAGTATTAAAGTAATTACAATTCTTGCATTTGTTGTACTTGGTGGTAGTGCATTATTAGGATTTATATCATATGACGGAAAAGAAGCAGCACCTCTTTTCTCTAACTTTGTAAGCGATGGTGGACTTTTCCCGAATGGACTAGCTGCCGTATTACTTACAATGATTACAGTTAACTTCTCGTTCCAAGGAACAGAGTTAATCGGAATTGCAGCGGGAGAAAGTGAAAACCCAGAAAAAACAATTCCACGTGCGATCCGTAATACAGTATGGCGTATTATGTTATTCTTCATTTTAACAATGACAATTTTAGTAGGATTAATTTCTTGGAAAGAAGCAGGCGTAATTGAAAGTCCATTCGTAGTTGTATTTGATAAAATCGGTATTCCATATGCAGCTGATATTATGAACTTCGTTATTATTACTGCGTTATTATCTGTAGCGAACTCTGGATTATATGCAGCGACACGTATATTATGGTCACTTGCAAATGAAGGAATGGCACCAACTTCTTTCAAGAAAGTAAATAAACGTGGTATTCCAATTACAGCGCTAGTCGTAACGATTGCGGTAGCTGGATTATCCCTATTCACAAGTTTCCTTGCAGAAGATACAGTATACATGTACTTATTATCGATAGCTGGTTTATCGGCTGTTTCAAGTTGGATCATTATTGCTCTATCGCAACTTCGCTTTAGAAGTCAGTATATAAAAGGCGGAGGAAAGTTAGAGGACTTAAAGTATAGAACACCACTATATCCGATTGTTCCAATTTTAGCTTTAATTACAAATAGCATCGTTGTTATTAGTTTAGCGTTTATTCCTGAACAAAGAATGGCGTTATACTGCGGTATTCCATTTATCATTTTCTGCTATATATATTATTATTATATGAGTAAGAAACAGCAGAAACCGATGAAAGTGGAGATGGACAAAACAAATGAAACTAACAATCAAACACGATGATATAAAGGCAGATTTATCGTACGCTCAATTAGCGATTGGAAAAGAAAACGGGTATTCACCGTTACAATTACTCGTTTCTTCTATCGCAGGATGTAGTGCAATTGTCTTTCGAACAATTTTAGAAAAGAAACGTATTACATACGATACGTTTACGATCGAAACTGAAATTGGTAGAAGTGAAGCTTTATCCAAACCAGTTGAAAGTGTTCATTTGCACTATAAAATTAAAGCGGAAAACATTACAGAAGAGCAGTTGGACAAAGCATTGCAGCTTGCAGTGAAAAATTGCACGATTGTTCAATCTGTAAAAGATAGTATAAAAGTTACGGAAACAATTGAACTAATAAAGTGAAACATAAAAGCGTGAGAGTATAGCTCTCACGTTTTTATGTTTTTAACAGAGGAGGAAGTATTATGAAATGTTTAGGTTGTAAATTAGCAAACGAAGAGGAAAAAATATATAAAGTATATGAAGATGATTATGTAACTTGCTTTTTAGATCATGCGCCTTTCTACCCAGGACATACTTTAATTGTGCCAAAGCAGCATGTTGTAGAAGTAGACGAATTAGATGACGTTGTAGCAAGATCAATTATGGATGCTTCTAAGCTGATTTCAAAAGCGATTAAGGCATTATATAAACCAGATGGAATTACAGTTTGTCAAAATGGTGGAGTATTTAACGAGTTAACACATTACCATATGCATGTCGTACCAAGATATAAAGAGCGTTCGTTTGCTGAGTTTTATACGGTGCAATCGGAGGAAAAGAAGAATCATAATTTGGAAGAAATAAAGACGTTGTTAAAAGAAGAGATAGAGAAAATATTGCACACTAAAAAGGTGTAAAAGAATTTCTCTTACGCCTTTTTAATCTTCATACATACTTAAAATTTCTTTCGCACGTATACGTAAACCATCTATCAATTCTTTCGGTTCTAAAACTTTTGCATCTTTTCCAAGTCTATAAAATAAAGGAGTAATAAAGTTAATCTCACCTTTATCAATTGTTGAATGTATATATCCTGTCCCATCCTCGTTTACTATAACGAATTCCTCAAGATAAGGAACGCTTTTACATTGGCGTACGCCTTCTGTTGTCAGTAAAACATGTAACTGAGTAGGATTGTGTACTACGTTAGAGTTAGAGGCAAACCACTCTTCTAAATTCATGAATGTATCTGTATTTTCTTCCATCGATAATATTGAGAGAATACGATCAACGCGATACAGTAATACTTTTTTTCTACCGAAGTCATAGGACGGTAAGTACCATAACCCGTCGTGAGCATATACACCAATCGGATGAACATGTTTTGTTTTTATCCCTGATTTAGATTCGTATTGAAAGTGTAAATTTTTATTTTCAATAGCCGCTGTTAACACTTCGTTTAAAAGTGGGGTCTCAATTGTTCTCTTCGGATTCCAAAAGGCGATATAAGAACGTATTTTATCAACTTTCACTTTCGCCTCATGTTGTAGAGAGCTATATAGTTTATGAGTGACAGAATTGATTTCTGTATTAAAAGGCAAGTCTCTGTAGTAGCTTAAAGATTGAAAGGCAAAAAAGATGGAGACCGCTTCTTCTTCCGTAAATAAGATAGGTGGAATGACCCTAGTTGTTAATACTTTATATCCTCCATTACGACCTTGTTCAGCATAAATGGGTAATCCCATATCACTTAAATCTAAAATGTATCTATGAACCGTACGAACGGAGATATTAAATTCATCGGCTATTTCTTGCGCTGTAAATGCTTTTTTTGCAGAAGCAAATATAAGAATATCTAATAAGCGTTTAGCTTTTGACAAATGTATCACCTTTTTTCTCTTTAACATGACATAAATTGTCATGTTTTATTGTTAGTATATTGTTTACATCATATGTTATCAAGATGAGATGCAAGGAGGAAAAGATATGTCACGTGAAATAGTTTTATTTATAGCGGCGAGCTTAGATGGGTATATTGCGAAAGAAAATGATGATTTAGAGTGGTTAATGGAAACGGAAGGAGAGGGAGATAACGGTTATACAGAAATGTACGAAACGATTGATACAATAATTATGGGAAAGAAAACGTACGATTATGTAGTAGAGCATACAGAGACATTCCCGTATTTAGATAAAAAATGTTATGTGTTTTCTAATTCAGAAAAAGGCACGAACGGACATGTAGAGTTTGTAAATGAAGATGTAGTGGAGTTTACAAAAAGGTTAAAAGCACAAGAAGGATCTAAAATATGGATGGTCGGTGGAGGGAGTCTACTGAGAGAATTCTTTAAGAATAATCTAATTGATGAATATGTTGTCACGATTACCCCTCACATATTAGGTTCTGGAGTTCCGTTATTTCAAGACAAGAACCCGGAAATTAATTTAACTTTAACGGATACGAAACGTTTTGGGCAATTTGTAAATTTATATTATAAAGTAAAATGATAAAGTGAAACTTTAATCAGTGGGGGTTTTGTTCATCTCCCACTGATTATTAGTTGAACCAATCGGGCTTTTACGGGCAGTTGATCCCCCACCTAACTTCTTTGCTTCCGCTGAATTTTGATGTAGGGGTCTTACTGCCCGTTAATGCGGGATAAAGAAACACGACTATTGATGATAGTCGTGTTTTTTTATGGATGGTAATGAAATTATAAAACAAGATCCATGATCAACTTCACTCGTGACAGTAATCGTCCCGCCGTGTAGTTCTACGATCTCCTTCACGATAGAGAGTCCTAAACCAGTTCCACCTGTAGCGCGTGTTCTTGCTTTATCGACACGGTAAAAGCGGTCAAAAATGTGAGGGAGGTCTTCAGGCGGGATACCTTCGCCTTCATCTTCAATTGTAATGGAGATACGTTTATGTTCTTCTGTAATAGAAATGTTTATATGAGAATGTTCTTTTGAATGTCTATAAGCGTTATTTAAAATGTTTACTATAACTTGTTCAAATCGCTGTTCATCTAAGTTTACTAGCAGTGTAGGAGGACAAGAGAAAGAAACTTTAATGTATCTTTCTTTATACATGGCGTTTACTTTTTCAGCTATACGAGTAAGGAAGGTGTGTAAATGCACTTCCTTTACTTGAATAGAAAAGTTATGTTGTTCCATTTGTGCAAGTGAAAATAAATCTTGAACTAAGTTTGTAATGTAATCAGATTCATCTTTTATAATCGATAAATATCGCAAACGTTGCTCAGGAGGGGTGCTTTCTTTTAAAGCAATGCCAGCATAACCTCTTACGTATGTTAACGGTGTTCGTAATTCATGAGCAACACTTGCTAGAAATTCACTTCGCTCTGTTTTCATATAATGTAAATCATTTGCGAGCGTTTGAATAGATGATGCTAGTTCACCAATTTCATCATTTCGAGTAGTTGTTAACGAAACGGACAAATCGCCTTTACTCATTTTTTCAGTGGCATGTTTCATGTGTAACAATGGTTTTGTTAATAAACGTGATAATAGGAAAATTGTGATGACTGTGAGTAGAAACGTGATGACACCAGCAATAATGAATTGTTTCGTTAATCCATTAACTAACTTTTCAATTGATTCTGTTCCAAGAAACATGTACACATAGCCTTCATGTTTTCCATCTACTACAATGGGGCTAACTGTACATATATAATTAGATGTTTTCCAATGATTCTCTATAATTGCTCCGTCATGATCTGTCCGTGTTTGCATCTTTTCAATATGCTTTTTTATAGTAGTATTTATTTCATTGGATTTAGCTAGTACCTCCTTATTTGAATTTGTAATAACAACAGTAGTTTCGGCTTCGGATTCCATTAGTGCAACATGGGAGATTGTTTGCTTATCAAAATACTTTTCAAGGACATCTCTGTGACTATTTCCGCGCTTTAATAAAGCTGTCATTTCTTCATTTACTCTATTGTTGACAAGGCTATAATAAAGCGAGACAAATAGAACACTTTCGATTAAAAGTGTAACAATCAAAAAATAAAATCCGAGCTGAATGGAAATTCGCTTCATTGCTTTGCTCCTTAATCTAGAGTATCAACCCATCGATATCCGACTCCGTAAACAGTTTTTAAATGGTGATCAATAGGGAAATTTGCTTTTCGCAATTTATCACGTAAATTACGAATATGTGAATCGACTGTGCGATCTTCTGTATTTGTGTTTAACCCCCAAATTCGTTCGATGAGCTGATCACGGCTTAATACGTAGTTCACATGGCGTAAAAATAATCCGAGTAAAGAAAATTCAATTGGTGTGAGAAGGAGTTCTTCATTATGGACAGAAACGAAGTGTTTTGTTTCATCCCATACAATACCGTGATATTGGATTTGTTTATGTTCATTTGTACGTCTTAAAACGGCTTCAATTCTTGCGAAAAGTTCTTCTTCATGGAAAGGTTTCGTTACGTAATCATCGGCTCCAAGTTTTAATCCTTGAACGACATCTACTGTTTGATCACGAGCTGTAACCATAATAATAGGAATGTTACTAAAAGATCGGATTTTTTTGCACGTTTCCCATCCGTCCATCTTTGGCATCATAATATCGAGTAAAACAAATTTAAAGTTTCGATTCTCTATATGTAAAATAGCTTCTTCTCCTGAAGTCGCACATACGCAGTTATATCCAATTGGGGTAAGATAAAGCGTTAATAATTCAAGCATTCTCGGTTCATCGTCTACGAGCAGTATATCAATCATAGAGAGCCCTCCATATTTATAATCGTTACTTAAAGTGTAATGCAAAATCATGAAGAAATGGTGCAGATTATGATGTGTCTGCATAATTTCTTCAGAATTGCTTGTTATTGTGGAGTTGAAATTACATTTTAGGTAATCATATTGGCTCAAAAATGATTAATACGGAGGCGGTATAGTGAAAAAAATGACCCGAATTTTTGGGATAACAATAATTACAGCAGTTGGTCTTGCTGCATGCGGACAAACGAATACAGACCATAAAAACCATGAATCTACAAAAGAGAAAAAAATAGAGCAAAAGGAAATGAAAATGAATCAGGAGGTAACGGCGCCAAAAGAAATGAACGAAGGGGCATCGTATGATTTATTAACGACAAGTTTAAAAAATGTGACGAGGTTAAATACAAATGATCCCCTGCAAATGGCAGTGTTAACTTCGCAAACGATATGGCCAGCAACCCATAAAGAGAACCAGCCGGGTGCTGTTATTTTAGTACCAGCAAGCGAGTGGCAATTAGGTATTGCGAGTGCAGACCTTATTCATCATCCGAATAACGGACCGATTTTATTTATAGAAAAAGAAAAGATACCGGAAATGACGTTAAAAGAAATAAAACGATTAAATCCAATCGGAACGAAAGATGGAACACAAATTATGGTGATGGGGGATGTAGGTACTAGCGCGCTTGAACAATTAAAAGGTTATAAAGTAAAACAAATAAAAGAAACGGACCCAGCTATATTTGCGAAAGACGTTGATAAGGAGTATGCCGATATAACAGGAAGCTACCCAAATAGTGTTATTATCGGTTCATCTGCAGAAGAAGGACGCTTATATACAACACCCGCTGTAAACTGGATTTCTCATATGCCGGAACCACTACTCTATACAGAAAAGGATAAAGTGCCAGAAGCGACAATAGAGGCATTAAAAATGAGAAAAGATAAAGCAAATATATATGTACTAGGACCAGAAAAAATCGTTTCAAAAGAAGTAGAAAAAGAGTTAAGCAAATACGGGAAAGTAACGCGTATTAGCGGTGAGACTCCAACAGAAAATTCTATCGCATTTGCGAAGTTTAAAGATGAAAAAACAAAATTTGGCTGGGGATTCACAAAACCTGGTCACGGTGTGTCATTTGTTTCAAGCAAAACACCAGATTTAGCAGTTGCTGGGGCACCTTTTTCACATATGGGTAAACACGCACCTGTTGTATTATTAGAAGAAGGTAAAGCTTCACAACCAGTGTATGACTTCCTTGCAAGCATTCAGACGAAGTTTAAAGATGATCCAACACTTGGACCATATAATCACGGTTTCTTATTAGGAAGTACGAGTGATATTTCATTTGAAACACAAGGAATACTAGATGAGAGGTTAGAAATTGTTCAGGAAAGTGGTCAAGGACACGGTGGACATTAATGAAATGAGAAAAGATGCTACTAAGGTAGCGTCTTTTTCTTTAGGAAACTTTTACATAGCAAAAAATCTTCTACTCGTTATATAATTGCTTTCGTGCAGTCGGCTAGATTTTCTTATGGAGAAAATCAAATTATAAAGGAGTAGAGGAGTGGTATTTTGTTTCAAACGATAAAAAATGATTGGTTTTCTAATGTGAGAGGGGACGTGTTATCAGGAATTGTCGTTGCTTTAGCATTAATCCCTGAAGCGATAGCCTTCTCTGTTATTGCAGGCGTGGATCCGACAGTTGGACTATACGCAGCCTTTTGTATTGCGGTTACCATTTCATTTGTTGGCGGAAGGACTGGAATGATTTCAGCTGCAACAGGTGCAATGGCATTATTAATGGTAACGCTTGTTAAAGATTATGGTTTGCAATATTTATTTGCTACAACAATATTAACAGGTATCGTCCAAATTATTTTTGGCGTGTTCAAACTGAGCTCATTTATGAAGTTTGTTCCGAAATCTGTTATGAGTGGTTTTTTAAATTCACTTGGAATTTTAGTTTTTACAGCGCAATTACCGCATTTTAAAAATGCAACTTGGCAAATGTATGCACTCGTTGTATTAGGACTTGCAATTATATATTTATTTCCACGTATTACAACGGTTGTACCTTCTACGCTTATTTCAATTATTATTGTGACGAGCATTGCACTTATGAGCGGATTACAGTTGAAAACAGTAGGGGATATGGGAAGCCTGCCGAAAGAATTACCGTTCTTTAGTATTCCTGATGTGCCATTTACATTAGAAACATTAGGGATTATTTTACCTTATGCAGTTATGCTTGCAATCATTGGTTTACTAGAGTCTTTATTAACAGCTTCAGTTTTAGATGATATGACGCATACAGAAAGTAATAAGCATAAAGAGGCACGCGGACAAGGGATCGCAAACATCGTTGCTGGATTTTTCGGAGGAATGGCAGGATGTGCAATGATCGGTCAATCTGTTATTAATATTAAATCAGGTGGACGAGGTCGCCTATCAACATTTGTAGCGGGCGGATTTTTAATCGTATTACTATTCGTTTTAGGAGATTATGTCGTTCATATTCCGATGGCAGCTTTAGTTGCGGTTATGATTATGGTTTCAATCGGAACGTTTGATTGGAACTCTGTAACAACGATTCATAAAGTACCAAAAGGAAACGCATTTGTTATGATCGTAACAGTTGTGATTGTCCTAATTACACATAACTTAGCAGTAGGTGTAATTATCGGAACAGTAATTAGTGCGGTGTTATTTGCATTCAATATGGCAAAGATTCACGTGAAACATTTATATATTGAAAATAAGAAAATATACGAAATTCACGGTCAACTTTTCTTTGCATCCACAGCCGATTTCATAAATAATTTTTCATTTAATGAAGATGTAAAAGAAATTGAAATGAATTTTACTCATGCGCACGTATGGGATGATTCAGCGGTGGCATCAATTGATAAAGTTATCATGAAGTATGAGCAAAGTGGTGTGAAAGTAAGTATAGCAGGATTAAATGAACGTAGCTCAAAACTTGTTGCAAATTTAGCTACTTATAATAACAGAATTGCTAGTTAAAAGCCTCCTTTTTAGGGGGCTTTATTATATAATACGAGTAGGATAACGAAAAGGGGATTCAGCATATGTACAAACAAATTATATTAGCATGTGACGGTTCTGAACATGCACTTCGAGCAGCGGAACATGCAACATATATTGCGAAATGTAGCGAAGAAACAAATGTTGAAGTTGTGTACGTAGTAGATAATAGAACGGCAAAATCAGATATTATACAAGGTCAAACAGATTTAGAAACAATATCGGCTAGTCGAAAAGATAAATTAAAAGAGATTGAAGTTTTATTAAAGAAAGAGAACATATCTTATACAATTACGATATTACATGGTGATCCTGGAGATACAATTGTTCAATATGTAAATACAGGAGATATAGATCTTGTTATAGCGGGAAGTAGAGGATTAAATACACTGCAAGAAATGGTACTTGGTAGTGTAAGTCATAAAATAGCAAAACGAGTGAAATGTCCGGTGATGATTATAAAATAAAAAAGAATGTAATGAAGACCTTAGTATAGCTGAGGTCTTTTTTATGTATAAATAACTCTCATTTGTGGAAATACTAGATATA
Source organism: Bacillus sp. N6 (assembly GCF_052805735.1). Classification (NCBI taxonomy): domain Bacteria; kingdom Bacillati; phylum Bacillota; class Bacilli; order Caryophanales; family Bacillaceae; genus Bacillus; species Bacillus sp. N6. Next base: position 658,702 of record NZ_CM127843.1, read on the forward strand.
TAAGTTGAAAAGATGTTAACTTACAAATTTGTAAGTTAGTTGTTAGAGAAATCGATGTTATGAAATTTTTCCCATTGGTAAAATAAAAGTATCAAAGGGGAGATAGGGAGGATGGAAGCAATGAAATCATTTCAAAATTTGTCATATAGTCAAGGGGTAAGCTTAATTTGTCTAGGAGGATTTGCTGCATCTGTTACGTTAGCTGTTTTAATAAAGGTGTTTCATCAAATTTTTTGATTTTATAGTAGGGAAGGAATTGGTTGTTATAAATAGTAAGAAAAGGATTGTAAATAAAAAATAGCTCCTGGCATGTATCTCAGTGCCAGGAGCTATTTTATTATTTCTCTGTTTCTGCTTTATCGCTCGTTACGCTAACTTTACCCCACTTATATTGATCTTCTGGTGTATATTTGTAATCTTTTACGCGATTATTTACACCTTTTAGGTCAAATTTATAATGAAGTGGAATTAATGGTACTTCATCATGAACTAATTTTTGCCATTTATCGTAGACATCTTTACGGTACTTTTCATCAGCAGCTTTTGGAGAAATACCTTGTTTTAATAATTCTGTGTTTTTGTCAGTAGCCCAACGTGTGTAATTGAACGCTGCATTTTTAGCCCAAATACCAGAAGGATCTGGATCAGATGCAGTTCCCCAAGCTGCCGCAAAAAGATCAACTTTTGGATCATCTTTTTTAATCATATCGTAGAATGAGTTGAATTCATGTAAGCGACCATCAAGAAGCTCTACTTTTAGACCGATGTCTTTCCAAGATTGAATAAAGAATTTTGCAAGTGGTTCACTTACATCGCTACCACTCATTGATAAGAAATTAGCTTTAAATTCTTTACCATTCGGGTCTTCGCGGAATCCATCCCCGTTCGTATCTTTATAGCCAGCTTCATCTAATAACTTTTTAGCTTTCTCTACATCTTTATCATAGGCACCAATTTTATTGTTATGATATTTTGGTAGAGATGGTGGGATTGGTGAGTTAGCCGGATAACGTAGGCCGTGATATAATTTTTCGCCAATTTCTTTTCGATCAATAGCATACGCCATCGCTTGACGTACACGAACATCTTTAAATTTCTCCTTATCCATCACTACTTCTTCTTTTTCTTTATCCATATGGCCTAATTTAAAGCCGATATAACTATAGTATAAATCGGTTTTACCGACTAATTGTGCATTTTTTAATTTACTTACATTTGGATACTGATCTGCACTTACTTCAGCAATGTCAATATCACCATTTTTTAAGGACGCGTTAACAACGGAAGGGTTAACAACTTTTAAAACCATACTTTTCAGTTTTGGTTTTCCACCATAATAATCATCAAAACGTTCAAATTCAACAGATTCTCCTGGAGTAATTTTCTTCACTTTAAAAGGTCCGAAACCAATTGGGTTTTTACGGATTTTATCAGATTCTGCTAATTTATCGATTGGTACATCTCCTAAATATTTCTTATGAAGAGGGTATGCCCAAAGCCCAGTTTTCACTGAAGGATTCGGCTCTTTAAATGTAATCGAAATTGTTTTTGGATCGGTCACCTTTATACCTGAAATTTTTTCTGCTTTTCCATTGTGGTAATCTTCCATACCTTCAATCATTTGCATTTGAGTGTCATAGCGAGAACCGGCATATTTTTTACTACCAATCACTAGATAAGAGTATTCTAAATCCTCAGCAGTAACAGGGTTTCCATCATGCCATTTTACATTATCTTTGATTTTTAGTGTAATTGTCTTTTTATCTGCAGAAATTTCATATGTAGCAGCGCCATCATTTGTGTATTCCCAGTTTTCGTCATTTGATAATAAAGATTCATCGAAAATTGTAATGACTTGGTTATCAGGATCTCCTTCATATACAGCGAAATTTAAAAGTCCTTCAAATGGTGTGTTAGAAACAAGACCATATGTTAATGAACCATCTTTAATTTCCTTTTTATCATTTTTAACAGATGCACTAAATTTATTTGTATCTACTTTTTTTGTGCTGCTCGTTTTTTCACTACCACCACTGCCCCCACATGCTGAAAGTAGTAATGTTGAAACTGCAAGTGTACTTAATACTTTGAAAAACTTTGGCTTATTTGTCATTTCTTCCACCCCTTATCCCTTTCTTTGTCTTGCGTCGGCCGAACGGCGTAGCGCTTGACCAATAAAATTTATACACAGCATCAATGTTAAAATCATGATTGATGCGGGTAACCAAATCCACCATTTCTCTTGTAATACATCTGGATTTCTAGCATAACTAACAAGTGTACCAAGGCTTGGTGTACTTTCTGGTAGACCAAATCCTAAGAAAGTTAGACCAGATTCAATACCGATGTTTCCAGCAAGATTTAATGTAACGCTAACAATGATAATTGAACTTAAGTTAGGTAGTACTTGGAAAAGAATGATTTTCCAGTTTGGTGTTCCTAAAGTTTTAGATGCAGAGACATAATCGAGTTCTTTTTCAGTTAATACTTTTGAGCGAATTAATCTGGCTTTTCCTGTCCATAAGAACACGCTCATAATTAAAATGAAAGTGAAAATATTAAATGTAGGAACAAGTGTAATAAATACAATTACAAGCATTAAAAATGGTAAAACCATAACAAAGTCGATAAGGCGCATAATGATATTATCAATAGTTCCTCCGAAATAACCGGCAATTAATCCAATTGAAAGACCAATTAAACAAGAAAGAATAGTAATTGCTAATCCAATTGTAAATGAGTTACGTGTACCAATAATAAGTTGACCGAAAATATCGCGTCCTCCGTAATCTGTTCCTAACCAATGTTCAGCAGAGGGAGGAGCATAAATAGCGAATAAATCAACTCGTACAATATCTTCTTGTTTCATAATAAAAGATGTTGCGTAGACTGCTAGTAATAAAATTGCTAGGAAAAAAAGTGAAAACATTGCTAATTTATCTTTACGAAGTTCTCGCCACATAATAGAGAAACCGGAAGGGCTTTTTTCGTAATGAATAACTTCAGTTTGTTTTTCGGGTTTTGCTAACATAATGTTTCTTCACCTCCATTAATCAATACGAATACGTGGATCGACGATGCTTAGAATAATATCTGAAAGGAGAGTTCCAAGTAACGTTGCAAATCCAGTAAACATAACGAGTGCAGTTATTACACTAAAATCACGTTGAGAAATAGATTGTATAAATAGTTGTCCAATTCCTGGATAGCTAAAAATACTTTCTAAGAAGATGGCACCGCCAACTAATCCTGTAATTTCATAGCCTAAGAAGGCTGCAATTGGTAAGAATGAATTGCGTAAAATATGTCTAGAATAGATTTTTGATTCTGGAACACCTTTTGCTCTTACTGTACGCACAAAGTCTTTATGTTTCGTATCAATAATTTCGCTTCGTAAATATTGAACAGTACCAACTGTTGCAATTAATGCCCCTGATAAAGCTGGTAGTAGCATGTGATTTAATTTGCTTAAATAGTAAGCAAATGTTCCTGTTGCAACTTGAGGATCTACGCTACCGCCGGTTGGGAATATTGCAAACTTAAATCCGAATAGGAAGAGCATAACGAGTGCAAATATAAATAGTGGTGTAGCAAAACCTAGATAGTTGTAAATGGTAATGAGTCGATCGGCCCATGTATCATTCCACCGCCCACTTATAACGCCTAGTGGTATGGCAATTAAATAAGTAAGAATAAGAATAACAAGTGCTAAAGATACTGTATTTCCAAGGCGTTCTCCAATTAATTCGGTTACTTTCATTTTGTGTGCATAGGAAATACCGAAGTCACCTTGGACTGCATTTTTAATCCAGCGAACATATTGTGTTGTAACTGGGTCATTTAATCCAAGCTTTTCACGTTGTTCTTCAATTACTTTTGGATCCGCTTTTGGATTCATTGCTCTGCCGGTTAAGGCATCGCCTGGCATTGCTTTAGCTAGTAGAAAGACAAGTATACTTAACACGAATAATTGCGGGATCATCACTAAAAATCTCCGTAATATAAACTTCCACATGTTTTATCACTCCCTTAAGGTAATGCCACCCGGTGTGTTGGCGAGATTGTTTTTAAATCGTAAGCACGACCATTTTCGTTGAAATAGTTTTCGTATGATTTTTCGTATTCAGCGCTTACTTCACGACGTAATTTACGTTGTTGTTCGCGGTTTTCAGGACGAATATCAGGAATAGCTGATATTAAACGCTTCGTATAAATATGTTGTGGATTATTATAAATTTCTGCACTTGTTGCTTCTTCAACGATGCGTCCGCGATACATAACACCGATACGGTCACACATATGGCGAATTACGCCTAAATCATGACTAATAAATAAGTATGTTAGTCCGAGTTCAGCTTGTAAATCTTGCAAGAAGTTTAAAACTTGAGCTTGTACCGACACGTCAAGTGCAGATACAGGTTCGTCCGCGATAATAAGCTTCGGTTTTAATGTAAGTGCCCGTGCAATACCAATTCGCTGTCTTTGTCCACCAGAAAACTCATGTGGATATTTATAAACAGATTCTGGGTTTAATCCAACTATACTAAGATACTCTTGAACGGTTCTACGTTCTTCATCAGGTGAGAGCTTCTCAAAATTTCGAAGAGGCTCAGCAATAATATCGAGAACACGTTTTTTCGGATTTAATGATGAATAGGGATCTTGGAAAATCATTTGAATATCTTTTCGTTGTTCACGTAGCTCAGAGCGACTTAACTTTGTTAAGTCTTTATTGTTAAAATGAATGCTACCATTTGTCGCTTTCGTTAAATGCATAATTGCTTTTCCAGTTGTTGATTTGCCGCTCCCAGATTCCCCAACGATTCCGTATGTTTCACCCGGTTGTAATTCAAAACTTACGCCATCGACAGCGCGCACGTAATCTAATGTGCGTCCGAAGAAACCACCTTTAATTGGGAAATGTACTTTTAAATCGTCTACTTTAAGCAGTGCCATGAGTTACGTCATCTCCTTTCTTATCTTGGAAGTTGAAATGCTTGTAGCAAGTACAACGTACCCAATGGTCTGGCTTTACTTCATGCAAAATTGGATTTTCCTCGTGGTGATCAGGTCTAATCCATGGAATTCGAGCTTGGAAACGGCAACCCGTGCGAGGCATCTTCGCCAACGAAGGAACAACCCCTTGAATCACGTGTAACTTTTCTTTTTCTGCATATGCAGACGGGATTGAATTTAATAAGGAACGAGTGTATGGATGAAGAGGATTATTAAAAATCTCTTCTACTGTTCCTGTTTCTACAACTTGTCCTGCATACATAACGACAATACGATCGGCGGTTTCGGCAACGACGCTTAAATCGTGTGTAATTAAGATGATGCCCATTTTTGTTTGTTCTTGAATGGATTTTAGTAAGTCTAATATTTGAGCTTGAATTGTTACATCTAGAGCGGTTGTTGGCTCATCTGCAATGATGAGTCCAGGCTTACAAGCAATTGCAATTGCGATAACAATTCTTTGTCTCATTCCGCCAGATAATTCGTGTGGGTATTGTTTATATGTAAGTTCTGGTTTTGGAATACCAACTTGATGGAGTAGTTCTAAGGTGCGTTCTTTCTTTTCAACTTTTGAAAGGCTTGTGTGGTAGTCTAAGTTTTCTTCGATTTGTTTTCCAACTGTCATAAGAGGGTCGAGTGCTGTAAGAGGTTCTTGGAAAATCATACCGATGTTTGATCCGCGTACTTTATTCATCTCTGCGGCGGACATGGTTAGTAGATCCTTATCTCTATAGTTAAGCTGCCCTTGTAATTTTGTATTTGCTTCATTATGCAATCGCATAATGGAAAGGGCAAGTGCACTTTTTCCGCATCCTGACTCACCAACGATAGCAACAATTTCATTTTCATGAACAGTTAAGGATACATCATCAACTGCTGCATGATACTGATCTTGTATACGAAAGGAAGTTTGCAAGTTTTCAATACGAAGAAGTGGATTCTTCATGGCTATCCCTCCATCTTTTCTGAAAAAACTAAATATTTTGTATGTTGTTATTTTAATATAAATTGACAATGTTTGACAAGGGTAAGTTGAAAAAATATTCAAAAATCTTTTTATATAAAAGTGGAATGCAGTTGTATTAGGTGTTGAAGTAATTTGGAAGCGCTAACATATATATGAGAGGAAAATAAATCTTTTGTAAGAAAAAAGATTTATATGTAGAAAAAAGAGAGGCATTCTGGAAAGAATGGTCTCTCTTTTTTTGATAAGTATAATATTTGTACTTAAGCTTGCTTTTGTTTTGTTGATCCTGTATTTAAAGTAAGGGCAAGGAAGAACATTGCAAGTATGCAAGATGCAAGTAATAAGATAAATCCGCCATCCCATCCGAATGCATCTACGATAAAGCCCATAGCGGCACTAGCGAAAGCAGCTCCGCCTAAGTAACCGAAGAATCCAGTTAAGCCTGCTGCAGTTCCAGCAGCTTTCTTTGGTGCTAAATCTAGAGCGTGTAGACCAATTAGCATAACCGGTCCGTAAATTAAAAATCCGATTGCGACAAGTGCGATACTATCAACCATTGGATTACCAGGAGGGTTTAACCAGTAAACAAGAACTGCGATAAATACACCAACCATAAATAAAATACCAGCAGGTGCACGACGTCCTTTAAATAGTTTATCACTCATCCATCCGCAAAGAAGTGTACCTGGAATACCAGCCCATTCATATAGAGCGTAAGCAGTACGTGAGCTACTATGAGTAAAGCTTTTTTCTTCTACTAAATAAGTAGGAGCCCAGTCTACAACGCCGTAACGTACGAAATATACGAAAACGTTCGCAATAGCGATGTACCATAAAAACTTATTGTTTAGTACGTATTTAAATAAAATTTCTTTTGCCGAAAGTTCGCGTTCGCGATCTTTTATTTTCTCATCTGGTGGATATTCTCCAGTATGCTCTTCAATAGAAGGTAGTCCACAAGATTGAGGCGTATCTTTCATCGTAATTAATACATAAATACCAACTAAAATTGAAAGAATACCTGGGAAGTAAAAAATACTTTTCCAGTCATTTGCAAAGAAGTATAAGCCTAATGTTACAAGAGAAGGCATAAGCGCGCCGCCGACATTATGAGCGACGTTCCAAATAGACATTTTTGTACCACGTTCGCTAATAGAGAACCAGTGAACCATCGTACGACCACAAGGAGGCCATCCCATACCTTGTACCCATCCATTTAAAAACTGAAGTACAAACATAAGTATAATGCTCGTTGTAATGAAAGAAAATGAGCCGAAAATAATATTAATGATACCTGATAAAAATAGCCCAGCTGCTAAAAAGTAGCGAGGATTACAACGATCGGATACGATACCCATCAAGAATTTACTTAATCCGTAAGCGATAGATACTGCTGAAAGGATAACCCCAAGTTCCCCTTTACTAAAGCCTTGTTCGATTAAGTATGGCATTGCTAGTGAAAAGTTTTTTCGAACAAAGTAGTAACCTGCATAACCGATGAAGATACCTAAGAATACTTGTAAACGTAATTTACGGTATTCGCTATCAACGCGATCAGCTGGTAAGCGTTCCGCGTGGGGCGCAGGTTTAAATAATTGTGTGAAAAACATAAAATGAAAATCCTCCCCTAATTAATTCGAAGCGTTTTAAGACAGAGAATATAAAAAGGCCATGAAATATAAAAAAGTTTCCTTTTTTATGATTCATAGCCTTGTACTCCGTTTCTCCGTGACTGTCAATATTAACTTCGTCGAAAATTATACAACTTTGTGACAAAAATGTAAACGTTTTTATGAATAAAAGTATTGACGGATTTTGTTCGTGGGATTAATATTTAAATACGTTAAATATTTTATTGTTTAAATAAGAGGTGGATAACATGCCAAATGATATGACGCATATCGATAAAATTCAAGCTCTTGCCTTTTCGATTGGAAAGAAAATGCAGACGGAGTTATTAGAACAAATGCAAGCAACAGGACTTACACCACCGCAGTTTTATATTTTAAAGATTTTAGATCATTATGGGGCTTCAAGAGCGACAACATTAGCAAAAAAGATGTATGTGAAGCCTAGCGCGATTACAGTGATGATTGATCGTCTAATCGATCAAGAACTTGTAGAACGCTATCACGACAAAGATGACCGTCGTGTTGTCATCATCGAGTTAACGAAAAAGGGGAAAGCTAGAGTAGAAGAGGCAATGACAGCTCGCAACGAGCATATTGCAAAATACTTTTCACATTTAGAGTTGCAAGAAAGAGAAGATTTATTACGTCTCTTTGAGAAGTTAGAAACCATTATTTGCGGGACACAAGAGAAAAAAGAGAATAACTAAGAGGAATTGAGGAGATTACATGGAGCAACAAGAAAATCAAAATAGAAAGTTGTTGTTAATCGGTTTAGTAATCGCGATGCTATTTGCTGCATTAGATGGAACAATTGTTGGTACAGCAATGCCACGTATCGTCGGTGACCTAGGCGGATTAAGTTTAATGACATGGTTAACGACAGCTTATATGTTAACATCAACGACAGTTGTACCAATTGCAGGTAAATTAGCGGATTTACTTGGTCGTCGTAACGTATATATAACAGGGCTAGTTATTTTCATGATTGGTTCGGCGTTATGTGGTATGGCGAATGGTATGACAGAATTAATTATTTTCCGTGGTATTCAAGGTCTTGGTGGCGGTATTATGATGCCAATGGCTATGATTATTATTGGAGATATGTTCACGGGAAAAGAACGTGCGAAATGGCAAGGTATTTTTGGTGCGTTATACGGTCTTGCTTCTGTAATTGGACCACAAGTTGGTGGTTGGATTGTAGATGCAGTGAACTGGAGATGGGTATTCTACATTAACTTACCGGTTGGTATTTTAGCAACAATCTTTATTGCAATGGGATTAAAATCACATAAACAAACAGGACCAATTAAAATTGATATCGCTGGAATCTTTACGATGATTCTAGGTGTTGTAAGTTTATTACTTGCGCTAACGTTTGGCGGAAAAGATTATGCATGGGATTCTTGGCAAATTATCGGTTTATTCGCACTAGCTGTAATTGGTATCGTTAGCTTTGTTATTGTTGAAACGAAAGCTGAAGAGCCGATTTTACCAATGCATTTCTTTAAAAATCGCACATTTACAATACTGAATGCGATTGGATTCTTTATGAGTATTGGAATGTTCGGCGCGATTATGTTCGTACCATTCTTCATGCAAGGTATTGTAGGAGTAAGTGCTGCTGAATCAGGAACAATTATGACTCCAATGATGATTACAATGATTGTAATGAGTATTATCGGTGGGCAACTTGTATTAAAAGTTGGTGTAAAACCACAAATTATCGCAGGTATGCTTATTATGGCCGGTGGTTTCTGGTTATTAACAACGATGGATATGCACACAACGAAGCTTACAGCTACTTCTTATATGATGGTTATCGGTTTAGGAATGGGTCTTGTAATGCCGACATTAACATTAGCGTTACAAGAAAGCTTCCCGAAAAAAGACCTTGGTGTCGTAACGTCATCAAGTCAGTTCTTCCGTCAAATTGGTGGAACATTTGGTATTACAATTTTAGGATCAATTATGAATAACACTTCAGGTACAACGTTAACAAATAAATTAGTACCTGTATTAGATACATTCCCGAAAGAAGCGGGACAAATGGTAACGAAATTTAAAGATATGATTCACACAGATCCACAAGGTTTATATTCGATGCTATTTAGCCCAGAGGCATTAAAACAAATGCCAGAAGCGTTTGCTAACAGCATTGTACCTATTTTGAAAAACTCTTTAGTAGACTCGCTTCATACTGTATTCTTAACAGGATTAGTATTTATCGTAGTAGGTGCCATCTTTACGATTTTCTTACAAAAAATTAAACTATCAGATCGTAAAAAAGATGCTGAAGAGCCTGCTGTAGAAGAAAAAGAAAAAACTGTATCATACTCGTAATGAAGAAGCATCGCCTTATGGCGGTGCTTTTTTGAGTATAACCTTAAAAGCTTTTTAGTGAGAAATGATTGACGTATTTTTAGAAATACGTTATATTATTTTCTGTAAACGGTTACATGAAATGAGGAGAAAAGAGAATGAGTACGATTAAAGACGTTGCGAAATTAGCGGGAGTATCTGTTGCGACCGTTTCCAGAGTTTTAAATAAAAATGGATATGTTCACGAAGATACATTAAAAAAGGTAGAGCGTGCAATTGAGATGTTAGATTATAAGCCTAGTACAGTAGCGCGTTCACTGTATAATAAAAAGTCTCGTTTAATTGGCTTAGTTGTTCCAAATATCGTGAATCCGTTCTTTCCAGAAGTTGCACGTGCCGTAGAAGATGTAGCACATAAACAAGGTTACACAGTTGTCCTTTGTAACTCTGATGAAAGTTTAGAAAAAGAGAAACAATACATTGATGTACTTAGACAAAATAATGTAGATGGATTTATTGTAGCAACAAATCCACAAAATAGTGTTAATTACATGAATTTATCTGTCCCGGTTGTTGCGATTGACCGTATGTTTAATGAGCGTATTCCTACTGTATATGCAGATAACTATGCAGGAAGTCAGGCTGCGACAAAGTTGTTACTAGATAAAGGATGTAAACATATTGCACATATTCGCGGTCCACGTGATGTGAGTACTGCAAATGAACGTTTTGAAGGTTTTGTAGACGTTATTACGCAAAATAACCTTTCGTATATGATTGCGGAGAGTACGTTTGAGCCAGCAAATAGTGAGCGTGTAGCGATGGAATTATTAGAAGAATACCCGCATATTGATGGTATTGTTGCTGGGAATGATTTAATTGCGATTGGTATTGTAAAGGCTGCACTTCAAAAGGGGATTGCCATTCCAGATGATTTACAAATTATCGGATTTGATGGAATTTCTTTAACAGAAATGATGTATCCATCTATTACAACAGTTGCACAACCGATATATGAAATGGGGAAAATTGCAACAGAGTTGTTGTTAGAGCAAATGGAAGGAAATACATTAGAAGAGAAACACTATCGTTTGCCGATTGAAATTATAGAACGAAATACAACGAAGTAAGGAGATGAAACAGATGCCAAATATTGCAGTAGTAGGAAGCATTTCAATGGACTTAGTGGCTGTTTCAAAAAAACGGCCGAAAGCAGGAGAAACAGTAATTGGTGAAGCGTTTCATACAATCCCAGGAGGGAAAGGGGCAAACCAAGCAGTTGCTGCAGCTAGGTTAGGAGCAAATGTAGCAATGGTTGGAGCGGTAGGAAATGATGATTATGGAACAGTAGTTAGAAAAAATTTAGAGAACGAACGCATTTTTATCGATTATGTGGTACCGGTTACAGATAGAACGACAGGAATTGCTCATATCGTTTTAGCAGAAGAAGATAACAGTATTGTTGTCGTACAAGGGGCAAATGCTCTTGTAAATAAGTCAGTTGTAGATCGCTCCAAAGACCTTCTTGTAAAAGCGGATATGGTTGTTCTTCAACTAGAAATTCCACTTGAAACAGTAAAATATGTATTGGCTATTTGTGAGGAACATAATATTCCTGTTATGTTGAATCCAGCGCCAGCACAAGTTTTATCAGAAGAAATTTTGGAAAAAGCAACTTATATTACGCCAAATGAACATGAGTGCCGCATTGTATTAGATGATTTTACATCACCAATTGAAGATTTATTGGCGAAGTATCCAAATAAATTATTGATGACAGAAGGTTCTAACGGTGTTCGTTTCCATAATGGCACGGAGATTGTACATGTTCCTAGCATTGCTGTTGATGTAGTGGATACAACTGGAGCTGGTGATACATTTAATGGTGCGTTAGCAGTTGCACTTTCTGAAGGAGAGACACTTCAAAAAGCAATTCGTTTCGCGAATATTGCCGGTGGTCTTTCTGTAACGAAACTTGGAGCACAGGGCGGTATGCCAACGAGAGATCGAGTACGTGAAGTGCAGGTGATTGTTGGATGAAAAAGCATGGTGTATTAAACAGTGAAATCGCGGCAGTCCTTGCTTCACTTGGGCATACAGATACGGTTGTAATTGCTGATTGCGGGTTACCGATTCCGGATGGAGTAAAACGAATTGATTTAGCTGTTGAGATTGGAAAACCGAGTTTTTTAGAGGTGTTACAAGTTGTAGCTGATGATATGGCAATCGAAAAAGTGACGTTAGCAGAAGAAGTCATTATAAATAATGCGGAAGTAAATAAAGAGATCGAGCAAAAATTAATAGAGCCAGCATTTGAGTATGTATCTCATGAACAATTTAAAGAGCATACAAAGAAAGCGAAGGCGATTATTCGCACAGGCGAGGCTACGCCTTATGCAAATGTAATTTTACATGCAGGCGTGATTTTTTAATAAAGGGAAGTGATGGGAATGCATATTGAAATGAAAAACATTTCAAAGGCGTTCAATGGCAATCCAGTTTTGAAGAATGCACAGTTTATGATTGAAACAGGAGAAGTCCATGCATTGATGGGGGAAAATGGAGCGGGTAAATCAACGCTCATGAAGATTTTAACAGGTGTATACAAAAAAGATGATGGGACAATCACGATTGATGGGCAAGAGCGCACCTTTAAAAATGCGAAAGAAGCTGAAGAGTACGGCATCGCATTTATACATCAAGAACTAAACATATTGCCGAATTTAACAGTAGCTGAAAATATGTTTCTTGGTAAAGAGTTAATGTATGGGAAAACAGGTATTTTACGCACTCGACAAATGAACGCGATTGCGCAGCAGCAACTAGCAGAGCTAGGATTGCATGTAAGAGGTGCTATGTTAGCAGAGGAACTATCGGTTGGACAACAGCAAATTATCGAAATTGCGAAAGCGTTAATGACAAACGCGAGCGTTATTATTATGGATGAACCTACTGCGGCACTGACGGATCGTGAAATCGAAACGCTCTTTACAGTAATCAATAAGTTACGTAAAGAAGGTGTTTCATTCGTGTACATTTCGCATCGTATGGAAGAGATTTTCTCAATATGTGATGCCATTACGATTTTGCGTGATGGAGAATACGTTGGAAAGAGATTAATTCCAGAAACATCATTTGATGAAGTAGTGAGTATGATGGTGGGGCGCAGCATTGGTGAACGTTACCCAGAGCGAAATAGTCAAATTGGTGATGTCATTTTTGAAATGCGTAACGGAGCGAAGAAAGGGAAATTTGAAAATGTTTCGTTTCAAGTGAGGAAAGGTGAAATCCTTGGTGTAGCTGGTTTGATGGGGGCTGGTCGCACTGATATTATGAAAGCGATATTTGGTTATGAACCTTTAGATTCTGGACAAATTTTTATAAATGGACAAGAAGTAAAGATTGATAGTCCGATAGATGCAATTAGACAAAGAATTGCTTTCATTACAGAAGATAGAAAATCTGAAGGGTTAGTGTTAGATTTCTCAATTCGAGAAAACTTATCGTTACCGAATTTAGAAAGTCTTTCAAAGGGAAGTGTTCTGAGCAACGAGCTAGAACAACAGTTTACAGAAGATATGATGAAGCTTCTTAATGTGAAAGCATCTAGCGGAGAGCAGGCAGTGAAATCTCTTTCTGGTGGAAATCAGCAAAAGATTGTAATCGCAAAATGGCTAGGCATTCATCCGCAATTACTCATTTTAGATGAGCCAACAAGAGGTGTAGATGTTGGAGCGAAAAAAGAAATTTACTCTATCATGAATAAGCTTACAGAGCAAGGCGATGCCGTTATTATGGTATCATCTGAGCTTCCGGAAGTTTTAGGGATGAGTGATCGAGTTCTTGTTATTCATGAAGGAAAAGTCGGCGGCATTTTAGGGAAAGATGAGGCATCACAAGAGTCTATTATGGCACTAGCTACAGGGGGAGAGTAAGGATGGCTAAGAAGGGGAATGTATTACAACAACTCGGTTCTTTAATCGGTTTAGTATTAATTATCGTCGTAATTACAGCTTTAAATCCAGCGTTCATTGAAATTCCAAATTTATTTAATATACTGCGTCAAGTATCGATTAATGCGCTTATTGCATTCGGAATGACCTTTGTAATTTTAACAGGGGGTATTGACTTATCGGTAGGTTCTATTTTAGCATTATCAAGTGCACTTGTTGCTGGAATGATGGCAAGTGGCATGGATCCGTTCCTTGCAATGGCAGTTGGACTATTAGCAGGTCTTGTAATGGGAATTGTAAACGGTATCATCATTGCGAAAGGAAAAGTAGCTCCATTTATTGCAACTTTAGCAACAATGACTATTTTTCGTGGGTTGACGCTTGTTTATATGGACGGACGTCCGATCACTGGTCTTGGTGATCATTTAATGTTCCAAATGTTTGGCCGCGGTTATTTTCTTGGTATTCCGGTACCAGCTGTTACAATGATGATCGCTTTCGCAGTACTGTACTTCATTTTGAAGAAAACGACATTTGGCCGTCGTACATTTGCAATTGGTGGAAATGAAGAAGCAGCAGCACTATCAGGTATTAATGTTACGAGAATTAAAGTAATGATTTACGGTCTTTCCGGAATTTTGGCAGCGCTTGCAGGTATTGTCTTAACATCACGACTAGATTCTGCACAGCCGACTGCAGGTACTTCTTACGAATTAGATGCAATTGCAGCAGTTGTATTAGGTGGAACAAGTCTTTCTGGGGGAAGAGGATGGATTGTTGGTACATTCATCGGTGTACTAATTATCGGTGTACTAAATAACGGTTTAAATTTATTAGGTGTATCTTCTTTCTTCCAACAAGTTGTAAAAGGACTTGTAATCTTACTAGCTGTATTAATTGATCGCCGAAAAGAAGCGTAATGGAGGGACAGTTCATGAAGAAATGGTTACTTATACTCGTTGCATGTATTATGGTCATTACTGCTGGTTGTTCAATGGAACCACCAGAATGGGCAAAGGATTCTAGCGATAAAGGTCGAAATAAAACTATTAAAGTTGGATTCTCTGTTTCAACTTTAAATAATCCCTTCTTTGTAACTTTGAAAAAGGGTGCAGAAAAGAAAGCGAAAGATAGCGGCATCGAATTGATTGCTGTTGATGCGCAAAATGATGCAGCGAAGCAAACGAACGATGTTGAAGATTTAATTCAAAAGGGTGTCGATGTAGTTGTTATTAATCCGACCGATTCAGATGCTGTTGCTTCAGCGGTAAGTGCGGCAAATGCAGCAAATGTTCCTGTTATTACAGTAGACCGCGTTGCGAATTCAGGTAAGGTTGTTTCTCACATTGCATCTAATAATATCGAGGGTGGTCAAATGGCTAGTGATTACATTCGTGAATTAGTCGGCGAAGGAGCAAACGTTGCTGAGTTAGAAGGAATCCCTGGATCGTCTGCTGCTCGTGAACGTGGGAAAGGATTCCATAACGTAGCCGATAAGTCTTTAAAAGTAGTTGCCAAACAAGCGGCTGATTTTGATAGAGCGAAAGGATTATCTGTTATGGAAAACATTTTGCAAGCAAATGGTGATATTAAAGCCGTGTTTGCGCATAACGACGAGATGGCATTAGGTGCACTTGAAGCATTGAAGTCTGCTGGAAAAACAGATGTGGTAGTTGTTGGATTTGATGCAACAGAAGATGCTGTGAAAGCAGTTAACGATGGGCGTATGGCTGCAACAGTCGCTCAAAAACCGGAATTAATCGGAGAGAAGGCGATGCAAACAGCAAAAGAGATAACACAAGGTAAAAAAGTGGACAAATCTATTCCGATTGAATTAGAGCTTATTAAGAAAAATAAATAAATATAAAATGAAAATTAGGAAGGAAGAATAACAAATGAAATTTTTTATTGATACAGCAAACATTAACGAAATTAAAGAGGCAAATGCATTAGGCGTAGTAGCTGGAGTAACGACAAACCCATCACTTGTAGCAAAAGAAGGCGTAGATTTCCATGAGCGTATTCGTGAAATTTGCAGCTTTATAGAAGGACCTGTAAGTGCAGAAGTAATTAGCTTAGAAGCTGATAAAATGATTGAAGAAGGAAAAGAATTAGCGAAGATTGCTCCAAACGTTGTTGTAAAAGTTCCAATGACAACAGAAGGTTTAAAAGCAGTAAAAGCATTCTCAGATTTAGGAATTCGTACAAACGTTACATTAGTATTCTCAGCAGTTCAAGCATTACTTGCAGCTCGCGCTGGTGCAACATATGTTTCACCATTCTTAGGTCGTTTAGATGATATCGGTCATAACGGTATGGATTTAATTCGTCAAATCGCAGAAATCTTTGCAATTCATGGCATCGAAACAGAAATCATTGCAGCATCTGTACGTCACAGCGTTCACGTAACTGATGCAGCATTAAACGGTGCACATATTGCAACAATCCCAGCAAACGTAATTGCTTCATTAGTGAAGCACCCATTAACAGATCAAGGAATTGAGAAATTCTTAGCTGATTGGGAAAAAACACAAGAGAAATAATAGAAAATCAAGAATCCTAGTTTAATTGACTAGGATTCTTTTTTATTTAAAAGAATTTTCATGCAATTTTGCATATTGTCTTTTAAATTTTTTATATAAGATATTTAATATATATCACATAACTCTTTATTTTTCATATTTCGATATAAAGTGAAACTTTAATCAGTGGGGGCTTTGTTCATCAGCACACTGATTATTAGTTGAACCAAGGGATAAACAGATAGAGGGTCTGACCAGAAAACTGGAGGGCATGATTCTATAACAGAAAGTTTAATGTTTATAGAATTATGTCTTTTTATATAGGGGGGAGTAAACAGAGATTTCGACAAAAACGCACCAATTTATCTGAATTTTAAGTTTTATAAAAGGAGAGAAATGGAATGAGAAGAAAAGCCCCATTTAAAGTGTTGTCATCATTAGCAATTGCAGCAATTATCGGATGCACATCTGTAATGAGTGCGCCGTTAGCATATGCAGAAACGCCAGCAAAAGAGAAAGAGAATGTGTCTACAACGCCAATTGATTACAATTTAATTCAAGAAGATCGTTTAGCGGAAGCTTTGAAAGAAAGAGGAACAATTAATCCAGCATCTTCTAAAGAAGAGACGAAAAAGGCTGTCGAGCAATATATTGAAAAGAAACAAGGAGACCAGGCGAACAAAGAAATTCTTCCAGATGCTCACTCACAAGAAACGTCTGATTTCACAAAAAAAGTAAAAGAGAAAAAGATGGAAGAAAAGGAAAATGTAAAAAAGACTGAAAAAAATATTAATCTTGAGCAAAAGCCAGAACCAAATAAAAAGCAATTAAATGGGCAAGTTCCAACTTCAAAAGCAAAGCAAGCTCCATATAAAGGATCTGTTCGATCGGATAAAGTATTAGTGCTACTCGTTGAATTTAGTGATTATAAACATAATAATATTGATCAAACACCAGGTTATATGTATTCGAAAGACTTTAGTAGAGAACATTATCAAAAGATGTTGTTCGGTAAGGAGCCTTATACATTATTTGATGGTTCAAAAGTAAAAACGTTTAAACAATACTATGAAGAGCAGTCTGGTGGTAGTTATACGACAGACGGATATGTAACGGAGTGGCTAACAGTTCCAGGAAAAGCATCTGATTATGGAGCTGATGGTAGCAGTGGTCATGATAATAAAGGTCCGAAAGGTGCACGTGATTTAGTGAAAGAAGCTTTGCATGCAGCTGCTGAGAAAGGACTAGATTTATCTCAGTTTGATCAGTTTGATAGGTATGATACAAACGGGGATGGGAATCAAAATGAACCTGACGGTGTAATTGATCATTTAATGGTAATCCATGCTGGTGTTGGTCAAGAAGCAGGTGGTGGTAAATTAGGTGATGATGCGATCTGGTCACATCGTTCAAAATTAGCAGTAGATCCAGTAGCGATTGAAGGTACAAAATCAAAAGTAGATTACTTTGGTGGAAAAGTAGCAGCACATGATTACACAATTGAACCAGAAGATGGAGCTGTAGGTGTGTTTGCGCATGAATTTGGACATGATCTTGGATTACCAGATGAATATGACACGAAATATACTGGAAATGGTTCACCTGTCGAAGCTTGGTCATTAATGAGTGGAGGTAGTTGGACAGGAAAAATCGCAGGAACGGAGCCGACAAGTTTTTCACCACAAAATAAAGATTTCTTACAAAAGAATATGGGTGGCAACTGGGCAAAAATATTAGAAGTAGATTACGATAAAATTAAGAGTGGTGTGGGAGTTCCTACCTATATTGATCAAAGTGTTACGAAATCAAATCGTCCAGGCGTTGTACGTGTTAACTTACCAGGTAAAAGTGTTGAAACGATTAAACCGGAGTTTGGAAAGCATGCATATTATAGTACAAGAGGCGATGATATGCATACAACGTTAGAGACACCATTCTTTGATTTAACAAAAGGAACAAATGCAAAATTCGATTATAAAGCAAATTATGAGTTAGAAGCAGAGTGCGATTTCGTCGAAGTACATGCAGTAACAGAAGATGGAACGAAGACGTTAATTGATAGACTTGGAGAAAAAGTAGTCCAAGGAGATAAAGATACAACAGATGGGAAATGGATTGATAAATCATATGATTTAAGTCAATTTAAAGGCAAAAAAGTGAAACTACAATTAGACTATATTACAGATCCGGCTGTAACATATAAAGGTTTTGCGATGGACAATGTAAATGTAACTGTTGATGGACAAGTTGTATTTTCTGATGATGCAGAAGGACAGTCTAAAATGAATTTAAATGGTTTTGTTGTTTCTGATGGGACAGAGAAGAAAGCTCATTATTACTACTTAGAGTGGAGAAACTATGCGGGATCAGATAATGGTTTAAAAGCAGGAAAAGGTCCAGTGTATAATACAGGTCTTGTCGTTTGGTATGCAGATGATAGTTTCAAAGATAACTGGGTTGGGGTGCATCCAGGTGAAGGATTCCTTGGTGTTGTAGATTCTCATCCAGAAGCGCTAGTTGGTAATTTAAACGGAAAACCAGCATACGGTAATACGGGCATGCAAATTGCAGATGCTGCATTTTCATTTGATAAAACACCAGCATGGAGTGTAAATTCATTAACACGTGGTCAGTTTAACTATTCTGGATTACAAGGTGTTACAACTTTTGATGATTCAAAAGTATATAGTAACAAGCAAATTGCAGACGCAGGAAGAAAAGTTCCAAACCTTGGACTTAAATTCCAAGTTGTTGGACAGGCAGAAGATAAATCGGCAGGCGCTGTTTGGATTAAACGTTAATAACATAAAAGCACATTCTTCATATGAAGAGTGTGCTTTTTAATTTGTACAGTAAGTTATTATTTTAGTTTATGTAATACAAGTGTTTATTCATGTGTAGTGTATCAAATTATGTGGGGAAAGGAAATATTTCCGAGGAAATTGTCGAAGTATCGTCGGTATTTATAAACTTTCTTTTTAAAAGAAGCGATGTATTATTGCCTTTACGGCTCAATTTATTTACATTGTTATTTGGTTATACACAAAAGTAATATATTGGGCAAAAAAGAGTTCTATTCAATAGGGCTCTTTTTATAGATAGAAAGGAGTAAGCGATAAATGAAAGAAGTTATTGAATGTCCACAGTGTGAAGGGGATATTACTGTACAGCATATTATTGATCTCCCGCATCCTTTTTCATTAAGGTGTCCACATTGTAAGGTGAAGTTGAAAGAAATCAGGGTAACGCCATGTTTAATATTAGCGATGATTTGTATAATTCCATTGTTTATTATTATTGGAGAGAGTATTAAGGAATTACTAGTAAAATATTTTTCTATTGTAGACAATGTACCAACTGTACTTATTTTCTTTTTATTTTGTTATCCATTGTATTATTTCTATGAAAAATATAATGCTATATTGTTTATTAAATATGGTTTGCTGAAAGTTAAAAGTTAAATTGAATAGGAGATTATAATTATGCTTTGGAAAATATATTTAGTTATTGTAGCAATGTTAGCTATTATTTCGTTAGTAAGGGGTATGTTTCAAACACCAATTCAAAAGTTTGACTTTGTAGTATCTATTATTACGTGGATAGGGCTCTTTGGTTTTGTATTTGATATACAAATATTAACCTCAATTGTTTGGAAATGTATCTTCTTGTTTAGCGTCATTTGGACTTTAACTGCAGTTTTTGTTTTTCGTTTATATGAAGAGCGAGATGAGCCATTACCTTTTATATTTAAATTAATTGGCATTATTCCAACGCTTCCATTATATTACGGATTATATCAATATGCATTTTAAAAAAGACAACGATGGATTATCCCATCATTGTCTTTTTTACTTTGCTTCTTACATAAATCATCCCAGCAAATGTTAATAAAAATGCTGTCCCGATAATGAAGCTGATGCTAGGTGATGCTCCGATTGCGCCGACTGTAAAGGAGCCAGCAACAACTCCTAATGAGAAGAAGGCATAAAATAATCCGAATGCCTTTCCGCGATTATCGTCTGTAGTATTTTCAACGAGTAAAGCGTTAATAGACGGAAAGAGGATTGCGAATCCAATTCCATAAATCATCATTACGATAAAGAGCATACCTTTTGTAGCAAATAATCCGAGTAAAGATAATGCGAATGCCATAACTGCAATTCCGATTAGCATTAGTTTCGAACGATTAAATCGATCGTAAATACGATTTGTTGGAAGCAAGAAGAAGAGGATAGCAGTAATACCAAATACACTTAACATCATGCCTGTTGTAGATGCTTTAAGCGCTAATGCCTCAACTTTTACTGGTAACATATAAGTGACAATCCCTTGTGAAAACATTAATGTGAAAGCACCAATATATGCTTGTAATAACGGTTCTGATTTTAAAAGTTCAACCATATCTTCTTTGTTCATCATTTGCGTTCTTGATGTATCTTTTCTTGATACGTTATTTGGTAAGAAGAATAGAGATACGATGGTACCAAGAGCCATTAAAATAGAAATAGTAATGAAGACCCATTCTACACCAGCTGTCGCTTTCATAATACCGCTGAAAGCAGGTCCTACGATTGCGGCTGTTCCAACAGCAGCACCAGATAGAGCCATTGCTTTTCCTTGTCTTTTTGCATTTGTTTGTTTTGATAAAAATGTAAAGGCAGCAGGAATTAAAAAGCCATCACTAAATCCATGCATAAAGCGCACAACTAATAGTTGTTCACCACTTTGAACAACGGTGTATAACAAGACTATGAAACTCGTAATTCCCATGCTTATATAAAGGATTTTTTTTGCACCAAATTTATCGACAGCGGCTCCAGCAATAATATTACCGATCATATTAGCGAATGAGTACATACCGACAACTAGCCCGATAATAAGAGGAGTTCCTCCAAGGCTTTGAGCGAAAGTACTCATAATAGGTAATTGTGAAAATGTATCTAAAAATGCCACGATAACGATAAAGTAAATAAAATATTTCAAGCGATATTCACCTCTCCTATGCTATTATGGCACAATGCTAATTTCACCTGCAATGAAATTGAATTAACAGATGTGGAAAAAAGTACAAAGTGACAAAATATTGAACGTTATTTGTAAAAAATTAGTGGGAACGTGATTGTTTTTTTGAAATATATGGATAGAAGTATTATAATAGAATTGTAAACTTCACCAGGTTAAGTATATACATAGAGAGGGATGTATAAAATGAAAGCACTACTTTGGCATAATCAACGTGATGTACGAGTAGAAGAAGTACCAGAACCAACAGTAAAACCAGGAACAGTGAAAATCAAAGTTAAATGGTGTGGTATTTGTGGGACAGACTTGCATGAATATTTAGCAGGGCCTATTTTTATTCCAACAGAAGAACATCCATTAACACATGTGAAAGCACCTGTTATTTTAGGTCATGAGTTTAGTGGTGAGGTAATAGAGATTGGTGAAGGAGTTACATCTCATAAAGTGGGAGACCGCGTTGTTGTAGAGCCAATTTATTCTTGTGGTAAATGTGAAGCTTGTAAACATGGACATTACAATGTTTGTGAACAACTTGTTTTCCACGGTCTTGGCGGAGAAGGCGGCGGTTTCTCTGAATATACAGTAGTACCAGAAGATATGGTTCATCACATTCCAGATGAAATGACGTATGAACAAGGTGCGCTTGTAGAACCAGCAGCAGTAGCAGTTCATGCAGTACGTCAAAGTAAATTAAAAGAAGGGGAAGCTGTAGCGGTATTTGGTTGCGGTCCAATTGGACTTCTTGTTATCCAAGCAGCTAAAGCAGCAGGAGCAACTCCTGTTATTGCAGTTGAACTTTCTAAAGAACGTCAAGAGTTAGCGAAATTAGCAGGTGCGGATTATGTATTAAATCCAGCAACTCAAGATGTGTTAGCTGAAATTCGTAACTTAACAAATGGTTTAGGTGTAAATGTTAGCTTTGAAGTAACAGGTGTTGAAGTTGTACTACGCCAAGCGATTGAAAGTACAAGCTTCGAAGGACAAACTGTAATTGTTAGTGTATGGGAAAAAGACGCAACAATTACTCCAAATAACTTAGTATTAAAAGAAAAAGAAGTTATTGGTATTTTAGGATACCGTCACATCTTCCCAGCTGTTATTAAATTGATTAGCTCTGGTCAAATTCAAGCAGAGAAATTAATTACGAAAAAAATTACAGTGGATCAAGTTGTTGAAGAAGGATTTGAAGCACTTGTAAAAGATAAAACACAAGTGAAAATTCTTGTTTCACCTAAATAAGATAGAATCGAAAAGAGTAGCCCTTTTCTAGAAATAGAAGAGGGCTACTTTTTTTCTGTACAGAAAGGTGATAGACTTTCCTGTAACTAAAGGTATTTTGTTTGGAAGGGGAAGTCTAATGCTTTCATTTATGTTGACATTGAAACGGATGCTAAAAGCTTGTTTGCGAGCATGGAAAGATAAAGAATTTCAAGTGTTATTCGTATTAACAATTTTGACATTAATATCTGGTACAATCTTTTATAGTACAGTGGAGGGGTTACGTCCTCTGGATGCTTTATATTTTAGCGTTATGACGCTGACTACTGTCGGTGATGGACAATTTAGTCCCAAAACTGACTTCGGAAAGATATTTACGATATTATACATATTTATAGGGATCGGATTAGTGTTTGGATTTATACATAAGTTGGCAGTTAATGTACAATTGCCAAGTATATTATCGAATAGAAAAAAAGAGTAAAGCATGTGTATGCTTTACTCTTTTTTTACATTAGTTTAGACAAGCCTTAATAATAGTTTATTAAAATGAAAGTGTATTCATTCATTATATTCACTGTGTATAAAGTTATAATGATATGAACATTTGCATATTTTAATTTAGTGATAGAAATTTCGTGAAAGGTGGGATATTCTAGTCATAGGTTAACCGGACGACATCATAGGATCCTAACAAAATGTTTACAATAATTCAATTATAAAATGGAGGATTTTATATGAAAAAGAAAGTACTTGCTTTAGCGGCAGCTATTACATTAGTTGCTCCATTACAAAGTGTTGCATTTGCTCATGAAAATGATGGGGGACAGAGATTTGGAGTTATTCCGCGCTGGTCTGCTGAAGATAAACATAAAGAAGGCGTGAATTCTCATTTATGGATTGTAAACCGTGCAATTGATATTATGTCTCGTAATACAACACTTGTAAAACAAGATCGAGTTGCACTATTAAATGAATGGCGTACTGAGTTAGAGAACGGTATTTATGCTGCTGACTATGAAAATCCTTATTATGATAATAGCACATTTGCTTCACATTTTTATGACCCTGACAATGGGAAAACTTATATTCCGTATGCAAAGCAGGCAAAGGAAACTGGAGCTAAATATTTTAAATTAGCTGGTGAGTCTTACAAAAATAAAGATATGAAACAAGCATTCTTCTATTTAGGATTATCTCTTCATTATTTAGGGGATGTAAACCAACCGATGCATGCGGCAAACTTTACGAACCTTTCGTATCCACAAGGATTCCATTCTAAATATGAAAACTTTGTAGATACGATAAAAGATAATTATAAAGTAACGGATGGAAATGGATATTGGAACTGGAAAGGTACAAATCCAGAAGATTGGATTCATGGAGCGGCAGTAGTTGCGAAACAAGATTACGCTGGCATTGTAAATGATAATACGAAAGATTGGTTCGTAAGAGCAGCTGTATCACAAGAATATGCAGATAAATGGCGCGCTGAAGTTACACCAATGACAGGTAAGCGTTTAATGGATGCACAACGTGTTACTGCTGGATACATTCAGCTTTGGTTTGATACGTACGGAAATCGTTAAGTATTTGAAAAAGGTCAAATCTCAGAATAGAGTATTTGGCCTTTTTATTACTATACAATACATGGAGGTATGAAACGTGAAAGGTAAATTGCTAAAAGGTGTACTTAGCTTAGGGGTTGGTTTAGGAGCTTTATATAGCGGAACTTCAGCTCAAGCAGAAGCATCTACAAATCAAAATGATACATTAAAAGTGATGACGCATAATGTATATATGCTATCAACAAATTTATATCCGAACTGGGGACAAACTGAGCGTGCTGATTTAATCGGGGCGGCAGAATATATAAAGAATCAAGATGTTGTTATATTAAATGAAGTGTTTGATAATAGTGCTTCAGATCGTTTATTAGGCAATTTGAAGAAAGAATATCCAAATCAAACAGCAGTATTAGGTCGTAGTAGTGGAAGTGAATGGGATAAAACGTTAGGAAACTATTCATCTTCAACTCCTGAAGATGGTGGCGTTGCGATTGTGAGCAAATGGCCAATCGCTGAAAAGATTCAATATGTATTTGCAAAAGGATGCGGGCCAGATAATTTATCGAATAAAGGATTTGTATACACGAAAATTAAGAAAAATGATCGTTTCGTTCACGTGATTGGGACGCATTTGCAGGCTGAAGATAGTATGTGCGGAAAAACTTCACCAGCATCTGTACGTACGAACCAATTAAAAGAAATTCAAGATTTTATTAAAAATAAAAATATACCAAATAATGAGTATGTGTTAATTGGTGGTGATATGAACGTAAATAAGATAAATGCAGAGAACAATAATGATTCAGAGTATGCATCTATGTTTAAAACATTGAACGCTTCTGTACCATCTTATACTGGACATACAGCGACTTGGGATGCAACGACAAACAGTATTGCAAAATATAATTTCCCTGATAGTCCTGCCGAATATTTAGATTATATTATTGCAAGCAAAGACCATGCGAACCCATCGTATATAGAGAATAAGGTGTTACAGCCGAAATCTCCACAATGGACTGTTACATCGTGGTTCCAAAAATATACGTATAATGATTACTCTGATCATTATCCAGTAGAGGCGACTATTTCTATGAAGTAGTTTCAAAAAGTTTCTTCGTAAAGAAGAAACTTTTTTTATTTGCAAACAGGAAAATCATACTTTCTTTCCAATATGTATAAGACATATTGAAAAGAGGAGAGAAAAATGTGGATCGAGGAATTTTTAAAGAAGTTCCATTACCGTGTGCATTTTTGGATGAAGTGGCTGTAGATAGAAATATTCAATCGATTATAGAGTTAAGTGGAAATAAGAAGATTCGTATAGCGAGTAAATCGTTACGTTCTGTTCCGATTATGCAAAAGATTTTAGCTGCAAATGATCGATTTCAAGGTATTATGTGCTTTTCACCTAGAGAGGTTTTATTTTTAATAGAACAAGGATTTAATGATTTATTGCTCGGATATCCTGCTTATGATGAGAGAGCTTTGTATGAAATTAGTTTGCTAACAAAGAAAGGTTTCATTATAACTTGTATGGTGGATTGTGAAGAGCATATTGTGTATTTAGAAAAAATTGCTGAGAAATCTAAAGGATGTTTTCGTGTTTGTTTGGATATTGATATGAGTAGTCGTTTCTTTCAATTTCATTTTGGTGTACAAAGATCCCCAGTAAAAAATGTGCAGGATGCGTTGAAAGTAGTAGAAAAGGTGAGAAGGTCATCATATTTAATGTTAGATGGTGTGATGGGTTATGAAGCTCAAATTGCTGGGGTGGGAGACCATATACCGAATCAATGGCTGAAAAGTAAAGTGATTTCGTATTTAAAGCAGAAATCAGTGCTAGAAGTTAAAGAAAGAAGAGAATATATTGTAAAAGCAATACAAAAACTTGGTATTGAGCTAAGGTTTGTAAATGGAGGCGGAACAGGAAGCATAAAAACAACTGAGAAAGATAATTCAGTTTCAGAGATTACAATAGGTTCTGCTTTTTATTCTCCGAAGCTGTTTGATTATTATAAAGAGGTGAAATTTCATCCAGCGGTCGGATTTGCCTTACCAGTTGTGCGTAAACCAGTCCCGTTTATTTACACTTGCCTAGGTGGTGGATATATTGCTTCAGGAGCAGTTGGAAAAGATAAAGAGCCTGAAGTTTGGAGACCAAAGGGTGCAAAACTATTAGCTTTAGAAGGTGCAGGCGAGGTACAAACGCCAATTTTTTATAACGGCGAGGAACGAGTGGACATAGGAGAGTCCATTTTGTTTCGTCATAGTAAGGCTGGTGAATTATGTGAGCGCTTTCCTTTTTTGTATCGTGTTAAACAAGGAGAGATTATTGGGGAGTATTCAACATATCGGGGGGATGGCCAATGCTTTCTATAAAGGGACAAAAGTGGAGGAATTGGACAGGGAATGTAGAAGGAACGCCGCATTACACGATGTATCCAGAAAGTATACAAGATGTAGTAGAAGTAGTGGGGCTTGCACGAAAAAAGGGGCAGAAAATTCGTGTTGTTGGTTCAGGACACTCGTTTACACCCCTTGTGCAAACCGAAGAAGTTTTAGTTTCTTTAGATGAATTGAAGGGCATTGTGAATATTGATGAAGAGAAGATGGTCGCTGAAGTGTGGGCAGGAACAAAGTTATATGATTTAGGGAAGTTACTTGAGGAAAAAGGTTATGCGCAAGAAAATTTAGGGGATATTGATTCGCAATCTATTGCGGGAGCGATTAGTACGGGGACTCATGGAACGGGTATTACCTTTGGGAGTTTATCAACACAAGTTATAGAGATTACAGCCGTTTTATCTAATGGTGAGAGTATAGTTTGTTCGGAAGCTGAGAACGTAGAATATTGGAGAGCCTTTCAGTTGTCACTTGGAATGTTAGGTATCATTGTAAAGATAAAATTGAAGGTTATTCCAGCGTATTCACTCGTTTATGAAAGTGAAAAACAGTCATTATCTACTGTAATGAACAAACTAGAAGAGTATAAGAAGCATCGTCACTTTGAATTTTTCGTTTTTCCTTATTCTGATGAAGTACAAGTAAAACTTACGAACGAAACAAAGAATATAGGCAGTGATTTGAAATGGCATAAACTAAAGGTGGAGTTACTTGAAAATAGGATGTTCTCTTTGCTATCTAAAGGGTGTAAATGGTTTCCTTCTATAAGTAAAGGAGTGAGTCGATTATCAGCTAAGGCTGTACCAAACACAAAAATAATTGGCCCGAGTTATGAAGTATTTGCTACATCACGTACGGTACCATTTTATGAAATGGAGTATAGCATTCCTTCAAAGTATATGAGGACTGTGGTAGAAGAAATCTCAAATCTTATTGAAAAGAAAAAGTATAAGGTGCACTTCCCGATCGAATGCCGCTATGTGAAAGGTGATGATATATGGCTTAGTCCAGCCTATGGAAGAGATTCAGCGTATATCGCTGTTCATATGTATAAAGGTATGAAATATGCTGCTTACTTTGGCGAAGTGGAAAAAATTTTTCTGAAGTATGAAGGGCGTCCGCATTGGGGGAAAATGCATACATTATCGTATGAGCAATTACAAGATATATATCCAGAGTTTCATTCGTTTTTACAGGCGAGGAAGTCTCTAGATGAACTTGGAATGTTTTTTAATCCTTATGCAGAAAAGTTATTTATCCCGCTATTTGCCGGGCAGTAAGACCCCCACTGATTAAAGTTTCACATTATGTATATAAAAAAGCTGACAAATAATTATTTGTCAGCTTTTTTTAGTGTAATTGCATTTCTTGTATGACTAATATGTTCATAAAATAGTAGTTTATCACGGCTAAATACATGCAGTAAAACATGAATAATGAATAGGCCGTTAATGATAAATAGGAATAACAATGTAACGAGTAATACTAAAGGTTCTGTATGATTTAACATAGAGCTACTAGAAAGAATATAATTGATTCCGCCTAACGCAAAATAAAATATACCGTAGCGAATAAATAGTTCTTTTAATGTAATACGATCTGATTTTCCTTTCAGATGAATGCGGAGCAATGCTTTCCCAATTGTTTTTCCATTTGTAAAGTATGGAATAAGAATAAAATAAATAAGGATTGAACACGTAATGAAAATGAGTTCATACATATTCGTGTAAGATTGCATATTAGAAACGAAGAAAGAATTTCCTTTGTTTTTAACGACAGGTACGACGATAGATAAGAAAATCCAATCAATTTGCATCGCGATAAGGCGACGAATGAATCCGACTGGTTTCGTTTCCAAATCAATATGACTATCTAACTCGTTTGTCTTCGGAAGGAAGTACGTAAATATTGGTGCAATGATAAAACCAATTACGCCACCTAATGTATTTAAAAACAAATCATCGATATCAAATAATCGGTATGCACAATTGTATATACCGTATAATCCAGTCACTTGTGTTAGCTCGAAAAATAGTGAAAGGAAAAAGGAAATGCAAATTGTTTGTAAGAAACTACGTCGGAAATAATAACGTAAGTAAATACCGAATGGAACAGTTAATAGAACATTAAATGCAACTTGTAAAAACGCAGACTCTTTTAATAAGTAGAAATAAGTAGCTGGTTTCGTTAAAACTGCCGATGTATGACTACTAATCTCTTGTATGAAATAAAATGGTGAGAGTTGCATGTGTTGTGTATTAGCTGGTTGTAGGCTACAAGTATCAAACGTTTGTGGTAACGGCAAAATAACAAGAAAATAGGCATTTAATAAGTAAAGTAATAATGAGTATAAAATAAATGAGCGCCATTTATTTAAATAACCGTATTTTCGATAATTAAATATTAAAAAAGGGATTAAAAGAAACATTGCTAAAAAGGGAAATAAAATAAATGCTGTTTTTACTGGAAATAAATATGCAGTCAAAGTAAAACTCCTTTCAATGAAAATTCGTTTATCATTATAGCGCTAAAAATATTTAAATACAAAGTTAAAATCTTTCGAAATAGAAATAATTACTAATTTTATAGGAATTAAGTTATAATAAATTTAATATGAGGATATTATGATTATATAAGTTGAGAGAGGGTACAAGAGATGCGATATGAACTTTTTTCTGTAAGTGGGGATCATATTACGACTTTTGAAAGTGCATGGCGTTTTCAGGAGGGAGAACAGATTTTTGTTCATGATGATCAAACAAAAAGAAACTTTATTATTATTCGTCTGACGCATGATGTATTTCAACAAAATAAACATGTTATTCGTTTGTATTGTCAAGAGAAGAAAGTGTATGCATAAGAGAAGCCCTCTTACAGTATGAAAAGTAAGAGGGGCCTTATCTCGTTATTTGTGAACAGCCCGATTGATGAGAGCTGATTAAAGTTTCACTGCCCCTCGTAAGGAATAAAAAGAGAAGGGTTAATGTACATAGCTAGCATTTGATTTGGAAGAAAGGATATAGCTTTGTATTTTGCGCTTCAAAGTTTCATTGCCTTCTCTTTGAGAAAGCCATGTATGGTAATCTTGTTGTGTTTTCCATAACATACGAATCATATATTCTGCCTTATTATTTGTACGATGAACATGTGAAAACTCTATGTTAATACAACCGTTCGTTCCGGGAGAAGGATAATATTGTTTAAGCCCATAAAGAAGCTCACTTTCATATCCGTACTTAATATGAATGAGTTTAGTAACAATAAACATATAAACACCTCTTTTACGATAATAGTAGGAAAGATAGCTTTACTATAATAGTGAACTTAAATTATATCATACTATTCAGAAAATTCAAATTAAATGATAGATTTTAACTTAATACAGGTATAAAAAAGCGAGTCATCTAGTGTAATAGAATGACTCGCTTTCAATTTGTAAGTTTCATTTTATAAGAAAATAAGAGTAAGTACACCTACGATAATACAATAGAAAGAGAAATATTTTAAATTTCCTTTTGCCATAATGTTCATAAACCATTTTAGTGAAATATACGTCATGATAAATGTTGCGATGAATGCAACAACATATGGCACGAATAATGTGTCTAGATTTGGATCATTTGCAATGTCTGTAATGCTTAACAATAAGCCACCTAAGCTAACAGGAATGTATAGTAAGAATGAAAAGCGAAGAGCTGTTTCTTGCTTCATACCAAGTAACATTGCTGCTACGATTGTGGCACCAGATCGGCTTATTCCGGGAATCAGTGCACAAGCTTGTGCTAATCCGACGATGATTGCATCTTTCATAGAAAGGTCGCCATCATTTTTACGACCGCGTAAATTTCTAATAATCCAAAGGCCGACAGCAGTAATAAGAAGGGAAATCCCAACCATCTTCACACCTTTTAAGTACTGATCGATGTAATCTTTAAATAAAACACCAATAACACCTGCTGGAATGGTTGCAATAACAAGATAAATAATAAAGAAGAAATCTGATTTTGTGTCTTCTGCTCTTGTAAATATATAAGAGAGACCATTCTTCGTTAGACGAATTAAATCATTTCTATAAATAAGTAATACAGCTAATAATGAAGCTGAATTAACAAGTAGTTCGAAGCTAAATCCTTCTATTTTTAGTCCTAGCAAATGTTGTGCTAAAACGAGATGACCACTTGAAGAAATCGGAATTGGTTCTGTTAGTCCTTGGAACAGACCGAGAATTAAATATTTTAAAACGTAGTAAAATTGTTCCATAATAACCTCCTTGTTTATTAGTTGAAAGAAACAACTTTTCCATTATAACAAAGATATGGATGAATATTGAAAAGAAATAAATATTCGAAATAAAATAAAAATCCCTTATAGCAGTATAAGGGATTCTTAATTTTAATTAAGAAGTCACTGTTCCTTGAAGACTTTTAGACAATTGAACATCGACTTTTTCAGCATCATGAATATGATTCATAATAGTAGTATTTAATTTTTGGAACATTTGTTGTGTGTTAGCAAATTCTCGTAATATGTCATCATTACAAGATTTTTGGTTTTCAATAGCCTTAATAACATTTGTAGCACCATTTTGTAACGTTTGAATCATAACTAAAATATTTTCAATTCTAGCGTTTGTATCGGCGCTCATTTCTACACCTTCATCGACTAAATGTAAATTATCTTTTGTGTTATCGTATGCTTTTTCAATTTCTTCTTGAATTTTTTTCGTTAAGTTGCCTATGTTTTTTGTACTTTCTGCTGTACTTTCTGCTAGTTTTCTTACTTCATTGGCAACGACAGCGAATCCTTTACCGTGTTCTCCAGCACGTGCGGCTTCAATACTCGCATTTAAAGCAAGTAAATTTGTTTGTGCTGCAATGTTTTGAATGACTTCTACAATTTGCTCGATTTCCTTTGAGCGTTCGCTTAGATGATTCATACTATTAGACGTGCGTTGGGATTGTTCACCTAATTTATTAATTACAATAAGTAAGCGGTGAACGGATTCTTTTCCTTCATTAGAGCAGTCAATAATTTCTGCAATAGACTGAATTAAGCTTTGTTCCTTTTGCAACATTTCATTATTTAACTCATTGGAATGTGTCGTACGTGTTGAAACATTTTCGAAACATGAACTTAATTGTTGAACTAAATTTTGAAGTGTATTGTGTTGGTTATTTACAAGTTGATGCTCTTGGACAACGCTTTGTACACGATCGTGGATAGTAGAAATAGTCTCTTGTTTTTCAATATCTTTTTGTTTTAATTCTGCTTCTAATTCTTGTATACGCTCTTCTAATTGAGCAATTGTATGTTGGAGTGATTTTTTTTGAGTAAACATGTATTTATTTCAACCGCCTTCGAAAGTTATATTTTCTCTATATTTGGATTTTAGCATCTTTTGTATTTTTTAAATATAGGAATTGTTAAATATTTAAGAATCTATTACATTTTATTCATAATTCTCTTTTTTTCGTCACGAAAAATAAACTGTATTTAATCGTTTTGTAAACAAACTGTAAAATAAATCATGTATAACTGTATAAGAAGGGAGTCGGATTATGAACTATTTTAAGCGAATCAGCTGTCTAGTATTAGCAGGAATTATCGGTCTTTCTAGTACAGTCGCTGTTAAAGCAGAGTCAAACGACGAGAAACTTAACAACATGCAACAGCAATTGCAACAAAACGATGCAGAAATGCAAAAGAAAGAACAAGAGAAGCAAGCTGTTAGTAAAGAAATTAAAGGTATCGAAAACGAACTACATAATTTAAATAATACAATTGCAAAAAATAAAGAGGATCAAGCTGCTATTCAACGTAAAATCGATGAAACACATAAGCAGATTGAACAAAAAAAGGAAGAAATTGTCGTTTTAGAGGATAAAGTCCTTGCTCGTAAAGATATTATGAGAAAACGTATGGTTTCTGTTCAAAACAGCTCAAATACAAGTTTAGTAGTAGAAGTTGTAGTAGAGTCAAAAAACTTTGCAGACTTCTTACAACGTATGAACGCAGTTTCTACTATTCTAGAAGCTGATAAAGAAATTTTACGTCTACAAGAACAAGATCTTCGTCAAATTGAAGAAGATAAGAAAACAATTGACGAAAAAGAAGCATCTTTAGTAGTAGACAAACAAAAATTAGCAAAAGCGCAAGCTGAACTGCAAGATAACTTGAAAAAACGTCAAGATAACTTACAAACAGTTCAAGCTAAATATAATGAGGTTGCAAGTCAACTTAATTTAGCAGCGGAAGAAAAAGCTAAAATTGAATCAAATATGAAGGCAGTACAAGAAACAATTGCTCGTGAACAAGAAGCAGCAAGAATTGCGGCGGAAGAGCGTGCAAAAGCAGAAGCGGCTGCAAAAGCAGAGCAAGAAGCTTTAGCGAAAGCACAAGCGGAAATTGCTGAAAAGCAAAAGCAAGAAAAAGCTAATAAACCAGCTGAACCAGTTGCTAATAATAATTCGAAGGTAGAACCTGCAAAACCTGCACAACCTGAACCATCTTCTAAGCCAACTGCTGGTGGGAAAGAACTTTATGTACATGCAACAGCTTATACAGCAGATCCAGGTGAAAATGGCTATGCACCAGGTCAACAAGTATATTCTGCATGGGGAGGCTATAATCTAACTGCAAACCCAGGAATGAAGTTGATTGCGGTGGACCCATCTGTTATCCCATTAGGTTCTCGTGTATATGTTGAAGGATACGGAGAAGCAATTGCAGCAGATACTGGTGGCGCGATTAAAGGTCACAAAATTGATGTTTTAATGCCAGATAAAGCTTCGTCTAGTAAGTGGGGCAGAAAAAATGTTAAGCTTACAATTTTAAACTAAAACGTAATCCAACTTTACAATACGTAAAGTTGGATTTTTTTGTAAGAATAATGTTAAGTTGAGTTTACATTTTGTTAAGGATAGCATACAATGGTGGTGAGAGGTGGTAAATTTGACCATTTTAAACAGAGTAAAAGAATTAAGAGCTCGTTTTAACTTTACACAAAGCGTATTAGCAGAAAAGGTTGGAGTAACGAGACAAACAATTGCAGCAATTGAAAAAGGGGATTACGTTCCTTCGTTGTTATTAGCACTTACGATTTGTGATGTGTTTCAGTTAAAGATGGAAGATGTGTTTGTTTTAAATAAGGAGGGGGAAGAGGATGAATAGAATTGTTTTTTCTTATATTATAAACGTGCTTTATACTGCTTTAGCATGCTGGACACTTGTTGAATTTTATAGTGTCATTACAGAGTTAGCAGATATAATTAAAAACGAGAAATTCCCGTTTGAAGTAGCGGTTAATGGAGTACCATTCATTTTATTATTTATTGGAGCAATTATAGTTACAATTTTTTATAGAATTCAAAAGAAAAAATATAAGAATTTATCTTTTTGGATGTATCCATTATTATTTCCACTAGAAGATGAACGTGAAAAAGCGATTACGGATAAAGCTTGCCGAACAACATTTGTATCGTTATGGTTTGTGTTACCTTGTGCAGTTGGATTTTTAACTTTTTCGCCTATTATTAATGAATATCTTCCTGGATACCCATTATATATTCTATTTTCGATTTTCTTTATTCAAATGACAGTATTTCACGTATCACTATACAGAAATAAATTAGCTTAAAAAGAAACCTTCTTGCACCGGCAAGAAGGTTTCTTTTTAGCTAATACTTGTACATATGGCGATATTATTTTATCATTTTATATAGAGTAAGATTTTGTAAGGGAAAGGAATTGTATATGAATAAGCAAAGAATTTATAGTATAGTAGCAATCCTTCTATTTGTTGTAGGTGGCGTGTTAATTGGAAAGCCATTTTATGATGGATATCAGGCTGAAAAGAAACAGACTGAAAATGTGCAGGCTGTTCAAAAGATGGATTATGAAAAGCATGAGACGGAATTTGTAGATGCTTCCAAAATTAATCAACCAGACTTGGCGGAAGTAGCGAATGCATCATTAGATAAGAAACAAGTAATTGGTCGTATTTCGATTCCAAGTGTTTCAGTAGAACTGCCTGTTTTGAAAGCTTCTACTGAAAAAAACTTATTATCAGGTGCAGCGACAGTAAAAGAGAATCAAGTTATGGGAAAAGGGAATTACGCACTAGCAGGACATAACATGTCTAAAAAAGGTGTTTTATTTAGTGATATAGCTTCTTTGAAAAAAGGCGATAAAATTTATTTGTATGACAATGAAAATGAATATGAGTATGCGGTTACTGGTGTATCTGAAGTAACTCCTGATAAGTGGGAAGTTGTAGAGGATCATGGGAAAGATGAGATAACACTTATTACATGTGTATCTGTAAAGGATAATTCTAAGCGTTATGTTGTTGCTGGTGATTTAGTAGGAACGAAGGCGAAGAAGTAAAAAAAGAAGGTGAACTCTTTAAAGAGTTCACCTTCTTTTTTACTAATGTTGAGAAATAATAGAATATTTTGGTTGGTATTTAAGTATTCTTCTATTTATGTATAATAAAGTTAGAATTCTATATTTTGGGAGGAACAAGAGTGAGACAACAGGTGAAGAAACTTCTTTTAACAACGAGTATAGCGTTATTGGTAGCTCCAATTTCAGCTTATGCGCATCCAGGGCGTACAGATGCTAATGGCGGACATACGTGTCGTACAAATTGTGAGAAATGGGGATTACAGTACGGGGAATATCATTATCACAATAAACCAGCTTCTAGTAGTGGTGCAACGAGCCCAGCTCCTAGCCAGAATAATAATAGTGCTGTAGAAGCTGAGAGACAAGCAGAAGCACAGCGCAATACTGAGGCTGAAAAACAACGTGCTGCAGAAGCACAGCGTAACGCTGAGGCTGAAAAACAACGTAATGCAGAAGCACAGCGTAAAGCTGAAGAAGAGAGACAACGTGTAGCCGAGGAACAAAGAAAAGCTGAAGAGGCACGTAAACAAGAGGAAGCGCAGCGCCAAGCTGATATGGAAAAAGGTCAACTTGAAGGTCAAAAGAATGGAGAAACTGATTTTAAAGCAGGAAAAAATGATGCAGAAGTGCATGTAGCTGGAAAATCTGATGCATATAAACAAGCGTTTAAAGCGACTTATGCAGCCGCATGGTCTTTAGAAGAGCAGAAGAAAACGCATTTTGAAAAAGGAAAAGAACAAGGTTTAGCGCAAGAGACGATGGACGATAGTCAAGTTGCTCCAGAGTTTAAGGTAAACTTTGCAGACGGGTTCAAAGTAGGGAATAAAGAAAGAGTAGAAAAAATTGAAAAAGAGCAAGCTGAATTAGGGGAAAAGACAGGGAAAGAATTAGCTGAAAAGAATCCTGGAAATAGAGAGAAAGAAGTATACGTGAAGGCATATGAAACAGCGTATGAAAAAGGCTATAAATCTACAAAAAAGGCAGTAGAAAAAGCTGGCTATAAGTATGCATTTGAAAACTATGATTTAAAAGTTCCTGCTAAGTATGAAAGAAATGAATTGTTAAAGAAATGGTTTACTGAAGGATTTAAATCGAATAAAAAAGCAGCGGAAATTCGAGAAGAAGGGTATAAAAAGGGAGACAGCTGGTTCTCATTCTTCTATAAGAGTTTCGTACCAAGTGAATATAAAGAACATAAAGAGCTGTACGAACAAGCAATCGAAAAAGGTAAAACAGCATAAAAAAAGATGAGGAGAAATTCCTCATCTTTTTTAATCCATCCATTTCACTAATTTCTTAGAAATTAATAATAAAACACAACCTAATACAATTGCCACAGCGCCAATAACTGTGAATACTTCAGCGTATCCAAGTGAAGTTGTGAAGCTTGCAAGTTGTCCGCCTAAAATGTTGGCGATACCTGAACTTGCTAGCCATACACCCATTAGTAAAGATGCTAATTTTACCGGAGCAAGCGCACTAACCATTGATAGTCCGACAGGTGATAAGAATAGCTCACCTAACGTATGGAAAAGATACGTAAAGACGATAAATAGTAAGTTTGCTTTTTCTGTAATGTTATGTTCATCACTACCTGTTTTTAATGTAGCGATAACGAGAATGATATAACCGATACCGAGCAAGATCATCCCAAGTCCCATTTTAGTTGGGATTTTTAAATCACCGCGCTTGCGAGTTGCAAGTTTTGCCCATAATGCAGAAATGACTGGAGCAAGCAAAATAATAAATAATGGATTGACCGATTGGAACCAAGATGTTGGAACTTCCCATCCGAACACAGAGCGGTCTACAAATTTGTTTGTATATAATGTTAATGAGCTACCAGCTTGTTCAAAGCCAGCCCAGAAGAAGACAACGAAGCATGTTAAAATGACGATAACTGCGGTACGTTGTTTTTCTTTTTTTGTTAATGGTGTATCTCCTACTGATGGTTGTCCAGCAGCTGTTTGTAAATCGCGAGTTGGTTTTTTACCGATATTACCAAGGAAGCGATTTGATAGTGTTGTAAATAAAATTTGTCCAATAATCATTCCGATTGAAGCGGCTAAGAAACCGTAACGGAATCCGTAATGTACAACGCCATCAACTGTTGTTTTGAATAAATTTTCTGATAAAAATCCGCAAACGAGTGGAGCTAAAAATGACCCGACGTTAATACCCATATAGAAAATGGTAAATGCACTATCACGTTTTGCATCGTTCTCTTCGTATAATTCCCCAACCAGTGTAGAGATGTTCGGTTTGAAGAATCCGTTACCGATAATAATAAGCGCTAATCCGAGGTATAGGCCTAATTGGTTTTGCAAGGCAAATAGTGTAAGGTTACCGATTGCCATTGTTATACCACCAATTGTGATCGCTTTTCGTCTACCTAGAAAACGATCTGTTAAGTATCCACCAATCATTGGTGTGAAATAACAGGCTCCAGTGTAAAATCCGTAAATAGAGAGTGCCCATGCGGGACTAAACCCAAGACCACCGCTTACTAAAGCTGTCGTTAAATATAATGTTAATAATCCTCGTAATCCATAGTAACTAAATCTTTCCCACATTTCTGTAAAGAAGAGTAAGTATAAACCTGGAGGATGTTTCTTTTTTCTTTGTTGTTCTCTTTCTAGTTGTATCGCTGATTCCATGTTATTTTCCTCCTGACACAAACAAAAACAAAGTTAATAATTTTGTACATTTAATATTTTACTTTATTAACTATTATAAGTCAATAAAGG
Source organism: Bacillus sp. N6 (assembly GCF_052805735.1). NCBI lineage: Bacteria > Bacillati > Bacillota > Bacilli > Caryophanales > Bacillaceae > Bacillus > Bacillus sp. N6. Next base: position 696,474 of record NZ_CM127843.1, read on the forward strand.
TTGATTTTTCAGAAGAAATTGGAAAAAGGGAATAGCTATAGAAGGGGTGTTTCTTTTGTGATAGACTATGGACTATGTTTTCTTTGTAAGGAAGCGGGTTATTGTACTTTTTTTATATATGGAATTGATTTCATAAGAGATGAAATTAAAGAAGGAGAAAGAAATGAAATTGTTACAGAAAAAAGAAATTTTACTTATTAGTCTTATGTTATTTTCGATGTTCTTTGGAGCAGGGAATCTTATATTCCCACCTTTTCTTGGATATGAAGCAGGAGAACATGTGTGGATTTCATTAGTAGGATTTATTATATCAGCAACAGGTCTTCCTATATTAGGTGTTATCTCTATTGCAAAAGCAGGAAGTTTTCAAACGTTAGCGGGTAGAGTTCATTCTTCATTTGCAATTATTTTTCCATGTATCGTGTATGTATTTATTGGACCTGGGCTTGGTATACCACGTGCGGGAAGTTTAGCCTTTGAAATGGGGCCAGGTCAGTTATTCCCTGAAGCAGGAAGCGGAGTATTATTGTTTTATACAGTTATTTTCTTTAGTATTGTTTACTGGTTAAGTTTATCACCATCTAAACTAATGGGGTTGTTTGGAAAAGTCTTGACGCCGTTATTATTATGTATGATTGCACTTATTTTTATAAAGAGTATGTTTACAACAGTAGGAGATATGAAAGAACCAATAGGGAACTATGGCCAAGCTCCTATGTTTCAAGGGTTTTTAGATGGATATTTAACAATGGATGCGTTAGCTGCTTTAATCTTTGGAATTGTTATTGCAAATGCATTACGTGCAAAGGGTATTGAAGATGATAAAGGTTTAGCGAAATATATGAGTATTGCTGGAATTGGGGCAGGACTATTATTATCTATTATTTATGTCATCCTTGGATATGTGGGGGCAATTAGTGGCTCATTAGGAACATTTGATAACGGTGCGAAAGTGTTAGCACAAGTTATGATTACATTATTTGGACAGGGCGGAGTCGTTTTATTAGGTCTTATTTTTACTATCGCGTGTTTATGTGTTTCAATTGGACTTGTTACGTCTTGTAGTCAATTTTTTGCGAGTGCATTTCCGAAAGTATCTTATAAAGTGTGGGCATTTATAGTAAGTGTTGTTAGTATGATCTTAGCTAATTTAGGATTAACGCAAATTTTAAAAGTATCAGTACCAATTCTTGGATTTATTTATCCAATTGCATTAACGCTTATTATTCTAGGGTTATTCCATAAGTATATTGGGAGGTATGCATACGTATATGCAGTAACTGTTTGGGTTGTAGCGATATTTAGTGCAATTGATATTTTAAATAAAAATGTAATGATGAATCAGTGGACGTCAGTATTAAAATACATTCCGTTTTATACAGAAGGTGTTGGGTGGATTGTTCCAGCTATTGTAGGCATGTGTCTTGGTTTCATCGTTAGTATTGCTTTAAATAAGAATAAATGAGTAAAAAGGTGTTTTCCTATTTTGGGAAGACACCTTTCTTTTTTTGGGAAAAATACTATTGAAAATGAATAGACTAAGAGTATGATAAAGATAATTGGTAATATATAGGTTTAATGAGAGTTACGAATAAGGGGGTAGCATATGAAGAAGGATTTGGATAAGAAAATAGAAGCACTCGAAACAGCAATTGAAACGATTCAAGAAGCACTTGCTGAATTAAAGGTGAAGCAAAGGGAAATAGAAGTAGAAAACGTTCAGCAACATGTTAGTAAGGAAAAGAAGGAATATATTGAAACGGTAATGGAGGAAAAGCCAAAAGAAGAAATAGTTACGATAAAAGAGCCTGTGCAAGAATGTGAGGTAAAACAAGTAGATATATCTGCTTTTAAACCAGAGCCATTTAATATTATTAAGTTTTGTCAAACGTGGTTACCGCGTGTATTTGTCGGTATTATGTTGCTTGGAGTGATCTGGTTATTTAAAGCAGGAGTAGATGCTGGTTTATTAACACCAGCAATACGAATTGTGTTTGGTATCGCATTATCTATCGGTTTGTATTATATAGGAGATATTCAAATTAAAAGAGAGCGGCAGGCGTTAGGATTAGTATTGGTTGGAGGAAGTATTTCGGGGATTGTTTTAACGACGTTTGCGGCACATTATTTGTATGCATTTATTCCGGCAAGTATCGCGTTTCTCTTTAATATTGCATGGGTTATTTTAGGGATTTATTTAGCGAAAAGATATAACTCGGAATACCTTACTATCTTCGTAGCGGTAGGAGCGTTCTTCGTGCCATTCTTGTTAAATAGTACGACTCCTAATCCTTATATTTTCTTCGGATACGAGACGATATTAACACTTAGTTTATTATGGTATGGATTGAAAAATCGTTATAAATACTTATATATGATTTCTTACGCTGTTGCGGCCATTGTTCTTTTTGTCTTCTTTGCTGTTATGTCAATATTAGTAGAGAACTTGCAAATACAGTTAACGATTGTATATGGTTTGATTCATTTACTATTATTTTGGCATATGTTTACGGAGAGAAGTTTTATACCAGAACCACGTTTGGCGATATTTAGTGCGAATGCAGTTTTCTTTATACTAGCTATTGCCAAAATACCTGATTTTACAACATGGGGATTGATTATTAGTGCAATTGTGCACGCTGCTATGTTTGTGCTTGAGTATAGGAAGAATAGACATTCTATATTTACAAATCTCTTATTTGGTTTCGCGATGGGAGCATTTAGTTTAGCGATTTTATACGAGTATAGTTTAGTGAATGCAGCGATTGTACTATTATTACAAGGTTTCCTCGGCATGGTCACTTCTATTAAAGTAAAACAACAGATAAAATTGTATGTTAGTGCGACGGTTTATGCAATTGGAATGATACAGACGATTTTTAGCCCGTTTGATGAATTTATTTCGGCAGGTTTTGTTGCTCATCTTATTTTAATAGGAACGTTCTATTATTGCATGAGACAAGCGAAAGAAGTGTTAGCGAGTATTGGTAAGTATGTGTACTCTATAGCGCTCTACTGGTTAATGGTCATTGTATTTATTACAATCACTAGAATTGGTGAAGTTCTTTCTACAGATGGAAGTATAATTAGCGTATCTGTATCGTTATTATGGATGATATATGCGTTATTTGCAGTTTGGTTTGGTCGTTATAGACAGATGAATGAAATATTATATGCTGGATTAATCGTATTAGTAGTAACGGTAGGGAAGTTATTCCTACTTGACTTACCAGAGGTATCGATGATGATTAGGGCAGTGTTATTCCTAATCGTCGGTAGTATAGGTATCGTTATTTCAAGAATGTTTTTCTCGAAGGAAGAGAAGTGAGAAGAAGGCAATCCATGTATGGATTGCCTTTTTCATTATTTCTTATTAATCGTTACAGTTTCATTATATTTCGTTGTTGTATTTTGGCGTAGACGAAGAGTTGCTTGTCCAGTTGTATTTGAATCAATCTGTACATTTACAACTTTCTCAGCAGAGCCTAAGCTGTTTGTTGTGAAAGAGAAGGCACTACTATATCCAAAAGCAGATGGCCAAGTGCCGTTTGTATTTTGAATTTTTGCTACTTGTGTTCCACCAGTAGTGAATATACCTAAAGAATAGTTGTTATAAGTTGTATTAGGTAGTAAGTTGTTTACTTGAATCTTCATTTGGAAAATTTCATTGTTTGGTAGAATGCTAGGGTGTGTAACGACGTAGTCGCTTGTTGTTAACGCACCGTTATAACCGTATGAACCTGCTTTAAAAGTATTTGTATTAAACCATTGATAACCTGCATTTGGTGCACTCCAAGGTTCAGGTTGTGGTTCTGTTGATAAGCTTGGCTGTTCAAATGTTTGTAGAGATGTAGGTGAATCAAGCTGTAAACCATTTACTTGATCTAAACTTGTAAATGTCTCTTTATTCGATAACCAATTTACGATGTTTTCTAATAAAATCGCATCGTTTTCTTCTTTATAACCATCGTAAGTTTTCTTTGTTTGGCCAGAATCTTCACGAACGTACTTTGGCGTAGCATCTTCAACAGGAGAAGAGTCACCAATAAAGGCAGCTTTTCCAAGTCCTACTTTTGCAATTGCAGCATATGGGCCTTCTGCAATACCACCGCCATTATAAACGCCACTATCAACAGCGTTATTCCATTTTGATGGATTTTCTGGAAGGTAAACAAGTCCTTTTGCTAGTTTTGGGTTTGTAATTGCTAGAGTAGAACCAGCATGCATTGCTACAGAAGAAACACCTTTTGTAATTCCGAAAGATTGTTCAGGCGATACAATTGTTTTCGCTGAAACATCACCAAGTGCATTGTAGCGGAAGCGAATACCGAAGTTGTCAGATAGCCAATCAGAGCTTTCTACTCCTTGCATAGCTTGTGAATTTGCTTCTTCATTAGACATTCCTTTTGCTGGATTATCCCAAGCACCGCGTCTATATCCATTAAATACTTCAGAAGAGTCCCAGCGATTTTTATTACGATCTGCATTGTAATGATCGGCAATAAAGAAGATACTACCGCCATTTTTTACATATTGTAACATAGCGTCCTGCTCAGATTTTTTGTAAGGAATATTAGCTTCTGGAACGATAAATACATTGTAACCTTGTAAGTCTTCGTACGTAATAGGTGTTGATTTACGAAGTTCTTTTACGTGATAACCGTTTTTTGCAATGCCGTTTCCGAAGTCAGAAAAGCCGCCGTCAATAACCCAGTCAGCTGTCCCAGCAGTTTGACCGTGTGTATTATCGAATAATACTTTCTTCCCATTGTTTTGATTTACAACTTTTGCAGCAATTTCAGGAGCTGGGTCTACAGAGCTTTCGGCATAAGTAGACGGTATGAACGAGGTCCCTATACTTAGTGTAATTGCTGTTGCTAAAGAAAATGTAATCCATTTTTTATTCTTCATAGAAGAATCCCCCTAATAATAAATATATGTGCTTTAATAATGTAATTTATTTTTCTGTAAAAATAAAGACGGAAAACATAAAAAATATTAAAAGATTGTAAAAATACCGTGAATTTTGTTGAGAAATATTTATATAGATATAAAAAAAACCTTCCAAGTAATAAGGAAGGGGTGCTTTGCTTAACTAATTTTTGAGTTAGGTGTTTCATCAATCTTATGAAACCCTTTCATGTAATATACGATTGCTAAGCCGATAAGCCAAATTGGGCCGACAATCAATGCAATTCGTGTATCTTCTGAATACGCCATTATACCTAGTACTAATACAAGGAAAACGAGTGAGAAGTATGAGCTTAATGGGTATAAAGGCATTTTATACGATAACTTTTGTTTATTTTGAGTAGGTAAGCTTTTACGGAATTTAATTTGAGCAACTAATATAATTCCCCAAGTCCAAATTGCGCCGAAAGTTGAAATGCTAGTAAGCCATGTAAATACCTTTGCAGGTACGAGATAGTTTAATATAACGCCAATGAGTAAAACGATAGCAGTTGCTACAATTCCTTGGCTTGGAATGCCATTTTTATTTAAACGACCAAATCTTTCAGGAGCTTTTTTCTGCTGAGCTAATGTAAATAGCATACGGCCTGTACTAAATAAACCGCCATTACAAGAAGAAAGAGCTGCTGTTAATACGACAAAGTTAATAATACCTGCTGCTTTTGCGATACCAATTTGCTGGAATGTTAATACGAATGGGCTTCCTTTCTCACCAAGTTCGTTCCATGGATAAATTGCCATCATAACGAATAGAGCTCCTACGTAGAACAGTAATATTCTCCAAAACACGTTATCAATTGCTTTTGCGAGTGTTTTCTTCGGATTTTGAGCTTCACCAGCTGTGACACCGATTAATTCAACGCCTAAATAAGCGAATAGTACCATCTGCATGGAGAGTAGTAACCCAGAAAAACCATTTGGGAACCAGCCACCATGTGACCAAAGGTTTGAAATGCCAGTAGCGATACCACCGTTTCCGAATCCGAATAAAATAATACCAGCGCCGACCACTATCATACAGATAATTGTGACAATTTTAATGAGAGCAAACCAAAACTCAAGTTCTCCAAATACTTTTACTGATAAGAAGTTAAAAGCGCTCATTAACAATAGAGCAAGTAACGCCCAAGTCCAGCGCGGGATATCAGGGAACCAGTATTGCATGTAAATACCAGCTGCTGTAATTTCAGCCATACAAGTAACAACCCATAAGAACCAGTAATTCCAGCCAGTAATATAACCAGCGAGTGGGCCGATATAATCATATGCATATTTACTAAAAGAACCGGCAACAGGTTGTTCAATTGCCATTTCCCCGAGAGCTCGCATGATGAAAAAAATAACGAGTCCGGCAATCATATAGCCTAGTAAAATAGAAGGACCGGCTAGTTTAATAGCGGAAGCAGATCCTAAAAATAGCCCAACGCCAATAGCTGAGCCAAGTGACATTAAAGTAATATGTCGTTCTTTTAAACCACGATTTAAAGTTCCAGATTTGTTTGTGTGCTGCATAAGAAGAATCCCCCTTGTAGAGTGAACAATATTTGAATGCGTTTACTAAGTATTTAACTATTTCAAATTATAAAACATTTCTATCTGTTATGCTACAAAAATAATCATAATGAACTGTACTACATCTGTACTTGTCAGACTTAAACTTAAAATTCGAACTATTAGGGAATATATTGACTCTTCTTTTTATTGATTGTTAAGATTAAGTATTATATTTTCTCACATACTAGTAAGAAAAGAATGTGTGATAATAATTCAGGTGTAGGAAGGGTACATAAGCATGTTTCAATTACAAAAATATAACACTTCTGTGAAGCAAGAGTTTTTAGCTGGCATCACAACTTTTTTTACATTTGCGTATATTCTTGTCATCAATCCAAAAATATTATCTGATGCAGGTGTACCATTTGACCAAGCGTTTACAGCAACAATTATTGCAACCGTTGTTGGAACAGTAGGTATGGCGATTTTCGCGAATTACCCGATTGTTATTGCTCCAGCTATGGGAATGAATGCATATTTTGCTTATTCTGTTGTACAGAAGGCAGAAGGGATTACATATGTAGTTGCCTTTTCAGCTGTATTTGTAACGGGGATTATTTTTCTTTTATTATCTTTTACTTCGTTTAGGCAAAAGTTAATTTTAGCAATTCCTGATAGTTTAAAGCATGCAATTGCAGGTGGAATTGGACTATTTATTGCTTTTATTGGATTGCGCCTTTCTGGAATTATCGTGGATCATCCTTCTAATTTAGTTACGATTGGTGATTTTCATTCTCCAGCTGTTATTTTAACTTTAATTGGTTTAATATTAGCGGCGGTATTAATGGCATTACGTGTGAGTGGTGCATTATTTATTAGTATGATTGTGACAGGAGTTATCGCCTTCTTTACAGGGCAATTGAAGTTTGCTGATAAAATTGTGGCGATGCCTCATTTGCCAGAGGGTATTATCGTTTCAAACCCAATCAATGCATTTTCAGATGTAATTGAATACGGATTATATGGTGTTGTATTTTCATTTTTACTTGTACTTTTATTTGATACAACAGGTGCATTACTTGGTTTAATTAAACAAGCAGGTTTAATTACAGACAATACAGAGAAGCGTTTTGGTAAAGCGTTTATTGCAGATGCAATTGGCGGGACTACAGGTTCTATCTTTGGAACAAGCCCAACAGCAGCGACGATTGAATCGTCAGCAGGTATTGCTGCAGGTGGGAAAACTGGATTAACAGGGATTGTAGTTGTTGGTCTAACAATTATAACGGCATTTTTTAGTCCTGTTATTGCTTCTTTATCAAGTGTAGCCGCTATTACAGCTCCTTCATTAATTATAGTAGGTAGTTTAATGGCACAAAGCATTCGAGATATTAATTGGAATGAATTTGAAGATGCGTTACCAGCATTTTTAATTTTTATAGGTATTCCGTTAACATCTAGTATTGCGAATGGAATTGCAATTGGATTTTTAGTGTATCCAGTCTTGAAAATTGTGAAAGGGAAAGGGATGGAAGTGCATCCGTTACTATACTTATTTACAATTTTATTTGGATGTCATTTATTCTTATAATATAGGAGAGGGGGCTTCTTATGAGGGGCTCCTTTTTTGTGTATAATAAAGTGAAACTTAAATTAGTAATGTAAAATATAAATTACTTATTGGAATATATATTATAATAAGGGTGGAGGAGAAAGAAACAGTAAACAAAAACATAGACAAAAGTAGGCATATATAGTGAAAAGTAATTATGAAACAATATAAACCGAAAGAATTTTCAGAAATGCTTAATGTCTCTGTTAAGACATTGCAAAGGTGGGACAATCAAGGTGTTTTACCTGCTTACCGAAACCCAAAAGGAAGAAGATATTATACAGAAGAACAGTATAAGAAATATATGGGTATTCAAGAAGAACTTGTTCAGGATTTAATATCTATCATTCATGTATTTAGCTGTAGAATATATGGGTTGAGAAAATACAAAAAGAAAATGTCGGAGGATGAAGACTTATGAAAAGAGCATATTTAATAGAAATCAAACCGACAACTGAACAAATTAGTAAAATCCGTCAAACTATTGGGGTGTGTCGATATGTATATAACCTGTATATCTCTAAAAATAAAGAGGTATATGAGTCGGAGGGGAAATTTCTTAGTGGTTATGACTTTTCCAAATGGTTAAACAACATTCATACAAAAGAGTGTGACCAGTGGATTAAAGAAGTGTCGAGCAAAGCGGTAAAACAAGCGATTATGAATGGACATAAAGCTTTTAAGTGGTTTTTTAAAGGTTTATCTAAGTTTCCACGATATAAAAAAAAGAAGAAGCAAGATGTGAAGTGCTACTTTCCGAAAAACAACAAAACAGATTGGACAGTAGAAAGACATAGAGTAAAAGTCCCTACAATTGGTTGGATAAGGTTAAAAGAGTATGGATATATTTCAAAAAATACAACTGTAAAAAGTGGTACAGTATATCAAAGAGCAGGAAGATACTATGTGTCTATACTCTGTGAAGTGAAAGAGGTAAAACCAAATGCAACTCTCAATACAGTAGGTCTAGGAATTGATTTGGGAATTAAAGACTTCGCTGTACGTAGCGATGGAAAAACTCACAAAAATATAAATAAAACAGTACAAGTAAAAAAGATAGAAAAACGGTTAAAACGTGAACAACGCTCTTTATCACGCAAATTTGAAAATATAAGAAAGAGAGGTGAACAACCTGTTACTAATAAAAGAGCGAATATAAACAAAAATATTCTTAGGGTGCAACAACTACATGCTAGGCTAGCAAATATTCGATTAGCGTATGTAAAGTCTATTGTAAATGATGTGGTGAAAACCAAGCCAACGTTTATTGTAGTAGAAGATTTGAATGTGAAAGGTATGATGAAGAACAAACATCTATCTAAAGCTGTAGCGCAACAATGTTTTTATGCTTTTAAAACATGGTTATTAACGAAATGTAGGGAATATGGAATTGAACTACGGCAAGTGGACAGATTCTATCCATCTTCTAAAATGTGTTCATGTTGCGGTCAAAAAAAGTCGGATTTAAAGCTGTCTGACCGAGTATATACATGTGAATGTGGCAATGTAATAGATAGAGATTTAAATGCGTCAATCAACCTTTTACAAGCAAAAAAATATAAAATACTAACGTAAATAGATTGTATATATGTACGGTGGGCTACATCGGAATTTACGCCTGTGAAGTGTCACAGCAAACTGTAGTAGCAAGTGATTAGCGAGGCAGGGCACGTAGAAGCAGGAATACTCTAAGAATATACATTTGTCTATATTTTTAGTAGCAGGAACATGAATGGCTGTAAGTAAAATAAAAGTCGCGCGTGTTCAGTTAGATTTAACACAGCAAAAATTAGCAGAAAAAGTAGGCGTTACAAGGCAAACGATTAGTTTAATTGAGAAGGGGAAATACAACCCATCTTTAGATTTATGTTTGAAAATTTGTTATGCGGTAGATAAAACATTGAATGATTTGTTTTGGGAGGAAAAGGAGTGATAGGGTGAAAATCGTGAAAGATGAACGTTTAATGATTGAGGGGTTAAAACACATTAGGTTAGTTTTCATTTTACAAAATATCATCATACTAGGCATTGTTTTTTACCGTTATGTTTTGCAAGGAGCAGGATATGAAAGTGTTTCGGATCTATTAATGGTATTTATGGGCGGGGTCGTAGCTATTAACTTCTTAAATTTAAAACATTCTGTAGAGGCATATGAGCATACAGGTGGGGTATCACGTAGCTATTTCATGAAACTATTATTCATTCCGGTAGGTATTGTTATTGGACTGTTAGCTATTTGTATTATTGTAACACCGGATATTTCGATAAAAGCAATTAGTATAACAGCACTTATTATGTTTGCTTGTTTTTTAGTTCCTAGTTTATTTATCTACATATATATGAAAAAGATAAAAAGTGAAGATTGAAATATAAGAAAGGCTTTCCCGTATTGAGGAAAGCCTTTCTTATATCTTTTTATACAGTACTTTATGAAGACCAATCGGTTCAATTTCAAAGATTTCACCATGCTCCTGAAAGTCTAATCGCTTGTAATAGTCAGTTACAGTAATACGGCCATTACACCATAGGATGTTTGCTTTCCGTTCTTTTAAAATTTGTTCTGCCTTCTGAATTAAGGAGCTTCCAGCTCTTTTGTTCCGAAAGTTAGGTAATGTTGCCATTCCTCGTAGTCTATAATGGATACCTTTTTGCAAATCAGGATATATTTCTTTTGAGAAGGAAGCGATGCTAATCAACTCATCGTTTATAAAGGCACCTAAGTGGAATGTGTCTTTTTCGTAATCAGAAGAGTATTTACAGTCTGCTAGGGACTGATTGGGACGCAACACCGCTTGGCGTAATAAGTGTGTCTCGGATGCATCAATATACTGCACAGTAATCATGTTATCATCCTTTCTTATAAACCTTTTTCTATAAGTTGTATAAAGAAGTATGCAGGTGCAGCGAGAAGGCCGAGTATACTAGCGGTTCCGAGAAGGAGTGAAAGAAAAAGGAATGAGTATTTAACTCCATTTGATTTTTTCCAACCATAGCTGCAAATTTCAATGCTAACACCGATGAGAATAATGGCGACGAGTACTTCCGCTAATAATAAGAGAGCTAAAGTTACAATAGACATAATGTAATCCATCCTCATAATATGTGATAGTAACATTTTACCATATGAAATTAAAAAAATGCCCCTCAATTATGTGAGGGGCATTTTTTTACTCTAATATGTTTTTTAGTGTATCGATATGCTCTTTTGAACCTGTTACAAGTAATGTATCGCCGTGTTGTAGTCTTGTATCACCATGTGGTATTAATGCTTTATTACCGCGGTAGATTTGAATGACAAGTACATCACCTAAAAACGGAAGGCGGCGAAGCGCAATGCCGTTATATTTATTGCTGCGTAGTTCAACTTCGCGTACTGTTTCGTTTGCTGTTGTAATTAAGCGAACGAGACTAGGTTTATCAATAAGTGCACGTAATAAAATACGTGTAGAGTTAATTGTTGAGAATACAGCGATATGTTCTTGTGTTGCTTTTTCTTGTAGAAGTGGATCTTCTACACTTGCAATAACATGTTCAACACCTAGCTCTTTTGCATGTTCTGCTAATAATAAGTTTTGTTCATCATCGCTTGTTGCAACAACGACGCGATCTGCATCAAATGCTGTTTGTTCAGTTAATGATGCGATTGTGATGTCATCTAATTTCACGATAGGGAAGTCATGCGATTTCGCTTCCTCATCATTTATTTTGTTTTGACGCATCATATATAGCGTTACGTCATAATCTTCTCGTTTTAAATCTAGTGATAACGGAAGGGTAATTCTGCTCGCGCCAATAATAGCTACTTTTGGTTTTGGTGTTTCTACTTTTGGGAACATTTTTTTAAACAATATAGGTGCAAAAATACAAGTAATAACTGCGCTTAAAATAAGAGAGGCAGATAAACTTGGACTGATGATCCCTAGTTTTTCACCAATTTGTGCAGCCGCGATAACTAAAGAAAGTGTCGATGTTAATAAGATTGCACTTCCAAGTACGATATTACGTGGATACCATTTTCGTAAGACGAGTGATGGTAAGAGTTTTGAAATAAAGAGCCCTACAATTAAGATTGGGATCATTAGCATGCTAGAAGGCTCTTTAAAAATAGACCATACCTCTAGATTTACACCAACCATTACGAAGAAAATAGGGATGAAGAAACCATAGCCGATGGAATCAAGTTTTTCCACCATATCTTCATTAGGTGATAATAACGATACAAGTACACCTGCTAAGAAGGCACCTAAAATATTTTCTGCTCCAACAGATTCCGATAACCCAACTAAGATTAAAATGAGTGCAAAAACAGCCCGTGTATCAATTTGTACACTACCAGCTTTTAAACTATCTAAGTATGGAATGTTTTTAAAGCGTTTTGCAATAAAGTAAATGACAATACCGGCACCGAATAGAAGAAGTAAGAGCCACATACTTTGGCCGCTTTCGGAATTTAATCCGACGAAAACAGCGAGTAAAATCATTGTAACTAAGTCTGCAATAACAGCAACTAATAAAATGATTTGTCCGATTGCAGTTTTTCCTAGGTTGTTCTCTTTTAGTGTTGGTACAACAACACCTAAAGAAATAGTTGAAATAATTAAAGTCATGAACATTGCATTATCTACAAATCCTAGCCATACGAATAGTAATGATAGGGCATAAGATAAGATGAAAATAAATAAGAAGATAATGCTTGCTGCTTGAAATGTATTTGGTTCGTTTGTCGTATTTTTTTTCCCTTTTTGTTTAAAGATAGAAAAATCAATTTCTAAACCGCTTAAGAACATGAGGAAGATAAATCCTAATGTTGATAAAACTTGAAGCCACATATCTGGCTCAATAATATTAAACCCACTTTTACCTACAAAGATTCCTGCAATAATTTCTGCAACGACAACAGGAAGTGCTTTTAATTTAAAGCGTTGTAACAAAAGGGGAACGAAAAACGCGATTGCAACGACAACCATAAGTGATAGAACAGAAGTATGATGTTCCATTGCGTTCTCTCCCTTCAAATAAATATAGTACCTATTTAGCCATATAATAGGTAGAAAAGCAACGCATATGGATTCGATTTCATAAAGAAAGACTTTTCTTAACATTTGTCATAATAAGTATATTCTTCATGATTCTGCTGTTAATTCCGTAATGTGGATGTAATAGGGGAGGGAATAAAAAAAGACTGCTGAGATTCCTCAGCAGTCTTTTTCATGTACATTACATTGAGAAGAAGATCCATACAGTTAAACCAACTGTTGCAGTTGCAACGAAGAAACTGTATATCATTGTAAGAATTTGAACTCTTCCTTCTCCTTCTTTTAAATGCATGAACATAATTAATTGTAACAATGCTTGCGCAACAGCCATTATGATAATAGTTGTTAAGACTGTTGAAAGTGGCAATGTTGTGTAAAGTGCCACGTATAACGCTAGAAACGTTAATGCAAGCGATAAAATAAATCCGAAAACGTGTGACCAAGGGAATCCGCTATGCGCATGCCCGTTTGCTTGATTGTTGTTTTGAGCCATTTACGCCACCATCCCGTTCAAGTAAACTAGTGTGTAAATAAAGACCCAAACTAGATCAAGGAAATGCCAGTATAAGCTGATAATGAATACTTTACGAGCTGTAACTGGTGTTAAACCTCGTTTTAAAATTTGGATAATAACACAAGTTGCCCAAATGATACCGCCTGTTACGTGGGCTCCGTGCGTTCCAAGAAGAACGAAGAATGCAGATAGGAACGCACTTGTTTGAATTGTTGCGCCTTCACCGATGTACATAATGAACTCTTCGATTTCAAAGAATAGGAAACCTGCACCTAAAAGTAATGTAAGGATGAACCATCCAAGCATTGCTTTTTGGTTGTGCTTACGCATTTCGTGAATTACGATACCACATGTGAAACTACTTGTTAAAAGTAGTAATGTTTGAATTAAAAGCGTTTTAAGTTCAAACAGTTGCGCTGGAGTTGGGCCATCTGCCGTACGACCAGCAAGGACTAGATAAGAGGCGAAAAGTGTTGCGAACAGCATAATTTCAGCCCCAAGAAAAATCCAGAATCCTAGGATATTCAATCTGCTTTGTTCGGATTGATATTCCAAAGGTAAGCTTTTATCTAAAGCCGCCATGTCATTTCACCTCTCATGCTATATGTTCTGTTTCTTTAATTTCATCAACACTTACGTAGTAGCCATCATCATAATCGAATGAACGATAGATTAAGCAAGCTAAAATACCAACGCCGCCGATTGCTGCAAGCCAGAACCAGCTAAATACTAATGCGAAACCTGCAAGACCGAAGAATAAAGACGCAATAATAGGCACACCAGAGTTACTTGGCATGTGAATTGGTTTGATATCTTCTGCTGCTGGTGTAACTGTTTCTCCGCGTTTTTTCATGTACCAGAAAGCATCAGCTTCTTTGATTTCTGGAAGTTTCGCGAAGTTGTAATGTTGTACAGGAGATTGAGTTGCCCATTCAAGTGTACGGCCATCCCATGGATCTCCAGTTGTGTCACGTTCACCGTGACGTGCACTCCAAATTACGTTGTAGCAAAGAAGTAGGAAGCCAATACCCATCATTACCGCACCAACAGATGCGATTTGGTTTAGCCATCCCCATCCAAGACTTTCAGAGTAAGTGTACATACGACGAGTCATACCGTCTAAACCTAAGAAGTACATTGGGAAGAAACAGATGTTGAATCCGCTCATAAAGATCCAGAATGTCCATTTACCTAGGCGTTCATTTAACATATGACCAGTCATTTTTGGATACCAGAATGTGAATCCAGCAAGCATAGCGAATACTGTACCTGCGATTAATACGTAGTGGAAGTGAGCGATTAGGAAGTAGCTGTTATGGTATTGATAATCAGCTGCTGCCATTCCAAGCATAACCCCTGTAACCCCACCGACTACGAAGTTTGGAATAAATGCCAATGACCAAAGCATTGGAACTGTAAAACGGATACGTCCTTTATACAGTGTAAACAACCAGTTAAAGATCTTAACCCCGGTTGGAATCGAAATCGCCATTGTCGAAATCGAGAAGAATGAGTTAACCGCTGGACCTGCACCCATCGTGAAGAAGTGGTGAAGCCATACGACGAAACTTAGTAAAGAAATTGCAACCATTGAGTATACCATCGCACTGTAACCGAATAGACGCTTACGTGAGAATGTACTAATGATTTCAGAGAAAATACCGAATGCCGGTAAAATAACGATATATACTTCAGGGTGACCCCATACCCAGAACAGGTTGGCCCATAACATCGGCATACCGCCGCTCGCCATCGTAAAGAAGTGAGCATCGAATAGACGGTCAAATGTCATTAATGCAAGAGCAACTGTTAATACTGGGAAAGCGAAAATAATGATAATTGTTGTAATTAAGATTGACCAAGTAAACATTGGCATTCTCATTAAAGTCATACCAGGTGTACGCATTTTTAAGATAGTAACAAGGAAGTTAATACCGGTCATTAGCGTACCGAGACCTGAAATCTGTAATGCAATTGCGTAGTAGTTATTTCCTACGCCTGAAGTAAACTCTGTACCTGCCATTGGGAAGTAAGAAGTCCACCCAGCGTCTGGAGAACCACCGATTACGAAAGCGATGTTGAATAACATTGCTCCGACAAAGAATAACCAGAAACTTAAAGCATTTAAGAACGGATATGCAACATCACGAGCACCAATTTGTAATGGTACTACAAGGTTCATTAATCCCATAACGAATGGCATTGCCATGAAAAGAATCATTACTGTACCATGCGTTGTAAAGATTCCGTTATAGTGTTCAGCGTTTAAATAAGTTGTTTCTGGGAATGTTAATTGTGCACGGATCATTAAACCATCCATACCACCACGGAATAACATGATAACCGCAGAAATAATATACATGGCTCCGATTTTTTTATGGTCAACAGTTGTTAACCATTCGTCCCAAAGCCATTTCCATTTTTTATACTTTGTTAGTACGAAAATGATTGCTAATGTCACAAGAACGATAGAAGCGTCTGCACCGTAAATAATCGGGTCACCTGTGACAAAGAATTCATCAAGCTTCACTGTGTTCACTCCAATCTGTTGGAATAATAGCTATTATTTTTTGTTTTTGTAGTAGTTGTAATCACAATATTCAAGTGATTTTGGATCTACATAACTTAAGTGGTGACTAGAGAATGTCATACGACCAACTACACCAGGTTTAACAATTTCGTTGTACTTAGCTTCTGTTAGTTTAGGAGCAGTTTCTTGTACTTCTTTAACCCACTTGTCATATTTCTCTTTAGTTTTCGCTTCAACTTCGAACTCCATGTGTGTGAATCCTTCACCAGAGAAGTTCGCACTACGGCCTAGGTAAGAACCTGGCTTATCAGCTTGTAAATAAAGATCCATAATCATGCCATCCATTGTGTACTTCATACCACCAAGTTCTGGTACCCAGAAAGCATTCATTGGGCCGACAGAAGTCAGTTTGAATTGAATTGGTACACCAGCTGGGATGTTTAAATAGTTAACGGTTTCAATTTTTTCCTCTGGGTAACTGAATAACCATTTCCAGTTTGCAGATGTAACATAAATTTCAACTGGTTTAATATGTTTGGACTCTTTCGGAACCTCTTCCGAAGCATAAGTTGCTTTTACTGTTGGAATCGATAATGCGATAACGATAATAACAGGAACAAGCGTCCAAATAATTTCTAGTAATGTGTTACCGTGTTGTTCAGGTGGCTCATAGTCCATATTCTCTGGTTTTTCACGATAACGAATCAAGATGACTGTAAACAGAATGAATACAATTGCGATAATTAATGACATAAGCAAGAATGACCAAACAATTAAATCATACTGTGCTTTTGCAACAGGTCCTTGCGGATTTAATACTGCGAGTTTTTTATCACAGCCACCGAGGAACAGAAGTAATGATAACGGAAGAAGCGAAGCCAACTTCCAAAACGCTTTCTTTAGTTGCACGATTGAAAATCTCCTTTCTCCTTGGATTGAAACTATGCCAATAAAACAATATAAACCTATTAATTTATAGAAGGCAATAGTTTTTGATATATTGTTAAAAAATAGACACAAATGCACACTTTTTAAGGTGAATATCATTTGTAACTTGATTACATTGTAAACTATTTTCCAGAGAAAAACGTGATTGTGAAAATTTTAAGATAAATAAAGTTATACCAGGATATCCAAGAAATAGAAAAAAGCTATCTTATCATAAGAAAGATAGCTGAATATTTTGTATATTTAGTTTATTTCTTGTGTGATAGTTCGTGGCTGTTCAAGTGTGACAACTTTTTTATATTTAACTTGGTATAAAATGTAACAAGTAATCATAAATGGAATACCACAATAAAGAGCAATTCTTTGATCTGGAATGAAAGCCAAACTAACAAATGTAATGAAATTGAGCGAGAACGCTACGATTGGAACTAGCGGATAGAGCGGTGTACGATATTTTAAATCATTTATGTCGCCACCATTTTTCACGAAATTTCTACGGAAGAAAAACTGTGAAGCGGCGATTGACATCCACACGACAACAGCAGCCATCGCTGCAATAGAGGTTAAAACTAGAAAGACAGTATCTGCCGCAAATACACTTGTTAATAAAGAAAGGCTAGCGAAAATTAGGCTGAAAATTAGTGCATTTAGCGGTACACCTTTTTTAGTTAATTTCGTAAATGCTGGACTTGCCATTCCTTGTTTTGCCATCGCCCAAAGCATACGAGAATTTGCGTATAGACCAGAGTTAGCAACGGATAATACAGCTGTAATAATAACGAAGTTCATAATGTCTGCTGCATATGGGACACCGGCTACATCAAAAACAAGTACAAAGGGACTTTCGACTAGATTAGCCTCTTGCCATGGGAGTAAACCTACAACAACTGATATCGCTAAGACGAAGAAGAAGAGAGTTCGCCAAATTGTGTTTTTGATTGCTTTTGGAATTGTTTTTTCAGGGTTTTCACTTTCTCCTGAAGCGATTCCGATTAATTCTGTTCCTTGGAAGGAGTAATTTACTGTAATCATCGTAAGAAGAACAGCTAATGCGCCGTTTGGAAATAGCCCGCCATTTTCAGTGAAATTATGAAGCATTGGAGCTGGCTTTCCATTAAAGTCTAGTAGACCGAACATAACAGCGCCACCAAGTACGATAAAAATAACAATTGTCGCGACTTTTACACTTGCGAACCAAAACTCTGCTTCTGCATATGCTTTTGCTGATAAAGCGTTTACGAGGAATAGCGCTGCTGCAAATGTAACGCACCAAATCCATGAAGAAACGTCTGGAAACCAGCGTTTCATTAAAATACTTACAGTTGTTAACTCTACTCCCACCGTAACAGCCCAATTTAGCCAATACATCCAACCGACAACAAATCCAAAACCAGGTGAAATAAATTTGCTTGCATAGCTTTGGAATGAACCTGCTTCTGGCATAGCAACGGATAATTCACCAAGACATAACATCGTTAAATACATAACAAATCCACCGACTAAAAATGCAAGAATAGCACCACCAGGTCCGGCATTATGGACGATTTGACCAGATCCCATAAATAGACCGGTTCCGATAACGCCGCCGAGTGCAATCATAAATAGGTGTCTACTTTTCATTGTTCGTTTTAAATCTGTTTGTTCAATTTGTTGATTCATATGCCCCTCACCCCGTATTTTCTTGAATGTGTGAACTTCGTTTTATTCTGAGTTTTTAATCATTAGTGGGGGATGCAAAACACACTCGGTTTATTTGCTATGAAATGAATGGAGTATGTAAAAAAACGAACTATGACTAAATACTCTAAGAATGTTTGTTAACATGGTGATATCTTCACTATGTTAACAATTTTGATTTTAGCAAAATATTCTGGAAATGTATATTTATTTTTCTTTTTATTAAAAATAATTAGAATTTTTATAATTAATTCTATGAGCGATAATTCACATGATCTTTCTAGCAAACTAGTAAGAAGAAGGGTACAATGATAAGAGTTGTGTCTGTAAAATAATAATTAATGGAGTTTTGTTTATAATGAAAAAGTTAAAATATCTTTTTGTTTTTGGGATTATACTTGCTGCTGCATTTTTTATAGGAAAAGATAAAATCATGCAAAAGGCGCAAGTTCTACGCTTAGAGTTTCTATCTGAAATGAAAGAAGCAGCTATGATTGAAGATGTTCCGTTTATTAAACAATTACCAGAATTACCTCGAGGATGTGAAGTGACAAGTTTAGCTATGTTGCTGCAATATAAAGGTGTACAAGTAGATAAGATGCAACTTGCTAGCGAAATTCATCGCGTTCCATTTGAACAAAATGGCGTACGGGGAAATCCTTACGAAGGGTTTGTTGGAAATATTTACACAAAGGCAGAGCCTGGATATGGTGTATATAATCAACCGATTTTTAATTTAGCAGAAAAATATGTTCCTGAAAAAGTAATTAATTTAACAGGTAGAGACATGCAAGATATATATAAAGTAATTAGTTCTGGTTCACCGGTATGGGTCATTATCAATACGACGTTTAAGCCGCTAGCTGAAAGTAGTTTTGAAACATGGAATACGAGTTCGGGCGAAGTGAAAATTACATATTATGAGCATAGTGCAGTAGTAATTGGATATGATCAAAACTTTGTATATGTAAATGATCCTCTTAAAAATAATCCGCGTTTGGCTGTTCCACGAGCAGAATTTGAGAAAGCTTGGGAGCAAATGGGAAAACAAGCAATTACTATTTTATGATAATGAAAAAGTCATCTTTTGGGTGGCTTTTTCTTTTTAGTTTATCATCACTGAAAATTCAGAAGATTCTTTTAAAAGTTAACAATTCACGTTATAATAACATTTAACTTGGTGAAGAAGGAGTGAAGGGGTATGGATGTTGCAAAGGAACTTGTTTTGTCAAAAAATCAGTTAGTTGAGTGGAGAAGGCATTTTCATAAGTATCCAGAGTTATCTTTTCAAGAAGAAAAAACATCGCAGTTTGTGTTCGACATACTTCGAAAATCCCCGTATTTAGAAGTGTCACGGCCGACTAAATATAGTGTGATGGCAAAATTAGTAGGTAAACAGCCGGGCAAAACAGTTGCGGTTCGAGCCGATATGGATGCTCTTCCTATTCATGAAGAAAATGAGTTTGATTTTATTTCTACATATAAAGGTGTGATGCATGCATGTGGTCATGATGGACATATAGCGATATTACTTGGGGTTGTACATAAGTTAGTGGAAGAAAGAGAGAAGATTAAAGGGGAGATTCGTTTTCTATTCCAACATGCTGAAGAGAATTTCCCTGGTGGTGCAGAGGAGATGGTTGCTGCAGGTGTAATGGAAGGTGTGGATTATATTATTGGTGCTCACCTTTGGGCGTCGTTAGAGGTTGGGAAAATAGGCGTTATTTATGGTCCTGCAATGGCTGCACCGGATGTTTTTAAAATTAAGATAGAGGGAAAAGGTGGACATGCTGGAATCCCTCATGAAACGGTGGATAGTATCGCAATCGGAACACAAGTCGTTTCGCAACTTCAGCAAATTGTATCTCGCCTCACGAATCCATTAGATTCGCTCGTAATATCTGTTACGCAATTTCATGCGGGGACAACTCATAATGTAATACCAGAGCAAGCCGAGATTGAAGGGACAGTGAGAAGTTTAAGACATGAATTACGAGGTGAAACAGAGAAGAAGATTGAGCGGATTGTGAAGTATATTACGGAATCTTACGGAGCGAAATATACATTTTCATATGAATATGGATATCGACCAGTTGTAAATGACTATGAAGCTACAGAGCTTATTGAACAAACGGCATTACAACTTTATGGAAGGGATAGAGTTGTTCGTTTACAGCCAACGATGGCTGGAGAAGATTTTTCAGCGTTTTTACAAAAGGCACCGGGGACATTCTTTTTTATCGGAGCAGGAAATAAAGAGAAAGGTATTATATATCCTCACCATCACCCTCGTTTTACGATTGACGAAGATGCATTACCGATTGGAGTGGAAGTCTTTGTATCAGCCATTATGAACTTTATAAGTAAAGGAGAATGAGATGAAGAAAATACACATCCTAGCGCTTATTCCAGTTCTTTGTTTAGTAGTTGGGCCAATATTTGCGAATTCAGTTACTCCTTACGTATTAGGGATGCCCTTTTTATTATTTTGGGTATTATTATCAGTGTTTATTACATCTCTTTGTATGGGGCTTGTGTACGTGTTTGATCCTGCTAATAAGGAGGATGTAAAATGACTGCATTACTTATCATTATTTTATTTTTGTTTCTCGCACTATTTTTAGGGATTCGGGCACAACATGGAAAAGATATGAATTTAGAGCAATGGTCAGTTGGAGGAAGAGGGTTTGGCACTATTTTTGTTTTTCTCCTTATGGCAGGTGAAATTTATACGACGTTTACATTTTTAGGAGGAAGCGGCTGGGCATATAGTAAAGGCGCACCTACCTTTTATATTTTAGGCTATGGTGCTTTAGCTTATCTTTTATCGTATTTTTTATTGCCACCGATTTGGAAGTATGCAAAAGAGCATAACCTTGTTTCGCAGTCGGATTTTTTTGCGAAGAAATACAGAAGTAAGGCGCTTGGACTTATTGTTTCAATTGTTGGTGTTGTTTCCATCATCCCATATCTTGTTTTACAGTTAAAGGGACTGGGAATTATCGTTTCAGAAGCGTCTTACGGAAGGGTATCACCTGTTGTTGCGGTTTGGATTGGTGCTATTGTTATAACTATATATGTAATGGTTTCAGGTATATACGGTTCAGCTTGGACGGCTGCTTTGAAGGATATTATGATACTGTTTATCGTTATGTTTTTAGGTATATATTTACCGTATCATTATTATGGAGGATTTCAGCCGATGTTTGAAGCTGTAGAAGCAGCGAAACCAGGATTTTTATCTTTACCTGAAGAAGGAATGAGTATTTCTTGGTTTGTTTCTACTATTATATTAACGGCCCTCGGTTTCTATATGTGGCCTCATACATTTGCTTCTGCTTTTTCTGCAAAAAATGAAAAAGTATTTCGTAAAAATGCAGCAATTATGCCATTGTATTCTTTAGTGTTACTTTTCGTATTTTTCGCAGGGTTTGCTGCTATATTGCAAGTTCCTGGGTTAAAGGGAGCGGATGTAGATCTTTCGTTAGTCCGTCTTGCTTTACAAACTTTTGATCCTTGGTTTATTGGGATTATTGGTAGTGCGGGAGTATTAACGGCATTGGTTCCAGGCTCTATGCTTGTTATGGCGGCTTCTACACTGTTAGCAAAAAATATTTATCGAACGATTGTTCCATCTGCTTCAGATAGACAAGTTGCTAAGATGGCAAAATTATTTGTGCCTGTAGTAACGCTCGTGGCAGTTTTATTTACATTTAAAGGAGGGGAAACAATAGGAGCGCTTCTCTTAATGGGGTACAGTATCGTTACGCAACTTTTCCCTGCACTTGTATGTAGCTTGTTTCCACGCCAAATTGTTACGAAGCAAGGAGCGATTGCAGGAATGGGAGTTGGGCTGTTAGTGGTCGCATATATTACCTTATCTGGCTCAACTATAGCTACGATGTTTCCGAGTTTTCCGCAGTATATAAAAGATTTGAATGTGGGCATAGTCGCATTGTTAATTAATATGATTGTGATGTTTGTAGTTAGTGGATTTACAAAAGGTGTATTTATAAAGAAAAACACTACAATAGTAGAAAAGTAATTCGTTTATTGGAGCTATCTTTGCAAAGAGATAGCTCTTTTTTGTATATATTTTCTTCTATTAGCGGAATCTAACTAAAAACTTGTTGAAAAGGAAGTTAGGTGGGGAAATTGTTAGAGCTTGAAGGTAACTTATTTGAAGTTATGAAAGAAATTAGGGATGAGTTAGGTTCACCTAACGATTTAACAATTAGAGAAGTTGCTCTTGCTGGGAGTTTTACACGTTGTGCGGTTGTGTTTTTATGTGGATTAACAGATAAGGATAATGTTTATAAATATGTCATTCGCACACTGCAATACGAAGAAATTCAAAATGAGGAAGCTGTTGTTCAAACGTTATTGGATCGTTTTATTTCTATCGCAGAAGTGGGTGTAAAGACGAAGTTTCCAGATATTATGAATGCGATTTTAGCGGGAGATACAGTTATATTAATTGATAATATTCAAACTGCTATCGTTATTAATAGTAGGGCTTGGGAGAAGAGAAGTTTAGAGCCACCAGTGACAGAAGATTTAATACGCGGACCGAGAGTTGGATTGAATGAAGATATTAATGTGAATAAAATGTTAATCCGACGCAGTTTACGCGATCCAAAGTTGAGGTTCCAATCTTATATTATGGGGAAGCGATCGCAGAAAGAAGTAACCCTAGTATATATAGAAGATATTATAAATCCTCACATTGTAAAAGAGTTAGATCGCCGTCTTCAATCAATAGTGACAGATGTCGTTTTGGAAACAGGTACGATTGAACAATTAATTCAGGATAATAATTTATCCCCATTTCCACAATTTTTGAATACGGAGAGGCCTGATAATATTATAGCCTCATTAGCGAAAGGGAAGGCGGCCATTTTAGTAGATGGATCCCCGTTTGCTCTTATCGCGCCACTCGTATTTGTTGATATTTTTCAATCTGTAGAAGATCATTACGAGCGCTGGGTGATTGGAACGTTATTAAGATTTTTACGTATGGGATCAGGTATAATTGCGGTTTTGTTACCAGCTATGTATGTAGCGCTTGTATCTTACCATCAAGGACTTATTCCTTCTAAACTGGCTTATTCAATTGCGGGTGCGAGGGAAGGTGTTCCGTTTCCAGCATATATTGAAACGTTAATGATGGCCTTGACTATGGAATTAATACGAGAAGCTGGAATTCGATTGCCGAAACCGATGGGACAAACGATAGGGATTGTAGGAGGTCTTGTAATTGGAGAAGCTGCGGTAAATGCAGGGATTGTAAATCCGTTTTTAGTTATTATTATTGCGGTTACTGCGATTGCTACGTTTTCGCTTCCTGTATATAGTATTACGATTACGTTCCGAATTTTACTTTTCGTCTTTGTATTAGCTGCAACGGCTTTTGGGTTGTATGGGATCATTCTAGCTCTGATTGCACTTGCTATTCATATTACAAATTTAACAAGTGTTGGTATACCGTATACAACCCCAATTGCTCCTGCATTTTATAAAGATTGGAAAGAAGAATTTATTCGCATGCCAAAATCGATGTTGAAAGATAGACCAGAGTACTTACAAACAAAAGATTCTACAATACGTCCAAAGGAGCGAAAATAAGTGAAACCATTTGAGTATGGCGATGAAGAGATTGGATCTCGGGAAATTGGGTTTGCGGTATCATCGACCATTATTGGTATAGGGGCATTGTCTATGCCAAGAGATATCGCTAACCAAACTTTATTTTCGGACGGTTGGATTATCTTGCTTTTGGGTGGATTGATCTGCGCAGTTTTAGGTTGGTTTGTGACGAGAGTAGCTATCTTATTTCCGAAACAAAATTTTGTTCAATATACGAGTGCGCATTTGACGAAGCCTGTTGCATACACAATTAGTAGTATTTTAGTATTAACGTTTGCTGCTTTGACAGCATATGAATCGCGAATGATTTCAGTTATTTCTCAAACGTATTTATTTAGTGATACACCGATACAACTACTGTCTTTCTTCTTCTTATTAGTTGTTATTTATGGAATAGCAGGATCACGAGCAGCCTTATTAAGGTTAAATGTTTTATTCTTACCTATTGTTTTAATTGCAATAGTACTTCTTTCTTTATTGAATATAAATTTAATGGAAATAAATAATTTACTACCAGCTTTTCAAACGAAAGTAAGTCAATATGCTGTTGGAGTTAAAAATTCTATTTTTACGTTTATTGGATTTGAAGTAGCTTTATTTTATGCGGTGTTGCTAAATGATAAGACAGCGAAAAAAGCGCCAATGGCAGTCGCGAAAGCGGTGATGGTAAACGTGCTGTCATACATTTTAATTTATGTAACTTGTATTAGCGTTTTTACTTATATGACAACACGTGGATTGACATATCCAACAATTGAATTAGGGAAAGAAATTGAAATTGGGGGAGGATTTTTAGAAAGGTTTGATGCGATTTTTTTTACGACTTGGATTATTACAATTTATAACACTACAGCAATGTATTATGACGTCGCATCTTTATTGTTTTGTGCTATGTTTCCGAAAGTGAAGAAACATATTTTTATTTTCGTAAGTGCCCCTATTATTTTTATGGTGAATATGATACCTAGTAGTTTGAATACTTTATCAAGTTATGGGACTTATTTAGCTTGGATAGATATGGGGTTTGTTGTGTTAGCTCCTTTGCTCGTTTTAATTATATATAAAATAAAAAGAAGGAATGGTGGCAATGAAACGCCTTCTTAAAATTATAATGGTTATGGCTTTAACTGGATTTATGAGTGGGTGTTCTGAGTTAGAAGAGATAGAAGAAAGAGGATTTGTAGTAGGAGCGGCTTACGATATCGTGAAGGAGAAGAAAGCGAATCCAATTATGAAAGGGACCTATCAGATGGTACTCCCTAGTAAATTGTCTCAACAGGGCGGACAAGGGGGTGGGGATAGCGAAAATTATATTAATGTTAGTGCAAAAGCAGATAGTGTATTTGAACAAATAAGAATAATCGCAAAAAAAATTAGTCGTACATTATTTTTCCCTCATATACAGGTGATTATTTTCTCTGAAGAATTACTTTCACATCCATACATTTTACAAAATACGTTAGATGTATATATTCGCGATCATGAGATGAGAAGAAATATTCGTTTGTTCGTTTCTAATAAAAATGCCGAAGCTATTTTAAAACAAAGTGCCAAGCCTGAAAATTTACCGGCGCAGTATATTGATATGTTAGCTGAACACCCTCCGAAAAATGCCCAAATGATTGAGGCTGCAAGAATTGGTGAGGTGCAGGAAAAGATGATCTCTAACCGAAGTTTTGTATTGCCTATTCTGGAACTAACAAAGCAAGGAGTACAAATGAACGGTGCAGCATTGTTTCGTGGAAAGGATAATAAGTGTGTAGGCAATTTGAGTGGGGAAGAAACATTAGGGATGAATTATATAATAGGTAAAAAAATTGGAGGCTTTTTTACCATCCGTAAAAAGAATCAACTTATTACATATGAAATTCATAAGTTACGTCGAAAAATTAAAGTATCCACAACGAATGCTACAAAACCGAAATTTAATATTCATTTATTTCTGGAAGGTACAATAGCTGAGTTGCACTTTAGTGATCATAAAAAGGTTTTGAATGAAAAGCGTTTAGAGAAGGATATATCGGAAGAAATGGAGGAGCGTATTCAAAAATCGATTAAGCTTGTTCAAAAAAAATATAAGGTAGATGTATTAGAGTTAGGGGAAGTGTATAAGAGACATAATTATAAAGAATGGACAAAAATAAGTAAGAATTGGGATCAAGGCGAAAATTACTTTAGTAATGCTGAAATTACTGTTCACGTTCATCCAACAATTGAACATTCAGGTTCAGCTTTACCGAAAAGAGTGAAATAAGGTGATGAAAGTTGTTTACTGGATTAGGAATTAGTTGCACGATATTAATGGCGGTGCTGCCGGGGGCTATTTATTTCATTCATAAAAAACTCACAAAGTATGGAGCGCAGCCGTGGAATACTGATGTACAAAAAAAGAAACCTGAATGATTTTCAGGTTTCTTTCGGGCAAAGCATATGTGAAGGGGGATGCCTTCTATGTATGCTTTGTTTTATACAAGCCCTAACCAATGTACCAATTGTGTAGAGAGGAATGTAACAACAATGGCGATAACGGTAGGGATTGCAAACGATAAGAATGTCCATTTTGCACTTTTTGTTTCTTTGTATATGTTAACCAGTGTTGTTCCACACGGGAAATGAAGAAGTGAGAACAACATTGTGTTTAACGCTGTTAACCAAGTCCAACCATTTTCTAGGAATAGATTTTTAATTTGATTAAAATCATCTATTTCAGTTAAAGCCCCAGTTGATAAGTAAGACATTAATAAAATTGGGATTACAATTTCATTAGCGGGTAGTCCAAGAATGAATGCAGCTAGAATAAACCCGTCAAGTCCTAACATTTTAGCAAATGGATCTAGGAAATTTACAAAATACATAAGTAAGCTTGTGTCACCGATAAAAATATTAGCAAGTAACCAAGTTAATGCAGCTGCAGGGGCAGCAACAACTATAGCTCGTTTTAAAACGTAGATTGATTTATCGAGTGTTGCGCGAACAATTGTATTCCAAACTTTTGGCTTGCGGTACGGAGGTAACTCCAGTGTGTAGTGAGTTGGAACCCCTTTTAAGGCTGTTTTTGATAGTACCCAAGAAACAGTTAATGTCATAATAACACCAATTACAACCATTCCAACTACAACGCCAGCAGTAACCAATGTTTGCATACTGCCTGTATAACCAGCAGCCATAAATAGTGAAGCCATTAAAATTAACATAGGCCAGCGACCGTTACAAGGAACGAAGTTGTTCGTTAAAATTGCTAGCATACGTTCACGTGGTGATTCAATGATACGTGTTGACATAATGGCTGCTGCATTACAACCAAATCCCATTGCCATTGTTAAAGATTGTTTCCCGTGTGCGCCGGATCGTTTGAATAAGCGGTCCATATTAAACGCGACACGTGGTAAGTATCCGTAGTTTTCTAATAGCGCGAACATAGGGAAAAAGATTGCCATAGGTGGTAACATAACGCTAATAACAGCACCGATACCACGGAATAAACCAAGTATTAAAATGCCATGTAACCATTCAGGTGCATGCGCTGCTTGGAACCAAGATGTTAAATATCCTTCGGCCCATCCGAAGAATTCGGCAATCATATCAGATGGTACGTTAGCGCCTGCAATTGTAAGATAAAAAATAATAGATAAAATACCGAGCATAATTGGGAATCCCCAGATTGGAGATGTGAAAATTTTATCTAGTTTTTCGGAACGATATAATTTATCAGTATTTGTATATTGGACAGATTCTTTACATATGCTTGCAGATGTTCGGTAAATATCTCCGACTATATCATCTCGTATATCTTCTGTTGAAAGTGATTGTGCATGTTGAATAATATAGTCTAATGGAAGAGCTTTACTGGCTGAGTGAGATTCCATTAATTACGACCTCCCTTACAAGTGGTTCATTATGGTGTTTTTGAAGTGTAGTTAAGAAATTTTTATCTCCATCTAATATACGTAACGCAATCCAACGTGCTGGATACGTATCACCGAACACTTTATAAATTTGTGGTTCTAATTCCTGAATCATATTTTCGATTTTTTCGCTGTAAGTAATTTTAATTGGTGTTGGAATTAGTTTTTTATTTGCTACTTTTGCAATAACATTTAGCAAATGACCAATACCTACTCGGTTACGTGCTGAAATTTTAACGACAGGTACACCAAGTGATTTTGCTAATTTCTTTTCATCAATAATAATGCCTTTTTTCTCGGCTTCATCAATTAAGTTAATGCAAATGACTACATTATTTGTCATCTCCATCACCTGGAGTGCTAAATTTAAATTTCTTTCCATAGCAGTTGCATCTATGACAACTACAGTTACTTCTGGTTTTTCGAATATAATATAATCCCTCGCTACTTCTTCGTCTGCGGAATTTGAGTATAGTGAGTAAGTTCCAGGTAAATCTATTAATGTATAATTACTTCCGTTATGTTCATATTCTCCTTCAGCTTTTAAAACAGTTTTTCCCGTCCAGTTTCCAGTATGTTGTTTTAAACCTGTTAAAGTATTAAATAATGTACTTTTCCCGGTATTCGGGTTACCAGCTAAAGCAATACGATGTTTGCTCATCTGAAATCATCTCCTATTAATACCCCGAAAATAAGGGAGCTTTCTTCTTTGCGCAGTGCAATAGTTGTGTTGCTCACTTGATAAGCGACCGGATCTCCAAGTGGACTGCGTTGCAATACTTTAATCGTTGCCCCTGGGATAAATCCCAAATCTAATAAACGTCGTTTCATAGTTCCTTCTAATTGTATCTTCTCAATTTGTACAAACTCCCCTGTTTTAAACTCGGAAAGGGGTTTAGTATTAGCCGATACCATAAAAGTTACCTCTTCTCTATATTTTTAGTGTTAGTTT
Source organism: Bacillus sp. N6 (assembly GCF_052805735.1). Classification (NCBI taxonomy): domain Bacteria; kingdom Bacillati; phylum Bacillota; class Bacilli; order Caryophanales; family Bacillaceae; genus Bacillus; species Bacillus sp. N6. Next base: position 725,759 of record NZ_CM127843.1, read on the forward strand.
AAAAAGTTTCCTTAGGTAAACTTTTTGTTAGTAATATAGTAGACTACATTGGATGATGCTGTCAATTAGTACTTTAAAAATATTCATTTAATTTTAGAATTGTTCCAATTTATTTAGTTGTACTAAAAAATATTACTGAAATTCTTTTTAATGTGCATAAATTAGGCGTGAAAAAGTTACAAAATACAGCGGAATTGTAAATGTAACTTTAACTAAAAGGGAAAAAGAGAGAAAAACATTTACATTGAATTTACATTGTTAAGAATAAATTTACATTACAGCATAGTTAGTGTGGTTTTTGTTTGCTTCTTTAACTACAAATGTTGGGATTCCTAGCTTTTGAGGATGATTATCGTCATTTACTTAAAATTAAAAATTGCTTAACACTCACATAATATTGTTGTCCTACAATGAATTTGTGTTCGAAAGAAAATGAATTCGAAAAGTGATAATCCAAATGGGGGTACAAGACATGGTTATGAAAAAAGGTATTAAATTTTCTTTAGCAGCTTTAGTGGTAGCAGGAGCATTAGTTGGGTGTGGGAAAGCAGAAGATACAACTAGTAAAGAAACTGCTAAAGGAAGCGATAATACAAAACAAGAATTATCAGGTACGATTGCAGCAGCTGGTTCTACAGCTCTTCTACCTCTTGCGGAGGAAGCTGGAAAGAAATTCATGGAGAAAAATTCAAAAGTTTCTATTCAAGTTCAAGGTGGCGGTAGTGGAACTGGGATTAACCAAGTAGCATCTGGTGCAGTACAAATTGGTAATTCAGATGTTCCGTCTGGAGATAAAATAAAAGATGCTGAAAAGGCGAAAGAATTAGTAGATAACAAGGTAGCGGGTATTGCATTCGCTCTTGTCGTAAATAAAGATGTAAAAGTTGATAACTTAACAGTGCAACAAGTACAAGATATCTTCACTGGAAAAGTAACAAACTGGAAAGAAGTAGGCGGAAAAGATGAAAAAATCAACGTAATTAATCGTCCGGCTTCATCTGGTACACGTGCTACATTTGAAAAAACGATTATGAAAGACGCGAAAATTAATGATGGAACTGGTACAACACAAGATTCTAACGGTGCAGTAGAGCAAGCTATCAATTCTACTCCAGGTTCAGTAAGCTATTTAGCGATGTCTTACATGGTTGGAGATAAAAAAGGTGCACTACAAACAGTGAAAATTGATGGTGCTGAACCGAAAGTTGAAAACATTGCGTCTGGTAAATATCCATTCTGGTCTTACGAGTATATGGTAACAAAAGGTGAAGCGAAAGAAGCAACAAAAGCTTACATCGATTATGTAAAAGGTAAAGACTTTGAAAAGCAAGTAGAAGATATGGGCTACATTCCAATGTCTAAATTAAATAAGTAATAAAGTTTTATGGGGCTGGCTGCAAGGCCAGTCCTGTTCATTTCAATCTGTGAAGTGGGGTCTGTCCTGTGATGAAGGGGAAAAAACAAATTAATTACGTGAAAAGTGAATATATAGGAAGATCACTTGTTACGTTTTGTGGTATTTTTATTGTTTTAATTACATTAGCTATTATTGCGTTTATTTGTGGTAAAGGTATTCAATCTTTTACACAAAGTGGTATCTCATTTACTGAGATGTTAACATCGACAAAATGGAATCCAAATGCTGATCAAGGATCCTTCGGGGCTTTAATTTTCATTGTAGGTTCAACGGTGGTTTCGTTAGGTGCGGTTATTATTAGTGCACCAATTGCTATAGCTCTTGCTATATTCATGAATTTAATTTCGCCAAAGTTTGGAAATAAAGTATTGAAGCCTGTTCTAGAATTGTTAGTTGGTATTCCTTCGGTTGTATACGGATTATTAGGTGTTACGATTTTAGTACCACTATTACGTGATTCGTTTGGGGGAGTAGGCTTTAGTTTAATTGCAGGTATTGTTGTATTAAGTATTATGATTTTACCTACTATTGCTAGTATCGCTTCTGATGCAATACGTTCTGTTCCATTTGATTATTTAGAAGCTTCTTATGGTCTAGGATCAACGAAATGGCAAGCGATTAGCCGAGTGATTGTTCCTGCTGCGAAAAAAGGGATTTTAACAGGTGTTGTTTTAGGCTTAGCGCGTGCTTTCGGTGAAGCGTTAGCGGTTCAAATGGTAATCGGGAATACGATTAAATTACCAGAAGGAATATATAGTCCGACAGCGACGTTAACTGGTATTTTAACAATGGACATGACGAATACATTGAACGGAACTGCTTGGAACAATGCGCTATGGACTTTAGCGATGATTTTACTTGTTATTTCATTCCTGTTTATTTTAGTAATTCGAGCGATTGGGCAAAGAGGTGAGCGATAATAATGAATGCAAGAACGGTAAATAAAGTTTGGACAGGTATCTTTTATGCGGTTGCGGCTTTAGTTGTAGCTTTGCTAGTGTTCTTAGTATTTGAGATTTTACAAAAGGGATGGGGATTTTGGGATCCTAATTTCTTGTTTGGAGAACCAAGCAATACAAGAGCTGGTGGTGGGATTGGTCCGCAGTTATTCAATTCCTTCTACATGCTTGTTATAACGCTTATTATATCTATTCCTCTTGGATTAGGTGCTGGAATATATTTAGCAGAGTACGCAAAACAAGGACGTTTTTTAAATTTTGTTCGTCTATGTATAGAGACGATGGCGTCTTTACCTTCTATTGTTGTTGGTTTATTTGGTTTGTTAGTGTTCGTTACAATGACAGGTTGGGGATACACAGTAATGGGTGGTGCTCTTGCTTTAACTATTTTAAATTTACCAGGTTTAACGCGTGTTTGTGAAAATGCGATTTCAGAAGTTCCTCATAATGTAAAAGAGGCAAGTCTTGGATTAGGTGCAACGAAGTGGCAAACAATCGCTCGTATTATTATCCCATCGTCATTACCACAAATTATTACAGGGATTATTTTAGCGGCGGGTCGTATATTTGGGGAAGCGGCAGCATTAATTTACACAGCGGGTTTAACATCCCCGATTTTAAATTCAGCAGCGGATTTCTCAAGTCCTGCGCATCCTTTAAATCCGTTTAGACCAGCTGAAACATTAGCGGTTCACATTTGGAAATTAAATTCTGAAGGAGTTATTCCAGATGCGAAGTTGATTGCGACAAAATCTGCAGCTGTATTAATTATTATGGTATTACTATTCAATGTTATTTCACGCTTGATAGCATCTATATTACACAAGCGCTTTACAGGAACGAAAAGAAAAAGTAAAGCAACGAAAAAGGTAAAAGCGGCATAAATTATAAAGAAGAACTCTCTATTTATAAGTAGGGGGTTCTTTTGTATTTTAATATAGAAGGAATGGATGTAATGGTTGTTGAATTTGTGATTAATTATAAAGAAGAACAGATGTAATTTAGAGAGGAGTTTTAATTTGTTTTTTCTGCAAATGTCAGGTTTTCCTGGGTCAGGAAAATCGACAGTTTCTAAGTACATAGCGAAATTAACAGGTGCTGTAATTATAGATCAGGATGTTTTGAAATCCGCGTTGTTAAAATCATTAAAAGTAAAAGGAATTGAATCAACGATTGTTGGTGGGCTTGCGTATGATGCCGAATGGGTATTGATTGATTCTTATTTAGAACAAGGGCATAGTGTTATATTGGATAGTCCGTGTTTATATGAGGGAATGGTTGAAAAAGGAAATAAATTATCAACTAAACATGGTGTGAAATATAAATATATTGAGTGTTATCTTAATGATATGGAAGAGATTAATAGGAGACCGCAAACACGTAAGCGTATGATCAGTCAAATTGAAAAGGTGGAGTCGGAAGTAGGTTTTGAAAAGTGGTTAAATGGTAGTCAAAGACCTTTAAATAATGAATACCTTATTGTGGATTCTAGTAAACCTATAGAGCAATATGTGGAAAAAATGATGGATTATATGACTAAGTAGAGAAAAGACGTTATCTTCATTTGTGAAGATAACGTCTTTTGTTTTTAAATATCAGGTGTTTCTGTAGAAGTGCTTATTTTCCTACGGGAGCGTCTTTTTCTCCCGATTTTGTCTAATAATTCATACATAACTGGAACGACTACTAATGTAAGAATAGTTGAGACTGCCAAACCACCGATAACAACGACGGCTAAACTTTTTGATACCATACTTCCTGCTTGGGATTGGCCAAATAGGAGTGGGAGCATAGCAACGATTGTTGTTATAGCTGTCATAATAATTGGGCGTAGTCTAGTAGAGCCTGCTTCAAGTAAGGCTTCTCTTGTTTCCATTCCGTGTTCCCGATTTTGTTGGACTCTTTCTATTAATACAATAGCATTTGTAACGACAATCCCGATTAACATTAATGCGCCGATCAAGGAATTTACATCAACAGGTGTTCGTGAAATGATTAATCCTAAAATACCACCGACAGCAGCTAACGGCAAGGAGAATAGGATTGCAAAAGGAGCGCGTGCTTGCCCGAAGGTGATAACCATAATTAAATATACAATCCCGATTGCAATCCCCATAATTTTGAATAAATCTGTAAAATTCTCTTGCATAGATTCAGTAGCTCCTGCGATATTTACTTTTGAACCGCTAGGTAAATCTAAGTCAGTTATCGCTTTATTTACTGCTGTGTTTACTTTACTCAAATCTTCATTTGAAGCTTCGGCGGCAATTTGAATTGTTTCTTTTCCGTCTTTATGGAAAATTTCTGTTTGCGTTTGTTTTTCTGAAATAGTTGCGATGTCTTTTAAAGGAATTGGTCCATTAGTAGGTGATAGTATGTTTGTATTTAAAATATCTTCTTGTTTAGTAATGTTTTCCTTTTTATGTTCTATCATAATAGTAGTTTTTTCATTATTAATTGTAATTTCGCCAATAGGTGATTTCTTCATAAGGAATGCTACTTGTTGCGCAGCTATTTCCGGTGTTAAACCTAGTTGTTCAGCCTTTGTTTGATCAATATGAATTTGCCATTCTTTCTTAGAGTCTTCTAAATTCGTTTTTACTTTAGAAAGATCATCCATGCTTTTTAGTTTTGTTTCGACGATAGTAGCCGCCTCTTTTAAATCCGCTTCGTTAGTAGCTGTTACGTTAAATTGTAAGTTGTTGCCGCCGCCAGAGCTTGAATAACTGGTTTTTATATAATCAAGTTCAGCAGGCTCAAAAGTTTTATTTTCCTTTTTTAACTCTTTAATATATTGATCAATATCAGAACCTTTTTTAAAGACTACAAATATACTAGCAAGGTTATTTTTAGTTGTTTGCCCCCATTGTGCATCTTCTGCGCTAGATCCCATTCGTAAAATAACGTCTGTTACATCTGAATTAGAAAGTAATTTCTTTTCGAAATCGAATGCTTTTTGTTTTTGAGCTTCAGCATTATAATCGGCTGGAAATGTCATGTTAATAGATAACATTGTGTCGTCCTCAGATTTTATGTTTGCTTTCGGTAGTAATATATAGGCTGCAATTGATCCTGCAAATAATAAAAATGCAGTAAGTAGAATAATGAATTTATGAGAAAGAGACCACTTTAACGTAGTGACATATCGTGATGAAGAACTTGGCTTTCGATGCTTTGTTTTTTTGAGTAGTAAAAAAGCCATAAGTGGAACGACTGTGAGTGCAACGATTAAGGATGATAGAATAGAATATACAACTGCTAATACCATAGGTAACATTAATTTTCCGATTGCTCCTGATACGAGGCCGATAGGTAAAAAAACAGCGACCGTTGTTAAAGTAGAAGAAGTAATTGCGACGGCAACTTCTTTCGTTGCATCAAGAATAATATTTTTAGAGAAAGAATCTTTTTGTAAACGGCGGAAAATATTCTCGATGACAACGATACTATCATCGACGAGACGTCCAACCGCAACAGCTAAACCACCAAGGGTTAAAATGTTAAGTGTGATGTTAGATTGATGTAGTAAAAAGAGTGTTAATAAAATAGATAATGGAATACTGACAACAGCGATGAGTGTTGTTCGGAAGTTACGTAAAAAGATTAAGATAATTAGAGTTGCAGCGATTGCTCCAAGTATTACTTCTTTTCCCATGCTAGTAACAGCATTTTCAACTTGTTCATGGGTTGAGGCCAAAAGTTTAATGGAAAACTGATCTTTATATTCCTTATTTATCTCTTTAACTTTTTTATCAATCTCTTTTCCAATTGCAACTGCATTTTTGCTCGGTTCTTTCATGATGATTAATCCAGTGCCTTCTTCTCCGTTTATATGTGAGATTGTATCGTAGTGTTGTTTGATTTCGATTTGAGCAATGTCTTGCAATTTTACTTGGGGTACCACAGTGATGTTTTTAATGTCATTTACATTTTTTATGTCCCCAATGACGCGGAGATTGTATTCTTCCTGATTAACAGTAATTGCCCCAGCTGGAGTAGAAGTTTCTTTTCCTTGTAAAACAGTGAGTACCTGCTGTGATGTTACGTTTTTGTTTTTTAATTGGTTCGGATCAAGTACGATAGATAATTCAGAGGTGGATTTTCCGAAAAACATAACATTAGCAACACCATCAATGTTTTCGAGTTGTGGTACGATTTCTTTTTCAATTTGTTTTTCATCTGCTTTTGAAAACCCGTTTTGTTTCTGGATAGTAATTTGGGCGAGTGGAATCATAGAAGTGTTTAGTTGACTAACTACGGGCTTGGTTACATCTTTAGGTAATTTAATTGTATTGACGGCTTTTTCGACTTCGCGTGCTGCATCTTTCATGTTTGCTTTTGATGTATACGCAATGTCGATACGTGA